>DYID01000024.1 GCA_020723805.1 Anaerolinea sp. | reverse complement strand
TCATCCGCCGCGACGAATTCGATCACTGGCTGGCGCAACAAGCAGAGAGCCGAGGCATAGAAATCAAACAGGGGGTGACGGTGAAAAACGTCCTGCCGCAAACAGACGGCGTCCTCGTCGAAACCGACCAGGGGACCTTCCACGCCCAAATCGTCGTCGGCGCCGATGGCTCGAACGGCGTCACACGCCGCTGCATCTTCCCCAAAGACCCCGTTTACACGGCGAGGGTGTTGGAGGTTTTGACCCCCACCCACCCCCACCACCCTGCGGGAGGACGGGAGGGGGTTGCCTACTTCGAATTCTCCCCCGTCCCGCACAACATCGCCGGCTATCTCTGGGACTTCCCCACACAGGTCAAAGGCGAGGCAATGCGCTGTTGGGGCATCTACGACACCAACCTGCTCGCCGACGGCAAACGCCCGCCGCTCAAAGAGCCGCTCGCAAACGAGATGGCGCGTTTCGGCTTCGACCTGAACGACTACGAAATCAAAGGTCACCCCATCCGCTGGTTCAGCCCGCAAAACAGAATGTCCGCGCCGAGGGTGCTCCTCGTGGGCGACGCCGCCGGCGCAGACCCGCTCTTCGGCGAGGGCATTAGCATTGCGCTGGGATATGGCGCGCTGGCGGCACGCGAAATCAGCGAGGCATTTCAGCGTGGCGAATTTTCGTTTGCTGGATTCAAGCGTCGGGTGATGCGGAGCGCGCTGGGTCAAACGCTCATCGCGCGCTGGCTCATCGCCAGCGTCATCTATGCGTTCAAGTGGCGCTGGTTCCAAATCCTGTTGTGGCGGATGTTGAAACCGGTCGTCGTGCTTGCCGCCTGGATTTTTGTTTTGAATTGGGGGAAACGGATGCCTGTAGGGCGAGATTAATCTCGCCCTACGATCTTGCGCAGGAAGCCGGGGGTGTTCAACTCGCGTTCGAGCAGATAGGTGAAATAGCCCTGCATGAGACTTTCCGCCTCTTTCTGGACCTCGGGGCTGGGACGCGCGCGAGCGGCTTCGGCATAACTCGAGCGCTGGAAGTGGCGCAGGTACTTGAGCGTCTCCACCGAGACGTTATGCAGGTGTTTCAATCCCTGCCCGCAGCGCGGACAGATGACGCCGCCCGCGCTGAACGAGAAGAACTGGTCTTCAGGCTGGATGGCGCGCCCGCAATTGACGCATTCGAAGAGTTGCGGACGAAAGCCAACGTGGTCGAGCAGGCGCATTTCGTAGTAGCGGATGACCAGCCAGGGGTCATGGCGCGAGGCGAGGCGGGAGAGGGTGTCGGTGAGCAGGCGGAAGAGGGTCGGGTTTTCGGTCTGGTCGTCGTAGGTGAAGCGGTCGAGCAGTTCGAGGGCGTAAGCGGCGTGACCGGTGAGGACAAGGTCATCGCGCAGAGGCAGGTAGGCATCCACCGTGTCTGCCTGGGTGACGATGAACATGTCGCGCCCCTGGGCAAGTTGCAATTTGACGTAGGTGAACGGTTCGATATGTCCCGCCTTGCGCGAGGCAATCTTGCGCGCGCCTTTGGCGATGGCGCGGGTCTTGCCGAGTTGGCGCGTGAAGAGCGTCAGCAGGCGGTCGGCTTCGCCGTAGTCGCTGTGGCGGAGCACGACGGCATCCACGCGGAAGGAACGGAACTTGGGTTCGGGCATAAAAGGAATACAGGTAAACAAGTATACAGGTAAACACGGAAACAGATACCCAAACTTGTGTACCTGTCTACTTGTGTACCTGTCTATCTGTGTACCTCCCCAACTTCTCCGGCGTAAAAGCGCCCGGCAAAAGTTCGCGGACAGTGGTTTCCTCGATAATTTTGCCTTTTCCATCCGCCAAAAGGACGATGGTGTCCAAGCCAAACTCCGCCATCACCTGACGGCACCCGCCGCAGGGCGAGCCGCCGTTTTCGGTGACGACCGTGATGACTTCGAACTCGGTCTCGCCTTCGGAAACGGCTTTGAAGATGGCAATCCGTTCGGCGCACATGGTTTGGGGATAGGCGGCGTTTTCCACATTGACGCCGGTGAACACGCGCCCCGATTTCGTGCGCAGGGAAGAGCCGACGGGATAATGCGAATACGGCACATAGGCGCGCTGGCGGGCGGCGTTGGCAAGGTCAACGAGGGCTTGTTTTTCCTGTTGTGTGAGGGTCATGGATTTCACCTGTTGCTGCGGAGGGAATGCCGCAATGACATCATCCTGTTCTGTGGCAAAGATTTTCCAGGAGCGTACTCGGCGGTCTCTACCGCCATGTTGCGCGTCCTGCAAAGAACGCACGAAACAACATCATCCTTTTTTCTTTCGCTCCAACTTTCGAATGGCACGGGCAGGCATGCCGACCACGAGGGTATCTTCGGGAACGTCCTTTGTGACGACCGCGCCGGCGCCCGTGCGTGCGCCATCGCCCAGGGTGAGGGGGGCAACCAGCATGGTATCCGAACCGATGAACACGTCCTCGCCGATGACGGTGGGATGTTTCCTCTCGCCGTCGTAGTTGCAGGTAATCGTCCCTGCGCCGATGTTGGTGTTGGCGCCGATGACGGCGTTGCCGATGTAGGAGAAGTGCCCCATCTTGACGCCTTCGTGCAGGGTCGAATCCTTGACTTCGCCAAAGTTGCCCATGTGGACGTGACTCTTCAGGTGAGCGCCCTTCCGCAACCGGGCAAAGGGACCCATGTCCACTTCATCCTCCAGCACTGCCCCTTCCAACACAGAAGCAAGGATTTTGCACCCGTTCCCGATGGTCGTATCGCGGATGATGGTATTCGGTCCGATGACATTCCTCTCGCCGATGACGGTGGTGCCGTGAATGTAAGTATTGGGCAGCAGGGTGGTATCGCGCCCAATTTTCACGCCTGCGTCAATGTAGGTGGAGGCGGGGTCGGTCATGCTGACGCCGTTCAGCATGTGGGTGCGGTTGATGCGCGCCCGCATGGCGGCTTCGGCTTCGCTGAGGTGAACACGGGTGTTGATGCCGATGGTCTCGCTAAAATCGTCGTGCAATACTGCCTGCACGGGCAGGTTGTCTTTTACTGCAATCTCCACCACATCCGTCAGGTAATATTCGCCTTTCTTCGGATTCTTCTCGATGCGTTTCAACGCATCCCACAGCCATTCGGCGTTGAAGCAATACGCGCCGACGTTCAACTCCTTGATCTGCTGTTGTTCGGGCGTGGCAACGTACTCCTCGACAATCGCCTGCACCGTGCCGTCGGCTTTGCGGACGATGCGTCCGAAGCCGCGCGGGTCGTCTGCGATGACGGTGAGCAGGCTCAACGGTCCGGGGTTGAGGCGCTGGGTCTCCACGAGGCGGCGGAAGGTCTCGCCGCGCAGGAGGGGCATGTCGGCATACGTCACGATAACCAGATCGGCATTGCCCCTGAGCAGGGATTCCGCCTGCATGGCGGCGTGTCCTGTGCCGAGTTGCGGCTCCTGCAGGACCGTGCGGGCGGAGTCGCCGAGATATTTCGTCACCGCCTCCGCGCCGTGACCCACGACCACCACCGGCGGTTCAGTGACCGCCTCCTTGAGCGCTTCCAGCACATGCCAGATCATCGGCTTGCCGCACAAAGGATGCAAAACCTTCGGCAAGTCCGATTTCATGCGGGTTCCCTGACCCGCCGCGAGCAACACTGCGGTAATTTTCATTTCATCTCCTGCTTCCCTCTCCTTTCAGGAGAGGGGCTGGGGTGAGGTAAACAAAAAACAGGCTCCCACAACTGCGAAGCCTGTCTTGAAAATAAGCCCCGCAAGAGCGGGAATTTGCTGGGGCACCTGGATTCGAACCAAGATCCACGGCTCCAAAGGCCGGTGTGCTGCCATTGCACCATGCCCCAATGCGGACGATATTTTATCACAAGAAACGAGACTGTCCGTAAAGCGGACGCGGCGATTTCTATCGCTCAGTTTGCGCCAGAGAGCGCAAATTACGCGCCTTTTGTATGATCTATTTCTTCTTCTTCAGCGCACCGGTGCCGCTCAGGGGTCCTGTGGTTTTGATGGGCGCTTCGCCGGGCTTCAAGCCGAGTTTTTGCGCGTCGGCAAAGGTTATGACATCGGGGCTGATGGGAATGTTGCCGGCTTTCTCGACCGCCTCCTCCCAGAAAGCGTCCACATCTTCGGCGATCTTCTTTTTGCTGGCGGCGGCAAGCAGGGCATCCACGTCCACTTCCGGTTCGGGTGCAGGCGGCTGCGCCAACACAAAGGGCGGGACAGGCTCCGCCGCTTCCGCCTCAGGGACGGCTGGCTCTGCGCCCGCCTCCATCGGCGCCACCCCAAGCGACTTTAGAATATTTTCCACGTCACCGCGCACGAAGAGCATCCCATCCACCGTTTGCAGGATGCGGTCCGAATTAGCAAGTCCCCTGCCTGCCAGTAAGAGCGCATGAGAACCATCCACCGGGATGAGGATGAGGTCATGGTTACCGCCGCGGAAGACGTGGAAGTTATCCAGATGTTCCTGACGGATGATGCGCGAGACCTTGAACGCGGCAGAATAGATGCCCATCAGCGCCGCCAGCAGGGAGACTTCCATGCTGCTGTCGTACAGGTCGCCCGCCCGCGCCAAGACACGTCCGCGGTCGTTGATGAGGAAGACCGCATCCGCCTTGATCTTCTGGCGGAAACCGCCCAGCAGCTCGGCAAGCGACTGGCGGTGGATTTCGGTCTCTTTGGCGGTTTCCATCGGGAAGATGGTGCGCACCAGACCCAAGCCGCGTTCCACCGCATCGAGAAAATCGGCAAGGGGAATGGGCTTATCGAAAATGGCGAGCGCGCCGGCATTCAGCATTTCATCGCGCGATTTGCGGTCGGTCATGCCGGTGATGAAAATGACGCGCATCTCCGGGTTGCGGGCTTTGACTTTGCGCATCAATTCCACGCCGGAGATGCCGGGCAGGAGGTAGTCGGCAACCAGCAGGTCCACTTTGCGGCGCGCCGCCACCAGCAATGCCTCTTCGCCGGAGGGCGCATCCACAATCTCCATCTGATGTCCCAGCGTCTGCAAGGTGGAATGCAGCAGACGGACAATGTCACGCTGGTCGTCAACGATCAAAACACACGGTACGGTCATAGGTATTTATTCCACCAGCCAGCACGCCACCCAGTGATCGGGGGAAACTTCCTTGAAGACGGGTTCCTCCTGAGCGCATCTTTCCATTGCCACAGGGCAGCGCGGATGGAAGCGGCATCCCTTGGGCGGGTTGAGCGGACTCGGCACGTCGCCCTTGAGGATGACGCGCTGACGCTTCAGGCGCGGATTCGGGATGGGGATGGCAGACATCAACGCCTGGGTGTAGGGATGAAGCGGGTTGCGGAACAATTCAGTGCGGGTGGTCAACTCGACCATTTTGCCGAGATACATCACCGCCACACGGTCGGAGATATGCTCGACCACCGAGAGGTTATGCGCAATGAAGAGGTAGGTGAGACCGAACTCCTGCTGGAGGTCTTTGAGGATGTTCAAGACCTGCGACTGGATGGAGACATCCAGCGCGGAGACCGGCTCATCACAGATAATGAAACTGGGGCGCAGCGCCAGGGCGCGGGCAATGCCGATGCGCTGACGCTGACCGCCGGAAAATTCGTGCGGGTAGCGGCGGGCGTGATACTCCTCCAGCCCCACTTTCTTCAGCGTTTCGAGCATGATGGCGACTCGTTCGCGGGGCGTGCCAATCTGATGAATGTGCAAGCCCTCCATCACGGATTCGCCGATGGGAACGCGCGGGTCGAGCGAGGCGTAGGGGTCTTGAAAGATGATTTGCATTTCGCGGCGCGCCGCTTTGAGTTCGTCCCCCTTCATGCTAAAGACATCGCGTCCGTTGACCAGCACGGAGCCGGAGGTCGGCTCGATGAGGCGGAGCATGGTGCGCCCGACAGTGGTCTTGCCGCAGCCGGATTCGCCCACCAGCCCCAGCGTTTCGCCCTTCCGCACTGTGAAGGAGACGTCATCCACCGCCTTGACGTGATTGACCACGCGCTGAAGCAAACCGGCGCGCACCGGAAAGTATTTGACCAGGTTTTTGACTTCGACCAGGGTTTCCCCTTTGTGATTGTTGTTCGGCATGTGCATGCTCCAGAGAGGGGATGATTAACCGGCGGCGAGGGGAGGGATGTGACCCTCTGCGCGTTGGTAAAGCCAGCAGCGCACTTTGTGCCCCGGACGGACATCTTCCAGTTCGGGTTTGCGCTCGGTGCAGATGGCAAGGTTGTGCTTGAGGCGCGCCTGACAGCGCGGCGCAAAGCGGCAGCCCGGCGGCAGATTGATAAGGTTTGGAACCGAACCGGGAATGACCTCCAGCCGCTCCTTGACTTCGCCAAGCACGGGGATGGAGCCGATCAAGCCTTGGGTGTAGGGGTGCAAAGGCTCGTCGAACAGCCGGTACACGTCGGTCTGTTCGACAATCTCGCCGGCATACATGACCGCCACCCGTTCCGCCATTTCGGCGACCACGCCCAAATCATGCGTGATGAGGATGACGGCGGTGTTCATCTCCTTGCGCATGTTGCGGATGAGATCGAGGATTTGCGCCTGAATGGTGACATCGAGGGCGGTGGTGGGTTCGTCGGCGATGAGTAGTTCGGGAATGCACGCCAGCGCCATGGCAATCATGACGCGCTGCGCCATGCCGCCGGAAAGTTCATGGGGATATGCTTCGACGCGCCGCTCGGGGTCCGGCACGCCGACCATGCGCAGGAGGTCAATGGCGCGCTTCCAGCCCTCCTCCTTGCCCAAGTCTTGATGAATGCTCAACACTTCCGCCAATTGGTCGCCCACTTTGAAGACAGGGTTGAGGGCAGTTTGCGGCTGTTGGAAGATCATCGAGATGCGGTTGCCCCGCACTTTGATCATTTCGTCTTCGGAAAATTCGAGCAGGTTTTCGCCGTCGAGCAGAATCTCGCCCGCTTCGACACGCCCAGGCTTGGAAATCAACCGCATGATGGAAAGCGACGTAACGCTCTTGCCGCAGCCCGATTCGCCCACCAACCCCAGCACTTCGCCGGGATAGACTTCGAAGTCCACGCCGTCCACCGCGCGGACGATACCGTCTTCGGTGTAGAAATAAGTTTTGAGTCCTTTGACTTCCAACAGAGGTTTGCTTTCATTCATCGAGGGAGGCTCCCATGTTCAGGATTGGTGGCATTATAGCAAAGTTTGCAAAAGGCGAGTGTCAACTTGTCGGGGTGGAGAAAGCCGGTTGCGGTTGGAGCAGGTTTCGGGGCGGTAAGAAGCGAAGAGGTCATTTGCATCCCGTTCCGTAATCGAAGGATTCGATGTCTTTCAAAGCATAGAGCGAGGAGGCGTCGAGTTCGAATCCGCACAGGTCGGGGCGGGAGGCGGCAACTTTGAGACGCATGTAGAGGGGGACGGCGGGCAGGTCGAGGGCGAAGAAGGTTTGCGCCTGCTGATGGGAGGTGTAGCCGGGCTCGTTGGGAAGGGACTGGGTGGCTTCTTTGCAGGCTTTATCGAAGTCGGCGTTGGAGTAGCCGCTGACGTTGACGCCAACCCAGTTGTTGGAGGCGTTGGGGATTTGGGCGGTGGTAAACCAGCCGCACGGCGGTTCGAGGGTGTTGACGCCGATGGCATATTCGGCGAGGTCGAACTGCCGCCCGAAGAGAGGACCTTTGGGACCTTGGGCGTAGAGGTCGGCGGCGGTGTGGTAGATGGGGTTGACGCCGATGCCGCATTCGGCGAGGGATTGGGTGAGGATTTCAACCACCTGGCGGCGCTGGGTGGCGGAGGTGGTGTGGTAGTCGAGGATGAGGGGCGTGCCGTTGGGGACGCGGGTGACCCCCAGCGCGCGGCGGGGGGTGGCGGGGTCGTTGTCGTGATCCACCCAGCCGATTTGCTGGAGGATTTCGCGCCCGGAAGCGGGATCGTAGGCGTAGGTTTGGAGGCTGCCGTTGTGGAGGGGATGATTGAAAGACAGGTAACTATCGGGGACGCGCGAAAGCCCAAAGAGAACGGTATCCACAACGCGCTGGCGGTCGAGACAGTAGGCAATGGCTTTGCGCATGCGCACGTCGCCGAAGTAGTCGGGGCGGTCGGGGTTGAGACCGGTGGAGTTGAAGCCGTTGTCGTAGGAGGCGGGGCGGATGCCGAAGGCGAGCCATTCCATCGTGTCGCTCTGGGCAGTGAAGAGTTTTGCCTGCCCGTCGGTCTGCATTTGCTGGAGGAGGGCAACCTGCCCGTCGAGGGCGAGGGAGGGGTCGAGGAGGTCGCAGTCGCCGTCCACGAGGGCGGTGAGGGCGGCGTTGGCGTCGGGCATGAAGAGGAAGGTCAGTTGGTCGAATTTGGGAAGCCCGCTTTCGGCGCGGAAGTAGTTGAGGTTTTTGACGAGGCGGATGTTTTCGCCGGCTTTCCAACTTTCGACGACGTAGGGTCCCCAGCCGAGCGGGGCGCGGGTGGAGACATCCACCTGGAGGAGTTCGGCGGGGGTGAAGTCCTTCCATTTGTGTTCGGGCAGGGGCATCCAGAAGTTGGTGTAGTAGGCGGGGTCAATGTAGCCGGGCAGTCCCCACCATTGGAGGGTGATGTCGTCGGCGGCTTCGTAGGTTTGGGTGCGTTGGATGAGGAATTTGTTGGCGGGGGTCTCGGCGCTGGATGCGAGGGAGAAGGAGTAGACGGAATCGGCGGCGGTGAGCGGTTCGCCGTCGGACCAGGTGAGACCTTCGAGCATGACAAAGGTGACGACCATTTGGTCCATCTGGATGTCGCTCACACCGTCGTAGTTGACGGCGCAGGAGTCGCTGCGGCATCCGCTCGGGCGGACGCGGACGCCCGTCTCCAGGGTGACCACTTCGCCGTTGGAATCCACCACCTGGTCGCCGGCGCGCACGGTGACGGGAGCAACCTGGGCATCGCCGTCTTCGAGGTTGGGGATTTTCTCGAGAATGACGGCTTCGTATTCGTAGTTGGCAATGTCCATCGGTCCGTCGTAGATGGCGGAGAGGACGCTGCGGGCGGAGGCGTTCAAATTGCCGTAGGGGTAGAGGGTGGTCGGCTCTTCGCCGAGGCAAACGGTCAGGGAACGGGGAGCAGGCGTCGGCGAGGGAAGAGGCGCGGCGGTCTCGGTGGGGGCAGGAGGCGGGATGGGGGTCTCAGCCGACGGGGAGGCGCAGGCGGAAAGGATCAAGGTCAACAGGAGAATGAGGTAAAAGAGTCGAGAGTTCATCGGTGGTTTCCTTTGTCAGTTGCGCGGTTGCAATTGTCCAAATGCAGGGGCGTTACACTTGCCCTGGCGGGCAAGCGCCAGGGGAGAACGCCCAGTACGCCTTGTGTGCCCAGTGCGTCTTCGTCAATCTTTGTACATGGGGTAGAAATATTCGCCTGGGAAGATGGGATTCGGAAGCGTGCCATGCACCCAGCGCTGTTCGAAGGTGTGGCTGGTGGCAACGGCGAGGAGGACAGCGGGCGCCTGATCGTAGAAGAGACGGTTGATTTGTTCGTAAATTTCCTGGCGGGCGGCGGGGTCGGTCTCTGCCGCGCCGCGGTTGACAAGCGTTCTGAACTGGCTTTGAAGGTCTTCGGGAAGGCTCTGACTCAGGGCAAAAGCGCCGATGGTGTAGGGGACGTACCAGTTGTGCGGGTCGTGGATGTCTTCCGCCCAGCCGCTGACGAAGTAGGGCGCCTGGCGGGCGCGGGTGGTACGCAGAAAGGTGGGCCAAGGCAAGCCGACGGTTTCGATGATGAACAGGTTGTTGATGGAGGCGACGTTGATTGCCAGAATGTCGGCGATGGTCTGGCGGCTGGTGTTGCCCTGATTGTATAAAGCCTGCAGGCGGAAGCCGGTCGTCCACACGTCGCCTTCGGGGTCGGCGCCGGCGGGAATGCCGTCGTTGTCGAGGTCGGCGAGTTTGAATTCCTCCTCGCACTTGGCGGGGTCGTAGGAATAGACGGGCGCGTCCGCCTGGTAGCCGGGCATCCCTGCCAGCGGAATGACGGGTGACTGCACCGCCTCGCCGTTGAACACGTCGCTGATGTACACGTCCCAGTCAAAGCAGTAGGCAAAGGCGCGGCGGATGTGAACGTTGGCAAAAAAGTCCGGCGGAATGCCGTTACCGTCCAATTGACCGGAGCCGATGTAGTTGGAGCCTTCCGCCACATGGAAGTTGAAGAACATGTCGGTGCGGCTGATGGCGGGTCTGCCGATGTAAAGACGATAAGGCATGGCATCGTTGACCACTTCGCAGGGTTTGTAGCGGTTGGCGTCCAGGTCGAAGGCGCAAATTTCACCCACCAGCGCATCCATTTGGGAGCGGTTCTCTTCGGGGACCGCCACGAGGTCGGCATCGCCCGCCTGCATCATGGCAAAGCGGGTGCCCCATTCGTTGACATACTTGGTCACCACGCGCGCCAGGCGGGCAGGTTCGCGCCAGTAGTTCTCGTTGCGGAGCAGGATGAGTTCCTCCCCCACCTTCCACTGCCCCAGTTTGAAGGGACCCGTCCCATTGGCAATGCGGGAAAGCGGGCTGTTTTCGGCAGGCTCGGCATAGTAATTCTGCCAGGTCTCGCAGGAACCGTCCCAGGCGCCGTTGGCAATCGCCCAGTCTTTATCCAGAATGCCGCCCCAGGTTTGAGCGATGGTGGGCAGGAACGGACCCCACGGCTGAGCCAGGGTCATGGTGACGGTGCCGGCGGCTTCATCGGCGCGGATGGCAGATTTGACCCGTTCGCAGGCGGCGCGGAATACCGCCGGGTCATGGGCAGAGAGCGCCTCGCGGTTGTCCATGGAGGCGCAGTCATCCACCAGGCAGGCAATGTCTTCCACGCCGATGCCGAAGAACGGCTCCGCCAGCAGCCACTGCGGACCGCTTCTGCCGCCGAGGAGCAATCCACGCTGGAAGGAGTACGCCACGTCCTCCGCGGTCAATGACTGCCCTTCGTGGAAGGTCACACCGGAGCGGATTGTGAAGATGTACACGCGCCCGTCTTCCGACACTTTCCACGACTCCGCCAGAAGCGGCACAAAGCGGTCAGTATGGATGCCGTCGTAAAACACCAGCGGCTCGTAAATGTTCAAAATCATTTCGTTGCTGGCGGTGTCGTAGCCGAGGGCGGGGTCGAGCGTTTCCGGTTCGCCAAAGGTCACCTGCACGAAGGTATCGGGGTCGGGTGATGTTCTCGTCGCCGCGCTCTGCGTAACGGACGGGTCGGAGGCGGGTACGGCGGTCGCGGTCGGCGCGTTCCCAGCACATGCGGCAAGGAAGCCCGCCAGCGTCAACAGGCAAGACATCGCAAACCACAGCCGTGCAGACTTGTTCGACATTCCTCAAATTGTAGCCTTGTTTTGCCTTTTTTTGAGGAAGACCAGGAGAAGGCTGCCCCCCAGGAGGATGACCAGCGCCGCGACCGGCACCCCCCAGACAATCGCCCTGCTTCTTTCCTCGACTTGAGCCTGCTCCGGCGTCGGAGGCGGAGTCGGCGTCTGGCGCAGGATTCTGATACCGGCGGCGTTGGAGGCGTCGAGTTCCACGTTCCCGTCCCAGAGTCCGTTTTGGCGCAGGAGATAGGCAGTCACGCGCCAGGCTTCCTCTTCGGTCAAACTGCCGGGTTTCCAAAAGGGCATCGCCGCGCGGATGTACGCTTGAAGTTGAGCGGCGTCGCTGAATTTGGCAAGCGCCTGAGGCGCAATGACGGCGGGAATGACTTTGGGCAGGGTAAAGCCGCTCTCGTAGGGGTTTTCGCCGTGACAGCCGCGCTCCCAGCAATATTGTTCCTCGGGCGGGTAGGCGGCGCGGAACTCATCGGTCAACCCCTGTCCGCGGTCGCCGTGACAGGGCAGGCAGGAAAGCCAATAGACCTGTGCGCCGTAATCCGCCTGCGAGGGAGCGGGAGGCAGGGTCGGTTCGGCGAGGCGGTCAGGCGTGGGCATGGTTTGGAGGCTGGGGGAAGCCTCTCCGCCATCGAAAAATAGCCCTGCAATCAGCAGGGCTATTCCGAGAGCGAGAACAAGCAACCGGATCAGGGATCGGGTTGTCACAAACGTTCTAGACTTTGCCGCGCAGGCGCGGGTCGAGCACGTCGCGCAGGGCGTCGCCGACGAGGTTCCAGCCAAGGACGAAAAGTACAAGCGTCACGCCCGGCCAGACGATGAGATACCAGTAGGTGTTGAGGCTGGTAATCCAGTTGCGGGCAAACGCCAGCACCTGTCCCCAGTCGGCGTAGCCCACTTCCACACCGATGCCGAGGAAGGAGAGCGCGGCGAAGGAAAGCACTACATCGCCGATGCCGAGGGAAGCAAGCACCAGTGTGGGGAAGATGGCGTTGGGGATGATGTGGCGGAAGAGGATGCGGCTGTCTGGCACGCCGATGACGCGGGCGGCGAGAATGAAGTCGCGTTGTTTGACGGAGAGGATGTCGGCGCGGATGATGCGTGCGTAGCCCAGCCAGCCAAAGGCAATGAGCGAAATCATGACCGGCAGGGTGGTGCGTCCGTAGAGAGGAGTGAGCACTGCCGCCAGGATGAGGGTCGCCATGAGCCCGGGCAGAACGTAGAGGACATCCACGATGCGCATGAGGATGTTATCCACAATGCCGCCATAGTAGGCGGCAACTGCGCCGATGATGACGCCAATGAGAACCGTCGAAATGACGACGGTGAGCCCGGCGCGGAAGGCTGTGCGTGTGCCCCAGATGACACCGTAGTAAATGTCGTATTGTCCCTGGGCGGTGCCGAAGATGTGCACCCATTCTTCCTTGCCGGTGACTGCCTTCCACCAGAAAGGCAGAGGCGGCTGTTTGCTGCGCCATTCGGCGCCCATGGGTTTCGGTTCGGCTTTGAAGCCGTCGCGCGGGATGGTGTAGGGATCTCCCAACGGCGGCGCCAAGACGGGCGCGGCAAGCGCGATGAAGATAAAGAACACGATGAGCACCGTGCCCATGATGGCGGCAGGCGTTTTGAACAGCCCTTGCACGATGCGGTAGTTATCGGGACCGAGGAAGCGCTCCAAGCGTCCGATTTTGCGCATGGCGACGGCTTCGCCGAGCAGTTCGTTATTACCGGAGGGGGTAACAGTTGTCATGATTATCTCCACTAAGAGAGGCGGACGCGCGGGTCAACCACAGCGTAGAGGATATCCACGACGAGGTTGGCGACAATGAGGATAAGCCCGTTGAAGAGGGCAAAGCCCAGCACGGTGACCACATCCAACTGCACCGAGGCTTCCGCAGCGGCAGAACCAATCCCGGGATAGTTGAAAACGGTCTCGGTGATGATGACGCCGCCCATCAAGCCCACCACCGTGAAGCCCGCCAGCGTCACCACCGGGAGCATGGCGTTTGGTTTGGCGTGCTTGTGAATGACATCCCGCTCGGGTAAGCCCTTGGCGCGCGCCGTGACAACATATTCCTGGCGCAGGGTTTCGAGCATGGAGCCGCGCGTCACGCGCAGGAAGGTCGCCCAACTGATGTAGGAGAGGGTCAAAATGGGCAGAAACATGTGGCGCAGGGCATCCAGGAAGATATCGAAGCGTCCATTGAGCAGGGCGTCAATGGTGAGAAGTGTGGTGTAGCGGGTGAACTGGTCGGAGTTGACGACACGGGTGAATTCGTCGGAGAGACGCCCCGGCGGAAACCATTGCAGGTTGGCGTAAAAGATCATCAACACCAGCAAACCGAAAACGAATGTGGGGAAAGATGTACCAACGATGCTGAAGATGCGGGCGATCTGGTCAATGATTCCGTTATGATGCACCGCCGCCTGCACCCCCAGCCAGATGCCAACAAAGATGACGGGACCAACCGCCCAGAGGGTCAGGTCGAGGGTGTTGGGGAAGCGGCGGGCAATCAACTGCGCCACCGGCTGGGACCCGGTTTTGGACCAGCCAAAATTGCCGTAGAGGATGCCGCCCTCGCGCTCGCCCGTGACCGAATCCACCGTGCCAAGCAGCCAATTTTTATACTGAATGTAGAAGGGGCAGTCGAGACAATATTTTTTGATGAAGGCGTTCACCTGCGCATCCGATTTGGGGTCGCCGCGGATATACAGCGATACGCGTTCATCCGGCTCCAAGAGTTGCAGCATCCCGAAGATCAGAATGGTGACGCCGAAGAGCAAAACCGGCACAAGCAGTAAACGACGGATGATGTAATTGATCATGAAATACCTCGTGTCTGGAGTTCAGACTTGCCATCTGGAGCGGGCTGGAGTTGGCTCCGGCACGCGCCGCATGACAAGGCTGGGGAGTTCTGGGGACCCGTTGCCGGGTCCCCAGAAGTTTTCGTTCCTTACTTCCCGAACGACGGATTACTCCTTGTACATGGTGTAGAAGTAATCGCCGGAGAAGATGGGGTTCAGGAGGCGCCCCTTCACCCAGCGCTGGTCGAAGCCGTGGCTGGTGGCGGTGGCAAGCAGGATGGTCGGAACCTGCTCATAGAAGAGTTTGTTTGCCTCTTCGTAGATCTTCTGGCGCTCAGCCGGATCCGTCGCCGCGACACCGCGGTTGAGGATATCCTGGAATTGCGCCTTCAGTTCGGCAGGCATATTCTGGCGGCTCGCATAGGTGCCAACCATGTAGGGCTGGTACCAGTTGTGCGGGTCGTGGATGTCTTCCAGCCAGCCACTCACGAAGTAGGGCGACTGCTTGGCGCGGATGGTGCGCAGGAAGGTGGGCCAGGGCAGACCCACGGTCTCGATCACGAACAGTTCGTTGACTTCAGCGACATTGCTGGAGAGGATCTGGGAGACCACCTGGCGGGAGGTGTTGCCCTGGTTGTAGAGCGCCTGGAGGCGGAAGCCGGTCGTCCAGACGTCACCTTCGGGATCTTCACCTGCGGGGATGCCGTCCTTGTCGAGGTCAGCCAGTTTGAATTCCTCTTCGCATTTGGCGAGGTCGTGGGTGTAGACCGGGGCGTCAGCCTGGTAACCGGGCATGCCCTGGCGGGCAAGCACGGGCTGCTGCACCGCTTCACCGTCGAAGACATCGCTGATGTAGGTTTCCCAGTCGAAGCAGTAGGCAAACGCCTTGCGGATGTGGAGATCCGAGAAGAAGTCCAGCGGGATGCCGTTGCCGTCCAGTTTGCCGGAGCCGACGTAGTTGGAGCCTTCCGCAATCTGGAAGGTCATGAACAGGTCTTGGCTGGCGAGGGACGGGCGTCCGATGTAGAGGCGAATGGGGTTGGTGCTGGTTTGACCCGCTTCACAGGGGATGAATTTCTCGACACCCTGCTTGGAGGGATCGTAACCACAAACTTCAATTTCCGGTCCGTAGGTGTTGGCAGCGAGGTCAAAGACGCGCATCACGCCGACCATGGCGTCCACCTGCGAGCGGTTTTCAGACGGAACGGCGACGATGTCGGCATCGCCCGTCTGCAGCATGGCAAAGCGGGTGCCCCACTCGTCAATGTATTTGATGACGATGCGTTCGAGTTTGGCAGGTTCGCGCCAGTAGTTGTCGTTGCGGACGAGGACGAGTTCCTCACCCTGGGTCCAGGATTCGAGTTTGAAGGGACCCGTGCCGTTCATGATGGTGGTCAGCGGGTCGCTCTCCGATGGAACGGCGTAGTAGTTCTGCCAAGTGTCAGGATTTCCATCCCAAGCACCGTGGGCTACTGCCCAATCTTTATCGAGGATAGAGCCCCAACCTTGGGCGATGGTGGCAAGGAACGGACCCCACGGCTGAGCAAGGGTCATGGTGACGGTGCCGGCGGTGTCGTCAGCAACAATGGCGCTCATCACACGGTTGGCAGCTTCAGTCGCAACATCCTTACTGATTTTGGCCATGCCCTCAGGATCATCGGCGAGCACCGAGGCATCCGCGGCTAGCATGTCCATTGCGGCGGTCTTAATGGAAGCACGGCGGGCATCATCGTCAGCAGCAGTGGCGAGACCGGCCATCAAGTCGGCGACAGCCGTAACATTGGCTTCATCGGCCAGCAGAGCGGCAGTATCAATTTCGATACCGGAGAGATCCTTGTAAGCACTCGCAAGGTCGCCGAGCAGGGTGCCGAAGGCATCCTCATTGAAGGTGGTCAGATCCACCGCACCGACCAACTCGTCAGCCTTCGCATCCAATTTTGTGGCGACAATGTCAGCGACAACAAGGGAGATATCGTCAACACCGATGCCGAAGAACGGTTCAGCCAGCAGCCACTGGGGACCGCTGTAACCGCCGAAGAGCAGACCGCGCTGGAAGGAATATGCCACGTCCGAGGCGGTCAGGTCGGCGCCGTCATGGAATTTCACGCCGGAGCGGATCTTGAAGGTGTAGACCTTGCCGTCTTCGGAAACTTCCCAGGATTCAGCCAGCTGCGGGACGAATTTATCGGTGGCTTCGCCATCGTAGAAGACCAGGGTCTCATAGACGTTCTGGATGATTTCGCCGCCGGCGGTTTCGTATGCCAAAGCGGGATCGAGGGTTTCAGGACCGCCAAAGGAGGCAATCACCAGCGTGGTGGGATCCTTGGATTTGAAGCCAGCCGGCGCAGGTTCTGGCGTGGCGCCCGATTCTGCAGGCGCTTGCGTGGCGGTCGCAGTGCCGCCGCACGCCGCGAGGAGCATGCTGGCAACGACCAACAGGCTCAAGAGGTAAAACAGTTTACGCATAGTTCTTCTCCTCACGTAATTTAGGGGTTTGACTTGACGTTACGAACATTCAACGACAGTGATGGTTGCGTATGTCGGGCAATCACCTCCTTTCGGGTTTAATTGACCAAGTGACAGGCAACAAAGTGACCTGGCTGTATTTCGCGGAATTCGGGGCGCGATTCGGCGCATTGCGGCTGGGCAATCGGACAGCGCGTGCGGAAACGGCACCCCGAAGGGGGATTGGCTGGGGAGGGCACGTCGCCTTCGAGGATGGTGCGTTTGCGTTTGGCGTCCGCAATGGGGTCCGGAATGGGAACCGCAGAGAGCAATGCCTGAGTGTAGGGGTGAAGCGGATTGGCGTATAGTTCGTCGCGGTCTGCCAGTTCGACAAAGACGCCCAGGTACATCACTGCCACGCGTTTGCTGATGTGGCGAACCATGGAGAGGTCGTGGGCAATGAAGAGGTAGGTCAGGTTGAATTGTTCCTGCAAGTCTTCGAGCAGGTTAACCACCTGCGCCTGGATGGAAACATCGAGGGCAGAGATTGGCTCATCACAAATAATGAAAGATGGATTCAGAGCAAGCGCGCGCGCCACGCCGATGCGCTGGCGTTGTCCGCCGGAGAATTCATGCGGGTAGCGGCTGGCAAAGGCGGGGTTGAGGTTGACCAGTTCCAGCAGATGAGCGACGCGCTCGGCAATTTCCGCGCCCGAGGCGACGTTGTGAACCATCAACGGTTCGCCGACCAGTTGACCGACGGTCATGCGCGGGTTGAGGCTGGCATAGGGGTCCTGGAAAATCATTTGCATTTTGCGGCGCATCTGGCGCATCTCTTCGCCTTTGAGTTTGACCAGATTCTTGCCCTCGAAATACACGTTGCCGGCGGTGGGTTTATAGAGTTGAAGGATGGTACGCCCGGTGGTGGATTTTCCGCAGCCGGATTCTCCCACCAGACCGAGCGTCTCGCCGCGATAGACATCGAAAGTCACGCCGTCCACCGCGCGCACCGCGCCCACCTGACGCTGGAACACGCCGCGATAGATCGGGAAATGCATTTTCAAATCTTCAACGCGAAGAAGGACTTCGTTATTGGCGTTCATGAACGGGGCCTCCCAGTTTTAGTATCCACCCAGCAGGCGACGCGGTGTTCAGGGGCAACGGGCTCGAGGGCGGGGTTTTCCTTCCAGCAGCGTTCCATTGCCCATTTACAGCGCGGGGCAAACGGACAGGCATTCGGCTTTTGGTACAGTACGGGGGGAAGTCCCTCGATGGAATACAGTCTGGTGCGTTCTTTGGCGTCCAGGCGCGGCAGGCTTCCCAGCAGACCAATCGTGTAGGGATGAGTGGGGTTGGCGTAGAGTTCATGCACTTGGGCTTCTTCGATGATGAAGCCGCCGTACATTACAATGACGCGCTGAGCCAGCCCCGCCACCACGCCGAGGTCGTGGGTAATCCAGATGACCGCCATGCCCAATTCCTGACGCAGGCGCTTGACGAGGTCCATGATTTGCGCCTGGATGGTGACATCGAGGGCGGTGGTCGGTTCGTCGGCAATCAGGATCTGCGGACTGCACGAAAGCGCCATGGCGATCATCACACGCTGGCGCATACCGCCGGAATATTGATGGGGATAATCCTTCAAGCGTTCTTTTGCGTTGGGGATTCCGACCATGGATAACAATTCGGCGGCGCGTTCGCTGGCTTGTTTTTTGCTCATGCCGAGGTGAAGCATGAGCGGTTCTTCGAGCTGACGTCCGATGGTCAACACGGGGTTGAGCGAGGTCATCGGGTCCTGAAAAATCATGCTGATTTGTGCGCCGCGCACCTGGCGGATCTCGTCGTTGGACATTTTGAGCAGGTCGCGCCCTGCAAACTTTGCAGACCCGGCGATAACTTTGCCCGGCGGGTTGGGGATAAGCCCCAGCACGGAGAGCATGGTGACGCTTTTGCCGCATCCGCTCTCGCCGACCACGCCGAGGGTTTCACCTTCCTTGAGATTGAAGGAAACACCGTTCACCGCATGGATCGTCCCATCCGGTGTCTTAAAGACAGTCTCTAGCCCTTGTACATCGAGAATGGTATCGGGCATTATTGAATTCCTTTTATGGGAGTGGAATATGAGAACATGGGGTTCGCAGAACCAAGCGCTAATTATACCTAATTCACAAAGTCAGTCAATCAAAGCATGCCATTGCGCAAGGGAAAGACCGTAACCTCCCTAAAAAACCATTCTAAAGTGTGCTTTTTGGTAATACTTAAGCAGGGGGAGAATCTTCATGTCGTGAACAAAAACACGCCGCACAGTTGCCGTCGGGAAAACATTCCGCCTGGCACCGCGCGGCGCATTTTTACCGAATGAAAACTATTGACCTCAATTCGGGATAAACGTTCGCGTTCGAAAATTTACCGCTGAGACGCTGAACGCGCAGAGAATTTTTCGGTCTTCTCACGTTCTCTGCGTCTCTGCAGTGAGAAAGTCTTTATCCCGAACTGATGTTATTGATAAAAGCGGTCATCGTTGTCTTTGCCGCTTTTGATGTGGTATTGGGCAATGCCAATGATGCCCAAAAACAAGCCGGAAACCGATGCGGCAAAAGAAAGAAAGTTCAACAAGAATGTGGATGGGACCACCTGTGTCACCATGAGAAACGGCATGATACAGCCGAACAGAAGGAGGAAGACTGCAATTGCCAACAGTCTTTCAGGACGTTCGATCATTCCTTATACAACCAGCAGGCAACCAGATGACCAGGTTCCGGCTCGAATTCCGGTGGGTCCTCCTTTTCGCACAGCCCTGCAATCGCCTTGGGACAGCGGGGGTGAAAACGGCAGCCCGTGGGCGGTTTGACCAGGCTGGGCGGTTCGCCCGGAGGGACATCACGAAAGCGGGTCGCGTTGTCGGCATCCGGGTCGGAGGTCGCCGCGAGCAGGGCATGGGTGTAGGGATGCAGAGCGTTATGGAGCAACTGCTGGACTTTGGCTTTTTCCACCAGTTTGCCCGCGTACATCACAAAAATACGCTCCGAAAAATAGCTGACAGTCGCCAAGTCGTGGGTAATATAAATAACCGAAAGGTGGTGATTTTCCTGAAGATTGCGCAGCAGTTTCAGGATTTCCACGCGCACTGAGGCATCCAGCATGGAGACGGGTTCGTCTGCCACAAGCAGTTTCGGTTCCATGATCATGGCGCGTGCAATGACCACGCGCTGCTGCTGTCCGCCGCTCAGCATGTGCGGGAACTTGGGCAGGAAATCCTCCTGCGGTGTCAGTTTGACTTCCTCCATCGCCTTGAGAATGCGTTGTTCGCGCTCCGCCTTATCTTTTATGCCCGCCACAATCAGGGGTTCTTCCAAAATACGGGCAACCGTCATAAACGGCGGCAAAGCGCCATAGGGGTCTTGTTGAATATAACCGACCCGCGAGTGATACCAGCGCATTTTGGCGCGGTCATACTCGCTCATCTTCGTCCCATCGAAAAGGATGTCGCCTTCGGTCGGTTTGTACAACCCCAGGATGCTCTTCATCAGGCTGGACTTGCCGCATCCACTCTCGCCGACCACTGCGATGGCTTCGCCCGCCGCCAAGTCGAAACTGACACCGTCCACAGCACGTACCCAGCCGGCGTGACCAAATCCGAAACGCCGTAATTCGAACCACACCCGCAGGTTTTGGATGGACACTAAAGGTTGTTTATCAGAAGAGGAAACCATTTTCCCCTCGGCTGTATTCGTGGTTATATTGCTCATGTTGCGTTCCTCCATCAGACTAGGCATACAGCCAGCATTTGACTTTGCGCCCATCCTGTTCGATGACAGGCGGTTCCTCGTCGCACTTTGCGAAACGTTTGGGGCAGCGCGCCGCAAAGCGGCATCCCTTAGGCGGGTTGATCAGGCTGGGGGGCTGCCCGGTGATGAATTCCGGGTCCTTCTCCTGCCGCAGACGCGGAACGCTTGCCATGAGTTTTTGCGAATAGGGATGGAGCGGTTCATGAAAGAAGCGGCGGGCATCAGAAACTTCCACAATCTGCCCGGCATACATCACCGCTACATCGTCCGCCAGTTCGCTGGAGGTGGCGATGTCGTGCGTAATCAGGATGAAACTGGTCCCCAGTTCCTGCTTGATGCGTTTGAGGACATTGAAAATATTTGCCTGGGTGAGAACATCGAGGGCGGAGGTCGGCTCATCCAGAATGATGAGGCCGGGTGAGGTCACCAGCGCCATGGCAATGGCAACACGCTGACGCATGCCGCCGCTCAGTTCGAATGGATAGCGGTCAATGAAATCGTCCGGCACGCCCACATGACGGAACATTTTCAACGCGGGCTGGAGGGCTTCGGTTTTACTCAAGCCGAGGTGAACGACTGCCGGCTCAGCCACCTGGTCTCCCACGCGGATGACCGGGTTGAGGGCGTTCATCGCCGCCTGCGGCACCAGCGACATGGCGACCCAGCGCACGTTCTGGCGGTATTCTTCGTCGCTCAACTGCATGACATCGTTGCCCTCGAAAATGATCGAGCCGGCGTATTTGCTCACATTGCGGGGCAGCAGACGCAGAATGGCTTTGGCGAGCGAACTCTTTCCACAACCCGATTCACCCAGGATGACGACCGCACGGTTGTAATCGAGTTCAAAATCCACCCCGTCCACCGCCTGCACGTCGCCTTTTTGCGTGCGGAAATGCAGGGTCAGATTTTTGATTTGGAGAAGTTTCTGGTGTTTCGGCATGGCTTAGAGACCTCGCAAGCGTGGATTAAAAATGCGGTCGAGCGAGAAGCCCAGCATGGCAAACGCAAAGCCGGTGATCATCAACAGGGCGGCAGGCTCCAACACCCAATAGTATTGACCGTTATAGAGGGCGCCATTGGTAAAGGCATTGTTGATAATTTTGCCCCACGTCGGCAGGACCGGATCACCCAATCCCAGCACCGCCAGCGATGCTTCGAGAAAGACAAAGGCAGGGATTCCGGAGATCAAGCCGGGAATCAAGACGGGAATGATGCGCGGAATCAGGTAGAGGAAAATGATGCGCATGTCGCTGGCGCCATAAGCGCGCGCCGCCTCGATGTAGGTGGTCTCCTTGATCTGCATGAAGATGGCGCGGTAACTCTTGATGCCGCCTGTAAAGATACTCAGCAGGATGGTCACGCCCAAAATAGTCCAAATACTGCGGGAATAGAAGGTCCCCACCATGATCAGGATGGAGAGGAAGGGCAGGACCAAATTGATTTCGGTGATGCGTTGGATGAGCTCATCCACCCAGCCGCCATACCAGACGCCAAACGCCGCAATGATCATGGTCAGAAGCCCCGTACCCAGCGACGCCACCAGACCAAAGGCGAGCGCCACGGGGGTACCCCACAGAAGCGGAACCATCAGGTCGCGGCGCTGGTGATCGGTACCAGCCCAGCCAGCCAGTTTTCCCTGCATGACAAATTCCGCATTGATATCCGCATCCGGCTCGAAGACCACGCCTTCGATGCGAATTTGGTACGTGCCTTTCAACGGCACCGGCTTGGCAGGGTCGGAATTGGGGTCGGCAAACAGTCCCACTTCAGCCGGCAGTCTGCCCAAACGTCGTGTTAGTTTTTCGTCTTGTGAGGCGCGGTAGGTTTGGCGGGCGTTGATACCGAAATCGGCAACACGCAGTTCCCGTCCATCGGGAGTGATCCAGCGAATGGCAACGAACGGCTGTTTGGAAACAAACTTACTGGTAAAGTAGAAAGTCAATTCAGTGGGAAAATCGTCGTACTGGTAATCGAAGGTGTAGGTAAGATTGATATCGGTGGTATCGGCGCTGCCCGGCACGACCTCTTTCTCCGCTTCGCCGCGTGCGCTGCTGATAGTCAACGTGACGGGTTGCTTCTTGCGCGAGAAGAAATTGAACCAGGCAGGCGGTGCAGTTTTAGGATTGGCATACCAAATATCCTCACCTCCCCGCCAGAGCCGAACTGCCTCGTCATAGGGAATGGTCACCAAGGCATAAATGGAAATGATGATCAGGATACCGATGATCACCAGCCCGGCAATAGCCGAGGGGTAACGACCGATTTCTTTGAAGGTACTGAGAAATGCTTTCATGCTCCACCGCCGCCGCTTCCGCCCACTTTGACGCGCGGGTCAACCAGGGCGTAAATAATATCGAGCAAAAAGACTGTGATTGCCAGAAGGTAAGCGTAGATGATGGTTAAGCCCACAATCACGGGCGTATCGTATAAGCCAATGGCGCGGAATAATGTGCGCCCCAAGCCGGGCCAGTTGAACACCGTCTCGGTGATGATTGCCCCCGTCCACAGACCGATGAGGAGCAGGGCAAAACTGGTAATGATGGTGGGCAGGGTCGGGCGCAGAATGTAGCGGCGTTCGATGTCGCGCGCGTTCAATCCTTTGGCTTTTGCCATTTCTACATAATCTTCACTCGAGTAGATCAGGAAAAACGTGCGCCAGTTATAAATGCTCAAAAAGATGGATGCCAGGATCAACGCGAGGGACGGCAGAATCATGTGACGGAGGACGCTCAAAGCATAGTCGAACCAGTTGTCCGGCGGAGGAGCATCCACCATGCCGCCAAACGGCAGGATTTTCAAGAGAGCGGCAAAGATGAGGATGAGGAAAATGCCGTAGAACCAAGGCGGCGCCGCCGAGGTAGGCGTTAGCACCAGAATGACCTTATCCCAAAAACTGCCATAATGACGCGACAGACTCAGCGCAATAAAAACACTGGAAAAGAACAAGGCAAGGTTGGCAATTCCAAACAGCAACAGCGTGGATGGCAAACGTTCCAAAATAATGAGGGTGACCTGCTTGGAACCGCTGTCGCTGGTCATGTTGATGGCGCGTCCCAGGTTCAAGGTCAGGGCGTTGCGTAAAAAGGCAAAACTGCGCACGGCAAACGGACGGTTCAGACCGAGGCGTTCCTCCTCCAGCGCCACCCGTTCGTCAATGTATTTACTGCGTTCTTCGGGGGTGTAATCGCGAAAGGCGGGATTGTTGGAAACACCAACAGAAATCCGCTCGCGGATTTCGCCGCGCAAAATCTCATCCACATAGCCGCCCATGTTGGCGATAAGGATGGTGAGATAAATGCCAATGACAACGGTCACAAACAACGTAACCAGCCGCAAGGCAGTATATTTGGCAACGCGGCTCAACGTGTTGGAAAACGCTTTTCGTTTGACTTTAATGGGTTGACCGGGTGACAGGGCTTGGGTCTCTGCGCTCATTATTTCACTCCTAACCTACACACGAGTGGGCAGGGTAGCGATAGGGGCAAGGGAGAAGCCCTTGCCCCTATCTTTTTCACATGGGTGATCGCTCCAAGTTACGGAGCAGTCACAAATTCGAACGGCGCGAAGGTCGGGATGCTAACCAGTTTGGAGACAACCACGACCTCGAGCTTGTTGGAGCCAGCCGGCAATTTGGAGGTCACATCGGCAGGCAGGGTGACAGTGTACTGTCCTTCACCGCCGGCGGCTTCCGCCACGCCGGTCGCGGCAAGTTCGCCGTTGGCATTGAACAGCAGGTATTTGACCTCAGCGATGTCGGCAGAGGCGTACGGTTCACCTTCGAAGGTGACGAAGACATCGAACACCGCTTCCTGACCGATGGTGACGCGTCCTTCACCGTCCACTTCCGCCTCAGCAACACGCGGCTTGGCAAAGCGCGCCCACTTGTCCGCCAAGTCAATGTAATTCTCGTTGTTCTTGAGGGTCAGGGTCTTTTCGACAGAGAACACTTTGTCGAGCATGTAAGGACCACTGTTGACCCAGTAGTGACCGTGCTCGGCATACCAGGCTTTCATGTTGGCATAGCGGGCGGCGGCTTCCTCAGCCGTGATGTACTGACCGAGAGTGGGTGCGTAGGGGATGTATTTTTCGGCTTCCGCCTGATCGAGGTACTTGCCCAGGATTTCGAGGCTCGGACCATCAATGAAGCTCATCCACTCCACCTGCTTGGCGTCGGCTTTGTCGGCAGTGTACGCCAGTTCACCGGCGGCTTCCGCCAGGTTGCCCATGGCGATCATGTGCCACGGCGCATTGCCGTAACCATATTCGGGCCACAGGGTGGTGACGTTCAGTTCCGCATCCAGGGCATAAGCATCGGTGTACCATTCCGCCGTGAAGGGATCGGTGGAGGTAATGCGAACGCCCTTGAAGTTGGACAAGAAGAATTCGAGGTTGCTGACAGCCGCTTCATCGAAGATCGGGCTGGCTTCTTTGCCGGGATCGAACTGCATGATGAGCCACATGACGAAGTCAGCCGGGCTGAAGGTGCTGCCATCGTGCCACTTGTAGTCAGTGAACAGCGAGGACGGGTAGGTCACAACGCTCTTGCGCAGGGCGGTCAGACCTTCGGGATATTTCTCACCAGCGGTGATGAAGGTCTGGGTTTCGGCGTTCCAATCCACCCACGCATCCGCCGGGACCTGAATTTCGGGGACGAATTCGAGATTCACCCAGTCGAGGGTCTTGCCGACAGGGAGACCTTCCTTGACGGTCACCGTCGCCGATTCAATGCGCTGGGGCCAGGCAAGACCGGTAAACGGATCCGTGATCACGCCGTAGTCGGCAGTGGCGCGCTTGGGAGCGGTGTCATACACCCAGTTGGAACCGCCAACGGGGTTCCACGGCTCGACCAGCAGGTCGGACATGGCGTATTTCAATTCGCCGCCTTCCTGACCTTCATAGCGGGCGGTGAAGCCCCACAGTTGGGCGCCCTGAATACCACCAGCCAAGTCACCGGTCACGGAGATACCCTGGCGGAAGGGGCTGAAGGCTTTCTGATCCACCAGCCAGACGCGGACGGAGTCTTTCATTGCCAGTTCGAGCGCCTGGGCAAACAGTTCACGGCGTTCTTCAAGGGTGGTGAAATCATTGGCAGCAAGTTTATCGGCAAGCGCCTCGAACTCAGCAGAGGGCTTGTAAGCCTGCCAGAGCGGTTGACCGAGCCCCTTGGAAGTATAGTAGAACTGGAAGTTGGAGCCGTCGTCGCGGCTTACCGCAGTGGTGATCCAGCCGCCGGTGTAGAGGTGCCAGAGACCATCCGCCGGGTTACCGCGAATCCAGATGGGCGAAGCCTCAGACGAGGTCTTGTACTGGCGGTCCACGGTGAAACCGATGCTCTCCAGTTGATTGGAGACGTAGTCACCGATGGGCAGACGGGTGCCGTCGCCATCATTGCGGATGATGAAGATCAGGGTAACCGGTTCGCCGTTGAATGTCCACTTACCGTTGGCGTCTTTGGTGGCGCCCAGTTTTTCCATTTCGGCAGTGATGATTTCATTGGCTTTATCGGGGTTGTAGGCATACTGGGCTTCCAGTTTGCGGGCGACATCCGCCAGGAGAGCATAGTCGGGGAAGGCGCTGTTGATGGGGAAGAACTTGGGAGCCGCCAGACCACCGTAGATTTCCTGAACGATGTAACTGCGGTCAACCAGCATGTTCATCGCTTCGCGGATGGCAGGCACAGCGAAGGGATTGAGTTTGCCCGTGGATTGATCGAAGGTGGCGCCATTCTCACCGCCGCCATAGGGGTTGAAGGTGAGTTCGTACGCGCCGCCATAGACCTGGTTGTACTGCAACCCGGCTTCTTGAGCGGCTTTGAAATCTTCGGCGCGGCCCAAAGCAGAGGCATAGAGGTCAATCTGCCCAGCCTGAAGTTGGGTCACCACGGCATCCGGAGAAACGGCGACCATGGTGATGGTATCCAGCCAGCCGCCATGACGCGTGGTGCGCGGAACAGGCGTGGGTTCGGGCGTAGGCGGCACCTCAGTGGGTTGCGCTTGAGGCGGTTGGGTAGGCGCAGGCGCCTCAGTGGCTGTTTCGGCGGGTCCGCAGGCGGCGAGCACCATGCTCAACACAACCAGCAAACCGAAAACCGTCATGATTCGATTCTTCATGAGAATCCTCCTCCTTGAATTTTTTGAATTGAAACGTAAGGTTCTTCTTTGGAATCGCACAACAAAAGTTTTTCCCTTCCAGCCTCCTTTCATTGGTCGTAGCCATTGTGACAAGCCTGATATGGACTGGCAGGCTTTGCCTTCACGTTGGAATGGAATTATAACGAATTCCGCACAAGCGTCAACAGCACTGCTTTTTATTAAAGTATCTGGACAACTGTTTTTTTGAAAAAACAGTTCTAAAGAACTGGACAAAAGCATACTCGAGCAGGAGGTAATTTGCGCCGTTATTTAAATTCCTCTTATCTTTTCCGGCTTCGTTGACATCCCCTCCCCCAAACGGTAGAATACCTTCGTTCCATCATTCTCGGAGGAGGTAAACATGCTCAAGGAATTCAAGGAATTTGCCATGCGCGGCAACGTCATGGACCTGGCGATTGCCGTGATCATCGGCGGGGCGTTCGGGAAGATCATCGCTTCGCTCGTGAACGACATCCTGATGCCGCTCATCGGGCTTTTGCTTGGCGGGCTCGACTTCAGCGGGCTTGCGCTCAAAGTAGGCGAGGCGTCCATCAACTATGGTCTGTTCATTCAGGCGGTGGTGGATTTCCTCATCGTCGCCTTCGTCATCTTCCTGCTGGTGCGGACGATGAACAAGATGAAGAAACCGGAACCCGTCGCCGCGCCGACCACCAAGGAATGCCCGCACTGCTTCACGACGATTTCCATCAAAGCCACGCGCTGCCCGAACTGCACTTCGCAACTGTAAAACATACACACATAGACAGGTAAACAAGTAGACACGTCCCGCAGGTTCGGATCAACACCACCTGCGGGACATTCATTCCATCATTCATTTTCTATTTTCCACTTTCACTCTCTTCATGGACTTTCTCGATAAACTCAACCCACAACAGCGCGCCGCGGTCACAGCGGGGAACGGACCCATTTTGGTCGTGGCAGGACCGGGGTCCGGCAAGACGCGGGTGCTGACCCAGCGCATCGCCTACCTCATCGCGGAGGAGGGCGTCCGCCCGTGGCAGATCCTCGCCGTCACCTTCACCAACAAAGCCGCAAAGGAAATGCAGGAACGCGTCCGCAAACTGCTTCCCGGTCAAGCGACCGAGGGCATCATGCTCGGCACGTTCCATTCCATCTGCGCGCGGATTTTGCGCCGCGAGGCAGACCACCTCCCCATCCAGTCGAACTTCGTCATCTTCGATACGGACGATCAGGAGCGCATCGTCAAGAACGTCATCCGCGAATTGAACATCAACGAAAAGTTATACCGTCCTGCCAGCGTCCATGCCGCCATCTCGCGCGCCAAGAACGAATTGATTGACGCCGACCATTATCCCATCACCAATTACCGCGACGAGGTGGTAAAGCGCGTCTATGCCGAATATCAAAAGCGGCTCATCGCCAGCAACGCCGTGGATTTCGACGACATTCTGCTCTACACCGCCCGCCTGCTGACCGAGAACCCCTCCGTGCGCGACAAGTACGCCCAGCGCTTCCGCCATGTGCTGGTGGATGAGTTTCAGGATACGAACCTGGCGCAGTACGCGCTGGTAAAAGAACTGGCGTCGCATCACAAGAACATCTTTTGCGTGGGTGACCCGGACCAGTCAGTGTACGCCTGGCGCGGCGCGGACTGGCGCAATGTGCAACGTTTCGAGCAGGACTTTCCCGACGCGCAGGTGATTCTGCTCGAACAGAATTACCGCTCGCGGCAAAACATCCTCGACGCGGCGATGGGCGTCATCAACCGCGCCAAGCACCGCCGGCGCAAGCAACTCTTCACCGACAGAGGCGCGGGCGAAAAAATCTTCTTCTACGAAGCGCCCGACGATTACGCCGAAGCCTCCTTCGTTGTGGATACCATCGCTCAACTCGTCGCCTCGCGTCAATTCGAGCCGGGCGAATGTGCGGTGATGTACCGCACCAACGCCATGTCCCGCCTCATCGAAGAAGCGTTTTTGCAGGCGCGGCTTCCGTACCGCCTCGTCGGCGCACAGCGCTTCTACGGACGCCGCGAAGTCAAGGACATCATCGCCTTCCTGCGCCTCATCCACAACCCCGCCGACGAAGCCAGCCTCGACCGCGTCATCAACGTCCCGCCGCGCGGCATCGGCGACAAGACCCTCACCACCCTGCACCTCGTTGCCCGCCAAAATGGACTCCAGCCCGGCGAAGTCCTGCTCGACCTCGCCCGCGGCTCCGCCTCACCCTACTGGTCATCCTTCACGGGGCGCGCCGTCCTATCGCTTGCCGATTTCGGCGGCATGCTCGCCAACTGGCGCGTCGCCGCTCAATCGCTCACCGTGCCGGAACTCTTCGACCGCATCGTCCGCAACCTCAATTACAAGGAATACATTGACGACGAATCCGAGGAAGGCGAAGACCGCTGGGAAAACGTCCTCGAACTCAAACGCCTCGCCGAGGAATACGCCACGCGCACCCTCGACGAGTTCCTCGAAAACATCGCCCTCGTCTCCGACCAGGACACCATCACCGAAGGCAACGTCCCGACCCTGCTCACCCTGCACGCCGCCAAGGGACTGGAATTCGGCGCGGTCTTCATCATCGGACTCGATGACGGCATCATCCCGCACAGCCGTTCGTTCGACGAGCCCGAACAGATGGAAGAGGAACGCCGCCTCTTCTACGTGGGCATCACGCGCGCCAAAGACAAACTCTACCTCGTCCGCGCCATTCAACGCGGCGGACGCGGCTCGTTTGAAGAGACCTATCCCTCGCGCTTTCTGGACGACATCCCTGCGGATTTGCTGGTCGGGAAGACGCGCACCGGCAGAGGACTGAAAGGAAGCGCGCCCGAAACCCACTGGCGCTCGCATCGGACTCAGGACAAGCCTGCTCCCGTCCGAGATGCCTTATACCGCGCCGGGACCCGCGTCCGGCATCCCGTGTGGGGCGAGGGCATGGTCCTCGACAGCCGCCTTCAGGACGAGGATGAAATCGTGGACGTGGTCTTCGATTCCGTCGGCATCAAACGTCTCTCGGCAAGCCTGGCGAATTTGAAAATCATCGAAAAGCGTTGAAACGTTCCTCACGTTCACATCTTTCAATTGCCAACCCCAAAAGGACTCAGCCCATCGCCGAGTCCTTTTCAGTTACTGATCTCACCTTACGCAGTTGCTTCATAGCGCGACACATTGTCCCCGCAAGGGGGTTCATGTCGCCTGAAAATGCGAGATAAATCTCGCACTACCGCGTAACATGAGTTACTGATGACTGATCACTGATTACTGATGACTGAACACTGACTACTGTCTCATCCCTCTTCGGCACAATACACATCCAGCGGCTCTCTCTTTATCTTCGCACCCCGCTCTAAACCCGCACAGCGTTGTATGATAAACTCGGCAAAATTTTCTGGAAGGACTCTCCCATGCCCCACCGAGGTCTCCTTGAAAAATACGGTTCCCTGCTCGACCTGCCCGCCCACACGCAAACAGTGACTCTGCTGGAGGGCAATACGCCGCTCATCCCTGCCCCGCATCTTGCGCGCGAAATGGGCGGCGGTTTCGAACTGCTCATCAAGTTCGAGGGACTCAACCCGACCGGCTCGTTCAAAGACCGCGGCATGACCGCGGCGGTCAGCGAGGCGCTGGGACGCGGCGCGGCAACCGTCATCTGCGCCAGCACCGGCAACACGGCGGCTTCGGCGGCGGCATACGCGGCGCGGGCGGGGTTGAAGTCCATCGTGCTGATTCCGCAAGGCAAGGTGGCGGCAGGGAAACTCGCCGGCGCGCTGGCGTATGGCGCGCAGGTCATTCAGGTGGACGGTTCGTTCGACGACGCGCTTTCACTCGTGGTGCAAATTTCGGAGAAGCATCCCATCTGCCTGGTGAACTCCATCAATCCCTACCGCATCGAGGGACAGAAGACCGCCGCTTTCGAAATCTGCGACGCGCTCGGCACAGCGCCCGATTGGTTATGCCTGCCGGTGGGCAACGCAGGCAACATCACTTCGTATTGGGCGGGCTTCACACAATATGACCTACTCAAAGCCACAGGGCTGCCGCATCTCCTCGGCGTGCAGGCGGCGGGCGCGGCGCCGCTGGTGCTTGGTCATCCCGTAGAGAAGCCCGAGACCGTGGCAACCGCCATCCGCATTGGACGCCCAGCGCGCGGCGAGCAGGCGCTGCAGGCAGCGGAAGAATCGCGCGGACGCATCGTCGCCGCAACCGATGAGCAGATTCTCGATATGCAAAAAACTCTGGCACGGCTGGAGGGCATTTGGGTGGAGCCGGCTTCGGCGGCGGGACTGGCGGGGCTGGCGGCTGAATTGAACAGAGGCAGGCTCGAGGTCCGCGCGAAGCGAGTGGTGGCGGTTTGCACGGGTCACGGCTTGAAGGACCCGGAGATCGTCACGCGCGCACTGACCGCTCCGCAAATCGTCCCGCCGAAACTGGAGGCGCTGGAAGAAGCGATTTTGAGGTGAACATGAAGATTCGAGTCAAAGTCCCTGCAACGACAGCCAATCTGGGTCCGGGCTTCGACGCGCTTGGGCTCGCGCTCGACTTGTGGAACGAAGCCGTCTTCCAAACCAACCCGCGCGGCGACAAGAGCATCCGCGTGACCCTCGAGGGCGAGGGCGCGGAGAAACTTCCGACCAACGCCGATAATGCCATCGTGGACGCGGCGCTGCAAATTTACGAACGCGCCGGCAAACCCTGCGAGGGCTTCCGCCTGCACTGCGTCAACCGCATCCCGCTCGGTTCGGGGCTGGGATCGAGTTCCGCCGCGCTGTTGACAGGGATGCTCGGCGCGAACGCCCTGCTCGGCAACCCCTTCAGCGAGGAGCAGATTCTCAAGTTCGCCATCGAGGCGGAGGGACATCCCGATAACGTGGCGCCAGCCATGCTGGGCGGGCTGGTCGGTTCGGTGATTCACGGCGAGCGGGTGGTGTCGCTCAAACTGCCGGCGCGCGCCAACCGCGGACCGATTCACGCCACGGTGGTGCTGCCCGACTTCGACTTCCCCACCAAGCAGGCGCGCGCCATTCTGCCGAAACAAGTGGAGCGTAAGGACGCGATTTACAACATCAGCCGCGCTGTGATGGTGACCGAGGCGCTGCGCACCGGCGACCTCGACCTGTTGGGCGTTGCCATGAAGGACGCCTTGCATCAGCCCTACCGCCTGCCGCTCATCCCCGGCGCGCTGGCGGCGCTGGAGGCGGGCAAACAAGCAGGAGCGGCAGCGGTGGCGCTTTCGGGCGCAGGACCAAGCCTGATTGCGTTCACGGCGCGGCGCAGTCCGCAGGTGGGCGCGGCGATGGCACGGGCGTTCGAGACCGCCGGCTTGCAGGCGCGCATCTTCGAGTTATCGCCAAGTTACGAGGGCGCAGAAGTGGAAATTGTGTAAGCGCGCAGGAACAGCTTTTACTTTCCACTTTCCACTCACCATTTACCAATCAGCCAATTACTCGCCGGCAGGCGTAAAGTACACATCCGTCGGCTTCAACTTGGAGTTGCGCAGGAAGCGCGGCTTGACTTCCATCCCGATCCAATCCAGCGAGGGGGCTTGCGGGTCCACGCCCATCAGGCGCGTGAGCAGGAGCGTGTTCACGCCCTCGAACTCGATGAGCGCCAGCACAAAGGGCGTTTCGGGCAGGAACTCTTCCGAGCCGAAATAACACACCGTGAAGGCATGCACCTTCGCAGGGACGTTCGTGATGTCAACCCATTTCGTCTCCGCGCCCGAATACATATCGTGACCGCGCGGGTTGGCGTAGGTGTATCCGCTTTGGGGGTCGCGTGAGGCGAGCAGGCGCTTGTTCGTCAACGCCGCGAACCAGGGGCTGTCCTGTCCGTAGGAATGCAGGTAGGTAATCTTGTATTCCTGCTCGATTTGAATGGGCGTCATCTTCTTCAGGAATTCCATCGCCTCGTCGTCCGTCCCGACCGGAAACGGAACGCCGTGAACGATATAACCGCCGAGGGTTTCTTCGCGTTGGGTGGGTAGTTTGCTCATTGTGTTCTCCTTGCCAATTACCATTTACCAATTACGGTTTTGGTAATTTGTAATTGGTAATTAACTCTCGCGTTCCAACACCGACACGGTGACATACGTCCCCGTCCCGGCGTGGCTGTGGATCGCGCCCCGCTTCGCATTCTGGACCTGAAGCCGGTCGTCGCGGAAATGTTTTTTGATCGTCCCCTGGAGTTGCCACACCGCAAAGACCGCCTGCATGAGTCCCGTCGCGCCAACGGGATGCCCGCAGGCAATGAGTCCGCCCGAGGGGTTGACCGCGCAGACGGGTTTCTCTTTCAGTTTCAAGCCGTAATCAATATTCGGCATGAACGCCTTGCCCGATTCCGCAAACGGACCGCCCTCGCCATAACGGCACAAGCCGAGGTCTTCGTAAGTTTGAATTTCGCTGGAGGTGTAGGCGTCGTGCAATTCGATGAAGTCTAGTTCATGCAGCGGGTCACGAATGCCCGCGTGCTTCCATGCCATGTTGCCCGCCGCCCGTCCCGCGCGGAACGAGTGGACGCCGGGGTAGCGCGTGCCGTGTTCCCAGAGTTTCTTGTAGTAAGCGCGCGTCTCGTCGGAGGATTTCTCCTGCTCGGTGGCGTAATCGCGCATGAAGGTTTCGTAATCGAAGTGCGGACGGTCCGCCATGCGCATCGCGTCGGTGCCGCGCCCGATGCCGGTTACCTTGACGAGCGGACGCGGAATCTTCGCGCCGGCGGCTTCGAGTTTCTTCAGTCCTTCCTCAGAACACAAGATGACTGCCGCCGCGCCGTCGGACATGACGCAGATGTCGAGGCGGGTGAGGGGCCACGCCACCATCGGCGCGTTCCGCACATCCTGAATGGTGATGCGCTGACTCTTCTGCGCGTATGGATTGTGGAAGGCGTTGCAATAGTTTTTCACGCTGACGTGCGCCATCTGTTCGACCGTCGTGCCGAATTCCTTCATGTGGCGCGTTACCATCATGGCGTAGTAGCCCGAATAAAAACCTCCGACGGGATAATCGAACGACGCGTCGGAGGCTAAAGCGATGAACTCGTTGCCCTTCCAGGTTTCCACGTGTGACATGGTCTCGAAGCCGTAAGCGACACACACGTCCATGTGACCCGAGGCGACCGACTTCCACGCCTCCTGAAAGCACAGTCCGCCCGTCGCGCCGCCGCCCTCCACACGGTGACCGGGCTTGGGACACAGCCCAAGGTAGTCCTGAGCCATGATGCCCGCCATCAGTTGTCGGGTGAAATGATCCGAAAAATACGAGGCGACGGAGCCGTCCACGATGCGGGTGAAGGTTGGGAAGTCTAAACCGATGTCGGCGATGGCATAGTCGTATGCTTCTTTGATGATCGCCTGAAACGTCTTGTCGGGGCGGGCTTTGGCAAACTTGGAAACCCCGCCTGAGATGGCATACACGGGTCTCATCTGCAAACCTCCTTTTGAAGTACCGCGACATTTATGTCGCCTTTAGCCTGCGGAATGAATTCCGCGTTACAGAAGATGACTTTATCTTTGCAAAAATCGAATCAAAGTTCAACTGACATTCATCCGTTATTTTGTCATGAGGAGCGGCTGGCTGGGATTTCTCCATCCGTGCATAGAGCCGATGTTTTCCTGTTTTGCTTTCCGCGGGAATGTGCTAGACTCTCCCCTGCCGGTTTTCCGTTTCTGTCACATCAATTACCAATTACCAATCACCCTCATGGACATCCTCGAAACCTCCCTCTCCCCCACCTCCCCTCAATTCCTTGCCAACCAAAAACACCACCGCGGACTTGCCCACACCCTGCGCGAGCGTCTCGCCGAAGTACGCAAAGGCGGCGGCGAAAAATACCGCAAACGCCACGAAGAACAGGGCAAACTCTTCGTCCGTGACCGCATCGAGCGCCTGCTCGACCCCGGCTCGCCGTTCCTTGAACTTTCCCCCCTCGCCGCCTTCGGCATGTACGATCTCGAAGCACCCGGCGCAGGCATCGTCACCGGCATCGGGCGCGTAAGCGGACGCGAGGTGATGATTATCGCCAACGACGCCACCGTCAAAGGTGGAGCGTACTTCCCCATGACGGTCAAGAAACACCTGCGCGCCCAACAGATTGCCGAGGAGAATCATCTGCCCTGCCTGTACCTCGTCGATTCGGGCGGGGCGTTTTTGCCGCTCCAGGACGAAGTCTTCCCCGATGCCAATCACTTCGGACGCATCTTCTACAACCAGGCGCGCATGTCTGCCAAAGGGATTCCGCAAATCGCGGCAGTGATGGGAAGCTGCACGGCGGGCGGCGCCTACGTCCCTGCCATGAGCGACGAGGCAGTCATCGTCAAAGGCACCGGCACCATCTTCCTCGGCGGACCGCCGCTCGTCAAAGCCGCGACGGGCGAGGATGTCAGCGCGGAGGAATTGGGCGGCGCGGATGTCCACACACGGCTCTCCGGCGTGGCGGATCATTTTGCAGAGGACGATGAACATGCCATCGAGATACTGCGCGGCATCGTCTCAACGCTGCAACGTTCAAACGTTCAAACGGCTCTTTCCGCGCTCGAAGTTGCTCCCCCCGAAGAACCCCTCTACCCCCCTGAAGAAATCTACGGTATTTTGCCCGCCACCTTCCGCGAGACCTACGACGTGCGCGAAATCATCGCCCGAATCGTGGACGGCAGCAAATTCCGCGAGTTCAAAGCCCGCTACGGCACGACCATCGTCTGCGGTTTTGCGCGCATTCACGGATACCCCGTCGGCATCATCGCCAACAACGGCGTCCTGTTCAGCCAGTCTGCCCTCAAAGCGACTCACTTCATCGAATTATGCGACCAGCGCGGCATCCCTCTCCTTTTCCTGCAAAACATCACCGGCTTCATGGTCGGGCGCGAAGCCGAAAGCGGCGGCATCGCCAGGGACGGCGCGAAGATGGTCCATGCCGTTGCCACCACCCGCGTCCCCAAACTGACCGTCATCATCGGCGGCTCGTTCGGCGCGGGCAACTACGCCATGTCCGGGCGCGCCTACGGCTCGCGCTTCCTCTGGATGTGGCCCAATGCCCGCATCTCCGTCATGGGCGGAGAACAAGCCGCCAACGTCCTGCTCACCATCAAACAGGAGCAACTCGCCCGCGAGGGCAAACCTCCCATGACCCCCACCGAAGCCGAAGAATTCAAACGCCCCATCCTGGAAAAATACGAGAACGAAGGCAACCCCTATCACTCCACCGCGCGCTTGTGGGATGATGGCGTCATTGACCCTGTTGATACGCGTCAGGTGTTGGGGTTGGCATTGTCGGTGGTGCTAAATGCGCCGCTAGAGGAAAATAATTTTGGTGTGTTCAGGATGTGACAATGTTCTCCAAAATCCTCATTGCCAACCGCGGCGAGATTGCCGTCCGCATCATCCGCGCCTGCCGCGAACTTGGCATCAAAACCGTCGCCGTCTATTCCGATGCCGACAAAAACGCGCTTCACGTTCAATATGCCGATGAAGCGGTTCACATTGGCGCGGCATCGCCCAGGGAATCATATTTGAATGCGGATGTCCTCATCCGCGCCGCGCTCTCCTCCCAAGCCGACGCCATCCACCCGGGCTATGGCTTCCTCTCGGAGAACGCTTCTTTCGCCGCCGCAGTCGAATCTGCCAACCTGACCTTTATCGGTCCCTCCGCCGACTCCATCCGCGCCATGGGCGACAAAGCGGAGGCAAAGATTCGGATGAAAAAAGCAGGCGTCCCGACGGTGCCCGGAGCCGAGGGCTTGGAGTCCGTTTCGGAGTTTGAAAAAGCCGCCGACGAAATCGGCTATCCGATTCTCGTCAAAGCCTCGGCAGGCGGCGGCGGCAAAGGGATGCGCATCGTTTGGGAAGCGGCTAACCTGCCCGAGGAAATTCAGGCGGCGCGCCGCGAAGCGCTGCACGCCTTCGGCGATGACCGCCTGCTCATCGAAAAATACATCCCGGACGCGCATCACATCGAATTTCAAATCTTCGGCGACAAACACGGACACATCGTGCATCTCTTCGAGCGCGAATGTTCCGTCCAGCGCCGCCACCAAAAAATCATCGAAGAGACCCCCTCTCCCTTGCTCACGCCAGAGCTGCGAACGCAAATGGGCGAGTCCGCCGTCAAAGCCGCCCGCGCTGTAAATTATTTCAATGCCGGAACGATTGAATTTATCTTCGACCCCGCCTCCTCCACCTTCTACTTTCTAGAAATGAACACCCGCCTGCAAGTGGAGCACCCCATCACCGAACTCACAACGGGGCTCGACCTCGTTCAATGGCAAATCCGCATCGCCGCAGGCGAACATTTCCCCTATCGGCAGGAACAACTCACCCAGCGCGGACACGTCATCGAGTGCCGCGTCTATGCCGAAGACCCCGCCAACGGATTTTTACCCAGCACCGGCCGCCTCCTGCAATACATCGAACCGCGCGGGCCCGGCATTCGTGTCGATTCGGGTTTCCGCGCTGGCGACGAGGTGACCCATTTCTATGACCCCTTGCTGGCAAAGTTGATTGTCCATGCCGAGAACCGCCAAACCGCCATTCAAAAGATGCGAACCGCACTGCGTGAATTCGTCGTGCATGGTGTCGTCACCAACATGGATTTCATGCAGGCGGTGTTGTCTCACCCCGATTTCGCAAACGGAAAAGTCTCCACGCGCTGGGTGGAAAACACCTTCGACTGGAAACCAACCGCCGCTCCCTCTTTTGAATCCCTCGTTGCCGCCGCACTCGCGGATTTCACAATCGTAAATCGTCAATCTAAAATCGAAAATCGAAATGAACATGACCCTTACAGCCCGTGGAAAAATCCCAGCGGCTTCAGAAATTGAGCAGGCGAGAACTTGAAGATGAAAAAAAACGCATTCAACCAATACGCCGCCGGCGCGCTGCTCCTCATTCTCCTTTATTTTGGCGCCGACAGCCTGTGGACATCCGTAGGTATTGATTGGCGCGAGACCTATTACCCGGCGGCGCGCGCCGTCATCGCAGGCAAAAACCCCTATGAAGCAGCGCCCACCTTTCGCAATGTCCCCTGGACGCTGCTGCCGCTGCTGCCGCTGGCGTTGTTTTCGGAACGGGTCAGCGGCGTCCTGTACTTTATCGCCAGCCTCGCTCTGTATGCACTGACAGCGATACAATTGAAAGCCAGCCGCACAGCGTTGATTGCCTTCCTTCTATCCCCGCCGGTCGTTTATGGAATGCGCATGTTGAACGTGGACGCGCTCGTCCTGATGGGTTTCTTCCTGCCGCCGCAAATCGGATTGTTCTTTGTGTTGATGAAACCTCAAATGGGCATTGCCATGATCCCTTTTTGGATGGTCGAGACATGGCGCGCCGGCGGCTGGAAATCGCTTCTGCGCGTCTTTACCCCTGCCGCGCTTGCAACGATTCTCTCTCTCGCTCTATTCGGACCCTCCTCCATCGGCAGGTCAAATGACTTGCTCCATTCCTCGTGGAACGCCAGCCTGTGGCCCTGGGCTTTCCCCATCGGTTTTGCCCTGACGCTGCTCGCTATCCGCAACCGCCGCGCAGAACAGGCAATGGCGGCATCACCTTTCCTCTCGCCCTACCTTGCCTATCATTCCTGGGTCAGTGTGCTGGCTGGGTTGATGCGCCATGACGTGGAACTTGTCCTGGCTGTAATCGGCATGTGGCTGGTGGCGGTCATTCGCATTTTGGGATACGGATAATTCCTGATGAAACTTTCCTTCGGCTGCAACTCTCAATCCTTCCTCGTTGATCTGTCTCCCGCCCCATCGGGTAAATCTCACCGCGTCACGCTGGGAGATAAGACCGTCGAGGTCGAAATCCTGCGCGCGGATACGGAGCAAGGCAAATTGGAGTTGCTCATTGACGGCAAACGCGTCCTTGCCTACATCTCCTCCGACAGCGCCAAACGCTGGGTCACCGTCAACGGACAGACCTTTGTCCTCACGAAGCAAGCCGCCTCACGCAGAAGCGGAAGCGGTCACCATCCCACCGCCGGCGAACTGACCGCCCCCATGCCGGGGCAAATCCGCGCGGTGAATGTCAGCGAGGGCGAGGCGGTGACGAAGGGACAAACCCTCATCATCCTCGAAGCCATGAAAATGGAGATTCGCATCCAGGCGCCGATGGATGGCGTGGTGAAATCGCTGGCGGTGAAGGTTGGGCAAACCGTGGAACGAGAGCAAAATTTAATCATCGTCGAAAGTCAAAAGTCGCAGGTCTGACCTTTGACATTCGACCTTCGATAAAGGAGACACATGACCGGAAAATACTTTGACGAACTCGAAGTGGGGATGAAATTCCAACACGGCGGGCGCACCGTCACCGAAATGGACAACGTCCTCTTCTCCGCGCTGACGATGAACACCCAGCCCCTTCACCTCAACGAGGATTTCGCCTCGAAGACGGAGTTCGGTCGGCGGCTGGTGAACGGCGTGTTCACGTTCGGGCTGGTGGTCGGTCTCACCGTCCCAGACCTGACCGAAGGTACGATTGTGGCAAATCTGGGCTACGACAAGGTCGTCCACCCCAATCCCGTCTTTCATGGCGACACCATCTATGCCGAAAGCGAAATCATCGAGAAGCGCGAATCCAAATCGAGACCCAATGTGGGAATTGTGCGGATCAAATGCCGCGGCAAAAAACCAGACGGTACAATTGTGGTCGAGTTCGAACGGACGGCGATGTTTCTGAAAAGTCAAAAGTCGAATGTCTAAAGTCAGCCTGACGTTTGACCTTTGACTTTCGACCTGTAAACCTTCAAACCTTCCAACTTGAAATTTGAAAACGGAGAATCATGCACTCACGACGCGCACTGCTCTACATGCCCGGCGACGACCGCCGCAAAATCGAAAAAGCAACCACCCTCGGCGTGGACTGCATCTGCATGGATTTGGAGGACGGAACCGCCCTCAACAAAAAAGCCGAGGCGCGGGCGGTCATTGCACAGGCGATGAAGGAATTGGATTTCGGCGCTTCGGAGCGCTGTATCCGCATCAACAGCATCGGCTCGGGCTTCGAAAAGGACGACCTCGCCTCCGCGCTGGCGGCAAGACCCGACACCATCGTCGTGCCGAAGATCGAATCTGCCGAACAGGTGAAATGGGTCAGCGAACAAATCGAGTCCTTTGAACTGGCGAACAACCTGAAACTTGGAGGCATCCGCCTGCTGATTGGCGTGGAAACCGCCAAAGGGATTTTGAACCTCAAGGAAATTGCCGAAGCCGATAAACGCCTCGAAGCCATCATCTTCGGCGCGGAGGATTACGCCGCCTCCGTCGGCGCACGGCGCACGAAGGAAGCCACCGAAGTGCTGTATGCGCGTTTGGCGGTGGTGGCGGCGTGCGCGGCAAACGACCTGCAGGCAATTGACATGGTGTACATTGACTTCCGCGATCTCGAAGGTCTGCGCCGCGAGGCGGAGCAGGGGGCAGGATTCGGCTTCAGCGGGAAACAGGTCATTCACCCGAATCAGGTCCCGGTCGTGCAGGAAGCGTTCACTCCATCCGCTGAAGAAATTGCATACGCCAAACGAATCGTCGAGTCGTTCGAGTCCAGTCAAAGAGAAGGCAGGGGCGCGTATGCGCTGGACGGCAAGATGATTGACATGCCGCTTTTGAAAAACGCGCAAAAAGTGTTGGAGCGGGCAAAAGCGGGCGGGAAATCAGGAATGCGGACTTAAGTCCGCACAATAAACGGTATGAAATGGTCAACCTCCCCTCACCGCCCGCCGCACCTCTACGTGGACGACGCGTGGTATTTTGTCACGGCATCGGTGGTGGACAGAGTGCCCATTTTAACTTCCGATGCACATTTCAACTTGTGGGTAAAGACATTCAAGGAATTGATCGTGGAGTTCAAAGCAAAACTTGCGGCTTGGGTTATCCTCGCAAACCATTATCACTTTCTCTTTCTTCCAAATCACGGGCTTGATCTCGGTAAATTTATGAAGCGCCTCAACGGGAGCACCGCCTATCAACTGAACGCGCTGGATAACACACGCAGCAGAACTGTCTGGTACAGTTACTGGGATACCTGTATTCGGGGCGAACGCGATTTTTGGACGCGTTTCAATTACATCCATTACAATCCAGTCAAACATGGGTATGTTCAACAGCCTGAGGATTGGTTATTTTCCAGTTATCGCCAATACATGAGCGACAACGGCGAAATGTGGATGAAGGAATGCGCTCAGGAATTTCCCATATCGAATTTGTTCGACGACGATAAATTTTAGAAAAAGCGGAATCGGAGCGCGGACTTCAGTCCGCACTTCAGTCCGCACTTCAGTCCGCACTTCAGTCCGCACTTCAGTCCGCTTTGTGATGAAAAACTTCGCGGACTGACGTCCACATTCCAGAGGTCTTTTGCTTTCCATTCTGTACGGCATTGTTTCATCGCTTTCGTGGGGCGCGGCAGATTTCATCGGCGGGCTGGCAACCAAACGCACCAGTCCGCTGCGCGTCCTCTACCTGGCAGAAATTGCCGGCTTCCTTCCCTTTCTAGCGCTTGCCTTGCTCACCAGGGAACCCATCCCATCCAGCGGCGATCTTCTGCTGGGTGCGCTCGCCAGCCTCACCGGGCTGGGCGGCTTGCTCTTTCTCTACCGCGCCCTCGCCGACGGACAGATGACCATTGCCGCGCCGCTCTCCGCCCTGTTTGCCGCGGTCATCCCGGTGATCTTCGGCACCCTCACGCTGGGACATCCCTCCACCACCACTCTGATTGGCTTCGGATTCGCCTTCCTCGCAGTCTGGCTGATTGCGCAAACCGATTCGACAAAGGGACCCGTACGGTCTGACACTGCGGCTTCGCTTCGCGCAAACCTTGTCCTGCCTCTGCTCTCAGGCATTTTCTTTGGCTTCTACTTTATCCTCATCCACAAAGCCACCCTCAATGCCTTCTTCTGGACCCTGACTGCCGCGCGGTTCGCCGGCTTTGTCGTTCTTGGGCTGTCTGCCCTCATCATGCGTCAATCTCCCATACCTCCGCGCGAGACATGGGGACTGTGTGTTTTCAACGGTCTCATAGACATTGCCGGCAACGGTTTCTATGTGCTTTCCTCTCACGTCGGGCGAATTGACGTTGCCGCCGTATTGGGAGCGCTCTATCCCGCCGCCACGGTGATACTGGCACGCATCTTCCTTAAAGAACGCACCCTGCCCATCCAAAATCTCGGCATTGCCTTTGCGTTTTTGGCAATCCTCCTGTTCACGCTATAAAAGACAAAAGAACCGAGTCTTTGAAAACAAAAGACCTCCTTGCGCAAGGAGGTCTTTCATTCCACTTACCACTTACCAATTACCAATTACCAACTACTTCCCCAGCCTCTTCTTGAACTCCGCCGTCAGCGCAGGGACGATTTGGAACAAGTCGCCCACCACCCCATAGCGTGCCTGCGTGAAGATGGGCGCATCGGGGTCCTTGTTGATGGCAACGACCACCTTCGAGTTGCGCATTCCCACCAGGTGCTGAATCGCGCCGGAGATGCCGCAGGCGATGTAGAGGTCCGGCGTGACCACCTTGCCCGTCTGCCCAACCTGATGCGAGTAGGGGATGTACCCGCCGTCCACTGCCGCGCGCGAGGCGCCCACCGCACCGCCAAGCACTGCCGCAAGTTCACCCAAAAGGGCAAAGCCCTGTTGGGCGCGCCAAATCTCGGCTTGCTTTTCATCCATACCAGCCGGCGGGACAAGAGACGGATTGTTCGAGACGCCCCGTCCGCCGGAGACGATGACCGGCGCGTCGCCCAAATTGACGGCGCTCTCCGAGGCGGAATAACCCTCCACAGTCGTCAGCGCATCGCCCTTGACCTCGACCTTGATCGGCGTCCCGGTGCGGCTCGTATCTCGCGGCGGCTTGGGGAAGAAGCGCGGACGGATGCTCGCCATCACCGGCTTGGCAGAGCAAACCGTTTTCTCCAGCACCTTGCCTTCGTAGATGGGACGCGTTGCCACCAGCGCGCCGTCCACCACTTCGAGCGCAAAGATGTCGGTCAACACGCCGGTGTTCAAGTCCACCGCGCTCATCGCGGCGAGTTCGCGGGTGCGGGCGGTGATGGGGAACAGAATCAGGTCCGGAGTCTGAGCCGAGGCGAGCGCCGAAAGGGTGGAGGCATACGGCTCGGCGCGGAAGTCATCCAAAGCCGGGTCATCCGCCACGAAGACTTCGTCGGCGCCATATTCGAAGGCGGCTTTCGCCACCGCATCCACGCCCGAACCAAACACCACCGCGCTCACCGAACCAAGTGTTTTACCCAGCCCAATTGCCTCCCACGAGGCGGGCTGAATTTCGCCCTTGAAATGATCAACGTAAACAAAGGTTTTCATAGCACCTTCTCCGCGATGATTTTATCCACGAGCACTTTGGCAATTTCTTCGGGCGTTTCGCCGGTGATCATTTCGATCTTGGTTTCGTTGACAGGCGGGTTCATCAACTCGATGCGCTTCACCACGGGGGCGGGCGCGCTCATGCCCAGGTCTGTCAGCGACCAGACCGGGATGTTTGCCTTCGAGGCTTTGCGGATGCCCATGAACGACGGATAGCGCGGCTCGCCAATGCTCTGGACGACGCTCAACACCACGGGCATCTTTGCGCTGACGGTGACTCTGCCCTCCTCAACCACCCGCTCAATGGTTACGCTTCCATCCTGGACCTTGATCTGCCCTGCCAGCCCAAGCAGGGGCCACCCGAGGACTCTCGCCGTCTGTGCGGTGGTCAGCCCGGAGCCGTTATCGAGCGTCTGCCGCCCGAAGACAACCATATCCGCACCGCCAATCTTCTGGATCGCCGCAGCAAGGACGCGCGCCGCGCCGAGCGAGTCAATCTCATTCAGCGCGGGGTCCGAGACGAGAACGGCTTCATCTGCGCCCATGGCAAGCGCGTGCTTGAGCGCCTCCTTTGCGGATTCGGGTCCGATGCACAGCGCCGTGACCGTCCCCCCGTGCGCTTCCTTCTGCTGGAGCGCGCCTTCGACGGCGTACTCGTCGAACGGGTTGATGACCAGCGGCGCGTCCCCCCACGTCACCTGCCCGCCCTCGGCGCGCACTTTCGCCTCCGAGTCCGGGACTTGCTTGATACATGCGATGATTTTCAAAGGAACCTCCTTGAGGATGTAAGATTCCGGGCAAACAAGTTTCGCTTCTCAGGCTGTTGTGTTAACTCACCTTACACGGTGGCGCGAGATTCTTGTCCTGAGCCTGCCGAAGGATATCTCGCGTTTTCGGGCGACATAAATGTCGCGCTACGAAAAACTGCGTAACATTACATGTTAATTTTCTTTGGTTTTCGGCGCTTTGTGAAGTGGAATAATTCCACTGTTTTGACCCAAAAGTCATTATCGTTAAACCGCGAAAACACCGTGTAATGTCCGCTCGCAAGCAAATGATGGTCACACCTTGTCCAATTCACGCGGTTCAAGGAACAAGGATATGCCATCCAGAACCTGGCTCACGCGCTTTGGTGAGAGCGTGCCAATATACTCGCTCAATTGCATCTTATCTACTGTCAGTATTTGAGAAACATTGACCACGCTTGCCTTGGGCAGGTTTGCCTCGCCTTTCTCCAGCGAAACATTTCCAGAAATTTTGGAATATTTCAGGTTGGAGGTCAGCATACAAACAATGACAGTATTGATTTTGCTGTGATTATATAAGTTATTTTGGATCACAACGGCTGGGTGCGAATACCCCGGCTCCGATCCCTGAGGATCGCTCAACTCCACCCAATAAACATCCCCTTGGTTAATCACCATTGTCCCTCTATAAGCCGGCCGGTTGAATTCCGCATTTTGCGAAGCAATGCCCGCTCTGTCTCGCCCGGTTCGTCTGCATATACTTCGTTCACTTCTTCCAACAGTTTGCGATTTTCCTGTTGACGGATGAAATCTTCCAACGCCATGACAAATAAACGGCTGCGAGATACTTTCAAGCGGCGGGCAAGGGCATTCGCCTGCGCAAACAAAGACTTGTCAATCGAGATGGCTGTTTTTATGCTTTCCATTTTCATACCTTTCGTTATACCACAAGTATAACAAGGGTTGTTTTTTCCGTCAATTATTCAGCCATGCCATCACCACCAACACATCCACCGTCAGAACCGCCGCCACCCCAACCAGGCTAAAAACTTTCTGCCAAAATACCCAGCGCTGTTTGTTTTCCAGCCGCTTGAGAAAAAAATCCCTGAAGGGGTAAATGGAAGGCTCACGGGTGAGACTATCATAGAGAGACTGGTAATACTCGTCCGTTTTGAACCAAAGCCGGTAGGTATTGGAAAGGAACAACGCGCTGAACAGCAAAAAGATGACAACGAAGCCGAGGGAGGGTTCATTTAGGCTGAACATGGTTTTCAAGAGGAGGGCGGCTCAATCCCGGCAGGAATCCGTACAGGGGCTCGTACTGCTGAAGAATGACCCACAGGATCGAGCACTGCACAAACAGGTGGATGAGTAAGCCTGTCGTGAGGAAATAGTAATCCAACTGAACAATCAACAGCCCGATGATAACCCATAACGCCAGGCTCTGCTCCATTTTTCGCCATCCCATCCAAACGAACAAGGGCATCAGCAGAAAAACGTAATGGTGGTACCACATCACGTTCGGCGAGACGGCGGTTGCCAAACCAAGCACCACGAACAGAGGCACGATATCGCGCGACTTGGCAGAGAGGAAACTGCTGATGAGAACAAGACCGCCCAAATACAACACATAAATTCTCTGGAAGAGAGCCGCCGGCATGGTCGGTGAAATATTCATCCACACTTTGGAAACAAAGGACTGGGAATTTTGCGAAATGGGAAACGTATCCAAAAGTTGCGCGAAGACTTCGATGTACGTCCGATGCGGCTGCCAGCCGTAATGCTGTATGCCCGCTGCAACAACAAGCGTCAGGACGAACAATGCAAGCAGCAGAGTTTTGATGTCTCTTCTTACAAGACTATAAATCAGGAATGCCGCCGGCGTGACTTTGGTCACTACCCCAAGCGCCCAACCGGCCGCCGAAAGAATCGGCGTCCTTGAGATAAAAAACAGAAGAATCCCCAGAACGGTTGTAAGGTTGATCTGCCCCAGTTCCAGCGTTTGCAATGCCGGAGCAAAGAAAAACGCCAACGGAAACCAGAACCAGACCGCCCGCGCTGAATAACCAAAATGCCTCCCCACTCCCAGGACGAGTAGCAGCAGAATTCCAACATTCACCGCAGTAAACATCACCCTTCGGAGGAAAGGCTCGCGCAGGACATTGAGCGCCTCCACGATAAAAAGCGCAGGCGGCGGGTAGAGGAAAGCAGGTCCGATTTCGCGCACGTCATAAGGATCGGCGCCCGCCAGGGCTTTCTTTAGCGCGTTTTCGTAAAAGGTGAAATCGTACTCTGGATTTGTATTTCTAAAGACCAAATGGGTCTGAATTCCCGCCACAATGTAGATGATCAACAGAACATGGATTGCAAGCCGGCTGGATTTCTTTGGGATGAATGGACGGCGGAAACTTTTCATCACGTCACCACAAGGCTGCGGCGCTCTCCATACTCATGCGGCGCAACACAAATGCGTTCATTGAATGCTGGTCTTGTTCAGAATTTTGCCGGTTTCCATGTCCAAGTCGCAGGCGTGACCATGGAGGGTGTAGGTGGAAAGCGTCCAGCCGTCTTCGTTGAAGCGCAGGCGCGAGTAGAGCGTATAAGGGGTCGGGTTTTTCGGCAAACCACAGGATTTTGCCGCCGGGGTCAACGCAGTAAATATTGGATTCACCGCGCGGGAACCCGGAGTAATGCTCCATGACCACCGTGCCATACGAGGTTTGAATGGTCTTCTCGATTTTCGTGTGAAGAGGCTGGATGTCCATCACGGCTCTCCCTGCCAGAAGCCGGCATCGTAGGCGGGCGCTTCACAGCGTAGGGGCTTATCCGCCCGCTCGCCGAGAGCGTAGCCCGCCTGGATCAAGGTCTGAATTTCGCTGGAGCCTTCGTAAATCATCGCGCCGCGGGCGTTACGCAGGTAGCGTTCCACGTCGTACTCGTCGCTGTAACCGTATGCGCCATGGATCTGGATCGCCTCGTTCGCGGCGTTGAAAGAGGCTTCGGTGGCAAACTTCTTCGCAAAAGAAGTCTCCCGCGTACAGCGCCTGCCCTGATTTTTGAGCCAGCCCACCTGATAGTACAGCAGGCGTGCAATCTCATAATCCTGCGACATTTTGGCGATTTTTTCCTGAATCAACTGATGTTCTGCAATGGGCTTGCCAAAGGTGGTGCGCGTCTTCGCATATTTCACGCTGGCTTCCAGGCAGGCGCGGATGATGCCCGTCGCGCCCGAAGCCACGGTGTAACGCCCGTGGTCGAAGGCGGACATGGTGATTTTGAAGCCCTCACCCTCCTCGCCCAGGCGATTTTCGACTGGCACCCGCACATCAGTGAACGAAATCCAACCCGTCGAACCCGCCCGCACGCCGAGTTTGCCGTGAAGGTCGCCGCGTTTCACCCCCGCGCTGTGCAAGTCCACGATGAAGGAGGAGAGGGCAGAAGAAGGCTTCGGAGAGGACAAATCCGTTTTGGCAGTGACCAGCGCCAGGTCCGCTTTGGAGGCGAGCGAAATCCACATCTTTTCGCCGTTCAGGATGTAAAAGTCGCCGTCCCGTTTTGCCGAAGTCCGCATCGCCGCCACGTCGGACCCCATGCCCGGCTCGGTAAACGCCCCGCACCCAATCTTTTCCCCTTTTGCCAGCGGCACGAGGAATTTCCGCTTTTGCTCCTCCGTCCCCCACTGAAAAACGCTCATCGCGCACAAGCCCGTATGTACCGACATGACTACCCGCAATGAAGTGTCCACCGCTTCCAGCTCTTCGCACGCCAGCCCCCAGGCGAGATAATCCATGCCCTGCCCGCCATAGCGCACGGGAAAGGGCAAGCCCAGAATCCCCAGTTCGCCCAAGCGCCTGAGCATGAAAGGGATGGGTTCCTGTTTGCGGTCGTATTCCTTGATGACAGGCGCGATTTCCTTTTGGACGAAGTCGCGCACCATGTTTCGGGTCATTTCATGTTCGGGGGAGAGGGAAAAATCCATGGACGGTTCCTGTGAAATTTTTCTTGATTATACCTTGCAGACTGTCCGCCTCCTTCTCAACCGACGGTTGATTCTGCTCAAACAGCCGTCTCTCCCCGCTGCCTTTTTCTCCTTATCGTGTCAGAGAGGTGGTTTCCCCCAGCGGATGCGCAAGAGAGCGCATCCTACGCAGGATGAAATAAAAATGCCCGACGCTGATTTACCGCACAGCATCGGGCTAGGGAATGTGGGTGTCCTCGCTCATGGCTTCTTCTCGACACCCATGCTGCTCAACTCATCGGAATTGAGGTTCGCGACGAGCAGGTCCGCCCCCGCAATGACGGCGAACACAAGCAAGCAGACTACGACGGCAACGACGAACATAGGGCGCCTCCTTTCTGTTGATGATTCTATTAACCTCGTTTTATGCAGTGTGATACATCCCCTAACGGTACTGTTTTTTCGTCGGCGCAAGCGGATGTTTCAAAACTGCAAGGGTCATTGTCATGACGAATAACTTTGCTTTTTGTTCCAGAATTTCATACGAGTCTCGTCCACGAATGTTGCAAATTCATTGGCAGGCATCGGCGCACTCCAATGTTTTTTCAAGGTGTAAAAATCAGCCGCGGATTAAACGGCTTGGCGCAGATCGAAATTTGCAGGTCTGCAGACATCCGCGAAAGTCACGGTAATTTTGAGAAAGCCATCTCTCGCTCCGCTTTTCAGGTTGACAAAAACACCCTTTGGGATAAAATTCAGTGCGCCAAACGAATGCCGAAGTGGCGGAATTGGCAGACGCGCTACGTTCAGGGCGTAGTGAGGGTTCCCTCATGTGGGTTCAAGTCCCACCTTCGGCACAGTAAATTCCCCCAAGAAGAGACCCGGTGACGCGGGTCTTTTTGTTTCCCCGCCGTCGTCACAATAGGAACGCGAGCGAAAGACATCTAATCTCACAGACTTGCTACGTTTTGCCATGGAACACACCGAGATCGCGGGGAAAACCTCCTTGAAAAAATCTCTGAAGACTCGGGGCTCTCTGTGGCGACCAACATTTAGACACTCCTCAAGAGTGCGTGCGACACCTGATGGGCAGGGAAAGGGTGGAGCGGGGGTGGTATAATTAGAGCAAATCAGGCAAATTCTTCTTTAATTAAGACGCGGAGTCGCGGCATCCATCACACTTCCGTGTCTTTTTTATGCCAAATCCCCATCGCAGAGAGAAAGAATGGCAGAAGAAACGACTTTCCAGACCGGAAACATCCAACAAGTTGATATTGACGCTCAAATGCGCGAAGCCTACTTGGATTACGCCATGAGCGTGATTGTGGCGCGCGCCCTGCCCGACGCGCGCGATGGCTTGAAGCCCGTCCACCGCCGCATTCTCTACGCCATGCAGGAACTGGGGCTTCGCTCCAACTCGGCATACAAAAAGTCCGCCCGTATCGTGGGTGAAGTGTTGGGCAAATACCACCCGCATGGCGACTCGGCGGTGTATGAAACCATGGCGCGTATGGCGCAGGATTTTTCCATGCGCTACCCCCTCGTGGACGGACAGGGCAACTTCGGCTCGATTGACGGCGACGCTCCCGCCGCCATGCGTTACACCGAAGCCCGCCTCCAACGGCTGGCGGAAGAACTGCTGGCAGACCTGGACAAAGACACCGTGGACTTCGGTCCCAACTTCGACGATACACTCCAAGAGCCGCTCGTCCTGCCCGCCCGCGTGCCTCACATGCTCCTCAACGGCACGGCAGGGATTGCCGTCGGCATGGCGACCAACATCCCGCCGCACAATTTGCGGGAGCTGACAGACGCCGTCATCTTCCTGATTGACAACTACGACCGGCTGGACGACATCGCCCTGGACGAATTGATGAAGCACATCCACGGTCCTGACTTCCCCACCGGCGGCATCATCATCGGGCGAGAGGGCATCGAAGCCGCCTACGGCACGGGCAGGGGGCGGCTGGTGGTGCGCGGCATGGCACACATCGAAGAGACCAAGGGCGGCAGGTACAACATCGTCATCACCGAGATACCCTATCAGGTCAACAAGGCGTCGCTCATCGAGCGCATCGCCGAACTGGTGCGCGAAGAGAAGATAGACCAGATCGCCGACCTGCGCGACGAATCGGACCGCCGCGGCATGAGCATCGTCATCGAACTCAAGCGCGGCGCACAGCCCAAGAAAGTCCTCAACCAACTCTACAAATACACCAACCTGCAAACCACCTTTGGCGTGCAGATGCTGGCGCTGGTGGACGGCGAACCGCGTACCCTGCCGCTCAAACGCGCCCTGCAAATCTTCATCGAACACCGCCAGACGGTCATCGTCCGCCGCACGAACCACGATTTGGCAAAGGCGCGGGCGCGTCAGCACATTCTGGACGGTCTGCTCATTGCGCTGGCGAACCTCGACGCCGTCATTAAAACCATCCGCGAATCGCAGGATGCCGACGCCGCCAAGACCAATCTGATGACCCGCTTCAAACTGACCGATTTACAGGCGCAGGCAATCCTCGACATGCAGTTGCGCCGTCTCGCCGCGCTCGAACGCTGGAAAATCGAGGAGGAACACAAGCAGGTCACGGAACAGATTGCCTACTTTGAAGACTTGCTTGCCCACCCCAAAAAGATTCTGGCGCTCATTCAGGACGACATGCGCGACCTCGCCGAAAAATACGGTGACGACCGTCGCACGCGCATCGCCGCCGACGCTACCGATGAACTCAGCGAGGAAGACCTCGTCCCTGACGAGGCGGTTCTCATCAGCCTGACCGAGCGTGGGTACATCAAACGGGTGGCGGCGACCGCCTTCAGGTCCCAGAGCCGAGGCGGACGCGGCGTGAAAGGTCACGAGACAAAAGAAGAGGACGAAGTCGTGGCGCTCATCCCCGCCCGCAGTCTCGATACGATGCTGTTCTTCTCGGATAAGGGCAAGGTCTATTCCGAGAAGGTGTATCAAATCCCCGATGCGGATCGAACCGCCAAGGGCATCCCGCTGGTCAACATCCTTGCACTGGGACCCAACGAGCGCATTACCGCCGCCATCCCCGTTTCGGATTTTTCGGCGCACGGATACTGCATGTTGGCGACGGCGCGCGGCAAGGTCAAGCGTGTGTTGATGGAGGAGTTCGCATCTGTCCGCCCCTCGGGCTTGATTGCCATGAATTTGGAGGAAGGCGACACTCTTGGCTGGGCGCGCCTCACCAGCGGCAACGACGAAGTGATTTTCGTGACGGAGAACGGTCAGGCGCTGCGCTTCCATGAGACCAAAGTCCGCGCGATGGGACGGCAGGCGGCGGGCGTGCAGGCGATCAAACTGCGAAAGGGAGACTTGGTCACCAGCATGGACGTGGTGGAAAAGGACGGCTCGCTGTTGGTCGTGACTTCGGGCGGATACGGTAAACAAACCCCGCTCAAGGAATACACCCCCAAAGGACGCGCCACCAGCGGCATCGCCACCATTGACCAGAAGGCGTTGAAAGACATCGGCAAGATTGTGGCGGCGCGCGTGGTGCAAAAGGACGACGACCTGACCATCATCACCGCCAACGGACTCGCCATCCGCATCAAGAACAAGACCGTCAAGCAGGCGGGACGCGCCACGCGGGGCGTGCATCTCATCAAGCCCCAGCCGGGCGACAGCGTCGCATCCGTTGCCCGCATCTCTGCCGAGGATTTGAAAAAGGCAGGCGCTTCCATGATGGAAGACGAAAAGAGCGAACCCCAGCCTGCTTTGATCTAGGGCAACCGGTACACAGTCAACAAGGGCGCACTTGCGCCCTTGTTTTATCTCTGCAACTTCGGCCCTACCCTTTTTAACGGGAAAACCATTTTCAAACACCACGTACACAAAGGTAACGAAGAAAAAATGCCCGTAAAATTAGTGTCTTTTCCCCTCTTTGTGTACTTGGTGTCCTTTGTGTTTAGGCTCTTTCCCGTTAACTATGGGAGAGCCGCAACTTCTTTTCAATGCCGGCGTATGTACATTTGAAAATCATCGAAAGGAGCGACTCATGAACACCCCCTATAAGCAACTGACCCGCAGCACGTCCAACCGCATGATTGCGGGCGTGTGCGCCGGCTTGGGCGAATATTTCGGCATTGACCCGACCATCGTCCGCCTGCTCTTTCTATTGGCGTTCTTCACCGGCTTTGGCGGAATCGCGATTGTCTATCTGATTATGGCGCTGGTCGTCCCTGAGCAAAGCCATGTCCAGCCGCAGTAAATGAAAAGACCAGGTTGAGATGCCTGGTCTTTTTTGATCTGACGATTATTGGGAGGAGGATGGAAATATCCAGGGACCCTGCACGATAAACGACTCAATGCTTTCTTTGGAGACCAGCGTTTCAGCATCGCTTTGACTCATATTTTCGGGTTTCCGAGCAATAACCACTTGTGCTCCTCCCTCCTGGCTGACACAGTCCAGTTTGATGCCAAGTCCTTTGGCATCCAGCCGGCTTTGAACTGTTTCGAGATAGAACGCGCATTCCTGTCCTTCTCTCGGAAGCGCTCCAATTGACTGAATCACAAGACTTACCTGTGTCAGGTCTATTCCCCGCAGGTCAATTTCCGCTGTGGGCGAGAAGAAAGCAAGGGTCTCGCAAAGATAATCCGGCTGACCATCATGAGGAATATCGTTCCATGAAACGCCATTCTCGTAGGTTGTAACTCGTCGTTTTCCGTCCGCAAGGGTCTCCGTCAATTCACGCGGGGCGATGGTTGACAAGAGAAGGTTTCCACTTTTGGTTTGTAAGGTGGCATCCCACACGCGCCAGTCGGCAGTGCTGGGCAATTGAAAACAGACATCCACTTTGATTTCTTCATTTTCATATCGAAAGTTGGCAGCGCTGATGTCAAAACCAGATTTTTGCCGGGTAATAACTTTGCTTCCCTGCGCATATTTCTGTATCGCCAAAGCGGATACACCAGGAATTGCGGTTGGTAAAGGCGTAGGGGTTGCGATTTTTCCTCTGGAAAGCTCCACTGCTTGAACGTTAGAAGCGGCAGGCGGCACACCCAGAGTGACAAGTATCAACCCTGCTACAAGTGCAATCGCTATCAGCGAAAAGACAATTCTCGTTTTCATCAACTTAACTCCTTCAATTTGCCTGGCAATTGTTGGTTTTATAGGTTCCAGAGACATAGCCGGGTGGAGGGTTGGGAGGATAGATGGGTCCACTCAGGGAAAGGCTTCCACAATTCAAAGATGCACCAATTCCTGAATTCGTTCCGTACATGGGGGTGTACACCGTTGCTCCATAGCCAATCACCCATGGAGAACTGACCGTTTGCCAGCCAGAATTATAGTTAATCCCGCCCCATCGAATACTTCCTTCCGCATACTGATTATTCGACAGATTTAGGGTTCGTTCCCATTGTGCCAGGCATCCATTGGAACCGGAGTAGCGATTGTGAACCTCGCCAATTTTGACCCCATTGCGGTAAAGGCTTTTTATCGGTGCGCCATAATATGCTGTAGATCCACAGCCCATAGTATTGGGATTTTTACCATGGCAACTATCTCCATAACAAAGAGCAGCCGCTGAGACTTTATGAGAGCCCGAGAAACTGCCAAAGATTGTTGCCATAAGTAACAGAGCCACAAATATAGGCATTATCAACAACCTGATTTTCATGTTCATTATCTCCTTTTAATAAACAGGTTTTGCCCGAGCGCTCAGAGTGATAATACCGTCTTCTTACATGTGTTTCAATACGGAAAATCCCCCACATGTTCTTTTCCCCACAAAGCCGCATCTGTCCGTGAAGTCACTTCGAGTTTTTGGTAAATCTTCTCAAAATGCTTATCGAGCGTCTTGATGGTAATGCCCAACCTCAAGGCAATGTCCTTGTTGTTTAGCCCTTCCGCCAGCAAGCGCAAAACCTGTCGTTCCCTTTCCGATAAACTATTCCACTTCTTCTCCACTTCATCGCGCCATTTGCGCGCTCTCTTTTTCTGCCACTCGTCATAAAGACTTTCCCCCGAAGCCGCGCGGCGAATTGACTCGATCAACTGTTCTGCTCTCGCCTCTTTATCCAAAAAGCCGACCGCGCCAGCCTCCATCATGCTCGCAAGGTAGGCGTCGCGGTCATGCGCGGTCAGGACCAAAGTGACCGTTTCGGGGTACTTTTCACGCGCCCATTTTTCAAAAGCCGATGGAGAAAAATTAGGCATTTTCAAGTCGAGCAGGATAATATTGGGGCGCAGTTCATCGAGCAATCTTTCCGCTTCTTCTCCGCTCCCTGCTTCACCGATAACATAAATATCAGGCGTTTTCTCCAGCATGGCACTAACCCCCGCCCGTAATGGCGGATGATCGTCCACGATCAATACGGAAATTTTCTTTTCGGGGTGTTTCGACATGAGTTACCTCCAATGTCTTGGCTATATATGGAGCAATTTTATATCCCCCCCCATGGATTTGTCAATCCAACTTCCTGCCTTGCCAGCGTCAGCGTAAATACATACCGAAGAACATTGTAGTGCACCCCAAAAGTTGGACAGTAGTGCTAAACAAGGTACACTGTTCAAGA
>DYID01000053.1:2990-7369 GCA_020723805.1 Anaerolinea sp. | reverse complement strand
CTCCAGCCTCTATCATAACCATTGTTAGAATAATTTGTAAAGGTGCAATATCTCGTAATTTCGGGCGACATAAATGTCACCTTACGAGAAAACTGCTACGAAGTCGCTTATTCGATGATCCCCCTGCCGCCAGGCACGTGCTGGAAGCGCAAGTTAGGCGCATTTATGGTAAAATCCCAGCGTGCAAGGTGTTAGGGAAAGGAGCAAACTTCTAGGCAAAATCCCTTGCGTATATCTAATCCTTCATATATAATTACTCTTCGCTATCCCGCCGAACCAGCGGGATGGCTTCGTGTGTTTACCATTCCTGCAAGATCACCGAAACTTGAATTGCAAACTGTTACCTGGCAAGCACTAAGTCTCGGGATGGGAAAAGGTAATTCGTAACGGCGCACATACCCAAGGTCAGGAGTGAACCGAATGTCTTCTACTTTGCCGAAAAAGAGTTATGCGCGTATTCCCGTCAACATCAATCTCCCCAATCTGATCGAAGTCCAACTGGATTCTTTCGAACGTCTCAAAAAAGAAGGGCTGGGTGACCTGTTCCACGAGGTCTCGCCTATCGAGTCTTACAACAAGGGCATGAAGTTGTACTTTCCCAGCCGCAGCCCCGAAGCCAAGCAGTGGGGGCTGAAATACTGGTTTGGCGAACCCAAGCACACCATCGAAGAGTGTGTGGAACGCGACCTCACTTACGCCAGTCCGTTGTACGTGTCGGTGTTGCTGGCGGGTCCTGATGTGCCTGAACCGATCAAGCAGGACATCTTCCTCGGCGACTTCCCGGAGATGACCGACAAGGGGACGTTCATTATCAACGGGACGGAGCGCGTCGTCGTCTCGCAGTTGATCCGCTCACCGGGTGTGTACTTCGAAGCGCCGACGGATCGGGCTACGGGACGCCTGCTCGCCATGTCCAAACTGATTCCTGACCGAGGGGCTTGGATGGAGTTCGAGACGCGCAAGTCGGACTACATCATCCTCAAGTTCAACCGCAAACGCACTGTGCCGATTACGGTCTTCCTGCGCGCGCTGGCGGCGGTGGATGACGGCATGAAGGATTCTCCGCTGGTGACCGGCTCGGACGAGGAGCTGCTGTCGCTGTTCAAGGATGTGGACAACAATCCTGAGCGCATGTTCATCGCTTCGACCTTCAAACAGGAGCCGGAGTGGGATCTGAGCGGCGGTCAGAGCATTGCCGAAGCCGCGCTGATTGAATTCTTCAAGAAGATGCGTCCCGGCGACCCTGCCACCATCGAAAATGCGCGCCAATTCCTCGAGGAGCAGTTGTTCGACCAGCGGCATTACGACCTCGAGCGCGTGGGACGCTACAAACTCAATCAAAAACTCGACCTGAACATCCCCATCCCTCACCGCACGGTGACCAAGAGCGACATCATCCGCCTCATCCGTCGCATGATTCAAATCAACAACGGCGTCGAGAAGCCGGATGATATTGACCACTTGGGTAACCGCCGCGTCAAGACGGTGGGGGAGTTGATTCAAAATAAATTGCGGATTGGTCTGCGCCGCATGGAGCGGGTGATCAAGGAGCGCATGTCCATCCGCGACCAGGAACAGTTGTCACCGATGACCCTGGTCAACATCCGCCCGGTGGTGGCGGCGCTGCGCGAGTTCTTTGGCTCGAGCCAGTTGAGTCAGTTCATGGATCAGACCAACCCGCTGGCGGAGTTGCGCCATAAACGCACGTTGTCGGCGCTCGGTCCGGGCGGTCTGCGCCGCGAACGCGCCGGCTTCGATGTGCGTGACGTGCATCACTCGCACTATGGACGCATCTGTCCTATCGAAACGCCAGAAGGTCCGAACATTGGCTTGATTGGTCGTCTGGCATCCTTTGCCCGCGTCAACGAGTACGGGTTTATCGAAACGCCATACCGCAAAGTCTTCCGCGTGATGGAGGCGGATGACCCCCGTCTTGAAGGTCGCACTCTGCGTGAGAACGTTGTGGATCCCAAAACGGAAGAAGTGTTGTTCAAGGCGGGCGAGAAAATAGATGCCAAGATGGTAAAGCGGCTTGCCAAGATCGGCAAACCTGTTGCCATTGTGCCTTATGTATCGGATCAGTTTGACTATCTCTCTGCCGACGCCGAAGACAAGTATGTGATCGCACAGGCAAACGCGCCTCTCACCGAAGACAGGGAATTCGTGCGCGAGCGTGTGTCATCCCGTTATCACTCCGGCTTTATCTTTTCCACGCCGGAGCAAATAGATTATATGGATGTCGCTCCGCATCAGGTGGTGGGCATCAGTGCGGCGTTGATTCCCTTCCTGGAACACGACGACGCCAACCGCGCCTTGATGGGTTCGAACATGATGGCGCAGGCAGTGCCGCTGGTGCGCCCGGAGATTCCGTTGGTTTCCACCGGCATGGAATATCACGCCGCTCTGGATTCCGGTCAGGTGGTGGTGGCAGATGCCAACGGAGAGGTCATTTCGGTGACCGGCAACTCGATCACGGTCAAGGAACGAGGCGGAATCCGCACGTATCAGTTGCGCAAATATCAGCGGTCCAATCAAAGCACGTGTATTGATCAACGCCCGGCAGTGGTCAAGGGACAGGTGATCAAGAAGGGCGACATCATTGCGGATTCGTCCTCCACCGATAACGGTCAACTGGCGCTTGGTCAGAATGTGGTGGTAGCCTTTGTCTCATGGGAAGGCGGCAATTTCGAAGACGCCATCCTGATTTCGGAAAGGCTGGTGCAGGAAGACCGCTTCACCTCCGTGCATATCGAGAAATATGAAGTGGAAGCCCGCGATACGAAACTGGGACCCGAAGAAATCACGCGCGACATCCCGAACGTCGGCGACGATGCCATCAAAGACCTCGACGAAAACGGCATCATTCGCATTGGCGCCGAGGTGGGTCCGAACGACATCCTAGTCGGCAAGATTACACCCAAGGGTGAAAAAGAGTTGACGCCTGAGGAACGCTTGCTGCGCGCCATCTTCGGTGAGAAATCGCGTGATGTGAAAGACACGTCCCTGCGGATGCCGCACGGCGAACGCGGCAAGGTGGTGGATGTCAAGGTATTCACGCGCGAGGAAAATTCAGACCTCTCCGCCGGTGTGGATATGATGGTGCGCGTCTCTGTTGCCCAGCGCCGCAAGTTGACTGCCGGTGACAAGATGGCAGGACGTCACGGTAACAAAGGCGTGGTTTCGAAGGTCGTACCAGTGGAAGATATGCCGTTCCTCGAAGACGGTACGCCGGTGGACATCATCCTGAATCCTCTCGGCGTGCCGGGACGTATGAATATCGGTCAGGTTCTGGAGGTGCATCTTGGTTGGGCGGCGAAGCGGCTCGGTTATCGCGCCGTTACACCCGTCTTCGATGGCGCTTCCGAGTACGAGATTGAGGCGGAACTGGCACGCGCTTGGATTGTGGATCAGGCATGGCGGGAGGCTGCCGCCACCGCTTGGAACTGGATCAAGGAACAGGAATACGAGCCCGAATCAATCCAGGATGACGATGAGGTTCGCAACCTGTATCTGGCAGAATGGTTAGGTGAACGCGACTATGATCCTTACGATTTGAAGGATGTGGATTATGCCCGTAAGGCTGCCGCTACAGAATGGCTGCGCGATCACGGCTATGACCCTGATACGATTTTCTATGCGGATGATGTCAGCCCCCGCGATCGTGAATCGTATGACAAAGCCGCCATCAATGCCTGCCTGCGTTTGTGGATGGAAAGCGAAGGTTATAGCGGGCGGGTGGCAGAGGCGCGTTTGCAGGAAGAGGCGCAAAAAGTCATGCATGAAACGGGTCATCCCATTCCGACGCTTGGCAAGCAAATTTTGCGGGACGGCAAGACCGGTCTTCCATACGATCAGCCTGTCACAGTTGGCGTGATGACGGTTTTGAAACTGCATCACCTGGTGGAAGATAAAGTGCATGCCCGCTCCACCGGTCCTTACAGCCTGGTTACTCAACAGCCTTTGGGCGGCAAGGCGCAATTTGGCGGACAGCGCTTTGGCGAAATGGAAGTTTGGGCGCTCGAAGCCTATGGCGCCGCCTATACATTGCAGGAAATGTTGACCGTCAAATCGGATGATGTACAGGGACGTGTCAACACCTATGAGGCAATCGTCAAGGGCGAGCCCATCGAAGAACCGAGCATTCCTGCTTCGTTCCGCGTTTTGGTCAAAGAATTACAATCTCTTGGCTTGGCGGTGGAAGCGATCAATGAAAACGGCGAAGTCATCCGCTTTGGCAAGGATGAGGAAAAACAGCACCCGCCGCGTCTGGATACTGGCTTGCTGGGTATCGGAGAGAAGTTTGTAGGCAAGCAGTAATCTTGACGCTTGTTGGTCAGCATGATAAAATCCTAACCCGTTGCCAATAAAACAAGCGGCTG
>DYID01000053.1:0-2890 GCA_020723805.1 Anaerolinea sp. | reverse complement strand
GCCCGTGTGCGCCTGACGAACGGTATTGAAGTGACGGCGTACATTCCCGGAGAGGGGCATCAGTTGCAGGAACACTCTGTCGTCCTTGTGCGCGGCGGGCGTGTGAAGGACCTGCCTGGCGTTCGCTATCACATTGTGCGCGGCTCGTTGGATACCACTGGTGTGGCAAATCGCAAGCAGGGCCGCTCGAAGTATGGCGCGAAGCGCCCCAAGTAATTTGATGGAGAAGGAATAAATGCGTAGAGCAAAACCCGAAAAGCGGGAAATTCATCCCGACGTTCGATACAACAGCGTCCACCTTCAGACCTTGATGCAGCATGTTCTCAAAAAGGGAAAGCGCAGCTTGGCTGAAAGACTCGTGTATGACGCCCTGGATTTGGTCAAAGAGCGCACGGGAAAAAATCCCATCGAGGTGTTCGATGTTGCGCTTAAAAACGTCTCGCCGGTGATGGAAGTTCGTCCCCGCCGCGTAGGAGGCGCCACCTACCAGGTTCCCATGGAAGTTTCGGCAGATCGTCGTCTGACGCTGGCGATCCGTTGGATTCTTTCTGCGGCCCGCGAGCGTTCCGGAAAATCTTTTTCGGACAAATTGGCATCTGAGTTGATTGATGCATCCAATGAAACCGGCGCCGCGATTCGCAAGCGAGACGAAACCCACAAGATGGCAGAAGCCAACCGCGCCTTTTCGCATTACCGAGTTTAATAATTTCATTGTGAGTATTTAGGATCCGAATGGCACGCGTATATCCGCTTGAGAAGTATCGAAATATTGGCATTATTGCCCACATTGACGCCGGTAAAACCACGACGACCGAGCGTATCATGTTCTATACCGGCAAGACCCACCGCATCGGCTCTGTGGATGACGGCACGACAGTCACCGACTGGATGGTGCAGGAGCGTGAGCGCGGTATCACCATTGTGTCTGCCGCTGTGTCTGCAGAGTGGAAGGGCTATCAAATCAATATCATTGATACCCCCGGCCACATTGACTTTACCGCCGAGGTGCAGCGTTCTTTGCGTGTTCTCGACGGCGGCGTGGTTGTTTTTGATGCAGTGCAAGGCGTTGAACCGCAGTCGGAAACCGTCTGGCGTCAGGCGGATCGTTACGGCGTTCCCCGCATTTGCTTCGTCAATAAGATGGATCGCGTCGGCGCTTCTTATGAGCGGACGATTGAGACAATTGTTGACCGCTTGGGCGCCAACCCGATACCAATGCAGATTCCGATTGGGTTTGAGGCAACGTTCAAAGGCGTTGTTGATCTTCTCACCATGCAGGCATGGGTTTGGGAAGACGATCTCGGCAAGGAGCCCAAAGCCATTGAAATTCCTGCCGACTTGAAAGAAAAGGCGCAAGAGATGCGCGCCAAAATGGTCGAAAAGATCGCTGAGCTCGACGACGATCTCACGATGAAATTCCTGGAGGGGGATGAGATTGGCGTCGAAGAGTTGAAGGCTGCTTTACGAAAGGGAGTTATTGCCAATAAGGCAACGCCTGTGTTCTGCGGTTCTTCCCTCAAGAATAAAGGCGTCCAACTCATGCTCGACGCCGTTATTGACTATCTGCCATCGCCTGCGGATATTCCATCTGTCAAAGCAACCGAGCCGGGCAATCCTGAAAATACCTTTGAGTTGCCGGCGCAGGATGACGCTCCGTTGAGCGCGCTTGTTTTCAAAATCGTGACCGATCCCTACGTTGGACGTTTGGCATATGTACGCGTTTATTCCGGCGTGTTGAGCCAGGGACAGTCGGTGCAGAACAGCACGAAGGGCAGAAAAGAACGCATCGGGCGTTTGATCCGCATGCACGCTGACCGCCGTGAGGACATCACCGAAATCCGCGCCGGCGACATTGGCGCCATCCTGGGTCTCAAGGAAAGCTTTACCGGCGATACCCTTTGCGACAGCAAAGCGCTGGTTCTTGAAAGTATCACCTTCCCTGAACCTGTCATCTCCATTGCAATCGAACCCAAAAGCACAAGCGACCAGGAAAAAATGGGCGAAGCGCTCCGCAAACTGGCGGAGGAAGACCCGACTTTCCGTGTCCGCTCGGACGAAAACACCGGACAAACTATTATTGCCGGTATGGGCGAACTTCATCTGGATATCATCGTGGACCGCCTTTTGCGCGAGTTCAAAGTTCAGGCAAATGTCGGTGCACCCCGCGTGTCTTACCGCGAGTCCATCACCAAGCCTGTTCCTGAGGTGAATTACAAGTACGCGAAGCAATCGGGCGGCAAGGGACAATACGGGCATGTCGTCTTCTCTCTCGAACCTGGAGAGCGGGGAAGCGGCATCATTTTCGAAAACAAGATCGTCGGCGGCGCGATTCCCAAAGAATATATCCCCGCCATCGAAAAAGGTTTCCGCGAAGCGTGCGAAACCGGCGTTCTGGCTGGCTATCCGGTTGTGGATATGAAAATCACCCTGTTCGACGGCTCCTATCACGAAGTGGACTCGAGTGAAATGGCGTTCAAACTTGCGGCTTCCATCGGCTTGAAGGAAGGCGTTCAAAAAGGCAATCCCATTCTGCTCGAACCCATGATGAAGGTTGAAGTCGTTGTGCCGGAAGAATACCTCGGCGATGTGATGGGACAACTCAACAGCCGCCGTGGTTTGATCCAAGGGATGGAAGTGCGCCCGGGCAATGCTCAAGCCATCCGCGCCATGGTCCCGCTGGGCGAGATGTTTGGATATGCCACCCAACTTCGCTCCGCCACACAGGGACGCGGCGTATTCAGCATGGAGTTCGACCATTATGCGCCTGTCTCACCAACTGTGGCGCAGGAAATATTGAAATAAACTTTTCTTTTTGGATATAAAAGGAGATCATCAATGGCGAAGGAAAAATTTGATCGAAGCAAGCCGCATCTGAACGTGGGGACGATGG
>DYID01000023.1 GCA_020723805.1 Anaerolinea sp. | reverse complement strand
ACGGTGGGAAGGGAAGCGCGACCACGGCGCTGCAAAACGAGGGCCCCATTATCGGAACCAATCCCCCTGCGGTGGTGTGAAGGGGGGACGATTTTCACCTGTCGTAACAGAAAGGTCTGAAATGAAAACGTTTCTAAAATCACCGAAAAAATTTGTAAAGATAGTCCTGGTAACTTGGGTAATTACTTGGGTCATGTGGTTTCTGTTGTTTCCGTTCGATGACAATGATCTGTGGTTTATGCTTGTCCCCTCTTGGGTTGTACCGCTTGCGCTATGCGTTGCATATTTCCTATGGATTTGGGTGAATAGTATCCTATGGTTTTATCTCCGCCGGTCAAAGCGCACAAGTGGATGGAGACGTGATTAATCGCAAAAAAAATGTTCGATGGTATCAGTGGAAAAGCCGGTCCAGTTGCCAGCACATTAGCCTGGTGTCGTTATCACAGTCCCCCTCCAATGGCTGATTGAATACCTGGAGATCAACGATTTGGACGTGATTGAAGTCAAGCCCACCCTGGTGTTGATCGTGAAAACCAATTCGGCAAACCAAAAGGAGGAACGCCAATGATCAATACATGGAAAGCACGTCGTTATACAGCCAGGCGGATGAAAATCCTGGCTGCCTTTGCGGAGATCGCAGACGCGCGGTTTCAAGAAGAACAAGAAATGCGTGCGAAGCTTGATAAAAAGGCGTTTGCTGAGTGGATGAGGCAAAGAGAGAAAGCGTACCAAGAATTCATGCTGGAAAGCATCATTTCCGAGCGGAACGCTTTGAACTCACTTCCGCAGCCCTCCGCCGCATGGCGCCTTCTGATACTGCTATGGAATACGCTGGAAAACCAAACATCCACGCTGATACGTGCTCTAAAGAAATTCGCAGGGCTGGTACAGGGATATAGTTATCCCCTTGTGCCACATGAATCTCTACATTCGCCAGATGAATATAGTGTTCGCCCGTCGGCGAGCGGGAAAGGTTCAAACTAAGGTCCTCGATGGCATTCCACCAGTTTCCTCCCCTGCCCTGGTACTGCTTCTTGGTTTCGCGCAGGCTTTCTACAAAAAATTCCTGCTCGCTGATCAGCATTCCTGAAATGACCGCTCCGTTGACAACCAGTGTCAAGGCAACAGCAGGCGCGGGTCGCGGGTGATTTCCAATAGCTTGTTGTCCACCATTTCACTTCTCCGGTTTTTGGAATTGCAGCAATTCTACCTCCTGATAGACCAAAATGTTTTTTAGCATCATCCTCAACCTCCTGAATGTCATCCTGAAGGCGCTTCAAATTCTGGCGGAATTTTTGGCGGTGGTTCTTCTTGGACTCCTTGCCGCCATTTTGCTCGTTTTGCCCTGGCTTCTACGGGCATTGGCGTTCCTGGGCTGGCTGGGAGGCACGTTCCTGATGGGGACAACCGTAGAACGGCTTTACGGTTCGTTTACTCCTCACCTGCCCCTCTTTGCGCTGACTGCCGCCCCAGCGATTCTGTCGTCCCTCCTGGTGGTGTGGTTGTTCTATAGAGGACAGCAGGGTCATCTATGGGGGGCGATGACCCTGTGGGGCGTCGTGGGATGGATCGTATGGAGGGGGGCGATGAAATTGTTGGGCTGGGAATATGGCTGGTTGGTCATTCGGATACTGCCCGCCACATTCGCGGCAGTGTTGTTGCTGTTCATTACCATACGCTGGGGGCTGATTTTTAGAATAAGAAGAGAAGCAAGACTTTCCTTGTCTCATGCTGGCTATCCGAATCAAAAGAAAGGAGGTGACAACGGCTGATACTCCCCCATCGTATCCAAAGGCGCAGATAAATTCGGACGCCGCCTGATTTGCCATCAAAGCGGCGCCCGCGCAGAAAAGGAACTGCGCCTCCATTCTATCACGCACGACAAAATATTTCTGGAGGCAAGATGAGTACGTTCAAGAACAATCTCGATGAGATCTTCAAGAAGATCTTTCCAGCAGCGGCGGAAGCCGCAGAGGAAGGTCACGGCGGCTTCGGTCTCGGCGATCTGGCCGTGATCATCCTTGACGTAGTATTGCTGAGTTACACCGGTTATCGATCGTGGCACTTCCTTTCCGGCTCCGTGCCCGACGAATTCCAAATCATGGCGATCGTTGGACTATGGGGTTTGGATATTGGCGCAGTTTTTTGGTCGGTAGCATGGATGTCCAATTCCACGACCAAGTTCCAGGATTGGGCAAGCATGGGCATGTTCGTGCTTGACCTTTTCGGCGTCTTCATCACCAGCGTGGTGGACACGTTGGCGTATGGGAGCGCCGACGCCCTGCCACCTGTTGTACGGACGGTTGCGTGGTTCGGGATTCCGTTCATCATCGTCTTGAATGTTCTGGCTGGATTCGTCTATCACATGACCAGCCCTGTCGTCCGCCGCCGCAGAGCGGAGCGGGCGCAAGACGAGGAAATGGCAAAGCAGAGAGAAAAAGGAGAACTTGAACTCCGCCGCATGGCGCTCCAGCTGAAGCAGGCGCAGGAATACACTCAAAAACGCGCCACCATGCTAATCTCATTTAGTGAGATTGCGGAACAAAATGTCGCCATGGCAGAGATCGAAGCGGCGATGATGGCAAAGTTAAATAAAGCCGCCGGCGGACATCTTGGGTCTTTGATGGGCGTCACCGGGCTAACCCTGCCGGGCGTAAATATTCCGCAGCAGAAAAATGCGGGTTTGGCGGACAAATTACAGGAATTGAAAAACAAAATTACGTCCGCCGCCGCAAACAACCCACAAGATGAGGAACGTTGTGACGAATGCGGCTCAACGAACCAAAAACATTATCCGCGCTGCTCCAAATGGAAGCCGTCACAGGGATTTCCGACTCAGGAGGAATTCATGAAGTGGAAGGAGTTCGAGCCTGATTTCGGAAAAAACGGAAACACCCCGGACCCTCGCTAAGCCGGACGGCGCAGCGCCTCTTCTCTCTGGACCTGGATGCGGTCATGCAAATCAAACTGCCCAACCCCATCCAGGTCCAGAAACGGGGCGCCAGACGGCTGCCCACGTTGAGCGAGTCCCTGGCGATGGTTTTGGGGGCGCTGGGTACGCTAAACCGCTTGTCCGGCGTAAAGGCGCTGAATATAGAGATAAACGGAAAGCCCGTCGCTCTGGCGCTGATTGAAAATGCCAGTTTTGCCGAAGACGCCGAAGGAAATACAAGGCTCGACGCATTAGACAGGTAGATATATGGACACACAGAAAATCGTTCAGACCGGATTTGCAGCCGCATTGACTGTTTTGGTAGTTGTGCTGCTGTTTTTTGCCGGCCGCGCGTATTTGACCGGCTATCACACGGTAAACGGCGTAGTGGTTGACAAAGCATATTCCCCACCAAGCACAAACACCACTTACGTTGTTGTGCCGGACTCCCATCCTGTCGTAAACACCACTTCCGGTTCCGAAAAATTCATCCTGCTCATTGATGTTGGCGGAAACGTGGAAAGTTATGTTGTGTCAGCCGAAACCTACGCCAGCGCAAATGTAGGTGATGTTGTACCGATGACTTGTAACCAGCATCTTTGTGCGGTGGTGGAAAAATGAAAGCCCAATTTTTATTGCTGCTTCTAATTGTCGTTTTTATCCTGGGAGGCTGCGCAGGATTTGACCCAAATGCGTATGTGCCAGGGCTTACACCTGCGGCTTCTCCCCGCCCTATTGAAACGGCGAAAACGGCGGCGCCCATTCTTGTTATAGATGCTCCTCATCAAGAGGAAACCATCATTGCGTCGTTCGCCGTCAGGGTGTGTACAAATATGCCTGGCGGACGCCTGAATGTACGTTTTCGACCAGGCAGCAAAAGTGAAGTACGCGGCTATCTTGCCGAAGGAGAAATTGTCTCTTTGAGCGGAGATCGTCAGGATGCGGAAGGCAGCATCTGGGTAGAACTTTCCAGTCCAATCGAAGGCTGGGTCAATCAGGCTTTTTTATGTGGAGACACAGAATGAAAGAACAATTTGACTGGCTCATTTCATACTGTCCCGACCCGGAGTTTGTTGGGCGCAAATTTCGCGCGCCCGATGTGGAATACGGAACATGGCCGGAAGGGACAATTTTCACCAACGTTAGAACCGGGCAGGTGCGCGTTTGGCAGGGTGCAAGATCAAACGTTGTTCACCAGCCCCAAGTCAATACGCAAACCAGACTCTTCCGGGGTGTCGAATGACCGCAAAAATTATTGCCATTGCCAACCAAAAAGGCGGGGTGGGCAAGACCACCACCGCCGTCACCGTCGCCCATGCTCTTGCGCTGCGGGAGCGCCGCGTCCTGCTGGCAGACTTCGACCCGCAGGGACAATGCGCTACTTCGCTGGCTGTCAACCCGGAGGGAGGCGTGTTCAATGTTCTGGTAAATCCGGTCTCGGACATCCACCAGTGGATTCGTGAGACGGGACGCACTGGACTTGACCTGATTCCCGGCGACCGCTCGACCGCTACTGCGCAAATTGTGATCAACGCCGAAAATCGTTCGATTGGCACAATTCGGCAAATCTTCAGGATGCTCTCGAAAGAATACGACTACATCATCTTTGACACCGCCCCATCGGTGGGCGGCATCCAGGAGCGCGCCATTTACGCATCCGATCTAACGCTGGTCCCGACCGCGACGGAATTTCTCTCGATGGATGGGCTGGCGCAAATGATGGAACTGCTCTCTACGTTGAGGAAAGAGGCAGGCTGGTCCGGCGAGCTGTTGGGCATTCTTCCAACATTTTACGACGAGCAAACCAGCGAAAGCAAAAAGTCCCTGGAGGATCTACGGACTGGATTTGGCGAGGGCGTACTGCCTCCCATCCATCGCGCGACCGTGTTGCGCGAGTGCGCGGCGGAAGGGAAAACCATTTTTGAGTTTGCCCCTGCCAGCCGCGCCTCCAACGAGTACGATGAATTGGCGCGGATCGTTGTGAAACGGTCTTGAAATAGAAAGGAATGCCGATGCCCCGCAGAAACGCATTTGACAGGATCAGACAGGAACCGCAGCAGCCCGTGGAGACGATTCCCTTTGCGAAAGAACGAAGGCGGGAAAAACGCCTTTGGGACCAGCGTCATCCAGTGAGTACCTACTTCATTCCCTCGCCTTTGCATGAGCGGGCAAAGGATGTTCAAGCGGCGGTGCTGGGATTGTCTCAAAAACACATGACGACTACATCCAGCGTGGCGGGTGAATTGATGAAGTTTTCCCTGACGCACGTGCGGTCAGGGAAATTGCAAATGAATTTCCTGCCCGCGAGCCAGGGACGCCGCAGGATGGGCGTGACGCTTATGGAGGGGTGGATGGAACCGCAAGACATCCCGCAGCCCGTGCGGAAACAACAGAAGAAAGATAAGGCAAAGGCTGTATTCCTGGGCTATCGGTGGGGCAGGGAGGTGGATGTTCAAATCAAGGCTATTGCCGGTACAGCCGTTTCTCCAGGGGAGGTTGTTGTCTTTCTCCTGGAGTATGCAATTGCCGCCTACAAAAGGGGAGAGGTGCAGTTGAAGGAAGAGACCGTTGTCGTGTCTCAGAAAGTGAGTGCGGCATGGTGATCCAAAAACGAGGCTTCAACTTTCTCGGAAAACGCGAAGAATTTCCGGGGAGCAAGACGACACCTGAACGACATCGTTCAGGTGTCGTTCATTCTACGTTCAGGCGTCGTTCAGGTGTCGTTCAGGCGTCCGTTCAGGTTGGTTCAACAGGAAGCCCTGGGAGCCTCCTGATTTTCACATTTTGACCTGTGACATGGCTAAAAAAACAAAGCCCATTGTAGGGCTTCCTGTGAGTTTTTAGAAATTTTTCATAAAAATTTTTGGTGAAAGGAAAAAACACAATGAACATCACGCAAATCTGGCAATCCGTACTCGCAAAATTACAAACAGAAATGGGGAAAGCGTCATTTGAGACTTGGGTGAAAGATACCCGCCCCATAGCGCAAAAAGGCACATTATTGATTGTGGGCGTGCGCAACCAGTACGCTCAGGAGTGGCTGTCAGAACGCCTGACTGCCCAGGTTGAACGCCTGCTGGCGGAAATCACGCATACGGAGATGAGCGTTCAGTTTGCAGTGGACGCGGAAACGGAAGATGACGTGCAGGAAACCGCCTCTGCTATTTTTGCGGCGGACGACGCTCTGAAAGCACGCAAGCCTGAGGACGAAGTGGAGGTATCTCTAGCCGACTACGACTCGCTTTATGAGCGTGTCGTGCGTCCTAATCGGGCGGTTTATTTGCCTGGTTATTTCCGCCGCTGGCTGCGGCGGCTCGGACCGTCTCTTGCCTGGCTGTACGTTGCGTTTAGGCAGACGGCTTACATGGCTGGATCACGCACGGGCAGAGCGACAAACCGTATTCCCGGCGACAAAATCGCCGCTCTTGCAGGATGTTCGGAGCGTACCTACTGGCGGCGGGTCGAGAACCCCGGCACCTGGCAGAAACTCAAAGGGCTGGTTGAAGTTAGCGACCACGGAGCGCAGTGGGACAATACGGCGTCTTCTCCCAGGCGTTTGCCGCGGCGTTATACAGTTGCCATGACCCTGCCTCTTACGCCTGCGGATACCTGCTCGCTCACCCGTTGGCTCTCCAGTCACATCGACAAATTTGGCGGACCGGAAGGTGTACTCCGCGCCGCAGCGGAAACGCCGCTGGATGAACTTATCCCGCTGGACGCAGCGGACGAAAGCGATCCGCTGACTGTTACTCAGCTTGTGCGGCAGTTGTTTGGGAGAGACGAACCCGATATCCATCTGGACGCTCTCGCCTCGGCGCTTCAGAACCACATTATGGCGCCGGGCAACACCATCAAAATCACAGAATACTTTTTGCGCACCATCCTCCCGCATTTGGGGGAGGGACCTGCCTGGGCGCTTACGCTTCTGCGGGATATGTGCTATGTCAACCCGGAAAGCGGGGAAGTGCGGAATCGTGTTGTGGTCAGAGGGGGATATGCCGAAATTGCGGGCTGGCTGGGTTTTTCGAGACCAAAGACCATTTGGGAATGGCTCAAAGAACCTGTTGTAAGCATTTACATAAGCGAAATCACCAAGGATGAGCCGCAGTTGGATTTCGCGGGGCAGCCGCGCACCTTCAAGGTGCTCCTTGAAGAATTTCCCCGTGAGATGCTCGAAGCGGCTGTAGCCAGTGGCGCGAATGACAGTATTGGAGTGGCGCAAATGTCAGTAATGAGTGGCGCGAATGACAGTATTGGAGTGGCGCAAGTGTCAGTAATGAGTGGCGCGAATGACAGTATCGGAGTGGCGCAAATGTCAGTAATGAGTGGCGCGAATGACAGTATCGGAGTGGCGCGAATGACAGAATCCGTTGGCGCAAGTGTCAGAGTCTTAATTAACTCTTTAACTCTTAAAACCAACTCTTTAACTCTTAAAACCACCACCGTTAACACCGACTTAAGCTTAAGCGCCGAAAAAACAAAAAACGACGAAACGGTGAAAACGGCGGCGGTGGGGGCTTCGCCCTCGGCGTGGGTTCTGGACCGCATCCTGATTCAGAACCGGGTACATCCAAAAACGCAAAAGGACGTGCGGGGGGCTTCCAGCACTGCGCTGGTATCCTGGCTGCTGTATGCCTTATCTCCGCAGGGACAGGGGATCGAGAAGCCCCTGAGTTACGCGCTTGCCCGGCTCAAAGACGATCCTCAAAGCGGCGCCGGGGATGAGTACGACAAGCTGGCAGGATTGACTCCAGCCAGCCTGCTTGAGATTGCGTACAGGGTCTCGAAAGGGCAGCTGCATGAGGCATACAGCGGCGAACTTGACGACGCCGCTGGGTTGTGGGTGCAGGCGATGGGAACGGACAAGCAGGCTGCGCGGAAGCTGATGCGTTTTCTGCTGGGCGATCAAGCGCCTGAGATTCGGGAGCATGTCACAAAATCTGAAAAAATTGAGTTCTTCGATGGCGGCGTCGAAATTATTTCCGAGGAACGGGTGGAGGAAATCTAATCATGAAAATCTGTGTTGGCTTCCTCGCGGTTGTTGTTTTGTTCGCTGCCTTGTTTTCCGTGTTGAATTACCGCCAGTTACATGCCGTCTGGTCCGTGCGCCGCGAAACAAGACGGCTGCTCGACCGTGTAAATTCTCTGCCGTTGGATTTTCGCAACCCGCCAGCGCTGAGTGATGTATTTCAAGACGGTCTTTCCGAAACTTTCTGGAAGTTTGTCGTCATCAATGGCGGAGGGAGAATCTCGAACGATAAGGCATTTCACGCCGCCGCAGTTACGGCAAAACAGGGATTGACCATTTATCATTTTCCGGACGGTCTCTTTTCGACCGAATCGGATAACATTTTTGCCAGACCTGCTGCCGGGCAATACAACAACGTCTCGCTTATTGGCAGACAGGCATTTATGCCCACCCCGTCCGAGGATGTGGTCTTGGCGTTTTCCGTAAGGACAAGTCAGACTTTTTACGGCACAGCGGGCGTTATTTTTCAGCCGTCTGAAACCCTGCGGCAGGATGGCATGTTTGCGGGGGCGTTCGATATGTTCGGTGTTTCGATTGTTGGACAGGAATCGTCCATTTTCGGTCACAGCGGTCCGTTGTGCTACCTGGCGCTGGACTGGAACCCGGTGCGCGTCGAAGCGCTTGGTGTGGATAGTCATACCTGGCACGTTTACAAGATTGTTTTGCGCTGGCACACAAGCGTCGAGTGGTTCGGCAGTGTTTATGTGGACGGCGCAAAATTATGCAGTATGTCCTTGCCTCCCTTTGGACCGTTGGAAGTTCACGTTTGGAGCGATAACTATCTGGTAACGTCCACTGCCCGCCGCTGGTGGGAAATTGCCCCGGCAATGTCACTCCATTTTCAAGATGGCGGCGATAAACAATTTCATCTTGGACACATCAAAATTTACACCGAGGCACGATGAAACTGATTCGCAAACTTGAAATTCCGGATACATTTGCGCCTGACGATCTTCGCATGAGGCGCATTCTGAATATTGTGCTGTTGGCTTTTCTGACAATTTCTCTGGCGGCGATGGCGTCCACGTTTGCGTATGGCGATTCGCTGTTCGATGTTTTGCACGACGACGAAGCGAAGATCATTCTTATCGGCAGCGCTTTTATGTTTTTGATTTCTCTGACTCTTTTCGGCGTCAACCGTTCGCAAAAAGTACCCAAGAACATCGTTGGCATAGTCCTTGTTGCTGTCATGCTGGCAATAACCGCTCTGGCAGATCATCCCCGTGAACTCGCAAACGGACGTTCGCTGATTTTCTGGTTTCTTCCAATTGTGTTGAGCTTGATTGTTCTGCCGCCCGCATCAGTGTTTATTGTGGACGCCGGTGTGTTCGTGTTTCTAGTGGTGTACGCCGAAACGCTCGAACAGGTGAATATATTTGCCATGTTCACGGTTGTTGTAGTATCTGTCCTGGGCTGGCTGGGTATGTCCATTGCCAATCGTGCCATACAGGACGCCCGCAACGAAGCGGAAACGAATCGCGCTATCTTGAGCGGTGTCGCCGACGGCGTGATCGTACTGGATGAACAGGGGCGAATAACGCTTGCCAACCCTCCAGCCTTGAATTTGTTAGACGGCGAGATACACAAGCTGAACAACCTTCTGGATGATGACTACCGCGAATTGGGAGGGCGCAGTTTGTCTTTTACTTGGAGCCGTGTCGAAGGGGTTGGGAACGTTGCCGTTGTGCGGGACATCACTCGGCAGGTCGAGGTCGAGCGCGCCAAAGACGCCCTTCTGGGGGTGGTCAGCCATGAAATGCGCACGCCGCTGGCGGCGATACTTGGATTTGCTGAAATGCTCAAAATGTCGCCCGACTCGGCGGATATGGCAGAGCGCATTCAGGCAAATGCGGAACGTCTGATGAGGCTGGTGAATGATTTGCTTGACCATGCCCAAATTCAAGCAGGCGCACTGAGATTGTCAAAAGAATCTTTTGACGTGAGAACGCTGGCGTCCGCGATTCGTGATCAATTTGCATTGATGGCGGTTGAGAAAGGCATCTCATTTGCGGTGGACGTAGACGCAGACTTGCCTCAAAAAGTTGTTGGCGATCCGCACCGCTTACAGCAGGTTGTCACTAACCTGGTTGGGAACGCCATCAAATTCACCGAGGCGGGCGGGGTAAAAGTGTCTTTTCGTTGCGGGAAAAATTCAACCTGGCAGATCGTTGTTTCGGATACGGGTATCGGCATCCCGGCGGAGCGGCTGCCGGATATTTTCGAGCCGTTCCGCCGCGCCTCGGATTATGACACCCGCAAACATCAAGGCGCTGGACTCGGCTTGTCCATTGCCAAACGAATTGCCGCTCTTGCGGGCGGCGACATTACAGTGGTCAGCAAAGCGGGGGAGGGGAGTACCTTCACCGTAACATTACCTTGGGAGGCCCCATGAAAGTATTGATCGTCGAAGACGACGCGGATATGCGTCGTCTGCTCAAAATGGTGGTTGAAGGTCTCAACGCCGAAACCCAGGAGGCGGAAGACGGCGAGAGCGCCATTCGTAGTATAGAAAAAGGGGATACGCCCGATTTGGTGCTTTTGGACCTGCACCTTCCAAACGTCAGCGGCAGCGAAGTGCTTGACGCGATCCGAAAACACTGTAACAGCGCCGTCGTCATCGTGACAGCCGACGTATTCGCCGCATCGGAATTTGTTGAAAAAGCCGAAGGCGTGTTTACCAAGCCTTTCAAGCCGAAGGAATTGCTGGTCAAGATTTCATCGCTGTTGGGAAGAAGATAGATGTTCAAGAATCAGGCTCATTATGCGATTGTACGTCTCGATGGGGCGGTGATGTACGACAGCATCTGTGCCGGTTTGATGAAAACCGGTATCACGCAATCACCGATAGTGCATTTCAAGGTAAGGGCGGGGGTGCAGTATCATCCTGTTTGGGCAATCGACGAGCTGGCGGTTGAGATTTTTTCCTACTGTCAGGCGGCAAAAGCATCGAACGTCGGTCCAACGCACTTGCAGGTGAGCATCGTTGCGACACCGGTTAGCGGCGAAACTTACTCCAATCTGGTTGCCACCAACATCGAGTGGCATATTGCTTCCCAGCAGTTGCGCGAACAGGCTTTGCGCGTCTACTCGGAGGCAATCCAGCACAAGAAAAAATACCCAAGTGACTGGCCGGCGGAAAGCATGTCTATTCCGGTGGTCAATGGAGGCTGAATTAGCCTGGTGGTTTTGCCAATTTAACCCCCTAATTTAAATCCCGCCCTAAAAAGTAGTTAAATTACCCTGCTGGCTGTTTCCAAGAAGGAAATTGCCAATTTAACCCCCCCCAATTTAACTGCTTTGGAAAGGGGAAGGGGTGTATGGGATAATTTAGGGGATGGGTGACGGAGTATCTATGCAGTTGAATCGGCATGACGTGTTTGTGATGAAAGCGGCTTATCCGGGGCTGGTGTCCAAATTGACTGCTGGATTTTCGGCTCCCGCTTTGTCGCCGCAGAATATAACAACCTCTCTGACGCGCCTAGTGCGTTTTGGGCTGTTGCAAGAACAGCGCATCGCCAAGATTGAGAAAAAAGGACGCCCCGAAAAGGTCTATCGTGTCACGCAGGCTGGCGTGGATTGGCTGCGCGAAAACGGTTTTGACGACGTTGTAGAGATGACCTCATCTGACCCGATTGAACTGGCGCACCGTTATTGTCAGGCGCTGGTGGGTGCGCTGACGCCTGATGGGACGAAGGTTGAGTTCGAGAAGGTTTTTCCGCTGGCGGACGGCAGGAACGTCCGTATAGATGTGGTTGTGCCTCTTGCGGACGGCGCGATGCAGTTCATCGAGATCGAGCAGAGGCTGGAGCGCAACCACCTTGCCCGCGCCGTGGAGAAGTTCGAACGGCTGGGAGAATTCTTCCGCAGGGAAGCAGGACGTGGTGTCTATCGCTCCGACGTTCTGTTCATCTTCAACCTGAGCGCCGCTGCGCTGCCGCAGACCCTGCGCCTGTGGCAGGAGGCGCTGGCGCGCGCATTCCCCGCCCAGGCTGATCCGCCGTTTACGCCGCGCTGCGCGACGATTGACACTTTTGTTTCCAATCCAGCTTTTACCGAGCTTGAACGTTTTCCGTTGATTGAAAAGCGGGATGGCGGCGCCGTTCAGATGTCGTCAAATATTGGAGGGGTGTTGGATTACAGGGCGGCGCCCTATACCAAGGATGTGTTAGCGATGCTGGATGAAATCAGATTGGAGCCTGTCAAATTGCCGTCCCATGAAGCGGAACAACTTGCGGGATTTTGCGAGATTGCGATGAACATTTACCGCAGGTCTATGCGGAAGGACAGTCCCACGCGCAAGTATGCCGCCTTTCCACACGAGTCCATTCAAGCGCTGCGGGGTCTTTTGCATCTGCCTGTAAACGCAGGTCTTTTGCGGGAGTTGAAAAAGGGATACGCTTGGATTGAAAGTAGGAAATCGGGGCTGATCCTGTATCGTGATGCAGTGACGAGGCTGATCTGGGATGTGGTCATGCGGCACTTTGGGATAGGGCAGGAAGGTCCGCTCAAGATTTTTGTGGGTATCCCCGACTTGGCGGAAAAGGCGTCAACCATTATGATCGAGGTGATTTTGGAGAAGTCGGAAGAATTGCGTTTACCCTGGACGAGTGGTGATGAAACATACGAGGACGCAATATCTTGGATGCTGACCGCCCTGTTCCTGTACCCTGTGGACCTCGGGCTGGCAGACAGCCTGTGGGCATCCCCAAATCGCAAGGGAGACAAGCAGGGAAAAGTGTAGGGATTTGTAGGGACCGAGGCTTCCCAAATTGAGGGGAAGGGTATGTCTCTGTCGTATTGACACCCGCGCTATACGGGTGTATATTTTAGGCTCTGTAGGAACAATTGTTTCAAAAGGAGCAAGATGCCAAGACAAACGCAAGCCGAGATTGAAGCGCTGCGGGAAAGAATCCGCGAGTTCATCGAGCGAAACGGGTATGTCCCGTCGGCGCGTGAAGCGGGAGACACGTTCAAGTGCGCCCCGACGACCGCCTGGCGGATAATCCGCTCGTTAGGCTGGGAGGCTCGCGGTCACCGCTGGGTGAAACGTGAAGTGCGTTGACATTTGCCTGTTGAGCCTTTTGGAACCTGAACCCGAACGAACCATTACATAAAACCAAAAGGAAGATAAAAACATGAACGTTCAAACTGGAAAATTTTCACTTCGCAGGGCAGTGTCCCTGCTGTTCAAACTGATGGTCCTGTACGTTATTCTGTGGTTTGTCTGGCGCGCCGGGCAGCCGATGGACATGCCGCAGTTCAATGGGTTGAGCTACTATCAGTTCGTTCAGTGGCGCAAGATGGGGTATGACGATCTTGCCAGGAAATATCAGGCGCGGTACCCGGACAAGGATGTCAAAGAGGGGATGTGCTTTGTAGTAGATCAGAATTACGATCTTGCAATTTTCTTTTTGACCGGCTACTACACCCTATCTGGGATGTGGAAACCGCTGCAGATCTTTGTTGGCCGCCGCGACCGTGATTGGATTCCCCAAGACGTAACACTGTGGAACTTTCTGCCGTCCTGGTGGAAGACCTTTGAAATCGGCGTTTGGAATGGTGCAGAGGGTCAAGATCATTCTGCATTTGTTGTTTACTGCCGCCTTGCGCCCAACATTCCCACTCCTGAACAGCTCAAGGCGATGAAAGATGCTTACGTTTCTGAAAGGCAGACTGTCTCGCCTTGACAAAATTACAGGCGTCCGTAAAATAGCGGCTGTTGGTGTCTCCCAGGCAGGAGTCTACCTACCAGTCGAAATGCAGGACCCCTTCCGTTCGGAAGGGGTCTTTTTGTTTTCCAGCAACGGGGAGACACGAGGAGAAAACCATGTCATTCAAGTTCAACCTGTTTTTTCTCGTGATGGCGCTGGCGGTGATTGGCGCAGTGTCTGCTGGCGTTTTGCGTGGGGTGAACGACCTTGCGCAGACGGCGCCGGCGCTGGTAATCGGGCGTCCTGATAGTGCACCGGCGATGACAGCGCTCACTGCCATGTACGCGCCGGGAGTTGGCAAAGAGCACTGGATCACGTTTGTCTGCGCAGGGATGACCGAGGGAGGCTGCGCGTACTTCAAAGAGCATCTTGCAGACAAGCTGTGGGCGGCGCAGTCGAACAATGACGCTTCCGGCGCTGTATTGTCGGACGAAGCGGCAGCGGTGATTGACGACAATACCAAGGTTTGGAAGGCGGGACTGACGGTCTTCGAGGGGGGAGTGGAGGCGAACTCGGACGTTTTCCTGCTGGTCCGCCGCGGGGCGGATGGCTGGTATTTAGACCGCGTGCTGTACGCTCCGGGGATTTCGCTTCAGGAGGATTGAGATGGAAATTACGTTGTCGAAGAAAACGCTGACAAACGCCGTCAGTGGTTTGCTGATCGTCCTGGCTGTGCTGGGCGGCTATTATGTCTGGTCGCAGGGGCTGCTTCAGGAATGGTTTCCGCGCGCCGAGGCGGTTCAGGCGGCGCAGGCGGACGAACCGGCTCTGACGAGTCTGGAGTCCATGTACTCACCGTCCGGGGAGCGCGCCGAATGGGAGGCGCGGGTGTGCGCCGGCATGAGCGAGAAGGGGTGCGTAGTGTTCAAGGGCATGTATGCGGAAGCGATCTGGAAATCGCCGCAGAATGGCAGGACTGCTTCCGCTGCGTTCATTGAAGCTGCTGAGACCTTCGAGGATGGTTCGCAGATTTGGAAAACCGAAATGACCCTGGACGGAACGGTCCTGCCTGTGTACATCCATGTCGTTCAGAACGAAGAGGGGAAGTGGCTGCTGAACCGCGTGCTGTTCGAGCAGGAAGCCAAAAAATACGAGTAAAGGCATCTGCCATGCGCAACAAACTTATCAATCTCCTGTTTATCTTCTGCTGTTTGGCGTTGTTTTTTGTTCCATCATCGCCCGTTCTTGCCCAAAGCGGGAATCCGCCAGCCGTTGACACAAACAGCGCCTGGGGGGAGGTGGTGGACGCCAACGGGAACATCAATCACGCCGCCCTGACCGATGGCGGCGTGATTACCCAGCCTGCGGACTGGATGCCGTCCATTCCGGGGATTGGAAATGTCAATGCGGAGTATCACGTCTACTACACCCCCAGCGGGAACACGGTAGTCGTTCCGACCACCACGACGTATCTCTTTATGGCAATGAACCCGCAGGAATCGGGGCTGTCGGCGTCGGTGGGGGCGCTGTCTGGAAACGCGCAGAATTCGAGCGGTTATGCAACCGACGCGGCGTTCATAGCCGGCATTTTGAGCGGCAACCAGAGCATTTCGGATTACACTGGTTTTCTTTCGGCGGGCTTCACCAATTGGGGCGACTTCTTTTCTTCGGTGACTTCGGGACAGACGGACATCTGGTCGTTTCCCGTCGGCGACATATTTAATTTTCTACACGATCTAACGCTAACAGGATTGTTGCAAGACGGCAACTATTACACTGTTCTTTTGCTCTATCCCCCGGACCAGTGTATGCACGTTCCCGGCGGCTGTACGCCGGAGCAGTTGTCTCTGCTTGCGCCGCCGCCGACGCTGGTCCCGGACGGACCGACTCCTGCGCCTTCGGCGTGTCCGTTGCCGGTGGTGGAGCAGGGGCGCATCGTGCGCAGCGGTCAGTTGGTGTATCCGAACTTTCCGCTGGTGGTGGGGCAGGACCCGGACAAGACCGGCGTGAACATTTCCGTCACGGTGTACGTCGAGCCGACCATCCGCCGCACCTGGACAGCGGAGCCTGTGACCGAGTGTCGTCCAGGACCGAACGCCAACGGCGTGACCAATTGCACGACGAAGAACGGTCAGGCGGGACACGAGAAAATCGTGGACTGGCGGTGTGAGGAACACGTCGAGACGTACAACGAGTGCATCTCGTTTGCGTCCACGGTTCTGCGTCTTTCGGACGAATCGAAGGACTGGATACTGAACGAGCTTTCGATTCGATATCCGGGTGCGTACCTCCACAATCCGCGCATTGCGCTGGGGACGGAACGGTCCTGCTCGATCAGTGAGACCTACGACCACATTCAGACGGCGGATCCGGGCTGGTGGGACATCACCATCAGCGGGCAGACATCCGGGACGCCCATCACCGCTCCGCGCAATTTTGGCGGTGCGGCGGGACGATTTTCGGTGTGGTTGAAGGAAACTGCGATTGTCAAATGAGGCAGGGCGGGGATGAAACAAATCCTGGTTATTGAGGATGACCGCGACCTGTCCCTGCTGTTCAAGATGGCGCTGGAGATGTCGCTGAAAGATGTTCAAGTGGATGTCATCTGGAACGGCACGGAGGGGATGAAGCGGCTGGATGAAAGCCTGCCGGACGCGATTGTTCTGGACATGCACTTGCCGGGCGTTTCCGGGGACGAAATTTACAAAGCGCTGGAGCGGCGCAGCGAGGCGCACCGCGTGCTGGTGTGCAGCGCCGATGTGAGGATCGTGAACGCATATACCATGCGGGGCATCAATGCGGTGGAAAAGCCAATTCCCATGGCGGAGTTAACCAGCCGCGTGTCTCGCATTCTTGACGGGATTCCTGTGGCAGGAGGTTTTTTATGATCACTACACGTTTCACCATGCCTTCGTGGAGGCAGGGGATCATCAAGCGTCTCCGCAGGATCGGTAAGCGCGAACTGCTTGACGCGGCGCTGGCTGCTTTGCTCTTGCTCATGCTGGTGTTCATGACAACCGTATCCGTTCTGTTTGCCTTCTATGCGCCGGTCACGTTGGAAGTGGCTGGGTGGTAGGGAATTTCTGCTGACACAATGGAACTCATCATCGAACGTCTGATTTGGGTTGTGAACGGATTTCTTGCCATTCTCTACTCGCTGGCGGATCATGTTGTTGCGCTGTTGTTTACCGCGGCGGCAACGGCGTTCATCGTCACTACGTCTGCCGAACAGCGGGCGTGGGCGTTGGGCGCCGGGGTGCTGTCCATTGCAGCAAGTCTTCTGGCGCCTGCCCCCGTGCCGGTCTTCCTATTGGTGATGATCCTGGGGGGATGGGCAGCGGTGACGCTGGAGAAATACAACCCGCCCGCTCAACGCTGGAACGTCATTCGCGGATTGGGGCTGTATGCCATGGCAGGGCTGGGGTTCATGATCTATCGTAATTTTGGTTTGGGTGAGTCGGTCCTTACTGATCCCATGATGTCGCAGGGGGCGGGATACCTGAATGCCCTGATTGGCGTTGCCATGTACGTCATTCCGTTGGGATTTCTGGCGATGCTGGCGCAGGCAATTTGGGCGCATCCGCCTGCGCCTGGAACGCCGGCTGAATTGATCACCAAGGTCCGCACCAGGGGAAGGGGGTAGGATGCTGCAAATTTTGGACAACGGGCTGCACATCGAGAACGGCGATGTGCGCTTTGCGTGGTTCAAGTTGAGAAAGGGCGTGGACGAATTCTACCGCTGTGTTGCGCTGCGCGAGCTGCAAACGATACCCGTTTCGGTGCGTGAGGACTACGATCTACTTGGCAAGCAATGGGGAGCAGTGCGCGGGCTGCACAACGCCGGTGTGAATTTCGTATACACCTCGATGGGGATTTACAAGCCGGACCATGTGGGAATTGTGCAATACTTTGGCGCCGCGGGGGATGGGACGACGCTGGACGATGCAGCGCAGGCGGCGTTGAACGGCGCGGCGACGGTCGAGGCGGTGATGGCGAACTTCCCGCAGTCCAAGCTCGGCGCTCCTAATGTGGACTGGTTGAGTTGGTATCTGGAATTCATTACGGCAAAGGGTAGGAACATTGCCGTTATACTCGGACACCCTGACCCGCGAGAAGGGAAACGCGGTCCTGCTGGTGACGGTGGGGTGGGGGACGATACCGACGCGGATCTTGCCCAGGAGCAGAACGAGCTGCTGTTTCGCGGTCTTGCCAAACTGCGGCAGAATTTTGTTCTCCAGGTGCTGGCAGAACATATCGGACGGGACCGCATGACGCAGACACTCTTGCGGGTGAGCGAGGTGGCGTCCAACGTTGCGTCGCGGCGCAAAGGTACGATTGGCATTGGCTTCAACCTGGGGATACCGCTGATGGCGGCAATTGGACAATCCCGCATGGAAGGCTTGGGCGCCGGACATGGAACGAGCGAGAGCGTACAGGATGGCGCTTCGCACGGCTGGGGCAATACGCACGCTGTAGGAAAGGCGCACGCGGAAGGCACGACGGTCACCAATGGCACGTCGGAGACGTTTGGCGAGAGCGACACTACAGCAAAAGGCACATCGCACGGCACCATGCACTCTACGATGGAGTCCAGGATGGAATCGTCGTCTCGCGGGAGCGGGTCTTCGTCGGGCGGCGGCACGATGAGCGGCTGGGGCTGGAACATTGGATTTGGCGCCGAACCCGTAGGGATCGGTGTCAAGGGGAATTTTGGTCACAATTGGGGCAGCAGCAGTTTCAGCGCCACATCCACCTTCTCATCTCATACCAGTGGGCATTCCAGCGGGGAAGCCAACGGCGTATCGGACAGCACATCGGAGATGAGTGCTCACAGCGAGATGCACGCGGTGTCGCAGATGCACGCTGTTTCAAAATCTGAGTCGGACAGCGAAAGCGAGAGCTGGGGCAGCAGTGAGAATTGGGGGGAGAGTCACGCCAAAGGGAAGGCGTGGTCAGAGATGCAGTCCCGCGCATCGGCTCAGGGACTGACGGGCGGCTTCTCGACTGGTCTTCTGCCGGGCATCTCCATCAATCGCACCTGGCAGACGGAAGATGATGTCGCGGAGCGCCTGACAGACGTTCTGCGGCGGCTGGAGTCGCTGGTCAATCAGGCTTCGGTGGAGGGTGGGTTTATGACCAACGCCTTCCTATTCACCGATACGGAGCAGGGCGCGGCGGCGGCGGATGCGCTTGTTCCGCAGGCGTTTCACGGGTCGAGCGTGCCAACACCTGTGCTGACCATGCGTCCAGCGCCGGCAGACATGGACGAACTGCGGGCGCACGCCTTTTCCTTTACGCCCTGGTCAGAGATTGAAAACGGCGACCCGTTCAGCGGCGAATTGTGGACGCGCTACGCGACCCTGATGACTGCCAGTCAATTAGCGGCGCTCACGGCGCCGGGGCTTTTTGAGGAGGGTACTGCCTCGACCACCATGGCGGCGATCCCGCAAGGGATGGGATTTTATCCGAACATGCCTGGCGACGTGGTGCTGGGACATCAATACAGTCCGGAGACCGCCGATTTGACCAACGCGCAGGTCAGGCTGACGCCGGACAACCTGATGCACACCATGGCGATTGGGGATACTGGCTTTGGCAAGTCAGTAGCGATGATCCGCATGGCATACGAGACCACGCTGCGCTGGAAACTGCGCACGGTTGTCCTCGATTTTGGCGCCGGCTGGCGGAGTCTGCTCAACGCGCCTGGATTGGAAGGGCATGTCAACATTTTGCAATTGTGGCCCGACGCGGTTCGTCCGTTTCGCTGGAATCCCCTGCAGATCGGCAGGAACATCGCGCCAGAGACTCAATGGCGTGCCTTTGCGGATGTCTTTGGCGGAATTGCCCAGCTTGGCGTGAAGCGGCAAAAACAGGAATTATTGGAAGCCCTGCGCACGATTTATATCGAGAAAGGCGTGTTGATTGACGACCCGGAAGTCCGCAATGGCGCCTTGGGGGTCGTACAAAAAAGCGAGGCTGGACTGCTGGGTGTACGGGCGGGGCGCAAGATTGCCGATTTATCGCTTGCCGACCGCCAGGCGCTGGCGGTACATCGCAGCTCGACCATCGGCATGAGCGACTTGTACGATGTTGTCAAGCGCAAACTCGACGGTGTGTCGAGACGCGACACAATGCTGGCGGGCGTGCTGGAGGGTATTCTGTTTCGCATGCACCCGCTCGTTCAGGGATCGGCAGCATTGCAGTTTGCGCCGGGCACGGACACCGTTCCAGTCGAAGACCTTTCCAAGCCTTGGGGAGTGACCATTGTCGAAGGGGGGATGTTCCTGGACGACTTTGGAAAAGCGTTTTTGCTTGGCTGGACGGGCTGGCACTTGTACATGGACATGGTAGCCCGCCGTGTACACGAGATCAACACGGATGAGCCGCTTCTGCAAATATTTTTTGAGGAGGCAAACAAGATTTTCGTCAAAGAACAGGGTGGAGGGGACGAGACGGGCGGCGTATCTGCCGTCCAGCGATTTGCTGATTTTTTTCGAGATGCGCGCAAGTACAAAGTCCGTCTGCATCTGATCACTCAGGCGGCGCATTTGATTGCAGACGACATTATTTCGTCCTGCTCCAATATCATTGCAGGCTTCATCAAAAATCCGAAAGACAAGGACATTCTGCTGTCCGCGCTGGCGCGGTCGGAGAAAGGCTTTCGTGATGAGGAGTGGCGGCGGTTTCTGGACGACATGCCGATTGGCATGGCGATTGGACGTTTCCCGTACACGACCCGCCGTGAGCATCAGCGTCCGATGCTGTTTCGTCCGCTCATCCTGGACGCGCCGGAGCCGACTGACGCGGAGATCGAACAAATTCTTGGGAGTATCCGCTTATGAACAAAACTTTTGTTACTGTCCACATGCCGGTGATTCTGTTTCTGTTTGGTATTTCTGTATGGCTCATCCTTATGTGGCTGGAGAAAGGGCTGACGGTATGAGTCTCTCCAGCCATCAATGGATTGTGATAATCGGCATTGCCGCCGCCTTTGTGATTGCCGTTGGTGTGCTTGCGTCTGTGCCGCCCGAAGGAGGGGATAACCTCCGCGTGCCGACGCTTTCCACTTCCACGCCCAAGCCGTCGCCGAACATTGAGACGGCTGCCTGGTGGGATTCCATGCCCACCGCGGCGTCGGTTCCGTCCATGCCGCCCCGTACAGAAACACCAACTCCCGTTCCTGTTGATACCAATACTACGCCCTAAGGGAGATTGAATGAACAGCAACATTGCATTTTTCAAAGACGACGATCCGCGCGCCGGGGAAATCTTGGCGGACATGCTGGAACGTACCAGTCAGCCCGTGGTAGGACTGATTTTGAAGGTCGAAGGGGAGCACATTGTGAACTGGATGCTTGCCGACCCCCTTTTACTCAAATCCCTGGCGGCGCTGAGTTTGCCGTCGGGAACATCATCAAAGGAGTGACAACTGCATGAAAAAACTATTTCCCATCCTTATGGCAGCCGTTTTGTTCCTGGTTGCCTTTGTAATCCTGCGCCCGGCGCCGTCGCGCATGGCGGCGGTTGCTGCTTATGACCTCAAAGCCGGTCATGTAATTGTGGAACAGGACATCGAGTTGAAGCCTGTTCCTGCCGAACTATTGGCGGATGATGCTGTCAGTGACAAGGCGTTGATCATCGGTCAACCTCTGCGCATTGACCGCGGCAAGGGGGACGTGATCCGCGCCTCGCATCTTGGCAACCTGGTCACACTCCAGCCGAACGAACGCGCGATCTCGGTGCGCATTACAGACGCCAACGGCGTGTCCGGGCTGCTGACGCCGGGGCAGCTGGTGGGTGTAATCGCCACCATCCCCCAGGAAAACTCGGATATTTCCGGCACGTTCTCCAAAGCCACCATTGAGGGTTTGCGGGTGTTGTACATTGACCCGCGCTTCGCTGCCAGCCAGGACGCCAATGTCGTTCCTTCGGAGGCGACGCCTTCGGGGATGGGCGGATTGTCGGGGTTGAACACCAACGAACGCGCTCGTGAAGGGTCGGTGATTTTGGCGGTTCCCACCGATTTGCAAACGGTCTTCTATGATTTCTCCTCGAGCGGGGCGGTATCCGAATCGCGGAGCGTCAACGCCCTCGAACTGCTTGCCGCTCTCAGTTACACGGACGGGGCGTCGGTCACGCTCTACCTGATGCCGCAGGAGGGCGCGGGCGCTTTTACCTCTCCTGGGCTTTGGCTTCCCGATCTGATCAAGACTCCTCTGCCAACGGCAACGCCCACGCCGTTAGGGACGCCGGCACCCGGAATGTCCATCCCTTCCACTTCCACACCGTAGGCGAAAGAGAGGCGCAGACGATGATGAATCAGAGCTGGGGTACGCCCCAAACGCAAAACAACGGCGCCGGGCAGGATACGCCTGTCTCGATCCTGCTGGCGCACCGTGACATGAGCAAGACCACAACGTGGTATCAGGCGCTGCAGATGGATGCGCGGTTTCGCGTGACATCGATGGCGAACGACGCCCAGGACTTTCGTTCAAAACTGGCGTCCTCGCCGGAGGTCATCCTGCTCGACGCAACGGTTTTCGACGGACCGAAGACGCTGATAGACGCGCTGACGTCCATCACCGGCGCAGTCTATCTGATTGTTCCGCCAAACGTTTCCGAAGAGCTGATCGCGCAGTTCAAGCAAGCGCCTGCTGTCAAACTGGTCTATCCGGGCGATGTGAACCTTGCAGAGTTCATGACGCGCGCTTATTCGGATGCGCTATCCCTGCGCCGTACCGTGCCGGCTGTCAATCAACAGGCATGGGCGGGCGGTCGCACGGGAGGCGTAATTGGCGGTTTGCGCATCATTACGGTTTGGAGCCGCGCGGGAGGCACGGGCAAGACGACCATTGCCGCCGCGCTTTCTCAGGCGGTTGCCAGGCGTTCACTCAAGACGCTTTTGATTGGACTTGGCAGTCCCGATGTGATGCCGCTGCAGATCGGTTTACAGCCCGAACCCAACATCCTTTCGTGGTTTTCCAACCCAACCGACGATGGATTGCGTGCGAGCATTCAAACGGCAGGCGATCTTCATGTGCTGGCTGGGTTTCCTGACATTCTTTCGGAAGCGCAGGGTGATAAGCCGGCGGAAGCCAAAGGATCGATAACCGAGCTGGTTACGAGCTCGGCTTACAGTGGATATGCGGCAATTGTCCTCGACACACCTGCGGGCGGGATTGCGCCGCGCGCCGTTTCCGCCGCCAACACCTGGCTGATGGTTGCCCGCCCGACTGTCGCCGATGTATGGGCTTCGGTCGAGGCGTTTCGCACGGTCACACAAAAGAGCGCAGGGCAGCATCGCATTACGCCAGGCAATATCTTTGTGATTTTGAACCAGCGCACCAACGGAATGCTCACCCCGGACGAATGGCATCGCGCTGCCGATGCCGCCTGCCGCAAGATGGGGCTGGGGGTCGGGTTTCCGCCGGTCGTCTCGGTCATCCCTTACGTTCCTGAAGTTCCCCTTGCACAGGACAATGGGCGGTCGGCGTTGGACGCCTCAGACGAATTTGCGCGACCAATTCTCAAACTGGCGGACATGCTCTTCGGGAATGTTGTAGGCGCGCCTGCGCAGCCTGATGCGGCGAAGACGGTTCGTTTTGGACCAATCAAGATACGGACGAAGTAAGGAGAACACATGGCAGCACCGACAGGAACGGTGACAGGGTGGGGAGCGTCGCTTCCCACCCTGTCCGAAGAGCAGAAGGATGCCATTATCAACGAGATCTCGGCGCACTTTCAGGATTTGTCCCTCAAGGAATTGAGAGGTGAGCGGGAGAAATTAATTGCCAGAGCTCTGCCGTTGATACAGCAGGTTCTCTCGCGCACCGGCGCGTATGCCGCGCCGGACGAGATCAACGAGCTTGCTCGTGCGGTCGTTGCGCGGGTGGGTGGTCTTGGCTTTCTCGAACCGCTTTTGCGGACCGATTCAGGACTCTCCGAAATCACTCTCACGCCAAACGGCGATGTGTGGGTCTTGCAAAAGGGAGCTCCCTCCTTCGAGAAGTTGTCATTGAAACCGACCGTCACTGAAGTATGGCGTGCGGTCGAGACCTTGCTTGCGCCCCTGGGACGGTCCGTTACCGAAGCTTCGCCTTCGGTGGATGCGAAAATCCCGCGGCAGGAGGGGCTGGCGGGTGGAGCACGGGTCAAGATCATTCATCCTGTTGTGGCGCCGGGGCTTGGATATCCGAGTATCAATATCCGTCTTTTTGAAGCGAGACCTGTTCCGCCGGCGCAGATCATTGGGTGGAACGTCGCACCTGCCGCCGTGATTCACGGACTGGTGGATCTGGTTGGCAAGGCTTTGCGTGTGTTGGTAATTGGCGGAACGGCGTCCGGAAAGACAACGCTGTTGTCCGCCTTGTGTCACGGCATCCCGAAGGATGCGCGGGTCGTAAAAATCGAGGACCCGGAGGAAATCTGGCTTGATCATCCGCATGTAGTCACGCTGGAGGCGCGTCCGGCGCAGGTGGGCAGTTCCATTGTGCCGTACACCCTTGCTTCCGGGGTGGATGATGCCATGCGCATGTCCCCGAAGTGGCTGATTGTGGGTGAGATGCGGCGCGGCGATGCGGTGGCAGCGCTGTTCCGTGCACAGATGTCCGATCACCCTGGACTCTCGACTTTCCATGCCGAGGGACCGGAAGCGGCGGTCGCCCGCCTGAATCTCTTGTTGTATGCTGATGTCGGTATCCGTGCTGAGAGCGCAAAGGAGATGTTCGCTCAGGCGGTTGATTTGATTGTGCAGGTGGGCTGGCTCGGCGGCAAGCGCGCCATGCTTGGCGTGTGGGAAGTTGGCAAGAGCCTCAAAGCAGGCAATGTTCAATTTCAACAGTTATATGCGCCGGGCGACAGCGAACTCAAACCGGTTTCCATTGTGAGACGGGTGTAAATCCAACGAGGCGTAAATGACAGACACTTTGACTTACTTCAACATCCCCTTTTTTCTGGTTTACATACTGCCCTTTGTCGGTGCGGGTGCGCTTGGGTGGGCGGGGTATCTGTTGGGGCAAAGGTTCGCCCCCGATTTCAGCCGCCGCACGAAAATTTCGCGGTTGGAGAACTTCGCCGGCGGCAAGATTTCCCTGGACAAGAAAGCAAATTCCGCGCCAGTCGGCAGTTTTGAGCATAAGGTGCGTATCGCGTTTTCGCGGTTCGGCGTAAATGCGGCGGGCAGGGAGGAATATTACCTGAATGTAGGAAGGCTGGCTGCCGGCGCTGCCCTGAGCCTGACCCTGATGGTGATCGGTTTGCCGTTCTTGACCAGTCTAATCGGGTTTATCGCTGGGCGGATCTTCGTCAACGGCTGGATTACGCGCTCGTGGAACAAGACGCGCACGGAGATGGAGGCGGAACTGCCCTCGCTTCTGATGCGCCTGAACGCCACCCTCCAAACCGCACAAAACGTTCCATCTGCGCTGGAAATTGTCGCCAAGACCCTGCGTGCCGACGGACCGCTGCGCGCCTGGACGCTGGAAACTGCAAATCGTATGCACGCTGAGGGACATGGCGCCATTGAAACCATTCGTCAGTCGGCGGCAGGCATGTCCATGTCGTTGTCTATTGTCGCCGAGTTGATTGGGCGTGTGTGGACAACCGGCGGCGAAGGATACAGCAGAGCGTTCGGAACGGCGGCTGACAATCTCGAATCCGTCCTGGATGCGCGTGTGCTGGCGCGATCCAAAGGCGGGAGCGCTCAGGGAACCGTCAATATCCTGACTGTCATGACCTTCGGCATGATTGCCTTCATGACGCGCAATCCCGCGATGGCTGCGATCGTGAACACGCCGCTGGTGCAGGTGCTTTATGCCGTCGTCGCGCTGGTGATTGTCTATGGTCACAGCCAGGTAAGCGACATCATTGACAACGCAGTGTAGGAGCGAAGAATGATCTGGCAAAACCTTATCCCCCCGATTGTGGCTGGCGTGGTCGCCTATATCGCGTATGGATACTTCAGGAATGTTGACCTGACCTTTGGACGCTCAGCGTCGGCGCGGCTCGAACAATACGCCGCTGCAGACCGCAGAGGGCTTACCGACCGTCTTGGCGATTCGCTCATGGACCGCTTCGGATTGACTTTTGAGTCGCTCGAACACGAAATGCGCTGGGCGCATCTGGGCGGCTTCTACGAGGGCAAAACGGTCGGGAGCGTCATTGGGCAGTCCCTGCTCTATGCGGCGGCCGGGCTTGCATATATCCTGACCTTCAAAGCATTCAGCCCCGTCTTTCTTGTAGGTATCCTGGTGGCGGCGTATTATCCCGTCCTGGGGTTGAAGGGCAGGGGGGCGGATGCGCGTCAGATGGTCAAGCGCGCTCTGCCGGAAGCAGCGGCGCTGATTGCGGCGGAAATGGCTGCGGGAGGATCTGCGGAAACCGCCGTTACCCGCGCTGCGTCTTTGCCCGGTCCATTTGGGAAATTGATCCATCAGGTCATTTCGACTGCGCAGCAGTCTGGGCGGCTGGTGTTCTCGCGTGACGCGATCGAAGGCGTGATGGTCGAGCAGTTCACGCAGTATCGTATGCCGCACCTTGAAGCCTTTGCGCGTCAGATCGATCTGGTCGCCGCAAAAGGCGCCGAAGGACCGAAACAAATGGGTGAGGTGGCGCGGGGGCTGGCGCGTGAATATCGCTCGGACGTGGCAAAGTCCGCCGAAAGCTTGAGCAACAAATTGCTTGCGCCGATCACGCTGTACATTTTTGTCCCCTTCATGCTGGCAATTTTCATCCCGTTATTTGCCAGTGTGTTTACGACATTCTAGCCATGAGTGTTCCGGGCGCTCTGATCTTTTCGTTTCTCTTTACCGTGCGTATGGCGCAAATTGCGCAGACAGGCGCGTATTTTCCCGGTCTGCTTCTGGCGGCGCAGGCAGGGATGGCGGCGTTTCGGATGATCTTTCGCGCACCCGCGACGAAAGAGGCGTCTTGGGGGGTGCAGGCGATGGCGTGGGCATCCGCATTTACACCGCTTGCCATGCAGGTAACAGACAGAGCATCGGGTTGGTTGAGTGTTCCCGGATTGCTTCTGGTTTTGTGGGCATTTTGGAGCCTGGGTGGTTCGTTTTCCATTGCCCCGGCGTCCCGTTCGTTGGTGACGCGCGGACCGTATCGTCTGATTCGCCACCCAATGTATGCGGGCGAATTGCTTTCGCTGTTCGGGCTTTGCCTTGGCTCACCCTCATCCTGGAACTGGCTTGTCTTGTGTGTCTTTGCCGTTTCAATTCAGGCACGCATTACGCACGAAGAAGCATTGCTGGATGGCTATCCCCGTTATGTCCACATCGTAAAGTGGCGTATTCTTCCCGGAGTTTGGTAATGGTGGCATTGCAGTTGAACCTTCAAACAACACAGAAAAAAACACCCTCTCCTGACGCATTGGCAGCAGCAGAGCAAATCTTCCAGAAATTCGAGCAGCTCGATGCGGCACGGCGATATTTGTTCGTCGAATGGCTTATCGCGCACTGTCGTTTTGCTCACGGCGAAAATATCTATCACGGGTTGACTAACTGGCTGTCGGAGATGACTGCCGAGGATGCGAAAATTCAACAAGACATCATTTTGCTGGAGGCAGACTGGTGGGCGAATCAGACTGACGCGACCGTGCAGCGGTTGATCACTGAGCATCTCTCCGATAAGAAAAGAAGAAGAACATGAGAACCATCAAACACACGCTGATTGCGGCGGTTTTTGCCGCCCTTTTCCTGGCGCCGGCTGCCACAGCATTAGCGGCGTATCTCGGTCCAAACCGCACCGTTACTGAAACAACAACCGTCAAGAGGGTGTACTTGTATGAGTGCATGTACATCGAAGCCACTGGACGATGGCGCTATCACAGAATTGAAGACTGGCCGGCGTCGCTTGAATCCAAGCCTTGGCTGGCATACTCCAGCTCACCGTCGTGGCTGGGGTGCGTTCCTGCAACCAATGGTCATAAATATTGGGAACGGGTGGATGTGGAACAAACAACCACTACCACGTACCCGCCTGCTACTGTCAGCGGCGCGCTGCAGAATTGCACGCTGAACAATGGCTGGTGCGGCGTGACCGCTCCGGTTTTGGCGTTGAGCGGGATCGAGCCGGTAAGCGGATACGCAATTACCGCCATCGAAGGGACGTTGAACGGACAGCCGTTTAGCTGTGCAGGGGCAGCCTGCAATCGAGCCTTGACCGAGGGCAACAACGCCTTCACCTTTTGGGCGCTTTCGTCTTTTGGCGACAGTTCCCTGATGGGGACACTGACCGCCAAAGTGGACCTCACGCCGCCGCAGATCACGCCGTCAATTTCTGGAACAGCCGGCGCGAATGGATGGTATGTCTCAATGGCAGGGGTAAACGCAACTGCATCGGACGCCTTGTCCGGTGTGCAGGGGACAGTGGACGTTTCTCAGGATGGCGGGGCGACCTGGAGAAGTTTGCCGTTGACGCTTGCAGACGGACGGCATTCTCTGAACCTTCGCGCTTACGACAAGGCGGGGAATGTGCGAAAAGATACTGTGGAAATCAAAATAGACACGATTGCCCCGAACTTGGCAGCCACAACCGACGGCGTTCTTGGGCTTGACGGCTGGTATGTGAGCGGCGCTATTACAACCGTTTCCGCCGGCGACGCTCTTTCGGGTGTCGAGCGTGTGGAATACGACTTGAACGGGAGCGGCTGGCAGAGCGGCTCGTCCATTCCCCTCAGTGATGGGATCAACTCGATCTCAATCCGTGCGTTTGACAAAGCCGGAAACGCCAAGAGCGACTCGTTGACGATAAAGGTGGATACCGCACCGCCAATAATTGAACCGTCGGTTTCCGGGACGACCGGCGCCAGCGGCTGGCTTATTTCCCCTGGTGTGATTTCGGCGGCGGTGAACGACGGGACATCAGGGGTGAGCGGGGGAGTGGAGGTCTCCTTCGACGGCGGCTCTTCCTGGGAAGCGGCGCCAGTCACACTGACTGACGGCGTGTACGCCATGACCTTTCGCGCTTACGACAAGGCAGGGAACGAGGGCAGGGCGCCTCTCTCCGTGTCTATTGACACGATACCGCCGGCTGTGGCTCTGACTGTTTCGGGAACGCCTGGCAAAAACGGCTGGTATGTGTCAGATGTGCAGGTCACCGCGCCTGCATCGGACGCGGTATCAGGCGTGGATTCCACGTCGGTACGCGCAAATGAGGGAGCATGGGTGTCCTCGCTGACACTCTCGGACGGGGCATATCGTCTGGAGGCGCGTGCAGTAGATCGAGCAGGGAACGAAAATACGGACACCGCTGAATTGCGCATAGACACTAAATCACCTTCCAGTGCTTTTTCTGGCTTTTCAGACAACGAGGTTGTAAAGGGCGACATCACCCTGACGGGGCAAGCCTTCGATACGGGCTCCGGCGTTGATCGAGTTGAAGTTTCTCTTGATGGTGGAACGACATGGCTCCCTGCGGACCTGGCAGGGGATAGCTGGACGCTGCATTGGGATACTGCGTCGATTCCTAATGGCGTGTACTCCATATTGGTGCGTGCCGCCGATGCAGCGGGCAACGTAGAACGCCCTCTATCTGTGCTAACTCTAACGATTGATAACCTGCCTCCGAAAGTCAAGATCACTGACTGGTGGTGGATTTGGGATAGTGGAGAGTACAAAATTTCCTCCAATACATTTCCCGTAAAAAACGTCACGGTGGTGATCAGTGACCCTGCAGGCAGGTGGGCGCCGGTGAAACTGGAGTACAACCCCGGCTTGTCTTCCGCTAGTGTAGTGTGGGACAGGCGTTTTGGGGATGTGCTTGCGCCTTCGGGAAATTATCGTGTGCTGGTGACCGCCTGCGACATTCATGACAATTGCGCCGCGGATCAGGGCGTAATCAAGATACCGTTCTTCGCCCCGGTCCCAAGCGCCACCTCCTCGCCGTTGCCGTCGCCGGTCGTATCAGAACCTGTTTCCACGCCAGTCCCCTCTCCTGCCCCCAGGGTTGAACCGCAGCACGGTGAGGCAGTCCCGTCAACTGTGTCGTTCGATTCGCCGACTGGAACGGGACTAATCCGTGATCTCTCCTGGATTGCAGTTGCCCTTTCCATAATGGTTCTGTACTTCGGGGCGGTGGCGTTATCCGACCCGCGCCCCGCTGCCATACATGCTTTGGCTCGCGCCATCAATCAATTCAACAACAAAAGGTAGTTAAAAATGATCGAATATATTGCTCTTCTGTTGATTGCAGTCCTTGCGATTATCCTGACCCTGCAAAATCGCCGCATGGCGTCCTCTTTGCGCGGCATGGAGCGGGTAATCCAGAATTACTACGCCATGCAGGTGCGTGACCGCCGCACGGAACAGGCGCGGCATATCGGCGAAGACTTCAACGCGCTTGCCTGGCTCAGCCGGCAAGTAAGCGCTGGACTTGATACCCCGCTTGAAGCGGTGGAAGTCATCCGGCTTGTGCCGGACATGAAGGCGGTGGATCTGCGCACGGCAGACAATCGCCGTTTGGTGGTCTCCCCCCTGCCCAAATCGGACATCCTGCATTTTGACAAACGTCTGCGCGCCAGAGGGGGCAAGTCCGCCTCGAAGCGCTTGGAGGCATTTGCCTCCCGTCCGCTGCTTACGCAATCGTTTTGGGGAAACGGCGTACAGGTGGTCGAGCGCGTGTTGGACGATTCAGCGGAGTTTTTCGACATCGAAGCGCAGGCGGCAGGGTCCCGTCTGGGTGTGAACTGGAACAATCCGACGCGGCTGTATTTCTATGTGGTGGAATAACACCCTCGTTCATTTCGTTTTGACTTCTCTGGTCTGCTGGATGGGATGGCAGGACTGGAAAACGCGCGAGGTACCCAACGCGCTGACGCTCCCCTTTGCCCTCGCGGGAATGGTCGGACTATTGCATCGTTTCATGGCAAATGATCCCTCTGCTGTCCTTTCCCTGTTTGTGTTCGGTCTGTTGACCGTTGCCGCCCTGCGCAGCTGGATGGGTGGAGCGGACTGGAAAGTCCTGATTGGGCTGTGGGGGGTGTGGACCCGCGGCGGGCTTGCCGCGCTTCTTGCTGCTGGTTTGTGGGGGGTGGTCGAAATGCTGCGGTCACATGACAAAAACGTTAGTTTTCCTGGAATCGCGGCTTTTTCCGCCGGGTTGCTCTTGACGTTTCTCGTCGAGATTTCTATAATACAGGGCGTTGGTGTAATTCTCCCAGGGAGAATTGCGCCTTTTTTTATTTAATTTTTTCCGAAAAGGAGAATCAACCATGACACTCAATCACTTCTTCAACTTGCTGCTTACAAAACTGCTCGACCGCCGCGGCGACGATTACGGTGAAAAAGCCGTCATCCTCGTATTGGTGGTTCTGGCGGGCGTCGGCGCCTTTGGCATGTTTGGCGGCAAAGTAGTCGAAATGATCACTCAGGCAGCTGGAGGCATGTAAAGCTAATGAAGCGGCTGATTGATCTGCTGTTCAACCGCCGCGGCGATGAATTTGCCGAGACCGCCATTGCCATGCCGGTCATTGTGCTGATCTCCATTGCCCTGATGAACCTGACAATGGCGGGCTTTGCAAGCGTCAACGCCAACAACGCTGCCAATTATGCGGCGCGGGTCGGTTCAGTCACCCAGCAGGGTGCTGGAGGGGCGGCGTACAGTGCAGCGATGCAGTCTGTCTCCAATGCGCCGATTGGCGAGTATTCCGTGTCAGTATCCGGCGGCGGTTTTCCGGGCGCGCAGATTGCGGTGCAGGTGGACTGGTCTGTTCCAAACTATATCAGCGGTTTGCTGGCATTTTTTGGCGGCGGGCTGGGCGGCGATTTTCGCGGCACTTCCACATCAGTCTTCCGTCAGGAGGGGTGGTAGGTGTTTCGTTTGATCCTGTCGCGGCGGGGAGATGCGTATGCGTGGTTCGCCGCCCTGATGATTTTTGTCGGCGTCCCCCTGGCATCCCTGAGCATTGACATCTCCCGCATGATGTATGTGCGCGGACACTTGCAGACCGCCGCGGATGCGGCGTGCCAGGCGGCGGTGGATGCTTTGGACACTTCCTATTTCATCGCCGCCGGCGAAGCCAGGATTGACACCGCAAAAGGACGTTCCTGGGCGCGGCAGGTGTTCGCCGCCACCCTGGTGGATCAGGCTCAGGTTGGGTACGGATATGGAATCGGAATTGATTTCCCCGGACCGAAACTTGCACACTGTACAGCGACCGCCAGTGTGGAAAACATCATTCCCATGACGCCCACCATGCACATCGTCGTCGAAACCACGTCTGAGATGCGCGTCAATCGGACAACTCCATAGGCTCTCATGGAACTGGAATTTGACTTCAGTGAGAACACAACGCTCTGGCAGGCTGCCGTCATTGTGGTGATGGTGTTGGTATTGGTCGGGTTGGGTGCAATTGGCAGCAGGGTCACACCTCTGACCGCAGACGGCGCACCGAAGATAATGTCCTGGTCCGACTGGCGCCTGCTTCAGGCAGAGAAGGCGTACTACGCAGAAGTGGAAGTCCTTCAGGCGGACGCTAATCAACTGGCGCTCATGTTGGAGTCCCGTCCGAGTCCGGTGGCGGCGCAGATGCTTGCAGAACGAATTACCAGACATACAAGGGACGGTGATCCATCCCTTGCGCCGGCGCGTGAGGCGTTGCTGACGGCTGCCCTGAACGTGCGCGATTGGGCGGCTGGGATTTTGGACCGCGACACCGCCATGCGCTCGCTCGAAACCGCCTTTGAGCTGTTAAATCCATGATGGCAACACTCGTTCTCGAACAGCAGCGTGCGTTTGACGACCTGCTTACCGCCGAGCGGCAGTTACGCGCTTATAGCGAAGCCCAGGTGCGCGAACTACGCCAATTGCTCCTCGAAACCGCCATCCGGTTAGATGGGGAACGTTTTGAGGCGCTTCGAAGGGAAAACCCATCAATTCCCAGCTCCTGGACAATTGCTGACTGGAGCGCCTTCATGAAAGGGATTCCAAGCGCAAAGGGATGGGGGGCGCCCATTGTACCGTCCAACGCTCCCAGCAAGCGCGAAAAGGAATTGATCCATCAAGTCGAGGCGTTGAAAGAGCAGTTAGATGACGCATTTCGTTTACTGGAAGATGAGCGGGAGCGGGCAAAACGTGAACTTGAAAAAGCGAAAGCGGTCCCGACGCACGTCGAACCCGCCGGTGTCTCCGCTGAAATTGATCAGATGCCTGTCGCTCCAGTTCCCGACGGGGTTACGCCAACACTAGCGTACATCGTAAAAGATGCGCAGAACATACGAAAGGGACTTCCCAAGCGCCCGCCTGCCCCCTTTGTGCTGGATACTGGAGAGCGTGTAGGGGGCGATCTTGACACCGCCCATCGCCGCTATTTCATGACGATTTACCTGATGGGACGATGGGGCGTAAACGTTTCGATGGAGATTGCCAGGGTTGTCGGTCCGGCGGAGGGTATTTCTGCTGGATCGCGCACCCTAAAATCCATCATGGAAGGCTTGGTTGGTTCCGGTATGGTTGTCAGCAAAAAGTTGGAGATTGAAAACCCCGACACAACACTCGCCGTCTATCGTCTAACCCAAACAGGCAAAGACCTTTACAAAGCGCTGTTTGGGGTCGAGCCGGTTGAGGACGATTGGACAGCGCTGGAGCGTGCTGGTTTGGACGAACGCACAACACTGGCAGTTCTGTTTTTCACCATCCATGCGCGCAAAGCCGGCTGGATGACGCGGGTTGCACACCAACAAAACCCTGCGGTGGTGTGGATTGGCAGGGAAGCGGAATCGCTGCACGTGGATGTAACCTTTGAGCGAAGCGGCGCTTGGAAGAGCTTGGTGCCTTTGAACGGAGGAAAAGCGGCAATTTGTACGGCGACCGCCGACCTGCGCCAGCGGTTGAGCGGCGACTGCAAACTCGACAAGGTGACGGGTGTGGCGACCGACATCGAATCGCTCGTACAGTTGAAGTACGAAATTACGAAACCCTCAGAGTTATGGATCGAAACATGGTGATCTGAAGCGTCTGCGGAGATTCGTGAGATTGCCTCGCGACTCGCCGCAGGCTGTTCAGCCTGAACCGTAGAACCTTACCAAGTGAATACGCCGGACAACCTCCGGCGCACCCAAAAGGTTCACCAGGATATGCGTCCTGGTGAACAGCCAGGGCGCGCAAAACAACAAAACAACGGAGGTAATTGTGGACAACATCCAAAACTACAAGACGCTGACCGGGCTTACTTTTGAGGAGCTCACTCAAAAGCTTGACGAGGAACTTCCTCCGGACGCCTACAAGCCTGTCCCAGGCGGGGCAGACTTGACGGACATTGACCCAAATCACATGAGGAAGATCCTCAACCAGGTGTTCGGCATGTGTGGGATCGGCTGGGGATATTCTTACGAGCCCGCAGACCTCACAACGTATAGTGAGGTAAGAAAGACGAGAGACGGAAAGGATCGGCGGGTATTTATAGGGTCCCTAAAACGGATCCGCTTCTGGTACAAGCTGACAGGTTCGGTCACAACGTTTGTTTGCGACGTGTACGCTTCCGGCGGAAGCGAAAATGACGTTGAAGCGTATGCCATGAGCGGCGCCATCACAAACGCCCTCGGTAAGGCTGTGTCTAACCTGGGCTTCCAGGAATCCGTGTATCTTGGGAAGCGCAGCCACCACAACGTCAGAAAGCCGAAGAAAACCGCACCAGCCAAACCCGCTGCGAGGACACCCGAAACACCTGTTCCACAAGATGACGAGATTCTGGACGAGATCGTGGACGAACCGGCGGACAACCCTATCGTCACCCCAAAGGTTGACGCGCTGTCCCCGGATGAAGCGGCAAATCTTGTCATTACGAAAGAAATGACAAAACGCCCAGAGCGTGTCGGTCAGAATCTCGGTGCGCAGTCGCTCGAAGCCATCGAATGGTGGGCAAACAAAATGAAACCCGCCAACAAAGAACAGCAACTGCTGCAATCTGCCGCACGGGTATTGTACAAAGTCCGTTCCAACGGACATCATCCTGTGGCTGTATAGTCCGGCGCAAAGGTTCTGCATCTTTGGGAGGCGTAACGCCGCCTCCCAACCTTGCAGGTTAACAGGCAATCCGCTTCGCGTGATGCCTGACGCCTTATTGCACATTAACAATTGAGAAATCGAGGTTTATCCGGGCGGACGCCCTTCGCGGCTGTTCCGCTCGACGCTAAAAATTTGGAGGCTATATCATGAAGAAAAAAACTTCAAACGGCGGCGCCGCAGGCGTCCGCGTCAATGAACAATTCGATTTGAATGCTGCGACGGTCGCGGGAACGATCGTGAAATTGTGGGGTCGAAACCGCGACGTCTTTCTCCGCCTGCGCGTCTCCCTGCGGGGAGACGTGCAGGAAACGGAGGATGTTTATGCTTGTTATGTGACAATTCGCATCCCTGACGGCACGATCGGCGGCAAGCTGGTGACGTTGCAGCCGGGTATTGTGGTGCGTGTGGACGGGTATATTACCCATGCAAATTACGAAGAGACTCTGCGCCGATTTTTGAATGTGGCAGGCAGGGATGACTTTTTCGACAAGCACATCCCTCCCGAAGACTTGGATGCCTGGCGCGCCATCCAATTCCGCCGCCAGAACGCCGTATTGAACGCGCTCAAGATCGAGCCGCTGGCTGCTGGGAAAAAGAGTCAGGGTGAAATTGTGAATCTAGCCGATCTCGAAGGCATTGTTGCCAAGAAATGGGAGTATCCGCGCGGCAAGGCGGTGGATCAGTTTGTCAGGATTGCGGTGTACGATGAATACACTCCTGCGCGTGACGACAAAAAGGGCAACTTCGGCAAGCCCTATCGTCAGCCGCATTACGTCAACGTCCTGTTCCCCGACGGCAAGACGGTGGAAGGCATCGAGGTCAAGGTCAAGACCAAGCAGCGTATTCGCGTGCGCGGCGAGTTCCGCGACCAGGGACGCCGTGTGACCCTGCGGGACGCGCTGGTCTCCCTTGGATCGAGCGATGTCATTGATATGATGGGGCGCGTCATCAATCCTGAAGCGTTGGACGAAATTTCTGCCCAGCAGGAAAGTCTGCATGTTTTGGCGAATGCCGTGATTGTTTATAACTGATTTTGTCTGCCCTCCACGCCGGTCTTTCAGATGCGGCGCCGCAGGTTCGCGGCCTGCTGGAGGCTTTCCAAACTCCTCGTCGTTTCTTCTCCTCTCCTCCTCGCCTCGAACGAAGGCGCATCACGCCTCGTTCGTTCCTATGGCGAGTTTCCGAGAGGAGGCGATAGCCAGACGAGGCGTTTGTTGGCGGCGCCACCCCGCGCCGCCTGTATCATCCCGAACAGCGGCGCTTTTGCGGTGAGCGCTGCGGGTTGTTCCAGGTTCGACTCCTGGCGGGATGACTGCAACCGGACATACTCTGTGCACAAATACGGACCGCATTGACACTGCGTCATTTGCGTGCTGTGTTCCTGCCCGAAGTTCCTGCCGGTTCGAGCGTTGGGCTAACCGCCCTCGTTTTTCTTGTATGTGGGTTTGGCTAACCGCCTCCACATACAAAATTTTTGGGTATTGTGGCGTCATAAACGCCATTTACCAAAGTCCCTTCCCTTATTATTGCTGGGGGAGCGGACTTTGAAAACAGCCCGTCGCTCCCTCAGCCATTCGGAGGTATGCGATGGCTGCTTTCATTTCCCCTGCCTCGGCGCAACTGACGGAAGATCACATTCGCCAGGTCCTGCCAATGGCGTCAAAACAAACCCGCCGTGAAGCAGAGTCCTTTCTCGCAGGTTTAGCAAATCTGACGAGGCTTGCTGAAACAGAGTTGCGCGCCCTCATAAACGGTTACTTGCGCAACGCAGGACACTAACCGTGTCCAAGATGCCGGTGTACGACACCGGCATCCTTTTTTATATTGCTTCCGCATCATCCAAACGCGAGGCTGCTTTTTCGATTTCACTTTCCCCTGGCTCGCCGTATTTACGGGCGGTTTCGATGGAGTGACCGAGCATTTTGGCGCGGGTCTCGATGTCCACGCCCGCTCTACGCAGCATGTAGGCGCAGGTGTGGCGAAGAACGTGAGGCGTAACCGGCTCTTTGATTCCTGCGCGGCGTCCTGCTTCTGCGATCATGTTCTGAATGGCTCGGATCGAAAGGCGGTTGCCTATTTCTCCGCGCAAGGTAACAAACAAGGGTGCCTCCGGGACATTCTCAAGCCCAATTTTTTTGCGCACTTCCAGCCATTCCGCCAGCCGCTTTCGAGCGGGCAGTGGGATGGCTGATTTGCGTTCCTTCCAGCCTTTGCCCCTGCGGATGTGGATGGCGCCGCTCTTTTCTCGGAGTTCCACATCCCCGACGTTCAGCTGATACACCTCTTCCACGCGGGGCCCGGCGTACATCATCAGGAATACGATAGCGCGGTCGCGGACGAGCTGGTGTTCTGCGTTCTCGCGCACCCGTGCTTCAACCTCCGTTGTTCGCTTGCGCTTCGGCGCGCGGTCCAGCCACGGTTGTTGAAAAACCGCCTCGAAGCGGGCGCGCTGTTTGTCATCCAGTCCGCGCGGTTCTCCCTCGGCTTTTCGTGGCAGTCTTAATCCCAGCATGGGGTCATGTTCGATTGCTTTGGATGCTTGCAGGAATTTCACGAAAGCCCGAAGCGCGGCGGCTTTGTGCAGGACGGTGGCGATGGCGGATTTTCGTTCCAGGTATGCGATGTAGTCCTGGATGACCTTCTTATTCAGCATGTAAGGATCGCGGCGCAAGGCTTCCATGGTGAAAGCGGCGCCTTCCGTTTGTTTCCACCATTGCAAGAAATTGGCTGCATCGTGAACGTACCCGCGGATGGTTTTATCGGACGCGCCTTCCCTCTGGCGCGAGGGAAGTGGGGCGGCGTTCATATAATCCCCAAATGCCCGCAGAATGTCTTTGTCTTGCAGCGCGGTCAGAACATCGTCGAGATAAAAACGCGGGTTACGGCGCGACGACATAAAGATCCTCCTGAATGTAAGGCATCATACGGCTCTTGACCGCCTGTTTTCGCACCAAGTCAACTTTTCTTCTCATTTGGGTTACTCCTGTTCGTTGTCTTCTGTTTTTTACGCAACGAGAATGACATCATCCTGGCTGCATAAATGGCAGTTATTTGCTTTGATTATATGCTTTCGCTTCGTACAATGCAAGTTGTACGCAATGAAAATACTCGGTTTTCGTCCGTCTTGCAAAGTGCTATGGCTGGTGCAAGTCCAGCGAGACGACTTTGCTTCGTTAAGAAGCGCATACCATCCATAAAGGAGAAAAAAACACAATGAACAAAAAATCTCTTCTTCTTCTGCTGCTAGTTGCTGTGACCATCGTATCTACAGCATTTGCGCCACTGGCGTCGAGCATGGCGCAGCATTCTTGGACTTACGTTTCAAAAACAAGAGTGCTTTTTGCAAAGGCTTCTTTGCCCAACGAAGAAATGATCAAAAATGGCTTCATCAATATAGTTACGCAGCAGGGTCGAAAAGTCATTGCTTCTGTTGATGTTGCAAATTCGTCTGTTGCAAAAGTAAGTGTGAAGAATGTAAAACCCGGCGCTTACTGCTCATTTACAAGGCTGGATGGTGTAAATGGTTCTATTTATGATTCCACCATTTGCTTTACGGTGAAGAAGTAAACAACATATTTTCTTGCCCTTGCGCAGCGCTGGGAACACCCAGGTGGTGCAAATCCACCAAGGGCAATTGAAGCGGTTGTAAGCCGCTTTACAATCAAAAAAAGGAGGTATGGCAAAATGCCCATTCCCAATTTCGACATCGATAAAGTGATTGCCCGTCAACAACAGGCGCGGCGTCGAAAGACTCAAAAAATCATCCGCGCCGTTATCGCCGCTCTCGCCCTGCTGATCGTTTTCATCTTGTTGCGAGGTGGATGATGGCAGCCTATCCCACTATCTGGCTTGGAGTGACTTGGGAGAACGGACGGGTATTTCCGTCCGTTTCCGTTTGTCTGCCGCCTGGTGAGGACGGCGATGAGGTGGTTTCTCTACTGGAAAAGTACCCGACGCCGATCCGGGACGTTTCAAGCCAGGACGACTTTTCCTCTTTCGTGGCGCGCTGGATGAAGTACGCTCAGGAACAAGGTTACTCTTTTGAGTTCAACGAATCTCTCTTTGAGCAGTACGGCGAAAAGTTTCTTGTCGCGCCTCAATAAGGAGAGATATGGCGAACAAAACCTATCCCATTGTGTGGGTCGGAAGCTTGTATACCGACGAAGTTCAGTCCGGCGTCCCGTGCGTTCAAATCTTGCTTCCGCCGGGCGAAGCAACGGACCACGAACAGGTGGATGCAGTTGTCGAAACCATGTCAGCCACCTTCCTTGACATCATCGAGGGAGGCGTCCTTGACCTGGTTCACCCGATGATTTCCAAGTGGCGGTACTACGCCCAGGAACAAGGTTACGCCTTCGACTACGACAAAACTTTGTACGAGCGGTCTGGAGGCAAGTGGCGTGTTCTGACGGATTAATCACAGTCGAATATCAACGAGAGAAGCAATCCCGCCGATCGCACGGGAGCTTGCCTTCTCTCGCTTTTCAAGTCAATCGTTCCACGGTTGATTTGAATGGCGAGAGAAGATTCTTTGAAAATAAGGAGGTATCCCGTGTGGTTTCCCAAAAAACAAAACAAAGCCATTGTCCTGTCATCCCATTGCCAGGATGATATTGTAGATGGCAAGATCGTCTTTGCACTTTCCCCATTCGCCAAGTACGCCCTATACCAGGTTTTGGACGTGGCGCTTGTACTCCTAATCATCGGGAGCATGACGCTTCTGTCCAAGACCAATACCACACCGCTTCTTGGGATGGCGTTGGTCTTCCTTCGGTTGTTCTGGTTCTTTCCTGCCCAAAAGGTACGGGACGAACTTATGAGCAATAAATCACCGCGCAAGCGGTAACATAAGGAGGTAGGTGATGTTCACCACCATTGTCAAGGGTCTCCTTCGAGACCCGCAATTTGTTCTCCTTGCCGTCACCTTGATCGCTCTCCTGGCGATCAAGGCTATTGGTTAGGAGAACTGAGAGAAGCTACCCGCTTCTCTCTCTTCCTAAGTCCGCATGTCAAATACGGGCTTAGGAAGTATTTTTGAATGATCTACGCCGCATCCTGTAGGCAGGTGTCACGTTCAAATCGTGAGTAATGCGAGGGGCGCAAGTTGGGGCGGAACCAACATGCGGCACCACATTTGTGAGGGCGGTCCGTCCTTTGGGACGTGCCGCTCTCTTTCGTTCTGGAGGTATGTATGACGACAACTACAACACAAACCGGGTTGGTTGGTTTTCTGTGCGAGGTCACTGACCAGCCCGTATCTTTCGATCAGTGCCTTGCTTGCGCCAGGAAAGGCGCGCCAGACTGTCCAATGGTCCCCGCGGCAATCCACGCCGCGATCCATTCGATTCGTGACCCGCAGTACGCCCAAAAAATGGCGGAAGAGGCAGGCGCCAAGATTGGTTTTTCGGTCACCGAACTTCTGAATTGTCCCCGTCAGACCCGGCTCAAGATGGAAGTTCCTTTTTACGAAAAGCCGTCCGCCTTCTACCGGATGAATCGGGGAACGGGCTATCACCATCTGCTCAGCCGGTACGATGGAGGCATTTGCGAAAAAACCCTGACTTGGAAATTTATTTTCCGAGGGAGGTCGATCCTACTGGTCGGTACGCCGGATTTGGTGGAACTCACACCGGATGGCTGGTTTATTACCGACTACAAGGTGACGAGCAAACCCCCATTTGGAAAAAAGGTCACCCTCTGCGCGAGGTGCGAGGGTGAGACCTACGAAGGAGATGACGGATTGACTTGCCGCGAATGCGGCGCAATTCTGCGTTCCAAGTCGGAAATCTTGCGAGAGTACCGCCCTCCCCAGGCGCGTTCGTCTCATATCATGCAGGTCAATTTGTACGCCCTGCTGATCGAGAAAAACGCAGAGAAACTCGCCGCCATGGTCGGGAAGTCGAAGCCTGAGAAATTTGCAGGCGCCGAAGTGGTGTACTTTGGCGAGAAAAGCCCGGTGCGCTGCCCCGTCAAGCTGGACCGCGATGCGGCGATGACCTTTCTCAAAAGGTCACTTGCTGCTTTAATTGCAGACGATCTGCCTCCTGTTCTTTCGGATGTGGACGAACTTTGGCGCTGCGATTATTGCCCCGTCCGCACGATTTGTGAACAGATCCATGGCGGACCGGTTGGCAAGACACAATGATTCCCCAGGGAGGCGTCCACCCCGCGCCTCCCCTTTCCTCCTCCGCTCTGAAAGATGTTTCAGATTGGAAGAGGAAAGGCTATCCGCCTTTTCTGGGCGGAAAAATTCCGCTCCCCGATATTCTTTACCGGGGAGCGGTTGTCATCGCGCTTCCCGGTCATCAGGAGGTTGTGATGACAAAAACATTCCGCCGCCGTGACGACCCTCGCCCCCAATCTGGTTTCCGATTGGAACTTCCAGGCGGTCGTACACTCTATCTCTCACAGGATGAGGTGCCAGGCGCTGCGCAAGTTGCCCAACTGCATCAAGCGCTTGGCGCTTCGCCTGAAGAGATTGGCAACGCTGTCGTGGAGTGGCTGAACCTTCGCCGAAAAGCGAAGAAGTTTGCCCAGGGCGAGTAATGGTTGAGGGAGGGCAAAACCCTCCCTCAACCTCCTGCAAATCTGGCAGCGAGCCTTGCAATGGAGCGTCCTAATACTGCCGCGCGGATTAAGGTGACAGGCGCGTGTTTTGTTGGAACCGCCTTCATGAGCTGTTCCCGCAATGCCTGCTTGCTGTCACCGCGTTTCCAGTCGTGCCAGCGGTTACCGCGTAAGACCGCCTGCTCGACCAGTGAACGCTGATGCAATGTTGCTTCTGCCTGTTCAAAGGACAACCTGTCATCGTCGTCGGGGAGAGACGCCCGCCGCTCGATCACGATGACAAATTCGTCGTGTCCAAACGGTGTGGGCGAACGTTCAACGATCTCGTTGATTTCATGCAGTAAATCATCCAGATCATCGCCGCCCTTCGGATTGAAAATCCAAAGGATGCTGTTGCTGGGACGATAGATTTCCTCCAGACTTGCAGCCAAGGAAACCAACGACGGCATACTGACAAGTAAAAACCGAACAAGCCAACGCTGTTGCGTGAGCCCGGCGTTGATCAACCATACCGCCGCCCGATGAGCGGCGTTTTTCCACAACCACTCGTTTACTTTTTTCATTCTCTTTATCTCCTGTTCCAAGAATCGAAAACCCGGCTTGCACCGGGTAAAAAAGCGGGCGACCACCGCTTAACGCAGTTCGCCCTTTCTGACGCAAATTATACATGCCTTGATTTGATTGTCAATGTTTCGCGTGTGGGCGCGGTCAGGCTGACCGCCGGGTTCGACTCCCGGAGGAACATTTTGCGGCGCCACGCCGCAGGCTAACGCAGGATGACGCTCAACGCCTGTAATTTCATAAAGGAGGTATGCTGTCATGGCTACCAATAAAAACAACCGCCCGTCCAACTATGTCATCCTCACCCTGATGGCTGTCCGCGATGGGGAGTCCCGTTACTCGCAGAGCGGCAAACCCTACGCTTTCGTCCGCGCCTTCCTCTCGCAGGGCATGAACAAGCAGACCGAGGAGTACAGACCGTCGCTCTTCTTCGACGTAAAGGCTTTCAGCCCCGATGAGGAAATGTCCGAGGTTGTCGAGGACATAGCAGACATTCAGAAGAAAGACCGATTCACTGTCAAAGGACGCCTTGGATTGGATGAATGGACCGGCGATGATGGTGTGAAGCACCAGCAGTTGGTGATCTTCGCCCAATCCATCACCCCCTACGTCTTCCCAACGGAAGAGGGAGATGAAGAAGAAGAACTTGAAGGCGAGCCCGCCTAATTCTTCTTCGCCACCATGGGCGCGGAATAAAACGCGCCCATTCTTCGCCCGCCTGGTGGCATACAAGGCAGTCCGATTCTGCCTGGGCGACTTGCGAGTGGGGCTGATGCCCAACTCCACCAGCGCGTTCGTGCGCTGCGCCTCTCAACAGGCGGCGAGCATCTTCACGACGCTCGCCGCCTCCCTTCGGAAAAGGAATAGGTGATTCCTTTTTCGAGCGGAGGTTGATCGTAAGTCCTTGCGCCCCACTCGCAACCCTTTGATACGGGTTGCTTCATCGGTCGTTGTGTTTCCCACGAAGATCGTTGAAGCAACCTGTTTGGTTGCGAAAATTATTAATTTGGAGGTATGTATGAACAAATATGATGACTGGGAGAAAAACGCGGATACCTGGCAAGATCTGGTGGACCGCGCCCGCCAAATGGGTGGGAAAGAGTTTCACGACTGCATGGCTTATCAAGCCTATGCAGACGTGATTAATTATCTCTCAGGAGGAAAATTCTCCTGGGAGAATAGTGAGATGAAAAATGCCACCATGTCCTTTAGGGCATTGGTGGCCTATTGTAGGGAACACCACCCGAACGCCCGCGTCGTTCGGGTGCCGTTCCCTGGTAAGGGGGATACTGTCATCGTTATTGTAGGCTGACCCAGCAGCCCAACACGAAGATAGTATCCCCATTGGTGTTGAGTAGTGGTCAGGAAGGCTAACCGCCCCCCTCCCACTACTCAATACCATAAAGGTATGGAGTGAGGGTAACCCCCTCACTCCATTTTAGTTTGAGATTACTCCCCTGATCATTCCGCGGTCAGGGGAGTGATCTTGAACCACTGAAATCAATTTTGGAGGTATCGATGGATTCAACAATTCTTTCCTACCCCGATCGCGGCGCAGGCGGCTCCGCCAAATGGCGAGGCAACCATTCGCCGCGGTTGAGCGAAGATTTGTTCCTGTGGCTCAAACCGTCGTTGGTCTTCGATCCGATGTGCGGGTCGGGGACGACCGGCGACGTAGCGAAGCGCATGGGAATCGCGTGCTGGCAGTCCGATCTGCACAGCGGGTTCAACATCTTGAAGGATGATTTTCCCGGCATGGCAGATCTGATCTTCTGCCATGACCCGTACCACGACATCATTCGATATTCAGGCAATGTGTGGGGCAGCGCTCCGCACCCTGACGACCTCTCACGATGTCCGGATTACGACACATTCATCCAACGGATGGACGTTGCCCATTACCATGCCTACCAGGCGTTGCGGCCCGGTGGGCATCTGGTCGTTTTGGTGGGCGACGTGAAGCGCAAGGGCGCACTCTATCCTTTGCAGCGCGATTATCGCTGGTACGGTGAACCCGTGCAAATGCTCATCAAACTCCAGCATAATGTCTGGAGCAACGGGCGGATGTACAACGGCATGAGCGATCCGCGCATTATGCACGAATACGTCATCGTCACCCGCAAACCACGGCAGTTTACATCTGCCTGGATGGTGACAGTGCGGCGGAGCGAACGCCTTAGCGTGGATCAGCGCGAAGTTGCAGGACAGACCTGGCAGGGCATCGTATGGACCGCGCTCGTCGAGTGCGGCAACCGCGCATCCTTGCAGGAAATTTACGACCACATCAAAGATCACGCCCGCGTCCGCCGGGCGCAGGCAAATGGCACTGACTGGCAAGCCATTGTGCGCCGCGTCGTACAGGAAACTTGTACGAACGTTGGACGCGGCATGTGGGCATTGCCAACTTACCAAAGAGCGTAGACAAATGTCTCTGCTCTTTTTTATTTCCAATATGGAGGTATTCAATGACAACAAAATCCCCAAAAGACGGCGCCACATGCGCCGTGTGCGGCAAGGGTTTCACTGACGAAGAATGGGAGAATCGCCATTGGGTTCATCGCCCTGGCTGCCCTCATCAGGGCGAGCTTGAATCGCAGTGTGACTGTAGTGACGATGACGGCAATGTGACGCATGAAGACCATTGTCCAAATTGCATCAGCATCCATTTGAAGCAGTACCTTCCGCGTGATCTCTACGGCAACATTTACACCATCACAGCAGAGCATGTGATGAACGTCTTTTCCGAATTCATGCGGCGGAATCCCGATTTGGTCGAAAAGATTGACAGGCTGGACATGTTCCGCCTGGCGGTCGAGATCCAGGACTATATCGGGAGTGTGGGACTCATAGATTACATCGAAACAGCGGTCTCGGAGGCAATCCGTGACCGTATTGCCCATGAAGTGGAGGACGAAAATGACTAACTATTTCAAGCGCGCCCGCGAGGATGCTTCCCTGTGGGCGCGTAATACCTTGAAGTATGATCCTGCTTACTGGGTAATCATGGACACGGAAACCACCGGACTTGACCCGAAAGCCGAAATCGTCCAAATCGGTGTGATTGACGGCGCTGGCAAAGTCCTCGTGAACAATGTCTTTGTCAAACCTACGGTTCCCATTCCGCCAGAAGCCACGCGCGTGCATGGCATCACGAACGAAATGGTGAGGGACGCGCTGCCGTTCCCCGAAGTCCTCCCGCAACTGCGGGATGCGATCAATGGGAAGTTGGTGGTCATCTACAATGAAAAATACGACATGCGCTTATTGCGGCAAAGCGCAAGAGCGCACGGTATCGCGCTTGACCTTGATAATATAGACACCGTTTGCGCCATGTTGAAGTACGCCGAGTGGAACGGCGATTGGGACGACTATCATGGCTCGTTCCGCTGGCAGAAACTTCAGGGCGGCGATCATTCCGCCCTTGGCGACTGCCGCGCTACGCTTGACCTCATCAGGAAGATGGCGAACGGATAAGGATGTATCGCTAAGGAGGCGCAGCATGACCACACTTATCGCCGTGTACAACTCGGACGGGTGTGTGGGGCGTTGCGACGCGAAATGCTACGAGGCGCATGAGCCGCGTTGCGAGTGCGTCTGCGGCGGGCGCAATCACGGCGCCGGGTTGAAGCAAGCAGTGGAAAGCACCCGCGAACTTGCAGATACTTTGATACAGGAATATGCCAAGACACACAATATGAGGGAAATAACCTGGGAAATTCCTGCCCTGCAACCTGTTCAATTAAGTTTCCTTGAAAAGGGAGGGTGAAACACCCTCCCTTTATGGATGCACAACTCTCAATCCAAGATATTTTTCAAAGCCGTCGTAATCGTTATCTTTGTGCAGAAGATCGTGCTTGTTCACGATGCAAAAAGTGGCAATCAGGCAGTCTATGGTTTTCCGCACGGTTACTCCCTGGCGTCGCAGCAGCCGATAGTTGCGGGCGCTTTGCAGGGCGAGATCGGGATTGACCATTTGTGCCTGCACGAACTTCCCCAGGGCGCGGCGGGCTTTCTCAAAGTCGGCATCTTCACGAAACCCTTGCAGGACTTCCGCCAAAATGAGGTCTCCAATCAGAATGGGCGTTTGATCCACAACCCGGTCAAGGTAATCTGTTTGTGGGCTGACAATGCCGTTGAAGTAGTCAATCCAGACGGTGGAATCAACAACCAACATGATCAAGCCCCAATGCGCGACAGGCGCTGTTCGTGTATATCGCCTTCCCATCTCAACTTGCCGCGTAAATTGCGGATTTCCGCCTGCTCGTACAGAAGCACCAGCAGGCGGAGCGCATTCTGCACCACCTCCCGCTTGGTCTTGATGCCCGTTAGTTTTTGAGCCCGCTTGATCAATTCATCGTCCAGCACAATGTTGGTTCGCATGTACGCCTTCCTTTCGTGTGTATAAAAATTATTTATTGTGTGTATTATATATTAAACCGCCCGCTTTGCGTACCCATCTTCCCAAGATGAGCAGGCAAAGCGGTCTGTTTATGACTGCCATCAAATTCGGAGGTATCACCATGACACTCAAAATCTCAAAAACAGAACTGGCAGGCGCCTTGAACGCTCTTTCCTCCTATGTAGGAAAATTCGGTCTCGGTGTCAGTGTGCAGGACAATACCCTGTATTTGTTTGCTTACACCGACGACGGCAGTGCCCTGGCGCGCATTCCCTGCAATTGCCCCAATTTCGAGTGGGTGTATGTGGATGGCACGGCATTGAGCGATGTGGTCAAACTCGCAGATGATGACGTGCTCGAGATGCACTTTTCCGAGGCAGGGTTGTCTTTGAAGTTTCGCAATTCGACGAGCGAACTCCGCACTTTGTCGGCAACTATGCCGCTCGATCTTGCAAGGTTTTGCGAGACAACCGCGCTTATCAAAGGCAATGACCTGGGAGCGCTTTCTGCCATGACGGAAGCGGCATCCACCGACGAGACTCGCCCCAATCTCAAGGGTATCTATCTGTCGGCGGAAGGCGATACTTTGACGGCGGCGGCGTCGGACGGATACATTCTCTCTTACACATCCATCAACGCAGAAAACCTTACAACCGTCAAGGGGGCGCTCTACTCCGCGAAGGCGCTGAACCGCGCCAAACGCGCCATTAAACCATCGGAGGATGAACCAATCGCCATTGGCTTCGGGGCTGGAAGCATTACACTCTCTACCCGGCGGGATGGTGTCAATTTTTTGTGCGCTGTTCCGCGCGTTGGGGATGGTTTCCCCGATTTCAAGGCAATTGTAAAGGGGATAAAAACAACGCTCGAAGTCCAGATCGAAACCCGAACCTTGGATGCGTTTCTTAAGCGTGCCAGCGCCATGGGGGGGAGCATCTACATGCAAGTTGTAAACGGCTTTTTGTGGATGATGGCGTTGAACACAATGGAAGAACGGAAGTCTCTGGACTCGGTTGCCGTGGGCGTTGAAGGGGAAAGCCCGCTGATGCACTATGCAATTGGGCTCTTCAAAGACGTGAGCAAGGCGTGTGCCCCAAATGGGCATGTAACACTGAAATTCCCTCTTCAAAACAACGGTCCAATGCTCATCGAGGGCGGCGCAACGGTAGCCGCCATGCCGCTTATGTGCGAATTGAAAGAAAGCCCATTCAAGGACTTGCAGCCTGCCTTCTAGGAGGTAAGATGTCAAATTCTTCTGATTTGCTCAATTTACTCAACGCAGTCGACGCAAGCGAAGGATGGCAAGAAAAAGGCGGGATGCTTGTCTCCAAAAAAGGAGACATTATTGATTTCGCCCCAGCGATCCGCAAGTGGTTTATTATCGCAAAATTTGGGGTTTTTGAAGGATACGAAACCCGCGAAGATGCCGTCAAAGCATACATCGAGAAAAGGAAGATGAAATCCACCTAACTATGTCAAATTGGAGAGGCGCAACCCGCCTCTCCGCTTTTTTCAAAGACCCCTCCGCCTGTTTCCGTGCCATAGTACGGAGACGGGCGGAGCGGTCTTTTTTACAGCCGCGAAATCTGGAGGTATGTCGCTATGACAAAAATTAAACTACTTACATTACGGGAGACGCCCGCCTATCGTGTCTCCGCAAATCCAGCGGTATGCACCACGCCTGAACTGCTGGCTGCCGTAATCGGAGGATCACGGCAAATTGAAGCAGCCGAAAATTTGCTGGCTTCTTTTGACGGCGATCTTCGGCGCATATATAACGCGCAGCCAGATGAGATTGCCAATGTGCCCGGCGTCGGACCACAAACAGCGGTCAGAATCAAGGCGGCACTCGCGTTGGGAATGATGCTCAACCGTCCAATGGAAGATGCGCCGCTCTCAGTGAACTCACCGGGTGATGCGTATGCTCTGCTCCGTGAAATGGAAATGTTCGAGCAGGAACACTTGCGGGTGATACTGCTCAACACACAATCGCATGTTGTTGGAATCCCTGAAATCTACATCGGGACAGTCAACTCCGCGCAGTTGCGCATGGCGGAAATTTTTCGACCCGCCATTCAGCGTAACGCAACCGCGATCATCCTGGCGCACAACCACCCTTCGGGTGATCCCGCACCCAGCGCGGATGATGTGTCAACCATCCGGACGGCTGTTCAGGCAGGCAGGTTGTTTGACATTGAGGTGAACGACCACCTTATCATCGGACGCGGCCGCTATGTATCCATGCGTGAGCGCGGGCTTGGTTTCTAACCCCTACGAGGTACGACATGACAAATATTCTTTTTCACTATATTCATCGCGACGAAGGAAACTCGAAAGATTTCCTGGAAGTCGTTCTCGAAAATCCTGACAATCTGTCGCTTGACGCCATAGAAGCAAGGATTAAACGTCTATTGGTGGATGGTGTTTTTTTTGTCCCCAACAGCATCGGTCTGCCTCATTCGGATTATGCCGATCCCAGCGACTGGCACGAATTTGACCGTATCGAGGAGAGCGATTCTGTCCTCTCGACAATTCAGTTTCCGTTGATGACGGTAGGACAACTTGTTGACCGTTTGCAGAACGAGCAGCGTTCGGTGAAAAACCAACGCAGGAGTGAAAAAACGGTTGCTTCCTTGCTTCAATTTTTGAAGAACCTGCGGGGTGTTTTGGGTGATGTTGTTAAGTCCGGTGGGAACGGCAAGATTGTGATGGTCTTCAATAAAGAAGACTGGTCGCTGCTCTTAGAGACTCTCGAACTGGATGCCAAATCAGAGACTTTCGAACCGAATCTCCGCGAGAGCATTTTGCTGGCGCTTGGACGCTCCGAACCCATCGACATCACCCCGCTGAAAAAGATCTGGCGAAAAATTCCATATCTGCAAGCCAATGTCGTGAAAATGCGGTGAAAGCGAGGCGTAATGCGAATCCCTTTTTTCTCAAAACGCCCCTCGCTTGCCGCCGTCCTGACCGGACGCGAGCTCAACGCGCTCTATTTGGATAACGATACCACTGCGGCGCGCCTCCGCTTTTCGGATGGCAGCGCAGTGGCAATCGACCTGCGGTCGCGCCGTTCCAGTCCAATAAAGGCAAAAGAGTATCCTGTTTGGATCGCCTTGCCCGGCTGGGTGCGCATCACCAATGTACTCGAAGATGCCAGCCAAATCATTCTGGTCGTTTCCGGAGCGATTTACACGGCGCGGATTTCGTTGCGCGTTAGTCGTGATCGCTGGCAAATCCACTTTTCAAATGGGCGGCTCCTCTAATCCGCCCAATGAGGTATGTGTATATGAAACCCCATTACTACATTACGTCCGTCCACACGGACGACGAAAACGAATACGAACCCACCCATTGCTCCATCGAACTCGCGCCGCGCGTCTTGTGGAAGATCATCCGCTACCTGATGACCGCTTGGATCATCCAGAAAGTCAACAGGGAAATACAGGAAGTTCGCTTCCGTTTCGACGAAGTGAACTGGCTGAGTATCAAGGATGATGCTGATCCACCTGAAGGCGTAATCTCCGAGGAAGACTTGTCTGTTTTCGATGACATGACACCGCACTTGCGCGGTGATCAATTGGAAGCGCTCGGCTTTGGTTATTTTCGCGTCCATTGTTATCGAAAATACGGGGCAAGTTTCTATTCAGAGTCCATCCACTGGCGGCACTTGATGCTTCCAGCCCTTCGATATTGGCGGTTGTTCGGAAAGGAGCGTTTCACATGGGCATGAATCCTATCGTTGTTGGGCAGTGCCCGCGCTGCAAGTCGTTTGAGCTTGTCTCAGATGATACCGATCCTGAAGATTCGATTGAATACTGTCTTGTGTGCGGTTTTGTCCACGACCAGGAAGGCGATTTGCCGCTCCCCCATTACTCTTTTCAATACCGCACGAAACACAATCTCATCACGAAAGACATTGAGGAACTTCACGGCTGTATGCCGGTGGATAACCTTGTCGAAGCCGAAAACTGGCTCAAAGCCCGCGAAAGCGAAGGTATTGAGTTTATCAAAGCCGTCCTAGTCAACCGGCAAGGTCATGTCATTTGGCTGCGTGGCAGTCCCGGAGACTGGAACTGGGCTTGTACTTAAGACGATCTGTCTCAAAGCGTGGAGTGAGGGTATCCCCCTCACTCCATTTTTGTTTGAGGCTACTCCCCTGATCATGTGATCAGGGGAGTGGTCTTAAACCACTGAAATCAATTTTGGAGGTATCCACATGGCACAAGATTTTTATTTCGACGGTCAACACCTTGATCTCGGAACCCCCGCTCAACGCCTGCAAAGAAACAAGCAGGCGATCCGTTTGGCAAAGGAACTCGCAGCCACCGGGCGCGAAGCCTTGCCGGATGAGCTTGAACTGCTCTCGAAGTACGTCGGGTGGGGCGACTCACGTCTCGCCTCGCGCGTGTGGGAGCTGGAAGACATTCTGACCGAGGACGAACTGCGCTTCGTGCGCGCCTCGACCCTTAACGCCCACTACACCGCCCTGCCTGTCATCGGGGCTATGTGGGATGCCGTCCTGCAATTGGGATTTGGAGGACGTCCCTTCCGCGTTCTCGACCCATCCGCAGGGATTGGGCATTTCAAGTCCATGATGCCCGCCTCGCTTCGCAGTTGGGCGGATTGGACCGAAATTGAATTAGACGGTCTGACTGCCACGATCCTGAAAGTGTTGCACCCGAACAGTAGGGTGCTCAATGTCGGATTCGAGGCGGCAAATCTCCCCGATGGGATGTTCGACCTGGCGATCTCCAACGTCCCTTTTGGGGACTACGGGGTCTTCAGCAAGACATTGCCAAAATATCTCACCCACCCGATCCACGACTTCTTCTTTGCGAATACCTGGTCACTTCTTCGACCGGGCGGCGTGTTGATGTATATCACATCCCGGCACACGCTGGACAAGAAAGAAAACCGCATCCGCAAGTGGCTGGCGCGTCGCTATGACCTGCTTGCCGCCGTCCGCCTCCCCGAAACGGCGTTTGAGGAAAACGCCGGCACGAAGGTTGTGACAGACATCGTTATTATGCGGAAACGAGCGGAAGAAAATGCAGAAGAGCCGTTGTGGGTCAATACGGGTATGTATGAGGCAGATTATCGCACCACGACGATCAATCAGTATTACCTTGAACATCCCGACATGATTCTTGGCAAGCCGTCCATGCACGGAAGGATGTATCAAAGCGACGGCTACACCGTTTTACCAAACGATGGTGACTTGTCCAGCGAACTGCGACGGATTTTCAAAGCAGTCTTGAGGAAACTGGAGCCGGCAAGTCACCCAAAGGACGAAGCAGCCCCGCTTCAATTTTCAGATGATTGCGTGATCTCGTCCACCGCAGCGGCAGTCTCTCCTGTGGCTGTCAAACTGATGGAGATCCACGACGCCGCCAAAAGATTGATTCGCGCTGAGACGCGCGGCGATACAAAAACGGCGTTGCTGAGAGACATCCTCAACCGGCTCTACGACGCCTTCGTGGAGCAATACGGCCCGATCAATCGCCCCCAAAATCTGCGCCACATCAAAAATAGCGCAGAATCCCACTTCCTGAAAGCGCTAGAAAACTATCATCCGGAATCGGATACAGCCAAAAAAACCGACATCTTTTTCAAGTCGGTGGTGCGGTCGGCGGCGGTGCAGGCGGGTAATTTGTCCGCCAGTGACGCTTTGTTGGTTTGTTTGGACCGCACGGGAAAGGTGGATGTCCCCGCTATCGCAAAGATGGTAGGAATCTCACCCGACGACACCATCGAGATGTTGCGCGGGATGATCTTCTTGAACCCGCAAACATTTCAGTGGGAAACATCAGAGAAATATCTTTCCGGAAACGTCAGGGAGAAGCTGCGCCAGGCAAAAGCCGCGGCTTTGTACGATCCTCGTTTCAAGGAAAATGTCGTAGCGCTCGAAAGCGCCTTACCCCTAAAAATTGAGGCGGAGCATATTCGCGCCCCTCTTGGCGCTGGTTGGATCCCGGCTGATGTGGTCGAGGATTTCCTTCACCACTTGTTTCAAGCAGGGCAATACCACGTCACATACATCCCAGCGCTGGCGAGTTGGGAAATCGAGGCGCATAACACCCATTACGTTTCGCATAAACTTTTCATGTTCAAGTGGGGAACAAGGCGCATAAATGGTTTGGCGCTGGTTGATGCGGCGCTGAACTCGCGCGAAGTGGTGATCTACGATGGTTCTGGGGATGACCGTGTTGTCAACACCAAAGAAACGGTCGCTGCCCAGCAAAAACTCCTTGAAATTAAAGAGGAGTTTGAAAAATGGCTGTGGAGCGACACGGAACGGACAAAACGCCTTGTTGAAATTTACAACGAGGCATTCAATTCGGTGAGAAACATTCGGTACGACGGCTCTCACCTAACAACGCCAGGCTTGCATCAAGCCATACGATTACGAAGCAACCAAAAAGATGCCGCCTGGAGGATTATCCAAAATCCAGCTACGCTGGTCGGGCACGAAGTCGGCATGGGCAAGACATTGACTGCCATCGTCGCCGCGATGGAATCGAAGCGGCTTGGTTTGATAAAAAAGGTGATGGTGGTTGTTCCCAACCACACACTGGAAAATTGGCAGTTTACCATGCAAACCGCCTATCCCGGCGCCAATCTTTTACTCCCCACTGCTTCCGACCTGACAAAAAACAGACGGTCGGAGTTCATGAGCAGGATCGCAACAAATGAATGGGACATGATTCTTGTTCCATTTTCATCTTTCAAACTGCTCCCTGTGTCGCGCGACACACTTATGGGTTTTTACCAGGAGCAGATAGATGACCTTGATGAATATCTGTGCGAGCTGAAGGGTAGAGAGAACGCGCGTGCCGTGAAAGAAATTGAGAAAGCGCTTCTCCGTTTCCGCAGGAAAATGCAGGAGCTCCAAGATTTCAAAAAAGACGACGAAAAGGCAGTTACCTGGGAAGAGCTTGGCGTTGACATGCTCATTGTCGATGAATTTCACGCTTATAAAAACCTGTACTTCACAACGAAAATGACGCGCATTGCGGGGTTGAGCAATACCGACTCGCAGCGTGCCTTCGATATGTTTATCAAGTTCCGCTGGACACTCAAGCATGGAGGCAAGGTGGTTGGACTGACCGGCACACCGATTACCAACACCATCGCCGAAATGTTCACCATGCAGCGGTTTTTCCAGATGGAAACCCTGAAAAGAATGGGATTGGCGCAGTTCGACGCTTGGGCGCGTCAATTCGCCCTGGCTGAACCTGGGCTGGAAATGGCTCCCGATGGTTCAGGTTTTCGCATGAATACCCGCTTCCGCAAATTCGTCAACATGCCAGAGCTAATGCAAATTTGGCTCCAGGTGGCGGACATGCGCCGGATCGATCCCGCCGAAATTGAACGCCCTGAGTTGTATCAGGGCAAACCTGTGGCAGTGGTATCCACTGCCGAGAAAGATCTTGACGATTATGTCCATCAGCTTGCCCTCCGCGCCGAAAAGGTGCGAAGTGGTATTGTTGATCCTCACGACGACAACATGCTGAAGATCACCAGTGACGGACGTAAAGCCGCGCTGGATCTTAGTCTTGTCGTGCCGTCATACCGAGGGGCATCAATGCCCAAGATCGACATGCTTGTCGAGCTGGTGGCAGAGATATGGAGATTGACCGCTCCCGTTCAGGGCACGCAGTTGATCTTTTGCGACTTGGCTGTTCCAAAAGCCAAATAACCAAAAGCAACAAAAAGAGTGGCGCTCAGCGCCACTCTTTTTTTGGAGGTATCACATGAACGATGATATTGATGTTCTTCTTGATGTTTCAGATACAGAAACAGAAGAAGAAAAATTTTTAACTACTAACATCTATAGCGAAATCCGGTTGCGCCTGGCGAAGAAAGGCGTTCCGCCGGAAGAGATTGCTTTTGTCCACGACGCCCGCAATTCTCAACAACGTGCCGCCTTGTTTAAGGCGGTAAACGAGGGAAAGATCCGGGTCTTGCTCGGATCAAACGAGAAGATGGGCACAGGACTCAATGTCCAAGAGCGGTGCGTGGCAACACATCACATCACCCCTCCTTGGCGTCCTGGGGATCTCGAACAACAAATTGGGCGGATGTGGCGGCAGGGAAACATTTTCCCAACTGTTTTCTGCTTCACCCATATTACTGAGGGAAGCTTCGACGGCTATATCTGGCAGTTGCTGGAGAACAAAGCCGTTTTCATCTCTCAAATCATGAACGGAAGCCTGGCAGACCGCGAGGTGGACGATATTAGTGATACCGTCCTGACCTTTTCCGAGATCAAAGCGCTTGCTTCTGGCAACCCCAAGATCATGCAAAAAGTCGTGCTGGACGCGGAATACGCGCGCATGACTGCATTGCGCTCTGCATGGATTTCGTCCATGCAATCCATCCGGAACGACATCCGCTGGCGTCAGGCGCAATTGGAACGTGATCGCCATTATTTGAACGCCTTGCAGGAGGCGATCCGCATCCGTAACGCCAATACGACCGACGAGTTTGTAATTGAACTCATCAAGGATGAGACTGTGCATATCGTCAAAAAACGTGAAGACGCGGGCAGAGAGATCAAACTGCTCGCAGAGCAAGCAGCACAGAAGATTTTGAAAAGCTCCGTAGAAGCCATCAAGATCGGTCATTATCGGGGTTTTGCCCTATGGAGTACCTGCACGAACATCGAAGGCTCGACCGCCGTACCCCTCGTCTACTTTGAGGTAGGCGGGAGGAAGATTGAAATCGGCGGGACCGATAATGTGGGCATTACCCGCAGTCTCGACATGGCGTTGAAGGCGTTGGATGAAAAAGCCAAGAAAGTCGAGGAGTCCATCGCTATTACAGAGAAAAACATAGCGTCGAGCGAGGAAGCGTTGATACAACCATGGGAGCATGAGAAAAAATTCCACGACATCGAGGAGGAACTTCAGGCTCTCGAAAAAGAGTTGCAAGCAACCAACACGGATACACCTGTGTTGGGAAGGTCCAACAACTTTCAACGGACCACCGATGATGTCCGCGACGCTCTCATGGCAATGAAGGAAATGATGAACACCATGGCGCCCTCCCGGCTTGCAAACGAGGAGCAGCCCATCCCGCTTACAACTGAAAGCCTCGCTGCTCTTGGCGAGGAAATCAAACGGCTCCAATCTCTATACGATTTTGGGACAGCCGTACAACTTAGCCTGTTTGGGGACGCACCGGTGCAACCGAAGAAGCGCCGCCAGTAGTAACAAGGGGATGCCTAAACAGCGTCCCCTTGTTTCTGTTTTTGAAGCAATAGCGGGAAGCCTGTTTCCGAAACAGGTTTCCCGCCATCGCTTTAATGCGGTGAAAGATTAAATTGGAGGTAAGCAGTGAAAAAATTAACCCGCCAACAATATGATGATTTGGATCGCGCGCTCGCAGATGTGCAAGACGCAGAATTTGACAACCGAGTAGGAACCCATGCTATACTTATGGCTACCCTGGCGAAGATTGGTTATACAGTCTTTAGTGTTCAGGAAGCGATTGAAAAAGCTGTATCACTTCTTTCTGAAGGATGGAGCGATGAGTAAAACGAACATTCCAACAGTTGGCGACTTTGTGCGCCTTGGAACATGGGTCGGAGTAGTTCTTGATGTTTTTGCATCTGAAACTTCCACCAAACATATCCTGCAAATTTTTTTTGCCAAGAATATCTATAAGCAACAACCCCCGGAGCTTCATATCTTGGAAGACATAAGCGAAATACTGAGCGCTGCAACCGCTGACGATCTGGAAGATGAGCTTCGCCGTTATGAGGAACGGAAGCAGAGGGATTTGGATATTCTTCGCAATCAGACGCGAGTGACAGCGTAAATCAAATTGTATCGAGGCAAAAGCAGAGGCGAACTCGCCTCTGCTTTTTATTTAAGGAGGTATTCATGAAAACATTGATTCCCACACAGGTCAATGTTCAGGTTTCACCATCATCAGTGATGGTGAACGGATATTTCTACATTGTTGACCTTGGGGAGCATGTCCGCCCCCGCTATCACCACGTCGGAATCAACGGGGTATGCACCTGCGTCCTCGGACGCAATTGTCCCGCGGTGAACGACGTGAGGCAGTATCTGGCGGACGGAGGCAAACGAGCCAACCGCCCCCCTTACGGCTACTACCCTGTCCCTCCGGCAAAATGTCCGGTGTGCGGGCAAGAAGTGCAGTACGATGCGTCTTTGAGCTCGCGTCACCGCGGTGCAGGTTGGCAATGTGTAGCCGGCGGTAAAAGCCATTACTGGCAAAATCGTGCGCGCATCAGCGCGACACGCCAGCGCTTGGCGCAACAAGGAAAGGTAGTGTGAGGTATGAACAACGACTTGACCAACGGTTTGATTGAGATTCACGGTGACATATGCACCACTCCTTTTTTTTGGGATTGTGAATGTGATGAACGCTACATCCATCCAGCCAGCGAGGATGTGTGCCCAAGGTGTGCAGCACGGCGTGAAGATCAACCGAATTCTCGTGTCAATGAGGTCATTACTCAGTGGCTATAGAGTCAAAGCAGGATCGTAGCCGATTCAAAAAGCCTGATCTACTCGGTCAGGCTTTTTATTTTTTAAGCAAAAAAGGCAATAGATATTGAATTTCTGTCTGTCTCGCGTCAATACAATTGCGTCTGCCAAAATTCATCATATCCTACGGAGGCAGATCAATGTTGCTATCTACCATCACCGAAACCTTCTTACTTGAACGGAGTGTGGCACGATATTCGCCGAACACACTGCGCGATTACCGCGTGACGTTTACCAAACTGGTGAACTTCCTGGGGGATGTCGAATTTCGAGAAATTACCCGCAGTCGGATTGTTGAGTTTTTCGACCAACAACCAGTGTCTGCGAAAACGCTCCGCAATTACCACACCGATTTGTCCGCGCTCTGGCAGTGGGCAAAACAAGAGGGGCTGTGCGAAGAAAACCTCATCCGTTCCATCCGCCCGCCGATTGTCGAGAAGAAAGAAGTTGTTCCGTTCAACCGGGTTGAAATTCTTGCGTTACTGGACCAGGTGACTAAAACAAACAATCCGATTGTTGCCTTGCGTAACAAGGCAATTTTGTATGTCCTGCTCGATACGGGTGTGCGGGCGAGTGAATTGTGTGGATTGAGAATCCAGGACATCAATCAGGTGACAATGCACATCATGGTATTCGGCAAAGGGAAAAAAGAACGCCATATACCGATTTCTCAAATGACGC
>DYID01000022.1 GCA_020723805.1 Anaerolinea sp. | reverse complement strand
GACGTCCCTTTTGTGTTGTCAATGTTCTATTTTCTCAACTGCGTAAGTACTGTCACTGTTTACTGCCTACACTCTCCTCACCAACTCCCTCAGTGCGTTCAGCCTCGCCTCTGCCAGTCCCGGCAGCACCTCCAGCGGATGAAACGCGCCCAATCCCTCCAGTTTCAACGAAGCCGAGACATTGCCATACAAAACTCCTTCCACTGGATCGTAACTCTTGCAAAAGCCAGCCGCGAAGCCTCCGCCAAACGCATCACCGGCGCCGGTCACATCCTCCAGCCGCGCCGGGTAGGCGGGAATCTCCCAGCGGCGTTTTGATTCTGCCTCGTAGAGCAACTGTCCCTGTGCGCCGCGCTTGATGACCACAAACTCACAGCCATACAGCGACACTGCCTCCGCCATCTCCCACAAGTCGTGGGTTTCCGCCTGGAACAGATTGCGCATCTCCTCTTCGGAGGGCAGGAAGGCATTCACGCCGTTGAGCAGGGCAGGGAGTTCACGGCGCGAGGCGGGGGTCATGGCGGCAGGCGCGGGGTCCAGGATGAACGTATGCACGGTCCCGCGCTTGAGTCCGGCGATGAGTTGGGTCTGCGTCACCAAATCGAGCGGGCAGAGGTAGGCGGCGCGGGCGGTCAGGTAGTCTTCGGGGATGTCGCGCACGGTGAGGCGAAGCGCTTCTTCCGGCGCTTTCTCCGCCTGATACCCCAGCAGGGACTTGGGCACGGTCATTCCCCGCCGCGCGAAATGCGCCACCGGATTGATGCGGCTTGCCTCGAACGACTCGGTGTAAGCGATGAATTCGCGCATATCCAATGCCTGCGGCTGGATGCGAATGCCGCTCGTATCGAACCCGCGCTTTTTGACCTCGTTCAGCCAGGCGCGCGGATAATCGTTGCCGGCGCGTCCCACCAAGCCGACGCCGCTTTCCCACACTCCCAACCCTCCCGCCGCATAGAGCAGACTGCCGCCCGGCGCATCGAGCCGCGGCTGACCCTTGGCGGGCAGGAGAAATTCACGCGTAAGTTTACCGATGACGACGAAGTGAATTTCCATCATGGTCCCCAGCGCGGCTGGTAGTCGCAGTAATCGTTGTTGGTGAGGCGGCGCAGGTCGGTGCCGTCGGTGCGGATGACGTAGATTTCGCAGCCGTGGTCATCGCCGTAATGATCGAAGTAGGCGGTGAAGACCACCCATTTGCCGTCCGGCGAGAAAGAAGGTCCCTGACTGTTGCCGCCGCTGGGCGTGAGTTGGCGCACGTTCGTGCCGTCGGCGTTCATGATGTAGAGTTCGCGATTCCAAGCGGGACCGGAATAGGTGACGATGTAGTTGCCGTCCGGTGACCAGTCGCTGCGTCCGCGAATGGCAGGCAGGCTGGTGATGGTTTGCAGGTCACTGCCATCGAGACGGACGGTATAAAGCTGCACTGCGCCCCGCCGGTCGGAGGCGAAGAGGATGCGCTTGCCATCCGGCGACCAAGTGGGGTCCCAGCCGGTGACGCGGGGGATGTTGCCGGCTTCACTGCCGTCGCGGCGGGCGATGATGATTTGATAGTTGCCGGTGGAGACGTTGTATTTGGTGTAGGCGATGAACTTCCCGTCAGGGGAGATTTCGGGTGAGGTTTCCACGCCGTAGCCGTTGGTCAGACGTTTGACCGTGCCGTCGGCGAGGGTGAGTTCGTAAATTTCGTAGTTGTCGGTTTCAAAGAAGGCGGCATAGACTACGCTCTTCCCATCGGGCGAGAGGGATGGGTAGAAATGCTGGCGCGAATCGTCGGTGGTCAGCCGGCGGTAGCCGCTCCCGTCGGCGTTCATGATGCAGATTTGGTTGCGGGCTTGCACTTTGAAGATTTGACAGGTGAAGACGATGTGACCGGTCAATCCGTCGGCGGGGGAGGGGGAGGGAACGCCATCTGACGGCAGGCTGGCGGGGGTGATGGTGACGGTGAACGGCGTGGGGGAGGCGGAGGGCGTCTCCAGCAGGGCGGGCGTGGAAACCGTCAGCGGGGTGGAGGCTTGGAGAGTGGCGAGCAGGTCCGGGGTCGGGGGGGAGGCGGCGGGCAGGTTGCATCCTGCAATGGTCAGGAGCAGCAGGAGCGCCAGGGTTGTCCAAAATTTATTCGTCGGTTTCGATGCGTTCGACATGGAATTCCTCGCCGGTCAGAATTTTTGCGCCAAAACTGCCGCAGTGGGGGCAGTGGATTTCGCCATTGGCGGGGCGGTACTTTTTGAAACACGCCATGCACTGCACTTCGGCAGGGATAAGACGAAAGCGAATCTGTGCCCGTTCCAGCGGCGTGCCTTGGGCAAGTTCATCCCACAGGCGCTGTGCCTGCGCTGGGGTGATGTCGGCGATTTCTCCCAGCGCAATGTGGATTTGGGCAACAGGCTTGCCGCCTGCCTGCCGAAGAACATTGTCGAAGAGCGCCTTGGTGGACTGGTCTGCGCGCATAAGTGTTGCAAATTATACGCCATGCGTTCCGTTCCAAATTTTTTATTGGCGGGTGCTATAATCCCGCCCTGCATTCGAAGGAAACTACTGACGTCGAATGAAACGAATGATGCGAATGATCTCTCTCTGAGAAAGTATGTGAAGACCGGTGGTTTCCGCGTAAGCGACGTTCTCTAACGTCGCTGGATGCGCCAGAGAGCGCATTCTACGCATTTTTGGAGCAATAGAAATCTCTTTTCAGACACTTTCTAACACCGAATGACACGAATGATGCGAAAAGAATTCGTGCTTTTTCGTGAACTTTGTGGAGCAAACAATCAATCCAAAATCAATTCGGAGGGCAGCTATGCCTCAAACCAAAAATCCTGCCGTGATGAAGTGGCTGTTTTTCTTCGCCGGCCTCGTCGCTTTTCTGGTGGTCTTCGGCGGATTCGTCCGCTTGACTCGTTCGGGTCTCTCCATCGTGGAGTGGAATCCTGTCAGCGGGTCGCTTCCGCCCATTGGGGAGGCGGCTTGGCAGGAGGAGTTCGCCAAATATCAGCAGACGCCCGAATACCTCAAGGTCAATTTCGGGATGACGCTGGAGGAGTACAAGTACATCTTCTATATCGAGTGGATTCACCGTAACATCGCCCGGCTGGCAGGGCTGGCGTATGCCATTCCCGTGTTCTATTTTCTCTTCAAAGGAGCGATTCCCCGCCGCGAGTTCGGCATCTATGTTGTGATGGGACTGCTGTTCATTTCGCAGGCGGTCGCCGGTTGGATCATGGTTGCCAGCGGTTTGGTGGACCGCCCGGCTGTCAGTCACTTCAACCTGACGATTCATCTGCTTCTGGCGCTCACGCTCTTCAGCCTCGCACTATGGACGGCGCTGGGGCATCGGTTCGGATTCCCCGAAGCGGGCAAAAAGGCGAAGTGGTCATTGCCTTCGAAACTGGCGGCGGTTTCGTTTGCCCTGCTTGTCGTTCAAATCACCTACGGCGGCTTCACGGCGGGACTCAAGGCGGGTCACGTTTCGGATACTTGGCCCCTCATGTTCGGCAAGTGGATTCCGCCCGGCTTGTTCGGTTCGTTCGTCAATTTGTTCGAGTCGCCGCAGACCATCGTCTTCATCCATCGCTGGTTTGCATGGGTGGGACTGCTCGCCGTCCCATACGTGTTCTGGGTGGTGAAGAAGCAGAACTACCCTGCCGAGATTCAAACCGGGCTCAAATGGCTCATCGGTGTGGTCGCTTTGCAAATCACGCTTGGCGTGTGGACGGTGCTTTCGTATGTGAACATCGTCGTTGCGCTTCTTCATCAGGCAAACGCCATCGTGCTGGTGGGGCTGGCGGTCTATTTCCTTCACCGCTTCCGCGCGCTGGATGCCCAAAGGGGCTGAGCCGCTTTGTGCGGTTCATACAGGGGGGATGTTATGGGCTATACTTTGGGCATGAGAAGAAGTATGAAGTTGACCTTCTTCCGCCTTTTGGGACTCTTCCTGACGCTGGCGCTCGCTTCGTGCGGGAGCGGGAATCCGCTTCCAGCCGCGCCCGAGGCTGATTCTGCGCCGACCAGCCTTCCCGAAGTCCCGAACCGCATCTCCCCCCATTCCCTGCCGGAGATTTGCAACTGCGTCCCGCGCTTCGAGCATCTCGGTCTCGAACAGGGCTTGTCGCAAAATTCGGTGCATGTCATTTTTCAAGACAGCGCCGGCTTTTTGTGGTTCGGCACGGAAGACGGGCTCAACCGCTACGACGGCTATACCTTCAAGATATTCAAACCCGAACCCGACTCTCCGACCAGCCTGAGCGACCGCTGGATTACGGCGATGGTGGAGGACCGCGAAGGCTATTTGTGGATTGGCACGCGGCAGGGCGGCTTGAACCGTTATGACCCGCGCACCGAAACGTTCACCGTCTTTCGCCACGACAAGGAAAATCCCTCGAGCATCGGCGACGATCACATCAATGTTTTGTACGTGGATCGGAACGGCGACTTGTGGATCGGAACGGAGCAGGGACTGGACTTGCTCGACCGCAAAACCAAAGGCTTCAAGCGTTATACCTACAATCCATTTACCCCCGACGGCTTGACAGGCAAGAGTGTCACTGCCATTTTGCAGGACAGCCGCGGAAGGTATTGGATTGGCACCTCCTCGGGCGGGCTGAATCAGTTCGACCCGCAAAGCGGGACCTTCACCGCTTACCAAAATAACCCGGAAGATACGACCTCCATCAGCAACGACCACATTACCGCCATTCTGGATGCAGGCAATTCGACGTTGTGGGTTGCCACGTGGTTTGGCTTGAACCGCTTCGACCCCGCCAGCGGGAAATTCCAGCGGTTCACCCATTCGGATAACGACCCGCAAAGCATTGCCGGTAACCGCGTCAACGCATTGTATGTGGACAGCAGCGGTAATCTCTGGGTTGGCACCAGCAGCGGGCTGGATCGTTTGAGCCGGGCGGGCGGACGTTTCATCCATTACGTCAACGACCCGTCTTTCATTCAAAGCCTGAGCAACGACTTCATCCTATCCATCCATGAAGACCGCGGGGGTGTCTTGTGGTTTGGCACGTATGGCGGCGGCGTCAACAAATATGACCGCCTGCGCGACAATTTCGCCTATTACCGCCACGTCCCTTCCGACCCCAACTCGTTGAGCGGAAATTTGATTTTCCCCATTCATGTCGATTCGCAGGGCTATGCGTGGGTTGGCACGTTTGGCGCAGGCTTGAACCGCCTCACCTGGTCCACGGGGCAGGTCATCCGCTATCGGCATGACGAACGGCGTCCCGCCAGCATCGCTTCGAACATTCTGTATGCGATTGACGAGGATCAGGACGGCATGTTGTGGATCGGCACCGCCAACGGTCTCGACCGTTTCGACCGGCGGACCTCCCGTTTTGCCCACTATCAGCGCGACCCGCAAAATCCTGCCAGCCTGAGCGCCAACACCGTGCAGGAAGTTTATGTGGACAGCGCCAATAACGTCTGGGTGGGAACCGTGGCAGGGCTCGACCTGCTGGACCGCGCCAGCGGAACGTTCCGGCATTACACCCCCCGTGTAGGCGACCCAGCCAGCCTGAGCGGTTCCTCCGTGAGTGTGATCTACGAAGACCGCGACGGCTATTTGTGGATTGGCACATCGGAAAACGGATTGAACCGCTTCGACCGTGCGGCGGAAACCTTCAAGCAATATCACGCCGACCCTAACGACAAGACATCGCTAAGCAACGAATCCATTCTCGATGTTTATCAGGACTCCAAAGGACGTTTGTGGATTGGAACCAACGGCGGCGGATTGAATTTATTCGATCCCGCCACCGAGACCTTCACCTATTTTTTGGAAAAGGACGGCTTGCCCAACGGCGTGGTGTATGGCATTCTCGAAGACGATTTGGGGTATCTGTGGCTGAGTACGAACTTTGGCATTTCGCGCTTCGACCCGGAAAACAAGACGTTTCGCAACTTCGACGCCGGCGACGGTTTACAGAGCAATCAGTTCAACGCGGCGGCGTTTGCCAAGGGGCGCGGCGGAGAATTCTATTTTGGCGGCGTCAACGGTCTGACCGTGTTTCATCCTTTGAGCATTTTTGAAAATCAGCACCCGCCCCAAGTGGTATTGACGTCGCTCACGCAGGACGGTCAGCCCGTGGCGGTGAATGCCAGTGTGTCGGCGTTGACCAGCGTGGTCCTGGAATGGCCCCGCAATTCACTGGAGTTCGAGTTTGCCGCGCTGAGTTACAACCAGCCTTCCAAAAATCAATATGCCTATTACCTGGAGGGCTTCGATCCGGGCTGGCAAACCATCGGCGTCAAGCGTGATGGGCGCTATACCAATTTGCCGGGCGGCGAATATACCCTGCACGTGAGAGCCGCCAACAGCGACGGCGTTTGGAGCGAAACGCCGCTGAGCATTGCCATCAAGGTGATCCCGCCGTTTTGGCAGACGGCATGGTTTCGCATCTTTCTGGTTTTTGCGCTGGCGGGGGTGGTGGCGCTGGGCATTGGTCTGCGCACCAGGACAATTCAGGATCGCAACCGTCAACTGGAACGCCTGGTGCGCGAACGAACCAGCGCGCTCGAAAAACGCAATCAGGAAATTCAGGCGCTCTACCAGGCGGATGAACGCATCCTTCGCAGCGTCAGTTTGAATCAGGTCTTCCAAACCCTCGTGGATGTGGCGGTGGATGTGCTCAACGCCGACCGCAGCATGGTCTTTGCCTGGGACGAGAAGCAGACCAAAATCGTCCCGCGCATCAGCCGCGGATATTCGCCGCAGACTCTCCGCGTCATGGAATTTGCAAAAGGCGAAGGTATTGTGGGCAGCGTGCTGGAGAGCGGTCAGCCGGTCATTGTCCGCCAAATCGAGATGGACGAGTTTCGTGCGGAGGTCCGCGAAGCGTTGATTGCGGAAGGCATCCGTTCGTTCGTCCATTTGCCCATCAGCGTGGATAACAAAGTGGTGGGGGTGTTCAACGTCGGGTTCACCAAACCCCACCTGCTTGGCGACGATACGGTGCGGCTGTTTTCGGCGCTCACGCAGCGCGCCGCCATTTCGATTGCGAACATGCTGCTCTTCGAGCAAACCAAAGACCTGGCAGTCATGGAAGAACGTAACCGCCTCGCGCGTGACCTGCACGACAGCGCCAAACAAAAAGCCTTCGCCGCCCTTGCGCAGCTTGGAGCAGTGCGCGGCATGTTGAACGGCGGCGGCGACAAGGCGGCGCTGCATCTTCACGAGGCGGAGAACCTGGTTTCGGATGTCATTCAGGAATTGACCTTCCTCGTGCAGGAGATTTATCCCGTGGCATTGCAGGAAAAGGGACTGGCGGCTGTGCTGCGCGAATATGTCTATGAATGGGAAAACCGCAGCGACATCAAGGTGAATTTGACGCTCGAAGGCGAGCGGCGTCTGCCGCTCCACATCGAGCAGGCGGTTTACCGCGTCACGCAGGAGGCGCTGGCAAACGTGGCGCGACACAGCCAGGCGAGCCGCGTGGACGTTTCCTTGGTCTATAATGGCGGCACGGTGCAATTGTGCGTGTCGGACGATGGGCGCGGGTTCGATATGAATCTGAAGGGACAGGGTCTGGGGTTGCGCTCGATTCGCGAGCGGGTGGGCAGTGTCCACGGCTCGGTACAGGTGCAGAGCGCGCCGGGACGGGGCACAAAGGTCATTGTGCAAGTGCCGGCAAAAGATTAAGAAAGAGGCGAATATGGCAAAAAGCAATGTCATCAGTATTTTGATTGTGGACGATCACGAAGTGGTGCGGAACGGCATCCGTTCCTACCTCGAGACACTCAAAGAGTTCGACGTGGTCGGCGAGGCAGAATCGGGTGAGCAGGCGGTGAAGATGGTCGCGGAGTTGATCCCGGATGTGGTTTTGCTGGATTTGATCATGCCCGGCATGGGCGGCGTGGAAACGACCCGCCAGATCAAGAAAATCAGTCCGCGCACCCAGGTGGTGGTGTTGACTTCGTATCATGAGGATGTGCATATCTTTCCCGCCTTGAAGGCTGGGGCAACTTCTTACATTCTCAAGGATATGAAGATGGAGAAACTGGTCGAGGCGTTGCAGCGCGCCGTGCGCCATGAGGTGACTCTGCATCCGCTGGTGGCGGAGCGTGTTTTACAAAATCTGCGCGGCGAAAACGATGAACCGTTGTTCACGGAACTGACCGAGCGCGAACTGGATGTCCTGCGCCTGATTGCCAAAGGGATGACCAACAGCCAGATCGCCGAAAAACTCGTCATCAGTGAAAACACAGTCAAGGGGCATGTGAGCAACATTTTGAGCAAACTGCACCTGGCAGACCGCACGCAGGTGGCGGTGTATGCCTGGCAGCGAGGCATCGTCAACCGCGAGCAGATGAAGTAACCCACAATCAACTGCCGCAGAGACTGGAGAAACTCTGCGGCAGTTTTTATTTGTCGGTTCGCCAGTATTCCCCGCCTCCGCCTTCGCGCGCCATCAGCCCCGCACCGACCAATTCGCGCCGCAGGGTGGCGGTATCCTCGTGAAACTGCGCGAGGATTTCGTTCACGCGCTTCTCGCTGTACCGCCTGCCGGGTTCGAACGCTTTGACCACATGGCGCAGGATCGCTTCGAGTTTCTTGCGCTGCGAAGGGAGGGTTTTCAAACTTCCGTCGGGGCGGGAGTAATCGCGGATGATTTTTTTGTCATAAGCATCTATGTCTACCTCCGCCGCCGCGTTGGAAAGTTCCGTTGGAGAGAACATCGTGCGCGCTTTTTCTTCCAGCGCTTTTTTGTTCAACTGATACACGGTGTAATAACTTTCCGCATGCGCCTGCACCAATCCCGCTTCGGATAGTTTGGCAAGATGATGCGAAACGGTCGAAGGCTTGAGTTTCAACAGCGCGGCAAGTTCCTCCACACTGTACGATTTCTCTGCCAGCAAGCCGACGATTTTGAGTCGGTTTGCATCTGCCAGCGCCTTGAAGAAAGTGACCAGTTCCCCGCTCATGCCGCCTCCACTTTCACGCGCCAATACTTCGACCCGTCGCCTTCCCGCGCCATGAAACCTTCATCCACAAGATAGCGGCGCAGCGCGGCGGTGTCCACATGAAATCGCCGCAGAATGGCATTCACTTCCTTCTCCGTGAAGGTTGCGTCGAAGGGAAACACATCAACGATGAACTTCAACACAATCCGCAATTTATGCTTGTCCATCGGAATCTGCGCCAGCGTCCCATCGGATTTCAAATACGCTCTCAAGATTTTGCGGACATTCTCCGGCTCACCCTCGACCGATGCAGGCTCCGCGCGCTTCCCCTCAAACTGACTCTTGCTCAGCGCTTCGATGGACTTTTCATCCACCCGATACCGTCCCTGTTCCTCCCGCACCGCGCCCACCGAGACCAGAAAAGCAAGATGGTCATGTACTTCCCGCAAGGGAAGGTGAACCTGCGCGGCAACTTCCGCCTGCGTGGCGGGTCCGCGCACCAGCGTGCCGATCACCTTCAACCGCTCGACCGACGCCATCGCCTTGGCAAACTCCAGCATGGGATTGGGTGTAGTCATGATTCGCATCCAAAATCTAATTCGATATTTATCGAATTAGATTTTACCGCTTTTTCGGCTCACGTCAAGCATGTACAGGCTGTAATGCATGGTTTTCTCATTTTCAACACGGATGTCGCGGATTTAGCGGATTTCGCCGATGTTTTTCAAAAAATCCGCGCCATCCGTCTAATCGGCGCAATCCGCGTTGAAGGCGCGCCACACACTGATGAGATTGTCAAGCGATAATGAGAAAGCCATAGGCTGTAATGTGAACTCTAAATCACGTCGGCTCGGGATAAGAAATTATCTCAAAACCCTAAAACATGTCACTCTGAGGGAGCGAAGCGACCGAAGAGTCTCTTGCTTTCGCTGGTAGAGACCCTTCGTGGCGCAAGGCGCCACTCAGGGTGACACTTTTGAGATAGTTTCTAAGAGAGTGTCTGAAAAGTCATGCATTGGCTAAACGGCGGAGCATCAAACGGATCATCGCGGCATAGATAAACGCCTCACTGGATTCGGGCAAACGTTCATAGTTGCGTTCCAAGCGCCGCTCACGTACCAGCCAAGCGAAAGTGCGTTCCACAATCCACCGCTTGGACAGGATTTGAAAGCCTGCTTGACCTTTGGCTTTTTCAACGACCTCCAACTTCCAACCAAAGAGGTCTTCTAACCAGGTAATCAACTCGCCGCGATAACTGCCGTCTGCCCAGATAAGCTCCAAGCGTTGGACAACTTCTTTTTCGAGACCGATCGTTTTCAGCAAGGCTTTGGCGCCCTCGCGGTCTTGCCCATTGCCAGCCGTGACCACCACCTTGAGAATCAGCCCCAGGGTATCGACCAAGATATGCCTTTTCCGTCCTGTCACCTGCTTACCCGCATCATAACCGCGTTCCAAGCCGCCTTCCGAAGTCTTGATGGATTGACTATCCAAGATGGCGGCACTCGGTCGACGCTTCTTGCCAAACTGCAAGCGGACTTTTTCCCGCAAAATGCGGTTCAAGCGTTCCCACAAGCCTGTCTTACACCACAGGCGAAAGTAATGGTAGACCGTCTATTTAATTGCCCGCCGGAAATCACCATATTTACCTTGCAGCCCAAAGAAACCGCTTGACGGACGGGCGGCAGCGTTTGCCGATACTCTTTGCCTTTTGCCACATGACAAACATGAGCCATGTCACCTTGACGCGGCTTTTTCAATCGGCTATCCTTGCCCGCTGTAGACTGACCAGTCGGTCTAGCGAGAAACCATGTCAAACAATACTCCGTCCCAGGAAACCCGCGAGCGCATTCTCGAAGCCGCCGTCAAGGTCTTTGCCAGCAAAGGCTACCACGACGCCAAGGTGGACGACATCGTGGCAGAGTCCAACACGTCCAAAGGTTCGTTCTATTTCTACTTCCCCAGCAAACAGGATATTTTCCTCGCCCTGGTGGATACCTTCGCCGACCTGCTGGAAAACCGCCTGCGTGCCCGCCTCCAGGCTGAGACCTCGGGCGTGGCGCGCGTAGACCTGGCTTTGCGCGTCTGCCTGGAGACTTTCGGTCAATATCGCGCCCTGGCAAAGATCGCGCTTGTCCAAGCCACAGGGCTGGGGCACGTCTTCGAGGAAAAACGCCGCGCTGTCAATGACCGTTTTATTGCCTTCATCAAAGAGTATCTCGACGAGGCTGTGGCAGAGGCAAGCATCCCCGCGCTGGATACGGAAGTTGCGGCTTGTGCGTGGATGGGCGCATTGAGCGAGGTCGTTTTGCGTTGGATTTATACGGGTCAACCGGACCCCACCCGCTCCTTGCCGGTGTTGAGAAGGATGTTATTGCAAAGCATTGGCGTCTCGGAGGAACGGATACGGGAGTTTGAAGAAAGATTCCCCGCTGAGCGGATGAATGCAGGAGAATGAGTTTGAATCGCATTGTCAACTACACCATCCCCTGTCCTCCGTATCCGTTGACGGAGTTTCTGCGCCTCGGCGCTGGCATGGAACGTTTTTACTTTGAGAGCGGTCAATCCTCCGTTGCCATCGCTGCTCTTGGGATTGGCGCGCAAATTTCTCACCACGGGGAAAATCGTTTTTCAAATCTTGGGGCGTCCCTGCAGGATTTTTTTCAGCGCATTATTCCTATCAACGAATCGGATGCGCTGCCTCGTCCAATCCTCCTTGGGGGCGGCGCATTTTTCGATCATGTCAAACGCGGCATCTGGGATTCGTTTCCATCGGCAGCATTGACTTTGCCCCGCTATGCGCTGATTCGCGCCGGCGGCGAATATTTCTTTTCGATCAATCATACGCTCACGGAAAACGAAACGCCCGCGCTTGCAGCCGGCTACCTGCGCATCGAAGCCAAAAATTTTATCGAGCAGATGGAAACCGCCATCCTGCCGCCGCCCTCCTTCCCCGATGAACTCATCACCAATACTGAAACCTCCCGTGCGGAATGGGAAAACAGCATCCGCCATTCCATCGGAATGATTCGCGCAGGGATGTTGAAAAAGGTGGTCATAGCGCGCCCGCTGCAAGTACATGGGAATCGTCCCCTGGATGTCCCCGTGCTGTTGGAGCGTCTCGGCGCATCGTGTCCCGCCTGTTTTCGCTTCCTGTTTGAATTCATGCCTGGAAGGAACTTTGCGGGCGTAACGCCGGAGCGATTGATTTCCGTATCAGGCACAGAATACAACACGGTTGCGATTGCAGGCTCCATTCGCCGCGGCGGCTCTCCCGTTGAAGATGATGCGCTGGGTCGGCAATTGCTCCATTCCGCCAAAGACCAAAGTGAGCACGCCTTTGTCCTCGATCACATTCGCGAAAAAATGTCGCCGCTCGTAAAAACGCTCGATATGGACTCTGCGCCAAAACTGTTGCGTCTGCCCAACATTCAGCATCTTTGCACAGACATCACAGGCACTTTGAAGGCGGGGCATAACATCCTCAATATCGTTGCCGCGCTGCATCCCACCCCTGCAGTTGGTGGTATGCCGGGCGAAGCCGCACTGCGCCTCATTCGCGAATTGGAAGGATTCGAACGCGGCTGGTATGCAGCCCCCGTCGGCTGGGTGGATGCGGATGGTAACGGCGACTTTGTCGTCGCCATTCGTTCGGGGTTATTCCAGGGCAGCACAGCCACCCTCTTCGGCGGTGCAGGCATCGTCGCTGATTCCGACCCGCAAAAAGAATGGGACGAAACCGGCTTGAAAGCCCGCTTCCTGCTCGACGCCATGCAAGGTGAGATGGTATGAACACCGCCAACCGCAACACGCTCTGGGCAGGCATTTTTGTTACGGAGTTGAAGAAACTCGGTCTCGATTCGGTTTGCATTGCGCCGGGCTCGCGTTCCACACCTTTGGCAGTTGCCTTTGCCGAAAGCGGCATTCGCATTTACCCTCACAGCGACGAACGTTCTGCGTCCTATTTTGCGCTCGGTCTTGCCCGCGCGAGTCAAAAACCCGTTGCCGTCGTTTGCACCTCCGGCACGGCTGCCGCGAATTTTTTTCCAGCCATTGTCGAGGCGAATTACAGCGAAGTCCCGCTCATCGTCCTCACCGCCGACCGCCCCGCCGAACTGCGTGAGAGCGGCGCAAATCAAACGATTGACCAGCTCAAACTTTTCGGCAATCACGTTCGCTGGTTTGTGGATGTCCCCGCGCCAGAGGCAAATTTTTCCAAACACCTTCTTCGCTATTTGCAAACGCTTGCCGCGCGCGTCTGGGAGACTTCGCAATCGCCCTTGCCCGGACCCGTCCACTTGAATTTTCCATTTCGCAAACCGCTCGAACCGATTGAGATGCCCGCTGACCTTCCCGCCTGGATGGACCCTCCGCTTCTTTCCAGACTGGAAACTGCTCCCGCGCAATTGACATTTTCTCGTCCCCAACTTTTTCCCGCCAAAGAGCAAACCGACTTCCTCACCCAGGCGATTTCCTCCTCTCCGCGGGGTCTCATTGTTTGTGGTCCGCGCTGCCCCGCTGGAGATTTCCCTGCGCGCTTGACCGAACTCGCCGCGCAAACAGGCTATCCCATCCTCGCGGACGCGCTTTCCGGCTTGCGATTCGGCGAGCATGTCAACGCACACATCATTGGCGGTTACGATACCTTCCTGCCGTTCGCAGGCGGGTCCCTGCGCCCGCAATTGGTCCTTCGCTTCGGCGGCGTGCCGGTCAGCAACGCCTTGTCGGATTATCTCGACAGCCTCGAGAACGTGCCGCAAATCCACGTCTCCGCAGCCAACCGCTGGCAGGATGACCGTTTCCGCGTCACACATGCGATGTGGGTGGACCCGCTTCTGCTATGCCGGGATTTGCTCAACGGCATACCCAAACACGCAAACTCGGATTGGCTGGACACATGGCAGGATTACGAAGAAAAAGTTTGGGACGAAATCCGCGCTCTTCAAATGGACCCGTATTTCGAGGGCGGCATTCTGCCCGATGTGCTGGATCAACTGCCAGACGGCGGCGGACTCTACGTCGCAAACAGCCTGCCCGTGCGCCATCTCGATCAATTCGCACCGCCGAGCCGCAAACCCGTGCAGGTCTTTGCCAATCGCGGCGCCAGCGGAATTGACGGCACGCTCTCCAGCGCGCTTGGCGCCGCGGCGCATTTGGCGGGACTCGTCTTTGTCACCGGCGACACCTCCTTTTATCACGACATGAACGGTCTGCTGGCAATCTCACGCTCCGGCATTCGCGCCACGATTGTCGTCATCAACAACAACGGCGGCGGAATCTTCCAGCGCCTGCCAATCTCGCAATTCGAGCCGCCCTTTACCGACCTCTTCGTCGCCCCGCACGGGTTGACCTTCGAGCATGCCGCCAAACTTTACGGCATTGACTATGTCCGCGTCGAACGCCTGTCATTGAAGCCCGCGCTGGAGACCGCCCTTCGTTCTGAAAACTCGACCATCATCGAAATCCCCAGCGATGCGGCAAAGTTCGAGCAGGTGCGGCAGGCGTTGAAGCGGCGTTACGCTGCGGCGGCTAATCCTCGCAAATCTTGAACAGCGGGCGCAGCGGATGTTCTCTAACATCCGCTGCTGCGGCGAACTTGAAAAAACTCTTGAGAGGAAATATGAACTGGATTAAAGTCAAAGACTACCAAGACATTACCTACCACAAAGCAGAGGGAATCGCGCGCATTGCGTTCAATCGCCCCGAAGTGCGAAACGCCTTCCGGCCCGAAACCATCAGGGAAATGATCGAAGCCTTCGAGAACGCTTGGGAAGATACTCGCATCGGCGTGGTGCTGCTCACAGGCAACGGTCCCGCCAAAGATGGAAAATATTCGTTCTGTTCCGGCGGCGACCAGCGCGTGCGCGGACATGCGGGCTACGTTGGCGATGACGGCGTGCCGCGTCTGAACGTACTCAAACTTCAGCGCATCATCCGAACCATGCCCAAGCCCGTCATTGCGCTCGTGGCGGGATACGCCATCGGCGGCGGACATGTCCTGCACGTCATCGCAGATCTGACCATCGCCGCGGACAATGCCATTTTTGGGCAGACAGGTCCCAAGGTCGGCTCTTTTGACGGCGGTTTTGGCTCTTCTTATTTGGCGCGTGTCGTCGGTCAGAAAAAGGCGCGTGAAATTTGGTATCTCTGCCGCCAGTACAACGCGCAGGAGGCGCTCGAAATGGGACTGGTCAACAAGGTGGTCCCGGTGGAGCAGCTGGAAGAGGAAGGCATCCGCTGGGCGCAGGAAATTCTCGAGAAAAGCCCGCTCGCCATTCGCAATCTCAAATCTGCGTTCAACGCCGAACTCGATGGGCAGGCAGGCTTGCAGGAACTGGCGGGGAACGCCACCATGCTCTTTTATATGACCGAGGAAGGGCAGGAGGGACGTAACGCCTACAACGAAAAACGCAAGCCGGACTTTCGCAAGTATCCCTGGCTGCCGTAGAGCGATATTAATATCGCTCTACATGAGGTGATTGATGGACTGGCTTGCCCAACGCGCCGCGCAAAACCCCAGCGCTCCCGCGCTTGAATTCATAGGACAAAAATGGGACTATGCGGCGCTCAACGACTGGGTCGAGACGCTTGCCGCGCAGCTCGAAGCGCGCGAAATAAAACGCCAGACGCGCGTTGCCATTCACCTCGCCAACCAGCCCGCCTACATTGCGCTCATTCATGCGCTCGCCCGCATCGGCGCAATTGCAGTGCCGCTCAACAGACGTCTGACTGAGTCCGAAATTAAATTGCAGATCGAGCAAAGTCAATGCGGTTATCTGATTTGCGAATCGGAACTGCCCGGACCTGCAAAGCGGATTCCGGTCTCCGATCTTTCCTCCACGCCTCAGCCGCTTCCCGCGCGGACTCATCCCCCGCTCGAGCCTGATGCCGTTCAAGGGATATTTTTCACCTCCGGCACGAGCGGCTTCCCCAAAGGCGCGATGCTGACCTTCGACAATCACCATGCCAGCGCGCTTGCCTCTGCCAAACGCCTCGGCGTTGACTTGCGTGACCGCTGGCTGTTGACCATGCCGCTCTATCACATTGGCGGCATGTCCATTGTTTTTCGCGCCGCACTGTACGGCTTCGCCGTCGTCCTTCACCCTCATTTTGATGTGGATGCGGTTCATCACGCGCTCACCGAAGAAGACATCACCGTCGTCTCGCTGGTGCCGACCATGCTTCACCGCCTGCTGGAGAAATATCCCGCTCTCAAGCCATCGTCCTCCCTGCGCGCCATTCTCCTCGGCGGCGCCGGCGCGCCTGTTGACCTCCTCGAAAAAGCCCTGGCGCTGAATTTACCCCTAGCCCTCACCTACGGCTTGACCGAAGCCGCATCGCAGGTCGCCACGTCCACGCCCGAACAGACCCGCGCCAAGCCCGGCAGTGTCGGCAAGCCATTGCCCGGCACAACCGTGGACATCGTGGATGAAGCGGGCAAATCGCTTCCAAACGGGGAGATTGGTGAAATTGTCATCAGCGGCAGGACGGTGATGTGCGGCTATTTGGATTCGGAAAAACCGTCCGAGCCTTTCCATACGGGCGATATTGGCTATCTCGATGCGGAGGGAGATTTATGGGTCCTGACGCGCCGCACCGATTTGATCGTCAGCGGCGGTGAAAATGTCTATCCCGAAGAGGTGGAGCGCGTCCTGCTGACGCATCCCTCCGTAAGCGAAGCGTGTGTCGTCGGTGTGCCAGACCCCGAATGGGGACAAGCCGTCGCGGCGGCTGTCGTTTTGCGCGAACCATGCAGCGGAGAGGCTTTGATTCAATTTTTACGCGGGCAAGTGGCGGCTTACAAAGTTCCGCGGCGCATCGTTTTTGTCGAGGCTCTTCCGCGCACCGCCTCGGGCAAATTGAAACGGACCGAAATTGCAGACCTGCCGGGCTTTAAAGACCTGCAGTGTCTAACCTCAAAACCATGACCAATATTATTTCCCTTTCCGACACACTTCAAATCGGCGGTACGAATATCGTGCTGATTGCAGGACCATGCGCCGTTGAAAGCGCCGAGCAGGTCTATAGCGTTGCAAAGACAATGCACGCACTTGGATTACGTGTATTGCGCGGCGGCGCGTTCAAGCCGCGCACATCGCCGCACACCTTCCAGGGATTGGGGCTTGAAGGTTTGAAAATTCTGCGGCAGGCTGCCGATGAGTTTGGTCTGCTTGTCATCTCAGAGGCGTTGGGCGTCGAGCAATTGCCGCTCGTCGTCGAGTACAGCGACATTATCCAAATCGGGAGCCGCAACATGCAGCACTTCCCGCTGTTGTGGGCGGCAGGCGAACAGCAAAAGCCGGTCCTGCTCAAACGCGGATTCATGTCCACCATCCACGAATGGCTTGCGGCAGCCGAACACATTATGTCGCGCGGAAATCAGAAGGTCATCCTGTGCGAGCGCGGTATTCGCGGTTTTGACCCCTCCACGCGGAATGTGCTGGATGTGAATGCGATTGCCCAAATCAAGGAAACCACGCCTTTCCCGATTCTTGCCGATCCCAGCCATGCCACGGGCCGCACAGATTTGGTGTTTGCCGCATCGCGCGCCGCACTGGCTGCCGGCGCGGACGGTTTGCTTGTGGAAGTTCACCCGAATCCCGCCGCCGCGCTTTCCGACGGAGAGCAATCCCTTCCACTCGATTCCCTGCCCTCCTTCGTGGATGAGATGCGCCGCATTGCATCCGCTATGGGGCGCACACTGGAGTCCTGAGCCTGTTGCCTTTTTGCTTCGAAGCGAATGTTGACCCCACACTTTTTCACTCTTGGCGACCCCCAAAACCCGCCGCTTGTTTTTTTACACGGCTTTCTCGGCAGGGGCGAGAGTTGGCTTGAAATCGCACGCCCGCTCAGTGAAAATTATTTTTGCGTTTTGCCCGATCTGCCCGGTCACGGAAGAGCCGCGGCTGGCGATGTCGTTTCAAATTTGAATTTCTATATGGTGACCGACTGGCTGCTTCGCCTCTTGGATGAAATCCCCGCCTCAAGGGTTCACCTCGTTGGATATTCGCTCGGCGGTCGCATCGCCCTCGCCTTTGCCTGCCGCTTCCCCGAGCGGATTCTCACCCTGACGCTCGAATCTGCCAACCCCGGCATCGCGGACGAATCCGAACGCGCCCGCCGCCTTGCCGAAGACACAGTACGCGCCGAAGCCATTTTGAAACATGGAATGTCTGCCTTTGTCGAGCAATGGTATCAAATGCCGCTTTTCGCAAGTTTAAATGCCCAGCCTGAAAAATTATCTGCCATCAAAGAATCGGCATCGCGCAACGACCCGCGCTGGATGGCAAAAATCATCCGCGAACTCAGCCCCGCCTTCCAAACTCCGCTTTGGGATGCGCTCCCGAAACTTTCTTTTCCTGTCTTCTTGATTGCGGGAGAAAAAGATGCAAAGTATGTTCAGATCGCTCATGCAATGGCGAAGCAAATTCGGGATGCGCGCATCGGAATCGTGCCGGGGGCGGGACATAATATCCACGCAGAGCAACCGGCAGGATACATCGCTTTATTGAAAAATTTTCTTCAATATTCGACCACCTCATGAACAATCAAGCCGGACAATTCGCGCAGCTTGTTTTGAACCACTGGGCGTAACGTAAGCGACGTTCTCCCCTGGCACCGCCCGCCAAGGCAGGTGTAACCTCGCTGGATGCGCAAGAGAGCGCATCCTACGCATTTTCGGAGCAATGGAAATTTCCTTTCAGACACTTTCTCGTGTACAAAAGCCGGTGGAAACTGACTTGTTGCGCCAGTCCGAAGGACTTCCATACACTGAGCAGGCGGCTTCAGCCCCGCTGCGTGCTATCAGCGAATCAATAATCCCACCCAGAACAACAGACTAAAAAGCAGCGCGGTTTGACCCGTTTTTGCAAGCGCCATGTTGAGCGGGCGGCCCTTTTGCGTCAAGACAATATTCGCTGCCTGGTATGCAATAGGCAGCGACAACCATGCTGTCAACGTTGTCCAGGGAATCATTCCAGCCCAGGCGGCTGGAATCAAAGTCATGTACGCGAGAACCATGCAAAGCAGATACTCGATTTTCGTCCCGCGCTCGCCAAGCATCACCGCCAGCGTGCGCTTGCCGCCCTTGCGGTCATTGTCAATATCGCGCAAATTGTTCACCACCAAAATCGCCGTAATAATCAAGCCCGGTGGAATGCTCATCCACCACACCGCAGAGGTGACAAAGCCCGCCTGGACGTAGTACGTCCCTGCCACCGCCGCCAGCCCGAAGAAGAGGAAGACAAAGACATCTCCAAGACCATGATAGCCTAGCGGGAACGGTCCGCCGGTATAGGCAATGGCGGAGAGAATCGCTGCAACGCCCAGCGCAACGATGACCCAGCCGCCGAGCCAGGCAAGATACAACCCCAGCACCGCCGCCAACCCAAAGACGACTGCCATGCCCGTTTTGACCTGCCGCGGCGAAAGGAGTCCCGCCTGTGTCACGCGCGTGGGACCCAGCCGTTCCGTGGTATCGGTGCCGCGCTCGAAGTCGAACACGTCATTGGCGAGGTTGCTCCCAATTTGCAGAAGCAGGGCGGTCAGCAAACAGACCAGCGCCGCGTCGAGACGAAAATATCCGTCGCGCCACGCCATTGCCGCGCCCATCATCACTCCCGCCGCGGCGGCAGGCAGCGTGCGCGGACGGCTTGCCAGCATCCATGCGTTCCAGTCAAAGCCTGTTCGGTTCACGGAATTTTGCTCCATTGGTGAATTCAATTCGGGCAGTATAACGTATAATTATCGCATTCAACGAGGAGATATATGACCCAACTGACAGGACGCGAACGCGCCGCCTACGTGCAAAACATGTTCACGCGCATTGCCCGGCGCTACGACTTGATGAACCGTCTGATGACCGGCGGACAGGACATCCGCTGGCGGAAGCGCGTCATCGAACTGGCGCGGCTTCACCCCAACGCCTCTTTGCTGGACCTCGGAACCGGCACCGGCGACCTGGCGCGGGAGGCGCTTTCAGCGTTTCCCAATGCCCGGGTGGTGGGAGCAGACTTCACGTTGGAGATGATGCGGGTGGGGCGGAGGAACAGTCCCCTCGATTTTTCCGCGGCGGACGCGCTCCAACTGCCGTTCCCCGATTTTTCGTTCGATGCGGTGGTCTCTGGCTTCCTCATGCGCAACGTCGTGGATTTGCAGAAGGCGCTGGAGGAGCAGTACCGTGTCCTGAAACCCGGCGGACGCATTGTCATCCTCGATACGACGCGCCCAAAGAAAAACATCCTTTCACCGTTCATTTGGGTTCACATGCACGTTGTCATCCCCACCCTCGGCGGATTAATCACCGGCTCAGGCGACGCCTACCGCTACCTGCCCGAAACCACCGAGGGTTTCGTCACCGCTGAAGACATGGCGGCGCGCATGGAAAAGGCTGGGTTTCAGAAGATCGGTTTTCAGCGATTTATGTTTGGCACGATTGCCATTCACTGGGGAGAAAAACCTTTGGAGAGCGGAGGCGCGAAATGACCGACCTTGCCGCCGAAAAGTGCATCCCCTGCCGGGGCGGGGAGCCAGCCCTCACCGAGACCGAAATCGCTGACCTCCTGCCTCACATCTCAAACTGGCAGGTATTGGAACAGGACGGCATCCTGCGCCTACATCGCGTATTCAAATTCAAGAACTATGCCCAGGCGGTGGACTTCACAAACAAGGTAGCCGCCCTTGCCGAGCAGGAAAACCATCATCCGTTGATTGTGCTGGAATGGGGAAAAGTCACCGTCCAATGGTGGACACATGTGGTGAAAGGTTTGCACCGCAACGACTTCATCATGGCGGCGAAGACGGACTCGTTGCTGGCATAACCAGCACCGCAGACGATTACAGTCCGTTCTTCTAGCGGTGGAGCCGCTGCGCCAAAATGGCAGGCAAAGCCTGATGCTGGACAATCTTTAGAATGCCCCAATTCCTCGCCAGCCAGACGGGGAAATCCAGATGGGAGGTGGAAATGGGAATCGCTGGGCTGAAATCCGCCACCCGCCCGTCAATCTGGTAGCAATACCGCTTCAATTTCTGGACCTTGGGGGCTGTCTCCAAAAATTCCCGCACCTTTTCCCGCTCCGACGGCTTCCACCACCATGGCAGGTCGGAGGTGGCTTTGAAGCCGGTCAGCGTTCCCAAATCTTGCAATAACTGATTTTCATGCGGCGTGAGCGCGTTCCAGCGCGTACGGAAGAACAGCACATCCGGGTCAATGTGGACGAGCGGCTTGAGCCACAGGCGGTGCAGGCTGGTGCGGATGGCGTTTTGCGTGGCAGGGTCGTTGGGATTGTTGAGCCAGACGCTCAGCGCCCGGTTCAGCCAGTAGGGCGTCACGTCGGGACCGATGCGGATGCCGTCGCATAACCCCAGCGAAGGGACGATGGGCGCGCCGCAGGCGAGAATGTAGGCGTCGCCTGCCGCCTCCCGCATCACCTTCAGGGCGTTGCGGTATGCCTCCTCGCGCGGCATGTCCTTGTACCGTTTTCCAATCGCTGCGCCGGCATAGAGAAAGTCGAGTTTGAGGTAGCCATACCCCCAGCCGACGACCTTGCGAATTAACTTGTCGAGCCACTCCAGCACGGCGGGATGGGTGACATCGAGGGCGTAGGTGGTGCCGGTCCAATTCCTCCCCGCGGTGACGAGGTTCCCCTGCTCGTCGCGCAGGATCCAATCGTGATGCTCGCGGAAAATTCCCAAGTTTGGGGTGACGATGAACGGCGAAAGCCAGATGCCCGCCGTGCGCCCGGTGGCTTTGATTTTTTCTGCGAATGCCGCCATCCCGCCAGGGAAGTTCTTTCCCGCCTCCCAGTGACCGCTCTCATCCTCCCAGCCGTCGTCAATTTGGAACACGTCGAAGGGCAGGTTGCCCAGTCCGTGCAGGGCTTTGGTGAGGACGGTTTCGTCAATCCATTTGTAGAGCGAGTACCACGAACACCACACGCGCGGAGGCTTCTCGAAGCGGGTCCTGCCGAACTTCGCCTCCAGCAGGGCGGCATATTTGGCGAAGACCTCGTCCTCCCTGCCGCGTGCCACCAGCCATTCGCCCTGATGATTATCCTCGTAGAAACCCTTGAGCGCAGAGCCGCTCACCTCGATACGCCCGCTCAAGCCGAGCGCGCCGATGAGCAGAATGTCGTTTTCTGCCAATTCCGCCGCGCCCACCCACGCGCTGACGTGATTCTTGTGAAAGGCGTAGGCGGGGTCTTCGTCCTTGGCGCGGAATTCGGGGGCGCGGATGGGCAGGGGCGGCTCGCGCGGGTCGAGCCATGCGGCGAGAGTCCACGATTGCCAGCCGTGGCGGAAAAAGCGCCTCGGAGGCTGAGGCAGGTTCAGGTCCAGGCGCGAAGCGGTGAAGATTTGATGAGAGGAAGGGGAGAGGGCATCGGGGTCCAGCAGGAGGGTAGTCATGTGTTAGATTATCCCGCAGGATGGGGTACGGTGCAAGCCTTGTCGAAGGTTTGACGCAGGTTGTGTCCTGTGGCATAATCCGCGCATCCAAAGGCAGTGATGGGAACGAGTAGGTCTGCGGAGTTGTCAGAGAGCCTGCGGCTGGTGCGAGCAGGTCAACGAAACAGATCGAAAATCCTCCCGGAGCCGCGAACTGAAATTCGAGTAGGCGAGCCGTAGTTGTCCCACGTTACAGGGACAGGGCGATGATGGTCGTCCGGTGAGTGTCCGCGCCGTTGGCGTGGGAATCAGAGTGGTACCGCGGGAATTCTCTCGTCTCTGAGTGAGATGAGAGTTTTTGTTTAACTCACTTTACGCAGTTGCTTTGTAGCGCGACACTTTGTCCCCGAACGGGGGTTCATGTCGCCTAAAAACGCGAGATAAATCTCACGCTACCGCGATGAAACCACGAGACTATTCGACTAGGAGACTAGGAGACCAATAATGTTCAAACCTGTATCACCCAAACTCGACGTACCTTCGATGGAAGAAGGCGTGCTGAAATTCTGGAAGCAAGCCGAAATCTTCAAGAAGACCGTCGAACAGCGGCAGGGCGCGCCTGAGTATGTGTTCTACGAGGGACCGCCAACCGCGAACGGCAGACCCGGCGTGCATCATGTGCTGGCGCGCGCCTTCAAGGATATGTTCCCGCGCTACAAGATCATGCGCGGCTATCACTGCTCGCGCCGCGGCGGCTGGGATACGCACGGTCTGCCCGTCGAAATCGAAGTCGAGAAGCAGTTGGGTTTCACCAACAAACAGCAAATCGAAGAGTACGGTATTGACAGGTTCAACGAACTTTGCAAAAAGTCCGTCTTCACCTACATCCAGGACTGGGAACGTCTCACCGACCGCATCGCCTTCTGGGTGGACCTGGAAGACGCCTATGTGACCTACACCAACGACTACATCGAGTCGGTCTGGTGGATTTTGAAGAATTTCTGGGATCGCGACCTGCTCTACAAGGGCTACAAGGTCGTGCCGTACTGTCCGCGCTGCGGCACGCCTCTCTCGGACCATGAAGTTGCCCTTGGCTACGACGAGGCGACCGACCCCTCGGTCTTCGTCCGCATGCCGCTGGTGGACAAGCCCGATACCTCCCTGCTGGTGTGGACGACCACCCCCTGGACCCTGCCTGCCAACGTCGCCGTTGCCGCTCACCCCGACGTGGAGTATGTCACCGTCGAACGTGAGGTTGACGGCAGGACGGAAAAACTCATCCTTGCCAAGGCGCTGGTGCAAAAGGTCTTTGGCGAAGAGTGGGTGAAGGTGGTGGATACCTTCAAAGGGAAAAAACTCAAGGGCGTGAAATACCAGCCGCTCTTCACCTTCCTGCCGCCCGATAAACCCGCCCATTACGTGGTGCTGGGCGATTTCGTCACCACCGAGGACGGTTCGGGTCTGGTTCACATCGCGCCCGCCTTCGGTCAGGAAGACATGGAAACCGCCAGACAGCACGACCTGCCCGTGCTGATGACCGTCCTGCCGAACGGCGCCTTCATCAACGAAGTGACTCCCTGGCGCGGCATGTTCGTCAAGGATGCCGACCCGCTCATCACCGCCGACCTGCGTGCGCGCGGACTGCTCTTCAAGGCGGGCGAATACAAACACACCTATCCCTTCTGCTGGCGCTGCAAAACGCCGCTGCTCTACTACGCGCGCGAGTCGTGGTACATCCGCACCTCCGCCTTCCGCGACAAACTGGTGGAACTGAACAACACCATCAACTGGGTCCCTGAACACATCAAGGATGGGCGCTTTGGCAACTGGCTTGCCAACAACATTGACTGGGCGCTCAGCCGCGAGCGTTACTGGGGCACGCCGCTGCCCGTCTGGGAGTGCGAATCCTGCAAACACCGCGAGGGCGTCGGCTCGGTGGCGGAACTCTCCGAAAAAGCCGGGCGCGACCTGAGCAGCCTCGACCTCCACCGCCCGCACGTGGATCAAGTCCATTGGGCTTGCTCCAAATGCGGCGGGCAGATGACGCGCGTCCCCGACCTGATTGACGTGTGGTTCGACTCGGGCTCCATGCCTGTGGCGCAGTGGCACTATCCGTTCGAGAACCAGGATAAGTTCAAGACGCAGTTCCCCGCCGATTACATCTGCGAAGCCGTGGATCAGACGCGCGGCTGGTTCTACTCCCTGCACGCCATCAGCACCCTGCTCTTTGGCGAAGTCTCCTACAAAAACGTCATCTGCCTGGGTCTCATCCTCGACGGCGAAGGGCGCAAGATGTCCAAGTCGCTGGGCAACATCGTCAATCCCTGGGATGTATTGAACGTTCACGGCGCGGACGCCTTCCGCTGGTACCTCTACACCGCCACCCCGCCGGGTAACGAACGCCGCTTCTCTTCGGAACTGGTGGGCGAGGTCATCCGTAACTTCACGCTCACGCTGTGGAACGTCTATTCGTTCTTCGTCACCTACGCCAACCTCGACAAGCCTGCCCTCACCACACTGCCCATCGCCGTCAGCGACCTTGACCGCTGGCTGTTATCCGAACTCAACGCCCTCGTCCGCGATGTGACGGAGGCATACGAACACTACGACGTGCCGAACGCGACGCGTCCCATAGAAGCCTTTGTGGAGAAACTTTCCACGTGGTATCTGCGCCGCTCGCGCCGCCGCTTCTGGAAATCGGAATCGGACTCCGACAAACAAGCCGCCTACTCCACCCTCTACACGGCTCTCGTCACGACCTCGAAACTGCTTGCCCCTGCCATGCCTTTCCTCGCCGAGGAGTTGTACCAGAACCTCGTCCGCTCGGTGGATGAGACCGCGCCCGAGTCGGTGCATCTCGCCGCGTGGCCCCAGGCGCTGCCCGAACTGATTGACGAATCGCTCAACCGCGACATGACCCTGGTGATGAAACTCGCCTCGCTGGGACATTCCGCCCGCCAGAAGGCAAACCGCAAGGTGCGCCAGCCTTTGGCAGAAGCGGCGTTCTCGGTGGGCAACCCCAGCGAGCGCAAAGCCGTCGAAGCCTACGCCGACCTGCTGATGGACGAGTTGAACGTCAAGCATGTCCGCCTGCTGGATGCCTCGACGGAGGCGGTCTCGCACACGGTCAAGCCTCTGCCCAAGCAGTTGGGACAGAAATACGGCAACAAGTTCCCCGCCCTACAGAAGGCGATTTTGGCGATGAACGCCGAGGACGTTGCCCGCACGCTGATGGCGGGTCAGCCGCTGAAGGTGACGCTCGACGGCGCAGTCTATGACATCCTGCCCGAAGAGGTCGAGGTCAAGGCGCAGGCGAAAGCAGGGTTCGCTGTGGCGGAAGATGGCGCGTATGTTGCCGCGCTCGTCACCGACCTGACGCCCGAACTCGTGCAGGAAGGGCTGGCGCGTGAGTTCGTCCGCCGCGTGCAGGACCTGCGCAAGAGCGCAGATTTGGATGTGGCGGATCGCATCGAGTTGTTCGTCGAAGCCTCCGCAGGCTTGAGGTCCGCGATTGAAGCGCACAGGGACTACATCACCGCCGAAACGCTGACGACGAATCTCGTCTTTGGCACTCCGCCCGAGGGCGCATCCACATCTGATGATCAATTTGACAGCGAGACTGTAACGTTCGGATTTGTCGTCAACAAATAGGGAGAAGTGCTGGATTTGGAAAAATGGAACCCCGCTCTGCATAGGGAGCGGGGTTCTGTTCGTATACTGTGATGCGGCTGTGGATTAGGGATTGTTTTTCAGGTATTGCAGGGCGTCATACGCCTGAACCAAGCCAAATCCGTAATGAATATCGCGCCCTGGATCGCCCAAATCAAGAGCGGTTGCATCCAGTGCTGTGCGAATTTGGACGTTGGTCCAATTGGGGTTGGCGCTCCAGATCAAGGCTGCCACACCGGCAACATGAGGAGTGGACATCGAGGTTCCGTTCCAGGCTTCATAGCCGCTCGTGGGCCAGATATATTCGCTGTGGACAGTAGCGTTTTCGCCCGTCAACGCCAGCAGTTCCAAGCCTTGCGCCTGACTCAGGCTGATCGCAATGATCTCCGAAGAATTTCCTTCACCAAGAGTGGCGTACAAATCCTCATCAAGGTTGTTGTAGATAACTGCCGCCACACCGCCGGAGTTCTGGACGTTCATCACTTTATCGTAAAAGGTGATTTCGCCGCGATAGCACAGAACCACCATGCCTTCCCAAGCCCCGGTTGTTGTGCAGAGACCGCCATCGACCAAAGTCCCCGTGGCGGTTCCGCGCCCGGCATATTCCACATGGTAGCCCGATACGACTTTATCGCCAACCGTGACCGTGCTGATGTCCACGTACGGGATGGTGCTCAACACGCCTACGCCCGGCGCCGCCAATTCGACTTGATCGTTGAACTGTGAAAAATCTGCCACAACCATATTTTTGTCTATTGCCGCCACTGAGATGACCGAGTCATAGGAGGCTGGATAGTGATATTCTTCGCTGCCGTCATTGCTGGCTGCAGCCACATGCAGGATACCCTGTGCATAGAGTTGATCGAATGCCTTGCGCTCTTTTCCGCTGGGTATGGTTCCGCTCAGGCTCATGCTGATCACGTTCGCGCCTGCGTCGGCGCAGCGATAAATTGCGTCCACCAGATCGGAGGCATGTGCTTTTGTAACCCACGCGCCGGTATTATCGAATATTTTGACGATAAAGAAGGATACTTCTCCCGGAGAAACCCCGACAACCCCCAGTTGATTGTTGACGGCGTTTACGGTTCCAGCCACGTGCGTGCCGTGCCCGTAGCCATCCTCTGCCCAGTTGTCATCCACCTGTGAGTAACCGCCGATCAGGTTGATGCCCGTCAAATCCTCATGCTCAGCATAGAAACCCGTGTCAATAATGCAAACCACCCTGCCTTTTCCGGTGGGGGCTTTCCGGTCAACCTTACCGTCGCGATTTGCATCCCAGATGTCGCGTGCTTGAACCATGTCAATGCCGTAGGGCACAACCTGGGTATTTTGCGGAGGTTTTTTGGCAAAAATGTTCGAGAAGTTCAAAACCCCGGGAGGTTGATCGCTGACCAGTGAGCGCTGCGGGTCCGTTTCAATTGAGACTACATGCGGATTCTGCGCCAGGCGTTCCACTGCCTGGGCTGGTAACGATATGACAAAGGAGTTCAGGCGGTCAAAATTGTAGTGGAATTGCGCGCCCAAACTCCGAATTTCGGCTTCAACGCCTCTTTCATATCCGCTTTGGTATTCCACCCAAATCCTGACGTCATTATCGGTCCGACCAAGAGCGGGCGTAACGCCAACGAGCGCGACTAACAAACCAACAACAAAAACTGATGTCAGTTTTTTCATGATCATCTCCTTTTTGACATGTTTGGTAAGCAGATGAAGGCTGTAGGGTATTTGCGGGTGATGCACCTCCAGTTTGTGAGTTACACGCCACAAAAATTCCACCAAAACTGTAAACCCGAGCGCCATTTTTTATGACGAATTGCCATGGATGGAGATACTCCTGCCCAGGATTATGATGGTCGAAAGGTTTTGAAAGGCGGAGCGGAATGCGCGCCTTTTCTTTGTATAATTGCACAAAAATCATTTGCGAGGTGCAAACGGCATGGAACGACTTCCTCTTTGGGTGCGGAAAATGCTTGCGAATGGGGTACATCTGTTTACCGCCACGGGCGCGGTGTGGGGATTCCTGACCCTGCTCGCCATTTGGGAGGGGAACATCAAACTTGCCCTGCTTTACATCATCATCGCCATGTTCGTGGACGGGTTCGACGGCATCCTGGCGCGCTGGTTCGACGTGAAGACCCATGCCCGCTGGATTGACGGCGGCTTGATGGACAACATCATTGACTATTTGAACTACGTGGTGGTCGCTTCGCTGCTGCTGGTGCGGGTGCCGAACCTGATGCCCGAGGGACTGGAACTTGCGGCGGCGCTTTCCATCCTGCTGACTTCGGCGTTTCAGTTCTCGCAGGTCGAGGCAAAAACCGACGAACAGTCGTACTTCTTCAAGGGCTTTCCCTCGGTGTGGAATTTCCTCGCGCTGTACATGATGCTGTTGGGGTTGAATCCCTGGGTCAATTTTGCGGCGCTGGTGATTTGCAACATCCTGATCTTTGTGCCGGTCAAGTATCTCTATCCCACCCGCAACAACCGTCTGCGCCGCCTGACCCTCGCGCTGACCTACCTCTACGGCGCGCTGGGCGTGTGGGGCTTGCTGCAATATCCCGATGTGCCGGAATGGGTCGCGCCGGTATCGTTTGTCTATGTGGCGTATTATGCCGTGATGAGTTTCTTCCCCAAGCTGGGCGCGCCGAAAACCGCGTAACGCGACTTTCAAGCCGCAGCCCAAAGGCGACATAAATGTCGCTCTACAGCATCTTCGTGATCGGTGCAGTTTTTAAAGACCAATACTATAAGTCATGCACATCGAAACAGTCACTCATTTGACCGGGGAAATCTTCGAAGCCGTTCAGCGGCTGGTTCCGCTCTTGGGGGCGCACAAGCCGAAACCTTCGTGGGATGACCTGGACCTCCTGATCGACTCTGACACATCTATCCTGTTGGTGGCGCGTTACCCCGCCCCCGACTCCCCGATTGTTGGGATGCTGACCATCGCACTGTACCGCGTCCCGACGGGCATCCGCTCCATCGTCGAGGATGTGGTAGTGGACACTGAGTACCGCAACAAAGGCATCGCCAAAGCCCTGATGCGCTCTGCCATCGAGATTGCGCGGCTGGCAGGCGCGAACGGCGTTTCGCTGACCTCCAACCCTCAGCGCGAGGCGGCGAACCAGTTGTACATCTCATTGGGGTTTCAAAAACGCGAGACCAACGCCTATTTCTTTCCACTCCAGTAATCAGACTTTACGAAAGCGCGTATCCACATAGCGTAGCGCGACATTAATGTCGCGCTACACCAGCCGCGCTGTCATGCAAGGAGCACAAATCAAAACGCCGGCAGCATACGATTGCCGCCGGCGTGGTTGTTTTCAAGCAGATCTATTTGTTCTTATTCTTATTTTTGTCTTTGTCCTTGTTCCCGTTGTTGCTCTTGTCGTTGCCTTGACCGTTATTGCCGGTGGGGCTGACTGCATCGTCTGTACCCTGCTGGTCCCGATTGGACATGACCGCGCCCAGGTTTGCCTTCTTTTCCTTCAGCGCCTTTTTGAACTGACCCCAGTTTTGCGGAACCGTGCCGTCTTCCAGCGTGAAGGCGCTGAAATCGCCGCTCTCTTTTGCCTCCAGAATTGCCAGGAAGACCTCCGAGTCGCCTTCCATTTGTGTTGTCATCCACAGCGCTTGGGCAATGACACCGAAACCTGTCCCGTCTTCGTGCGCCGCCATGATGGTGTCGTAGTCTGTCACGTCATCGAAGAACAGGCTGAGCGCGTAGGCGACGGGGTGTTTCCATCCCTGCTCTTCTTCCTCCTCATCGGGGATGACCAGCGCCTGGTCAATGCTGACCTCCATGCCGATGGCGCCCGCCAGCGCCTCGTCGCTGCACGGAGTATCGGCTGGGAGGACGCCGAGCGCCACCGCCGTCTCCTGGGAGATGCGCACGGTTTGGGTCGTTTCGTCGGCTAACTGGACGGTGAGGAGAACAATGGTCACGCCGGCGTCATCGGTTTCGCAGACTGCCGCGGTAACGGTTCCAGTGATGAATCCCTCCTGTTGGGCTGGGGCGGCAAGCGCAGGTCCAGTCTGAGCCGCCAGCAGAGCGATACCGATGAAAAGGGTGAGAATCCATCTGGTTTTCTTCATGTCACACACTCCTTGTCTGTCACTTCAATCCTGCACAAAAGAGAGTGTCTAAAAGAATGGGCTAAGCTTTTTCTGCCACAGAGCTCACAGAGATCTCTGAGAAAAATCTCGAAATCTCTGCGCTCTCTGTGGCTAAGCCCACGACATTGGACACTCCCGCACAAAAGGGCATAAGAGACGCTCTCTTACACCGAGGTATGCTGGAGAACGCACACCGTACCAAGGATTTTACAAAGTCTCTCCGTCTGCCTCAAATCAGGAAGGGGATAAATCGCAAACAGAAATGTAAGGATGCCCTATGACCATTCTACTACCCGCGTGAAAGGCTTTTCAGGCGATGTGACCTTTTCGTATTCCCCGCGATATTCGGGCGGCAGGAGTTCCGCAATGCGCAGCATCATCTCGTCGGCAATCTGTTGGCGGACTTCGCGGGTCATCTTTACGCCTTCCAATTCCAGTTTGAACGGTTTGCCCACACGGATGTGAAAGTCGGTGCGCTTGAGCCGCGCCAGATTCCGCAGAAAGTTTTCCCCGCCCCAGTGCGCCACCGGCAAAATCGGCGCACCCGAATGCACCGCCAGCATCACCGCCCCGGGATGCGCGCGCTTCAGCCGTCCCGTCTTGTTGCGCGTACCTTCGGGCGCAATGCCGAAGATGTATCCTTCCTCCAGCGCCTTCATCGCCTGCCGCAGGGCGGAGGTATCCGCCTCGCCGCGCCGCACGGGGATGAGTCCCCACACATCGAACAGCCAGCGCAGGAAGGCGTTATCCCACGATTCCACCTTTGCCCAGGCAGTGACGGGACGGGTCGCCAGTTGCCCAAAGAACACCGGCACTTCCAACTGCCCCGTGTGATTCGTAATGACGATGAGCGGTCCCTTTTGCGGGATGGAGTCCAGATTGGGAGCGTCTATGCGGCAGAGCAGTTCCGTCCCCAGTTTGACGATGATGCGCGTGAAGTGATAGAGCATGAAAGAACCCTGTTTTCCCGAAATTCAGCGGGCAAGTGTATCACGGTTTCGCCTGCCACTGACGGTAGTCTTCAGGCGTATCGAGGTCGGCGAGGATGGCGGGATCATCCACGTTCACGTAGTGGATGTCTGCCGCGTGTGCGTTCAGGAAATCGCGCGGCGAGGCAGGCGGCTTCAACCTCAACAGGTCATCCCATAGCGGATACGCCGCCAGCCACGGATGACCTCTCCGCATTCGATAACTCGGCACGATGAGATTTGCCTTCGTCTCTAAAAACGCCTCGCACACCCGGCGCACGCTTCCTGCCTGGACCTGAGGCTGGTCGCCCAGCCCAATCAGCGCCGCCGCTGCTCCCCTCTCCCCGCGAAGCGTCCCCGCAGGGGATTGGGAGAGGGGCGGGGGGGTGAGGGCACGCAGCCCGCACTGAATCGAAGACAGCATCTCGCCCGTTTGAAACGCCTCGTTGAAGACCGTCCGCACACCCAGCCCTGCGACCAGTGCCTCCACCTGTTCCCTCGCCCCGCCTGTGACGACGAGGATGTCCTCCACGCCCGCCTCCCGAAAAACAGAGATGACATGCGTCAGCACGGTGCCTTTTCCCCAGGGCAGCAGCATCTTGGGTTGACCCATGCGTTTCGATTCGCCAGCCGCAAGGATGAGGGCTGAAATCATAGGTCTTCCATCGCAATCAAACGCTCGTATTGTTCGGGCGTGTCCACATCCAGCAGGAGGTGGTCGTCGTGCCAGGGCAGATACTCCACGCGGTGCTTGTGGAAGAGCGCCCGCCCGCCCGTGTCGCCGGCGATGTTCGTCAGGTCGGGGAAAACCGAGCGGTCGAACAAGACGGGGTTGCCGCGCCGGTCAATGATCATCGGCGCAACGATGGGATACAGCCCCTCGGCGTGTTTTTCCCTCAATGCCTGGATGACCGTTGTCGTCACCTGCGGCTGATCGGTGAGGAGGAAGACTGCGCCGCCGACCTTGACCCCCTCCAAGCCTCCCCCAAATCCTTTGGATTTGGGGGAGGTGTCACGAAGTGACGGAGGGGGTGTGAGGGCTTTTATCCCCTCGCGTATCGAACTGCCTTGCCCGCTTTGCCAGTCTTCGTTCCGCACGAGGAGCACGTTCAGGTCATGCACTGCCGCCGCGACCTCTTCTGCATTTGCGCCCGTCACCACCACGACGGGGGCAAGTCCTGCCCGAAGTGCGGTTTGCGCCACTGCCCGCACAAACGGCTGACCTTTCCAGTCGAGCAGTTGTTTCGGCTTGCCGAAGCGTTTCGATTCGCCCGCCGCAAGGACAATCCCTGCGATAGGTTCGTGAACGGCGTAGATGTGGTCGTGGAGCAGGCTGGAGATGAGAACAGCCTGATATGCCGGGAGCAGGCTCGAGGTCAGGGTTTGAGCCGCCGATTGGAGTTGAGGCGTGTCTGCCTGATTGAGCAGGACGACGCGGCGGGCGGTCTGCGGGATGTTCTTCAGTCCGCTTTGAGGGTGAGTCAACACGTTGGCGAGGGCTTTTAGGGAAACAGTCTCTCCCATCTGCAAACCGCTCAACGCCGCAAATTTCTCCGCGCGGTGGACGTGTTCGTCGCTCAACGGCTTGCCCAGCCCCGACATCCCCGCCACGTGGACGACCAAATCGGCGAAAGGAGGGATGGGCGGTTCGTGCTCTGCCCAGGCTTTGAGCGGTTTTTGGCGCGAGCCGTCGGCTTCGATGAGCAGAGGCAGGGAGTGCGCCTTGCAGTACTGATGCAGCCGGTGGAGTAGTTTCTCCGAGATGGGTTTGGTGCGGTCACCTTCGGGCTTGCCCGTGACGAGGAGGATGCCTTGAAAATTCTCGATGCTTTCGAGTGCATTTCCATCGGCGGTGATGTGACGGTCTGCCAGAGAGGTTTGCCAGACGGCGAGATGCGTGGTGGCAGTGACGATTGCGGCTGGCAATTCCCGCGCCAGTTTGAACAGCGCCGTCGTTTTGCCGCCCGCACCGATGAAGGCAACGCAGTCGGCGGATTCCATCCGCAAAGCGCGCGCAAGGGTGAGGCTCATGCGAAACATTATAGCCCGTTCAGCCAGGCATTGAGGGTGCGTCGCACTTTGTCAACCTCTGTGGTGCGACGCACTATGTATTCAACCAGGCTTCCGTCTCTTGGGGGTGTTTGAAGTGGAACAGTTTCAGATGACGATGTTCGGGCAATGAGAGCAGGGCGGGGATTTCGCGTTTCCTGCGCCAGTAGGTCTTGAACAGCCAGTGAAACAGCGAATCTTCCGACCAGAGTTTGAAGTGCGTCCACAGGCTTTCGCGGTTGGTGCCCCAGAGCAGTTCCTGAGTCCACCAGCGCAGGAAGGTGCGGCGGGTGAGTTGCCAGAAGACTCGGGGGAAGGAATAATCGAGCCAGACGACTGCCTCGGCGCGGGACCAGACAATATCGCGGACGACGTGATAGTTGCCCGCAACGACCCACGCCGGAGCCTGGGTCGCCGTTTCGACGCGCTGACGGAACACCTCGAGCGGCGCCTCCGCCCAGTTGGGTTCCCAGTGGAGGGCATCCAACTCGATGAAGTCGTAGCCGAGTTTGCCGGCGAGACGCTTTGCCAGCGTGGACTTGCCGGAACTGGTGGTGCCGATGACAACGAAGCGGTGGTAGGGGAAAGGGGTCATGAATGCCACAGAGTCACGGAGACGCAGAGTATGAATTGGTTTTTCTCCGTGGCGGGTTATCGTACGTAGATCGGGTTGCTGTAAATCCAGCCGCGTTTTTTGCCGAGATACCAGCGGTGGACTTCCACACGATAGACGCCCGGCTCGGAGGTGTTGTAGGTCAGCGATTGGTGATTTCGCCAGGTGCCGAGCGAGACGCCGTCTTTGAGCAGGGTGAGGTCTGCTTTGAAGGGGGCATAAGCGTGCAGGGTCACGCCGCCTTTGGCGGGGATTTCATCGCCCATAATGGCGGAGTGTTCGAGTCCCTTGGCGCGGAAGCGGAATCCGCGTGTGGAGGCGGGCAGGTCGTAGCCGACGAAGCAGTGACCGGCGGCAAGGGCGTCGTAGATCATCTTTTTGTCGGCGGGTGCGTCGCCGCTCAACGGTTCGGGGATGAAGACGTGTGTGTTGACCGTGCGGAAGTGGAACTCGTAGGGAAAGATGACGCGGTGGAGCGGTCCCATGTGCATGTGCATGGCGTGGGCATCGGAGCCGCCGATGGCAACGACGCGCCTGCCCTCGGCGAGCAGTTCATCCCATTTTTGGAGCGTCTCGCGGATGGGGGCATGACCGATGAACTGCGGAAAGAAGGCATAGAACAAGCCGTGCAGTTTGGTGGGGACGACGGTCTTGAGTTCGCTCAAGCCGTTCCACAGTTCGATGCCGGTGAAGCCCTGTACCTCCCAGTCTTCCCAGGAGATGTCGGTCTCGTTGAAGGCGGGGGCTTCGGGGTCCCAGGGATGCGCGATAAAAGAGAGCCCGCCTGCCTCGGCGACGCCGTTGATGAGCGTCTGCGGGTCGTCGGCGAGGGCGGAGAGGTCGCGGCTGGCGTTGAAGACCAGCAGATGGTTCTTTTGCGGAAGGCGGTCCTGGTCGTGGATTTCCTGTCCAACGAGGAGCAGGACGCGGCGGGGCTTGACCGTTGGGGCTGGGGCGGAGCGGTAGTAGCCCTCCACGCCCTGCACGAGGACATTGTGGTCGGTCACGATGACGGCATCCAGCCCGGCTTTCATGGCGGCTTCGGCGATGTCCTTGTGGGTTCCGCTTCCGTCGGAGTAGCGGGTGTGCATGTGCAGGTTGACGACAATTTCGTGCATGAGACCTCAAGTTGACGTTTCTTCCGCCCAGCGGGTATAATTCCCCCGCTTAAAAAGGAGGCACGTAATTCGATGGAAACTTATTTGAATATCGCGCTGATTATAATCTCGGTACTGCTCATCGTCAGCGTGATTATGCAGAGCAAGGGCGCCGGCTTGGGCGGTTTGACGGCCGCCGAGTCGGGGACGGTGTACACCGCCCGCCGCGGCGTGGAGCAAACCCTGTTCCGGCTGACCATTGTCCTGAGTGTTGTGTTCTTTGTGCTGGTGCTTGTGCTTGTGTACCTTGCGCGCTAAGGCAGTGTGAACCTGGTGGAAGGCTCTTTCGTTCCGCGGCGGCGTTGCGGCGCTGTGCGGGGAGGGAACGAGCCTTTCTTTTTTCATCATGAAACAACTTCGCTGGCAGATTCTTGTCGTTGTCGTGACGCTGGTCATTGTGGCGTTTTTGCTCTACACCCAGCAATCGGCACCGGTGACCGGCAACACCATTCTTCAACAACCCGAACAGGGCGGCGTGTACACCGAGGCGCTGGTTGGTTCGCTGGGCAGGCTCAACCCCCTGCTGGATTGGAACAACACCGCCGACCGCGATGTGGACCGCCTGCTCTTCAGCGGGCTGGTTCGCTTTGACGAGCGCGGATTGCCTCACGCCGACCTCGCCGAATCGTGGGGCGTTTCGCAGGACGGTACCATCTATAACTTCACCATCCGTCCCAACGCGGTCTGGCACGACGGAACGCCCGTCACCAGCGACGATGTGCTTTTCACCATCGAGATGATGAAGAGCGCAGGCTCGCTCTATCCGCAGGACATCAAAGACCTGTGGGGCAGGGTGACGGTGACCAAACTGAACGAAAAGAATCTCAAGTTCACGCTCCCCGAACCCTACGTTCCTTTTCTCGACTATTTGACCTTTGGCGTAGTGCCGAAGCATCTGCTCGCATCCGTTCCGCCGGAACAGATGGCAAGCGCGGAATTCAACATTGCACCGGTGGGTTCGGGTCCGTATCAATTCGACCAGTTGATAGTAGAAAACGGTCAGATTCAAGGCGTGGTGCTCAACCTCGCCCCGAATTATTATGGCACCCCTCCGTTCATCGAGCAGGTGGTCTTCCGTTACTATCCCACTTCCGCCGCCGCCTTCGAAGCATATCGTCAGGGTGACGTTTCGGCGGTGGGGCGAATCGGTCCGGAGGTCCTGAATGCCGCGCTGGCAGAACCTAACCTCTCGGTCTATTCGAGCCGCCTGCCGCAGATGGGCTTCGTCCTGTTCAATTTGGCGAATCCCGAAACGCCCTTCCTGCAAGACCCCGATATTCGCCGTGCGCTCATGCTCGGCTTGAATCGTCCCGCCATCATCAACAACGTCCTGCAGGGACAGGCGTTCGTGGCAGATTCGCCCATCCTGCCTGGTTCGTGGGCGTATTATGACGGCATCGAGAAATTCGAATATGACCCCGAAGCGGCGATTTCCCTGCTGAAGAACAAGGGGTATGTTATTCCGGCGGGCGGCGGGAACGTGCGCGCCAAAGACGGCGTCCCGCTGGCGTTCACCCTCATTCACCCTGACGACGCCGTTCACACCCAAATTGCCCAAGCCATTCAAACGCAATGGGCGCAGATTGGCGTCGCCGTCCAATTGCAGCCCCAGCCCTACGACCAACTCGTGCTGACGACGCTCGCCTCACGCGCCTTTCAAGCGGCTCTGGTGGACCTGAACCTTTCGCGCACCCCCGACCCCGATCCGTATCCCTTCTGGCATCAAGCCGAAGCCGTGGGCGGACAAAACTACACCGGCTGGGATAACCGCGCCGCCAGCGAATACCTCGAGCAGGCGCGCGTCACCGCCGATTATGCGTTGCGCGCCAAACTCTACCGCAACTTCCAGGTCATTTTTGCAAAGGAACTGCCTGCGCTGCCGTTGTACATCCCCGTGTATTCCTATGGGGTGGATGCCCAGGTGAAGGGCGTGCAAATCGGTCCGTTGTATGAACCGAGCGACCGCCTGAATACCTTTACCCGCTGGTATCTGCTCACCCGCCGCGCATTGGATCAGGGTACCCCGTCACCGTAAATAGCGGAGTGCGCCGCACTCTCGTCGTCACCAAAAGGAGACATTATGACCAATCTGCAAACCGCGCTCGATTACGCAAATCAAAACCGCGAACGCTTCCTAAACGACCTGAAGGAGGCGTTGAAAATCCCCTCCATCTCCACCGACGCGGAGTATAAGGGCGAAACCCTGCGCGCCGCCGAGTGGATGGCAGACCACCTGAAACAACTCGGCATGGAAAACGTGGAAATCATGCCCACTGCGACCGACGGGCATCCCGTCGTCTATGGCGAGTATCTCAAAAAGCCCGGCGCACCGACGGTGTTGATCTACGGACATTACGATGTCCAACCGCCCGACCCGCTCGAACTGTGGGAGAGCGGTCCCTTCGAGCCCCAGGTGCGCGGTGACTTGTTGTATGCGCGCGGCGCCTCCGACATGAAGGGGCAGGTGCTGGCGACCTTCCACGCGCTCGAGGCGGTGATGAAGGCAGGCGAATTGCCCGTCAACGTCAAATTCCTGCTCGAAGGCGAGGAAGAGATTGGCTCGAAGAACCTCGAAGCCTTCCTCCAAACACACGCCGAAAAATTCAAAGCCGATGTCTCCCTCAACCCCGACGCCGGCATGATGGGCGTGGATATGCCCACCATCACTTACGGGTTGCGCGGGCTTGCCTACATGGAAGTTCATGTCTGGGGTCCCAAAGCCGACCTGCATTCCGGGCTGTATGGCGGCGTTGTCCATAACCCGGCGCAGGCGCTGGCGGAGTTGATTGCCAAAATGCACGACGAAAAAGGGCGCGTGACCCTGCCCGGTTTCTACGATAAAGTCCGTCCCGTCAGCGACGAGGAACGCGCCGCCTTTGCGCGGCTTCCCAACGATGATCAGCATTATTTGGAAGAGACAGGCGTCCCTGCGTTGTGGGGCGAGGAAGGCTATATCGCCGCCGAACGCACCGGAGCGCGTCCCACGCTGGAAGTCAATGGTCTGCTCTCCGGCTGGACCGGTCCCGGCTCGAAGACCGTCCTGCCTGCCAAAGCGATGGCGAAAATCTCCTGCCGCCTCGTCCCTGACCAGGACCATAATGAGGTCGTCGAGCAAATGAAGCGCTTCATGGAAGAAAACGCGCCGAAGACCATCCATTGGGAAGTCAAAAAACTGACGGGCAGTCCCTATGCCATCGCGGACTTGAACAATCCCGGCGTCAAAGCCATGAGCGCCGCAATGGATGCGGCGTGGGGTGTGCGTCCGTTCTTCCGCCGCGAGGGCGGTTCCATTGGCGCGGTGGCGCTGCTCCAGCGCATTTGCGGCGTGGAATCCGTCCTGGTGGGGATGGGCTTGCCCAGCGACAACGTCCATTCGCCGAACGAACGCCTGCACCTGCCCACCTGGTACAAGGGCATCGAGGCGTTCATCCGTTTCTTTTACAACATGGGTTGATATGTAACCCGCGCAGGAGACGTTCTCTAACGTCTCCTGCGCGAGACACGATAGTTTATGGAACTGATGTTACACAATTTATTTTTACCGCGACATTCATGTCGCCTGAAAAGACGAGATACATCTCGTCCTGCCGCGTGAGGTGGGTTATGGAAGACAAAATCATCACCTACGGCGGGCAAGCCGTCATCGAAGGCGTTATGATGCGCGGGCGGAAAGCCTTTGCGATTGCCATGCGCGCGCCCGACGGGAACATCGTTGTCCATCAGGAAAATTTGGCGGCGGTGTATCGTTCGCGCATTGCAAACATCCCCTTCCTGCGCGGCGTGATTTTGCTGTGGGATGCGCTTGGTCTGGGTATGAAGGCGCTCACGCTCTCCGCCAACACGCAAACAGGTGAGAACGAGAAACTCGAAGGTCCCGCGCTTTACCTCACCCTTGGCACGTCACTGGCAATTGGCATCGGTTTGTTCATTTTGCTGCCGGCGGGCGTGGGCGGCTTGGCGGAACATTACCTCGGCTGGACGAATCTCGCCCACAACCTGCTCGAAGGGCTGATGCGTTTGGTTTTGCTGGTGGGCTACATTTGGGCGATTGGCTTCATGCCCGATGTCAAGCGTCTCTTCGGCTATCACGGCGCGGAGCATAAGACCATCAACGCCTACGAAGCCGGCGCCGAACTGACCCCCGAAGTCGTTGCCAACTATCCCATCGAACATCCGCGCTGCGGCACCGCCTTCATCCTGACCTTCGTCCTGCTCTCTGTCCTCGTCCACAGCCTGCTGGGCGATATGACCCTCGCCTGGCGTCTGGCGAGCCGCATCCTGCTCATTCCGGTCATCGCCGGCATCGCCGTGGAATACATCCGCTGGACCGCCAATCATCTCGACTCTCCCCTCGTGCGCCTCCTCATTAAGCCGAACCTTGCCCTGCAATCCCTGACCACGCGCCAACCCGATGCCTCCATGCTGGAGGTCGCCATCGAGTCCTTCAAATCCATGCGCAAGGCGGAGCAGGAATTGGCAGTCTGACGCGCAGCATCAATCGAACAGAAAGCGCCATTTTGCTGAAAAGAGCAAAAATGGCGCTTTTTTATTGGATAGCAGAAAATTCTAACGGGAGTATTCAAATTCTGTAGAAACGCTTCTGGTGGGTCATTTTTCTTATTTCGGATAGAGACTATTAACGCCGTACACATCATTCCCCGCTACAATTGAGCCATGAAGAGAGCCTGGAAAATCCTCATTGGCATCCTGTTGGCGGTCAGCCTGTGCATCGGCGGATACCTCCTCTACGACCGCGGACGTCCCGCCCCCGTGCCGATGAAACAGACTCTTTATGAGGGAATTGTCTATCGCCGCATCGTGCGCTTTACGCCGCACGCGATGATTGCCCACGTCATCGTCATTGACCGCAAGACTGCGAACGTCGCTTTCCTCGTCACACCGCCGGACCAGGAAGGCGACCTGCCCCTGAAAGCCCGCACCACCTCCCAATTTTTGGACGAATTCAACGTGCAGATTGCCATCAACGGCGACGGCTTCGACCCCTGGTGGTCGCGCGGACCGGCGGACTACTACCCGCGTGCGGGCGATCCCGTCGCGCCGCATGGTTTTACTGCCTCCAATGGGAATGTGTACTCTACGGGCGTTCTAGAACGGGTTGGCACACCGCCAACCTTGTATTTCACCCGTCAGGGTTACCCCTCGTTCAACAGACGCCCCAACAAAGTCTGGAACGCCATCTCCGGTGACCGGATGCTGGTCACAAAAGGCGAGCCGGTCAGCGGGCTGGATGATTCCACCCTCGAGCCGCGCACCGCCATTGGTATCAACTCGAACGGACGCTATCTCTATCTGGTGGTAGTGGACGGGCGTCAGCCGTTTTACAGCGCAGGCGCAACGTTTCGGGAACTGGCGGAACTGCTTGTGGAGCAGGGCGCTTACATCGCCATGAGCCTCGACGGCGGCGGTTCCTCCACCATGGTCATCGAAGGGGAGGGCGGCAAGCCGGTCATTTTGAATTCCCCCATTGACCATTACATTCCCGGCACGGAAAGACCCGTTGGGAATCATTTTGGGGTGTATGTCAATCCGTAGGGATTTGGGGAGTGTCCAATGTCGTGGGCTTAGCCACAGAGAGCGCAGAGATTTTGAGATTTTTCTCAGAGATCTCTGTGGCTCTGTGGCAGAAAAATCTTTAGCCCATTCTTTTAGACACTCTCGGGATTTGGGGACTCAAAACGCGATTTCCCCGATTTGCTCGAAGTTGACGTCGAACAGCTCCTCCGCTTCCATCTCCGCCTCAGCCTGCTCCACATCCCCAGCCTGCACTCCCCGGTCACAGTACGACCTGTAGGGGCAGTAAAGGCATTTCGTGCGGTCATCCGTGAGCGGGAAGGATGAAGCGGCAGCCACCTCCTCCGCCAGTTTGACCAGCGAGTCCCAGTCCCGTTTGTATTGCGCGGATGTGTACGTGAATCGGGCGGGTTCGTTGGGGTACTCCGCAAACCAATAGACCATCTCGATCTGCTCAGGCTCGAACGGTTTCCCGTCATTCAGATGCGCTCCCGCATGGACGAGCAGCGCCCGGTAGACGCGGGTCTGCATTCTCGCCGCCAGCCACTCGTTGCGCGGACGTTTGCGGTAGGTCTTCCAGTCGTAAATGATGGCTTTGCCGTTCTCGATGATGAGGAGGTCATACTTGGCGACGAGGCGATAGTTTCCCAGCGGCGCGGAGAGCGCGGCTTCGGGCAGGAGGTTTCCAACGCCGCGCAAATTTTGAAAATCGGGGGTCGCCAGAAAATTTTCCCACCAGCGTTCCAGGTTCGCTGTGTTTGCCAGTTTGCCAATCTTCCCGGCGGGAATGCCAATCAGATACTGCTGTACCAGCCGATGAAAATACTCTCCCTCCTGCAAATGCTTCTCGTTTTCCAGCGCCGGCTCCGACTCCACCGCAGGATACGACAGCCGTTCCAGATAACGCAGTTGAAACCGCCGCGGGCAGTCTGCATAGTCTTGGAGGGAGGATTGGGAGAGGGTGGTCAGTGGCATGTCAGTAACAAGTTATCAGTGATCAGAGATCAGTTATCAGTGTGGCGTTATGGCAATTATAGCCCCAACTGCTTACTGATCACCGATCACTGTTCACCGATCACTGTTCACTGTTCACTGATTACTGATCACTGCTTACTTCCTCCTCTCCTTCGCCGCCTTGATGAGCCCCGAAAACAACGGATGCGGTTTCATCGGGCGCGAGAGAAATTCAGGATGGAACTGACTCGCCACCATGAACGGATGGTCCTTGATTTCGGCAATCTCCACCAGTTTGCCATCGGGCGACATGCCGGAAAAGACCATGCCCGCCTTTTCGAACTCATCCTTGAACTTGTTGTTGAACTCGAAGCGATGGCGGTGACGTTCCTCCACCTGCTCCACGCCATAGGCTTCGGCGGCTTTGGTGCCGGGCTGTAACACGCACGGATACAACCCCAGCCGCATCGTGCCGCCCAGGTCGGTGATGGAGCGCTGGTCGAGCATCAGGTCAATGACCGGGTATTCGGTGCTGCGGTCGAATTCGGAAGAGTTGGCGTCTTCATGGTTGAGCACGTTGCGGGCAAATTCGATGCACATCACCTGCATCCCCAAACACAGCCCCAGATAAGGGACTTTCTTTTCGCGGGCATAACGCGCCGCCAGAATCTTGCCCTCGATGCCGCGCGAACCGAACCCGCCCGGCACGAGAATAGCATCCGAACTTTGGATGATGTCCCAGCCTTTGTCCTTTTCCAGGTCGGCGGAATGTACCCAGCCGATTTCCACTTCCACATCGTTGGCGAGCGCGGCGTGCTTCAGCGCCTCCCGCACCGACATGTAGGCATCCTGCAATTCGACGTATTTACCCACCAACGCCACCTTCACGGTCGGTTTCTTTTTGCGCACGCGCGCCACCAGGTCTTCCCAGGGTTTCATGTCGGGCTGGCGGGTGGCTTTCATGCCGAGTTTTTCCACCAGATAATCGCCCACGCCGGCGCGTTCCAGCAGGAGAGGCACCTCGTACAACACGTCGCTGGTGACCATCGGGACGACCGCCTGCTTTTCCACGTCGCAGAACAGGGCAATCTTGTCGCACAGGTCGCGGTCAATGGGGTAGTCGCTGCGGGCGATGATCATGTTGGGCGAAATACCAATCGAGCGCAGCGCCGCCACCGAATGCTGGGTCGGCTTGGTCTTGATTTCGCCCGTCGCGCCGATGTACGGAAGCCAGGTCACATGGATGAAATACACGTTCTCACGCCCGACCTCGTTGCGCAGTTGCCTCAGCGCTTCGAGGAACGGCTGCGACTCGATGTCGCCCACCGTCCCGCCGATTTCAACGATGACCACATCCGCCCCGGTCTCTTTCCCGATTCCCGCCACCCGCCGCTTGATCTCGTTGGTGATGTGCGGAATGACCTGAATCGTCCCGCCGAGAAAGTCGCCGCGCCGCTCCTTGCTGATGATTTCGGCATACACTTGTCCGCTGGTGAAATTGGAGGAGCGGCTGAGGCGGATGTCAATGAATCGTTCGTAGTGACCCAGGTCGAGGTCCGTTTCTGCGCCGTCGTCGAGGACGTACACCTCGCCGTGCTGGTAGGGGCTCATCGTGCCGGGGTCCACGTTGATGTAGGGGTCCAGTTTCTGCACCGCCACTTTGAAGCCGCGCTCCTTGAGCAGCAGACCCGTCGCCGCGGCGGTCACGCCTTTGCCCACCGACGAAACAACGCCGCCTGTATAAAACAAATATTTTGTAGTCATATACTTCCTTTCACGAAACACCCCTCTCGCAGGGGAGAGGGGCAGGGGTGATGGTTAAATCAGATGGGGAGGGTGTTGAAGCCCTCCCCATCGGGGATTACCTGAGTAAAAGTTCCGGCTGTGAGGCTGGTTCATCCCACCAGTTTGGAAAGATCCTCGGCGGCGCGCCGCATTTCGAGGAAGATCAGCCCCAGTTTGGCGTCCTGACGCGCCAGCGCCGTCAGCACCGCCTCCTCGCCGACGGAAGTCAGCACAATCGAACCCGAAGCGCCCTTGATATAGACCTGCTCCAAGCCTGCCCGTCCCAATTCGTTGGAAATGCGCTCGCCCAGCGAAAGCATCGCCGCAGACATTGCCGACACGCGGTCTTCCTCCACACCCTGCTGCAAAGCCGAAGCCATGATCAGCCCGTCCACAGAAACGACAGCAGACGCTTCGATATCCGGTGCGGCGGCTTGCATGTTTCGCAGTCTTTCCACCATTTGCTCGGCGCGGGATTTGGACATACGGTTCTCCTCAATGCTGAAATCTGCCACAGTTTACCATAATTCAAAACGCCGGAGAATGGAGCGGCGTGACCGTCAGTCAACTGCAAGTTTTCCCTGCCAAAATTTGACCGTCCCTCCGCTTTCATGTTAAACTTACCTGTCAACCTGATGAAAATCCGCCTCTTGCTCCTGTTGACTTTGCCTTTCCTCCTCGCCCAGGCACCTGCCATTGCCATCACATCCCCGGCGCCGGGCGCAGCCATTCGCGGCGAAGTGACCATCACCGGCACGACCGATGCACCCGGCTTTGCCTCCTGGCAGTTGGACTTCTCCTACGCTTCCAACCCCGCCGGCACCTGGTTCGCCCTCCAGACCTCCACCCAGCAGCTAGCGGATTCTGCCCTCGCCGTCTGGGACACAACCCTCATCACCGACGGCGACTACCTCCTCCGCCTGCGCGTCTTTTTGACCGATGGCACGTTTCAGGAGGTCACCGTGCCGGTGCGTGTGCAAAACGACGCGCCCCTTCCCACCCCCACGCTTGCGGTCACGCCTGCGCCGAACAGAGCGGAGGCTCAACTTCCCACGCCGTTCCTCATCGCCGCATCACCCACGTCTACTTCGACGCCGCGCCCCACCCCGACCCCGCTTCCCACCAACCCCGCCTCCTTGAACCGCACAGCCATCTACACCGCCCTCGGACGCGGCGCGTTGGTCATTTTTGGACTGTTTGCCTTTGCCGGACTTCTCCTTCGCTTCCGCCGCTATTGACCGTGCCGCGGCGCATTGTCCCCGAATGGGATAGGGATACCGAACTGACGTTGAACAACAAACTTGAAACCTGAAACGTGGAACTTGAACCATGACCCTCGACAACACCTTCCTCATCGTCGGCTTGGGCAACCCCGGGCGCGAATATAAGGACAACCGCCACAACGTCGGCTTCATGCTGATTGACCGCATCGCTGTCCGCCTGAACGCCAAGGGGATGAAACTGCAATCCAAAGCCATCGTCATGACCGCCCAGCATAATGACCGAAAACTCATCCTTGCCAAACCGCAGACCTACATGAACCTCTCCGGTCAATCGGTGCAGGGATTGGTGCACTTCTACAAGATTCCGCTCAACCGTGTGATGATCCTCTCCGACGACCTCGACTTGCCCTTTGGCACCATCCGCATCCGCGCCTCCGGCGGACCGGGCGGTCAGCGCGGCTTGAACGACATTCTGGAAAAACTCGGCACAAAGGACGTGCCGCGCCTGCGCATCGGCATTGGGCGTCCGCCTGGGCGTATGGACCCTGCCGCCTATGTCCTTCAGGATTTTTCGCGCGACGAGATGAACGAACTTTCCCTCATCCTGGATCGCGGCGCAGACGCAGTGCTGGCGTTTGTCACGCACGGCTTGAACAAGGCGATGAACGATTTCAACGGCGGAGTCAAAGAATAACGCCCTTGATGATTCTCGTTTCCCGTTTTTCACTGACCTGACCCCTCCCATGCAACTCATCCTCGACGCGATTCGTTCCCTGCCTCAGTATCAGCGGCTGCTGAAGCAAGTCCAAACGGGCGGACACCCCGCCGGCTTGGGACTGCCCCGTTCTGCGCGTCTGCCGGTCCTTGCCGCCCTGCATGGAGATGTGGATCGCCCCATCCTGCTCATCACCGACCGCGCCGACCATGCGCTTTCCCTCTTCGACGAACTGGGATTTTGGATCAAGTCGCCGCGCTATCATTTTGCGGAACCCAATCCGCTTTTCTACGAACAAGCCGCTTGGGGCATTGCCACGCGGCGCGAACGCCTGCAAACGCTGATTGCCCTTGCCGAATATCACCTGCCGTTTGCACAGAAGCCCGCAACGCCGCCCGTGCTGGTTGCTTCCGTCCGCTCCTTGATAACTCGCACCTTGCCGCGGCGCGACTTCCTCAAAGCCTGCCGAAAGTTATCCGTCAATCAAACCGCCCAGCCTGACGTGCTGACCCACGCCTGGGCAGAGATCGGCTACCAGCGCGTCAACACCGTGCTGGAGCCCGGTCAGTTCTCGAAGCGCGGCGGCATCCTCGACATTTGGACTCCCGCCGAAAACCTGCCCGTCCGCTTGGAGTTCTTCGGCGATGAGATTGAAACCATCCGCCGCTTCGACCCCGCCTCTCAGCGCACCATCGAAAAATTGGATTCGATTCTCATCACGCCGGCAAGGGAATTTATCGTCCGCCGCGCCGAAGCCGAAGAAGCGAACCTCGAATACTCGGAATTTCACATTCCCCTCCTGCACCCTCAGCCCGCCAGCCTGCTCGATTACCTGCCCCAAAAGACTCTAACGCTGATAGACGACCTTTCGCTGGTGGAAAGCATGGCGGCGGAGGTGGAGGAGCAGGCGGTCAAGTTCCGCCGCGAGAGCATCGCAGAAGAGACCCTGCCCGAAGATTTTCCCCTGCCCTACATCCCCTGGTCGGAATTGAATGACGATTTGCAGGGGCGCGTCACGCTGGAACTCGGACATTCGACGGCTATCCTTGCGGACCAGCCGGATGGCGGCGGGCTGGGTGAATGCTTTGGGCATGACGAAAGGTTTGCGGGGCGGTTGAAGCCGTTCGTGGATCACGCGGCAGGCTTGTTGTCGAAGAATGAAGCGGTTGCCATCGTTTCGCGTCAGGCGAAGAGGCTGGAAGAACTCTGGGCGGAGTCGAAGGCTTGGGGGGCAGAGTCCCGTCAACCCGTCTTTGTCGAAGCGTCACTTTCGGAGGGCTTCGTTCTGCGGGATGATTCCCACGTCGTCTTGCACCTCCTCACCGATTCCGAAATCTTCGGCTGGGAACGCCCCCAACCGCGCACCCGTCAGCGACCGGCTGCCGAGACGCCCGAGTCCGTCTATGCCGATTTGCGCGTCGGCGATTATGTGGTGCATATTGACCACGGCATCGGACGCTTTGGCGGCTTGGTCCAGCGCGAGTTGGATGGACACCTGCGCGAGTTTCTGGCGGTGGAATATGAGGGCGGCGGGCAGTTGTTTGTGCCGGTCCATCAGGCAGACCGCCTGACGCGCTATGTGGGTGCGGAGGGGGCTGTGCCGGCGCTCGACCGCCTGGGCGGGCAGGAGTGGCACGAGAAGAAGGGACGCGTCAAGCAAGCGGTGCTGGAGGTGGCGCAGGAGATGCTCGACCTCTACGCGCGGCGGAGCGTGGTGCAGGGATACGCCTTCCAGCCCGATACGCCCTGGCAGAAGGAATTGGAAGACTCCTTCCCCTACGTGGAGACGGAAGATCAAAAACGCGCGTTGGCAGAGATCAAGCGCGACATGGAGTCGCCGCGCCCGATGGATCGGTTGTTGTGCGGCGATGTGGGCTACGGCAAGACGGAGGTCGCTTTGCGCGCCGCCTTCAAGGCGGTGATGGACGGCAAGCAGGTCGCCATCCTCGTGCCGACGACGGTGCTGGCGCAGCAGCATTACGAGACCTTCCTTCAGCGGCTTGCCGCCTTCCCTGTGAAGGTGGAGATGCTTTCGCGCTTCCGTACGCCGCGCGAGCAGACCGAGATTCTGCACGGGCTGGCAAAGGGTGAGATTGACATTGTCATCGGCACGCACCGCCTGCTCTCCAGCGATGTGCAGTTCAAGGATTTGGGGCTGGTGGTCATAGACGAGGAACAGCGTTTCGGAGTTACCCACAAGGAACACCTCAAGAAACTCCGCACGGAGGTGGATGTGCTGACCCTCACCGCCACGCCCATCCCGCGCACGCTCTACATGGCGCTGACCGGCGTGCGCGACATTTCCACGCTCAACACGCCGCCCGAGGAACGCCTGCCCATCGTCACGCACGTGGGACCGTACTCGCCGAAACTGGTGCGGCAGGCAATCCTGCGCGAACTCGAGCGCGGCGGGCAGGTCTTCTTCGTCCACAACCGCGTGCAGACCATCGAGGCGATGAAGGCGCATCTCAATCAACTCGTCCCTGAGGCGCGCGTGGACATCGGTCACGGGCAGATGCCCGAACATCAACTGGCGGAGGTGATGCACCGCTTCAACGCCGGCGAGACGGACATTCTGCTCTCGACAACCATCATCGAATCGGGATTGGACATCCCGAACGCGAACACCCTCATCGTGGACCGCGCCGACACCTTCGGGCTGGCTCAACTCTACCAACTGCGCGGCAGGGTCGGACGGGGAGCCGCGCGCGCCTACTCGTACTTTTTCCGCCACCGAAAACTTTCTCCCACTCCCGAAGGGCAGCAGCGACTGGAAGTCATTGCCGAGAACACACAACTTGGCGCAGGGTATTCGATTGCCATGCGCGACCTCGAGATTCGCGGCGCGGGCGAACTGTTGGGGACGCGGCAATCGGGTCACATTCAGGCGGTGGGCTTTCACCTATACACACGCCTGCTGGCGGATGCGGTGAGGCAGATAAGACGAATTGAGACAGCAAAAGGAACATCTGAAAGTGGAAAGTGGGAAAGTTCCCTTGCCACTTTCCAACAACCCATTTCCATGCCTGTCAATGTGGATTTGCCTCTCGCTGTGGGCATCCCTGCCGATTACATCGCAGACCAGGATTTGCGCCTGCGCCTCTACCGCCGCATTGCGGATTTGCGCGACGAGACGGAGATCGAGGCGCTGGCTTCGGAGTTCAACGACCGCTTCGGTCCGCTGCCGGAGATGGTGGAGAACTTGTTGTATCAGATGCGGGTCAAGTTGCGGGCGGAAAGGGCGGGGCTGGCTTCGGTCAATTGGGAAGGCGGGCAGATTGTATTGCGGTATCCGCCTTCAGTGGAGGAAAAGGATGGGAAGCGGCTGCCGGACCTCGGTCCGGGTGTGCGAGGCGGAAAGTCATCCTATTGGTGTTCGTTTGGAGAGAATTGGAAGTCCAGATTGTTGGAGACGCTCGAGGCGCTCTGCCGTTCCGCCGCAGACGGGTTGTAACTTTTTCACATGTTACAAATTTACGGGCGGGGGGGAATCGTATGTATAATTGCACCGTCCCGAAGGTTCTCGCAAATTGGGTCTCTTTTCCAACCAAACCTTCGGGACGGTGCGTAACATCAGTAATTAAGTGATATTACGAGGTAGTGCGAGATTTATCTCGCGTTTTCAGGCGACATGAACTCCTTGCGGGGACAATGTGTCGCGTTACGAGAAAACGTGAATGTTTGTCTTCGAAAGGAGGTGCCGCGGGACATAGTTTAGGGGAACAAGCAAACTCGAATTTTAGGTCGTATTTCAACATCACTAGAGGAGATTTGTATGAAGAGGACCGTTCGCTTGTTTTCTGTTTTGCTGATCCTTTCGATGCTTCTTATTCCCATCGCTGCTTCGGCGCAGGCGGTGTATCCGCCGGATGTGAAGGTGCTGGACGACTTCAACCGCGCCAACGGCGGGCTTGGCAATAACTGGTCTGGCAACCGGGTCAAGTACCGCATTGTGAATCAACAACTGCAAGTGCGAAGCAACGATGCGAACTCCGATATTTACTGGAAAGAAGCCTTCGGTGTGGATCAGGAAGCCTTCGTCACGTTTGTGAACGTGAGCGAAAGCGCACCGGAACAAATCCTTTTACTCAAGGCGCAAAGCAATCGAACCTGGGGGAATGGCGTTATCGAAGCGCTCTACGATGCTCAAAATCAGGTTGTACAAGTTTGGACGTGGGAATGGCCCCAGGGCTGGATCAAATACGGCGATGACATTCCCGCTGTGTTCCAAGATGGCGATACCTTCCGCGCCATTGCCTATGGCAACGGCATGGTGGAGGTCTATCGCAACGATGAATTGCTCGGTGTGCGCGATATTACATCGTGGTCGCATTATGCCAAGGGCGGCTATATCGGCTTGTGGTTCATCGGCGCACGCGGTGCGGTGCTGGATGACTTCGGCGGCGGCACCATCGTGGACCCGCCGTATCAACTGGTGGACCTCCAATTGCTGGCGTTCAACGATTATCACGGTCACGTACTGCCCAATGAAGCCGGCACCGTGGACGGCATTGCCGCAGGCGGCGGTGAGTACCTGGCGGCGAAACTCAACGAACTGCGCGCCGGTAACGAACACAGCCTGACCGTTGCCGCAGGCGACCTCATTGGCGGTTCGCCGGCGTTCTCCGGTCTCTTCCACGACGAGCCTTCGGTCGAGTCGCTCAATGCGATGGGGCTGAATGTCTCCAGCGTGGGCAACCATGAATTCGACGAAGGCGTCACCGAACTGCTGCGTATGCAGAACGGCGGATGCCATCCGGTGGACGGCTGTTACTTCCCGTCCGAACCCTTTGCGGGCGCGGATTTCCAGTGGCTTGCCGCCAATGTCGTCAATGAGACGACCGGTGAAACGCCCCTGCCGCCCTATTGGATCACTGATGTGGACGGCGTGAAAGTCGGTTTCATCGGCATGACGCTTGAAGCGACCGATACCCTCGTCGCTGCGGCTGGTATTCAGGGCTGGGATTTCCTCGACGAGGCGGAGACCGCGAACGCGCTGGTGCCGGTCCTCAAGGCGCAAGGCGTGGAAGCGATTATCGTCCTCTTGCATGAGGGCGGCTCACAGACGCCTCCTCCCGGCGATTTCAACGCCTGTGTGGGCATCTCCGGTCCCATTGTCGCCATCAATGATGCGCTCGATCCCGAAATTGACGCCATTGTCACCGGTCACACCCACCTGCCGTATAACTGTCTGCTTTCCGACTCGGCGGGTCAGCCTCGCATTGTCACCAGCGCCTACTCGTATGGGCGCATTGTGTCGGAACTGAATCTCGTTCTCGACCGCCGCACCAACGACGTGCGCCGTGACCTGAGCAGCGCGCAGAACCATCTGGTGAACCGCGCGGCGCTTACCCCCGACCCGGCTGTCAGCGCGGTGATTGCCAAGTGGCAGCCGCTCTATGCCGCCGCCGGCACCCGCCCCGTTGGAACAATCACCGCCGATATCAATCGCGGCGGCAACCCGCCCGGCTCAGACCGCGGCGTTGAATCGCCGGCCGTCAACCTCGTCGCCGACGCGCAGTTGTGGGCGACTTCCGCGAACGGCGCCCAAATCGCCTTCATGAATCCGGGCGGCGTGCGCACCGACCTGAAGTATGCTCAGTCGGCGGGCGAAGGCGACGGCGTGGTCACCTTTGGCGAGGCGTTTGCTTTCCAGCCGTTTGGCAACACGCTGATTACCTTCTCCATGACCGGCACCCAGATCATTGACGTGCTCAAACAGCAATGTCAGCCGATTGGCTCCAGCCGCCCCTTCCTGCATTTGGGCGTCTCTCAGGGTTTTACCTATGATCTTGCCAAGTCGTTTGCGCTCGTTGACCATGACGGCAATCCTGCCACTGCGCCCGTCAACTCGTGCGTCTCGATTACGGTGAGCAATGTGAAGTTGAACGGCGTTCCGCTCGACCCGAACGCCTCCTACATGGTGACCGTAAACAACTTCCTTGCCGACGGCGGCGATAACTTCACCGTCTTCCGCACCGTCACCTCGCCGCGCCTCGACGGCGGCAATGACCTGCAGGCGCTCATTAACTACCTTGGCACGTTCAGCCCGGTTGCTCCGCCGAGCATTGACCGGGTCAACGAACTGCCGTAGGGCGATAAATCCAACACGGATGGCGCGGATTTAGAGGACTTCGCTATTTTTATAAAATCCACGCCATCCGCCTAATCAGCGTAATCCGCGATAAGGTTTTCGCCGTTGTACGGCAGCAGAAGCAAATAAAAAAAGCAACCGCAGGGTTTTTAGCCCTGCGGTTGCTTTTACAGCCGCATTTTCACTGCCCGCGTCGCAATGTAACTGGGATGATAGTTATGCAGGGGCGATTCGAGCATGTAGTCCTCATACAAATCCGTGATGACGAAACCCGCGTCCAACTGACCTCCCAGCAGGTCGGTCAGCGAATGACCGAATTCGAGCGGCAGGTCCTTTTCGATCTGTTCGTCGAGGTCTTCTTTGGGCAGGCTGGTCAGGTCGGAGTAGGGGATTTGATGCGCCACTTCCAGCACGCCTTCGTCCATTTTGTAGAGGTCAAAGATGTAATGAACCGGGTTCATCGAGCCGGTCATCAAAATCCCGCCGGGGCGCAGCACGCGGGCGCATTCCCGCCACACCGCCCGCACATCTGGCATGAAAACTGTCGAAACGGGATTGAAGACCAAGTCGAAGGATTCGTCTGCGAAGACCGAAAGATCCGCCGCGTCGCCTTCCACCGTTCTGAGACTCAACGCTTCTCTCTCCGCCACAAGTTGATCCTGTTTCAATTGGGCTGGGGAATTGTCGAAGACGGTTACATTCGCGCCCGCCGCTGCCAGTAGCGGTCCCTGCTGACCGCCGCCCGAGGCGAGGCACAGCACCTCCGCGCCCTGGAGCGGGGGAAACCAGCGCTTCGGCACGGGGATGTTCTCGGTCAGCACGACGTTGAAATCGCCGCGCCTCGCTCTGGCGATGGCTTCGGAATCAACGGGTTGTGTCCAGCGGTTGCCTTCTGCCACCTGTTTGTTCCAGGCGCGTTTGTTGTATGTGCGTATGTCCATGTTGTTGCTCCAAATAAAAACCGCCACATCTTTCTTCGTTCCTCTTCGACATGGCGGTTTGATGTCTTGCTGTGGTCTGTTTGGGATGCTACGGGCTGGGGGTATTTTGTACTGCCACGCCCACCCACGAGAAGACGCGCTTCTCGCTGAGAGCGCCCGCCGAGACCCAAATTGGCTGTCCCTGGGCGTCCACGCCGTTCTGGCGGACGGTGGTCACCCACCAGCGGAAGACGTGCGCCAAGTTGTCGTTCGGGCGCAGGGAGGTGGGGACGATGTACTTCGTATCGGTCACATAATCGGTGACGCGCACGCCCTGTGCGGAGGTCACATCTTCGATGATGATTTGATACGCCTCATTTTCCCGCAATGTGCCGATGGACGCCCATTGCAGGGTCACCACGTCGTTGGCGAGGGTGAAGGCGGCGCCGTCCGCAGGCAGGAGCAGGTTCGGGGCGGGGTAGGGAGGCGGAAGAGTCGGCGTGGGTGTCGGTCCTGGCGTGGCGAAGCGCTCGCACAGCGGGATGACGATCGGTACGCCCACGAAGACGTTGTCGCTGGAAAGCCCGTTGTAGAACTTAATCGCCTCCTGCGGGACGTTGTAATTCGCCGCAATGCTGGAGAGGGTGTCGTTTGCCTGCACCGTGTAGGAAATTTTTTCACAGGCTTGCGCGGTCTGCGTCGCGGCGTTGGGGATGGCTGTGGGCGGCGGCGCAGGCGTGGGAGTGGGATAAGGGATTTTCAGCACCTGCCCGGCGTTGATGATGCAGGCGGCTGGCAGGTTGTTCAACACGACGATGCTTTGCACCGAAACACCGAAGGCGACCGCAATGCCGCCGCAGGTATCGCCGGAGCGTACTGTGTAATCGAACGGCGGCAGGGGCGTTTCGGTGGGGATGGGCGTGGGCGGCAGGGTCTCGGTGGGGGTGGGGGTGATGGTGGGAGTGGCAGTAGGGGTGCCTGCAGCGGTGGGAGTGGTAATCGAAGCGCCGGCAATCCCCGAACTCAACGCAAAATACACGCCCGCCGCGCCAATCAGCAGAAGAATGACCAATGCGCCGAGTGCAGCCGGCAGGCTGAGGGTAATTTCGGGCATACGGCTGGCGCGGATTTCGGCTTTTTTCGATTTTGTTTCGGCTTTGGCTGTCAATTCCGTCCCGCACACGAGACAGCGCGTGGCGTTATCGCTTAGGCGCGTCCCGCAAGTGGGGCAGACTTTGGTTTTTTGTGTGGAGGAGGTTTCTTGAGTCATACGGGCTGGAATTATACCATCTAACATATGTGCCATTTTCTGCCCAAAGAGAGTGTTTTTAAAAGTCCCTTATTTTGTGTCATTTGCGTAGGATGCGCTCTCTTGCGCATCCGTAGGCGGCATTACACCTGCCCTGGCGGGCCGGTGCCAGGGGAGAACGTCGCCTACGCGCTGACCAGAAAATTTAAAACACTCTCTAAGAAAGCCCTTATTCATACCCGCAAACATGGAAGATAAATCTCGTCCCTTGCTGCCATTACCGCACAAAAAAAGACGCTCTCCAGCATCGAACTTTGCACCGTAATGGGGAGTGTCCAATGTCGCGGGCTTAGTCACAGAGAGCGCAGTGATTTTGAGATTTTTCTCAGAGATCTCTGTGGCAGAAAAATCTTTAGCCTATTCTTACCACTCCCCGTAATGCTGCGGATGGCGGCAATTGAGGTTGGTGTTATAATCGCGCCTCGCAAAACACTTTGCGGTGAATATCAATCTCAAGAATCCCGATTCCACAAAAGGGGATTATTTTGCGCGTCACAGTTGTTACTCCTACCTATAACGAAGCAGAAAATCTGCCCAAACTAGCATCTGCGTTATTTTCTCTCTCGTTGGATTTGCACCTCCTGGTCGTAGACGATAACAGCCCGGATGGCACGGGCTTGGTGGCGGAAAGGCTCGCCGGCGATTTTCCCGGTCGCGTCAGCGTTCTTCATCGTCCAGGCAAGATGGGATTGCGCTCGGCTTATTTGAGCGGCTTCCAAAAGATATTGAACACCAATACGCAAGCCGTTGTCCAGATGGATGCGGATTTTTCCCACGACCCGGCTGTGCTGCCTGGCATGATACAACTCCTCGACAAGTATGATATGGTGTTGGGGTCGCGTTATATTCCCGGCGGTTCGGTGGATCAGGAATGGGGCGTTTGGAGAAAGAGCCTCTCTGCCTTTGGAAATTTTTATGCACGCAGTATCTTGAGAGTTCCCCTGCGCGACATTACAACCGGCTATCGCGCCTGGCGCAGCGAAGCGCTGAGACAAATGCCCTTCGAACGAATTCAATCGAACGGTTATGTCTTTTTGGTCGAAATGGCTTATCTGGCATATTGCCTTAATTTCAAAATCGGCGAAATGCCTATCTATTTTGCAGAGTGTGCAGCGGGGAAGTCCAAAATGTCTTTCAAGATTCAATTGGAAGCGGCGTTTCGTGTCTGGCAGGTGCGGATGCGTTATCGCGATTTGCGGACAGGGAACAAGCCGGCTGGATGATGAGTCCTGCATGGAGTTTCCAATGTCGTGGGTCTCGCCACAGAGAGCGCCGAGCTTTTGAGATTTTTCTCAGAGATCTCTGTGAGCCCTGTGGCAGAAAAATCTTTAGCCTATTCTTTTAGACACTCTCAGTCCTGTAAATCCCTACCCAAAATCACCACTCTCTGATAAGATACTTTTCGCACGCCGAAAGACCCTCATCCCTCGGCACCCCCGCCGGGGGTTTTTGTGTGTATTAGTCTGAATAGTTAAAGTCTGATAGTCTGGAGTCTTATGCTCTAATCGCTATTTGACTGCTGACTACCGACCGTTTGACTATGAGACTATGAGACTATAGACTGAAGATATGAGACTATGATTATCGAACGAACCGACCTCCGAAACATCGCCATCATCGCCCACGTGGACCACGGCAAGACCACCCTCGTGGATGGACTCCTGCGCCAATCGCACACCTTCCGCGAGAATCAGCAGGTGGCTGAGCGCGTGATGGATTCCAACGACCTCGAACGCGAACGCGGCATCACCATTCTCGCCAAGAACACTGCCATCACGCTCAACGACCCTGCCAGCGGCAAGCCGGTCAAAATCAACATCGTGGATACGCCCGGTCACGCCGACTTTGGCGGCGAAGTGGAACGCGTCATGAACATGGTGGACGGCGTGCTTCTGCTTGTGGACGCCGCTGAAGGTCCCATGCCGCAGACCCGCTTCGTCCTCAAAAAAGCCCTCGAGATGGGACACAAAGCCATCGTGGTCATCAATAAAGTGGACCGCAAAGACGCCGAACCCGCCCGCGTCCTCAACGAGACCTTCGACCTGTTCATCGAACTCGGCGCGACGGAGGAACAGGCAGACTTCCCCGTCCTCTATGCCCAGGCGACTGCCGGGCGGGCGGGTCTCACCCCGGACTTGGGACCGGACCTCGCCCCTCTGTTCGACGCCATCCTCAAGCACATCCCTGCCCCCAAAGTGGACCCCGATGCCCCCCTGCAAATGCTCGTTACCACGCTCGGCTATGACGACTATCGCGGCGTCACCGCTTTGGGACGCATCTTTGCCGGGCGCATTAAAGCCGGTCAGCGGCTTGCGCGTCTCACCACCGACGGGCGCACCCTGCCCGAAACCGCCAAGTATCTCTACACTTTCCAGGGGCTGAACAAGATTGAAATCGAGGAAGCCAGCGCCGGCGACATCATCTCATTGGCAGGGCTGGCGGAAATCGCCATCGGCGAGACCCTTGCCGACCCCAACAATCCCGTCGCTTTGCCTACCATCAAAGTGGAGGAGCCGACCGTCCGCATGACGTTTGGGGTGAACACCTCTCCGTTTGCAGGCAGGGAGGGCAAGTACAGCACCTCCCGTAAACTGCGCGAGCGTCTGTTCGAGGAACTTCGCACCAACGTCGCTTTGCGCGTGGAAGAAACGGATACGGCGGAAAACTTCCTCGTCTCGGGGCGCGGCGAACTGCATCTGGGCATTCTCATCGAGACGATGCGGCGCGAGGGCTATGAGTTCCAGGTTTCGCGCCCGGAGGTCATCTTTCACAAGGCGGAAGACGGTGCACTGCTCGAACCCTACGAGGAAGTTCACATCGAAACCAGCAATGAAACCGTCGGGGTGGTGGTGGAAATGCTTGGGAGCAGGAGAGGCAAATTGATGGACATGCAGGACACAGGTCAGGGCACGACGCGTATGGTCTTTATCGTGCCGACGCGCGGCTTGCTCGGCTTCCGCTATCAGTTCCTCACCTCCACACGCGGCGCGGGCGTCATGCACACCATCTTTTACGGCTACGACGAAATGGCTGGACCGATGAATACGCGCCAGACCGGTTCTCTCGTGGCGTGGGAGGCTGGCACGACCACAGCCTATGCCTTGAAATCGGCGGAGGAACGAGGCGTGCTGTTCTATGGTCCCGGCGTGGAAGTGTACGAGGGGATGGTGGTGGGCGAAAACGCCCGCCCTGGCGATCTTGTCGTAAACGTGTGCAAGAAGAAACATCTGACCAATGTGCGCGCCTCACGCGGCGACATGGAAATCCGCCTCACGCCGCCTCGGCAAATGTCGCTGGACGAGGCAATCGAATACCTCGCCGACGACGAACTGCTAGAGGTCACCCCGCAAAATTACCGCATCCGCAAACGGATTTTGAACACAGAGGAACGCGGCAAGCAGACGAAGAAGGTGAAGGAAGCGCTGGAGGCGTAAAGAAAAAAAAGGACTTGCATCGAACGAGGCAAGTCCTTTTTGCACTTTTCTCACGCTACGGGCAGGTGAATTGAATGGGCGTGCTCCTCACCGCGCCGCTGGCGTTATAGACTTCGACAAAGTACACAAATTTATCGCCTGCCGTGTAGGGAATCGTCTCGGCGTAGGATTTGGAATCGGCGGGGAGCTCGGCGGCTGTTCCTTCGTTGCGGATGATGCGGTAGCCGCTTTCGTCGGCGGCGCGGTCGGTCCATTTGATCGAGACGGTCATCTGCCCGACGTTACAGTTGAAGGTCCATTCCTGAATGGAGGGCGCGGCGGGCGGCGCTTTGGTGGCGGTGGGCGGCGGGGTGACGCTCGGCACAGCCCAGTAACTGCCCTTCACCTCTGCATATTCGCCCCACAGCCAGCATTGCCCGCTGGGGCTTTCGGGCGATTTGACCAGCCAGTAGTTCAGTTGCGGATAGGCGCCGATGATTTCCAATTCCTTCCAGACGAGGTAGGTGTACACGATTTCGTACTCCTGCCCGGGACCGCTGCGGCAGTTGGTGTTTTCCAGCAGGCGGAGCATTGGCACGGAGTAGGTGGGGGTGATGGTGACGGTGGCGCCAGCCGTCGGCGTGGAGGTTGAGGCGGGCGTCTCGGGCAGGATGGCTTGCGGCTCGGTAGCGGATGGGGTGACCAGGAGCGCTTCCACCGTCTGCGCGGCAAAGGTCTGCACGTCGCCGGGCGGCGGGACTTGTTCCCCGCTGCCGGGGAAGTTACAGGCAAGGAGCGCAAGAACAAGCGTCAGGGCGGAAAGAAGCGTCCGGAATTTTTTCATGTCAACTCACTTTATGTGGAGCGAGATTTTGCACTTTTCCAAATTATTCTGACAATATGCCGACATAGCGCAGCA
>DYID01000001.1:142810-277833 GCA_020723805.1 Anaerolinea sp. | reverse complement strand
TGGAACAGCGCCGCAAGCGGAAAGAAGAAGAAGCCCGTCAACGGGCGGAAGCACAAGCCGAAGCCGCACGAAGGAATGCCGCCGAAGAAGCCCGCAAGGCACAGGCATACCTGCTGGCGCAAATTGCCGCGCAGCAAGCCGCGCTGGAACAAACCATCTCCCATCGCGGGCAGGACGCGAAGATAGAACGCATGGAAGAAGCCGAAGGCGCCGCCCTCGCCGCCGCGAAGGCAGCAAAGCCCCAGCGCGATGAACGGGCATACCAAGACTACCGCGCCGGGGAACGGGACGCCGAAGCCATCGCCGCCGAGTACCAGGCGCGCAAAGCCGTGCAGGAGTACCGTCAGGGTGAGAGGGAGGAGTTTGTCACGCTGCCTCCCGCCTGCACGGTGGAGAATCTCGAGAAGCCGAAGGCTCAAACTTTCATTGGTCCTGCTCCTACTCCAACAGCGATACCTGCACCCACAGCGACACCGCCGGCGATTTCAGGTGAGGATGTTGCAAATGGCATTTGTGAGGCGGCTGATGCTGTAGAGCCGGTGATGCCCAATCCCGAAACCGTTGGTGGTCCAGACGTGGGCGACATTATTGACCAAGCATATGTTGCTCAACAAAGTACGCCTTATGCATCTGCTGGACCTCTTTTTGAGGCCCTTGTTCGTGTACCAATTGTGATCGCCAAAGTATTCAAAGACGGACCTTCTACCGTCGTAAATTTCATTTGTCAGCAAAGGGATAGAACAGGTCCCTATTATGAACTGTTTCCAATTGACCAGAAGATACAATCTGTAAAAGATTGGTGGAACGGAATGAATACCCAGCAGAAAATATTTGTCGTTGGGTTTATAGTATTAACGTTGCTCGTAGCAATACCAGCAATAATGGCACTATTGGGATGAATATGAAAGATTGGAAATTAATCTCTTCCCATTTTTACTTTTTGATAGTGGCGGCTACATTGCTCATCTTGCTAGATATCGGTGTAAGAATATTTTATGCTTGCCACAAAGTGGCTTGGCTGGAATGGAGCATAAAGGGGGCGTATCCTACCATGTTCGGCTTTCTATTGCTGATCGGTTTTACATGGTGGTTGGGAGCAAGGTGTAAATTGTGTTCTCAACATAATGTTTTTCTGTTTGGTATGTTATTTAATTTGGGGACAGGAATTCTCAGCGATATCGTAAGTACGTTGCAATGGCAGTTTTTTTTGATCCGATGTATGCCAGCTATTTATGCAACCGCTGGAGGATGGCAAGCGATTGTTGTTGGTTGGCTGGTATTACCAATTGGAGCGTTGCTAGGTGGTGTGGCGGCATTGATAGGCTACAAATGGAGCAAAGCCACCCTCGATGAAAAAAACAAACAGGGCAAAAAGCGTTATTGGTAACGATTATGTCGGACACTCCTAACGTGAGTGCTGCCGAGAAAGCCCGCATCCGCGCCGTAGCACAGATCAAAGGACTGGCATCCGCCTTGACGCGGTTTTTGACTGTCATATCTGGACACAATCCCCGGGAATAGGCGAAAATGACGGATGGAAAGGACTCTATGCCTTCTGTTCCTGTGGTGGGTATTGGCAGCGAGCCCGCCGCTGAATGAAAAAGTGCGGCGCACCCATCTGCTTTTTATCGTCTCTCCAGCCCCAGCCCTGCACCCTCGGGCAGCGACATCTTCGCGCCGTCGTAGCGCAGTCCGCGATACGGGTCATTCTTGATGAGCAAAGGTCCATCCAAATCGGCGTAATCGCACAACGGAGCCAGGTGTGCCGCCGCCGTCACCCCCACCGACGACTCGACCATGCAGCTGACCATCACCTGCATATCGTGCGCCCGCGCCGCGTGAATCATCCTCAGCGCCTCGCGGATGCCCTCGCTCTTCATCGTCTTCACCACCACACCGTCCACTGCGCCCGCCAGTTTCGCCACATCGTGCGAGTTCTTCGCCGTCTCATCGGCAAAAATCGGGAGGTTCACCCGCAAGGCGTTCAGCCGCTCCTTCAGCCAGAAATATCCCTCCACATCGTCCACCGCCAGCGGCTGTTCGATCAACTCCAAATCGTACTCTGCCAGACGCGGGATGAGACGCAGCGCCTGCTCGCGGCTCCAGCCTGCGTTCGCATCAACCCTTAACCGGGCGCTGGTCGCCGCCCGAATGGCTTTGACCCTCGCCTCGTCCTCCTCCCCGCCCAACTTGACCTTCAGAATCGGATGCCCCGACTCCCTCGCCTGCTCCGCCATGACGGGAGGCGCATCCATGCCAATGGTGAAGGAGGTCAGCGGCAGGTTCTTCGGATTCAACCCCAGCAGACGATACAACGGCTGACCGAGCCGCCTGCCCCACAAATCGTGCAAAGCGATGTCAATCGCACAGCGCGCCGCCCGCGAACCGGCGGGACGTTTCGCCAGGACGCCGTCCAAATCGAACGGGTCATCGCCCAACGCCGGCACCGACTTCAAATACGCGATAATCCCCTCCTGCGTCTCGCCGTAATACGGCACAGCCGCCGCCTCCCCCACCCCCTCATCGAGATAGACCAGTACATTCCGGCGCACGTCGCTTGCCCCATGCGCCACACGGAACGTCGTCCGCAATTCAAGATTGATCGGTTCCCAGTGTAATTTCATTTTCTATTTTCACCGTGAAAATCACAAAAACTCAACGTCAAGAACTTGTCTTTTTTCTTCTTTCTTCTTTCATCCTTCATCCTTCATCCTTCATCATTCATCATTTCCCCCCTCACCCCCTCCTCCTCAAAAACTCCAACACCCTCTCCACCCATTCCTCCTTGCGCTCCTGATGGACATTGTGCCCCGTCCCTTCGGGAATCCACAACTCGGCGTTCGGAACGTGCGCGGCGATGTATTGGGCGTGTTCATCCGGCGCATTGACCTTGTCTTCCGCGCCCTGAATGACAAGCATCGGCACATTCACGCGCGCCAGATCGGCGGGCGAGTAGTTTGGCTCGGAGAGGATTTCCTTCATTGTCAGCCACAGCAGGTCGCGCCAGTAGCCCGCGCCGTTGACCGCCTCGTGCAGGCGGATCATCTCATCGCGCCATTCGGGCGCCTCGCGTTCCACGCGGTCGGGGTCGAACACCTTCGGCTCGCGTTCCACCAGGTAACGCGTCACATAAGCGTTCGCCGCCTGCGGAATGCACGTCCGCGTTACTTCAGGGTGTTCCACCGCCGTCACCAGCGCCACGTTGCCGCCGTTGCTGTGACCGATGATGTGCGCCTGCTCGTATCCCATTGCCCGCACGAACGCCGCCGCATCATCCGCCAGTTCGCGGAACGAGTAACTCATGCGCGGATTGTTCGAGCCTCCATGACCACGGCAATCGGGCGCAAAGACTTTATACTCCCTTGCCAGCGCCGGAATGACCGCGTCCCAATCGGTGTGGCTGTCAATCGTCGAACCGTGAATCAACAGGATGGGCGTCCCCGCCGCCTGCCCATACTCTTCGTAGTAAATGCTTGCATCGTTGATGGTGATGTACGGCATATTGCCTATCTTAACACAACTCGTTACAATCGCTCCATGACCACTCCCCTCGAAGAATACGCCAAAACTGTTGACCCCCGCACCTCTCTCTTCGACGTGCAAATCGTTTCCGAATCGAATGAGACCCTCGTCCTCAGCGGACGCGTCCTCGACGCCTCGCAACTGGACGAATTACCCCGCATCCTCCCCGACCGAAAGCTGGATACCGTTTCGATACGCATTCTCAACGCTGAGACTCATCCCCGCCTCCACGTGGCGACGAACCTCACCGGGCTGTACGAAAAACCGACGTTCGGCATGCCTCTCTCCAGCGAGTTGTACTTCGGCACACCACTGGAGGTGTTGGACGAAAGCGGCAACTGGGTCTTCGTCCGTCAAGCCGACGGCTACCTGGGCTGGGTATATCGCCGTTACCTGAGCGAAGAGACACCGCCCGCGCCGACGCACCTTGTCCTCGCGCCCTCGATGGAGGTGCGCGAACAGCCGCAAGAAACCGCCGGGGTGGTGACGCGTCTCGTCAGCGGGACAGGCGTCAGCGTGGAGGAGAAGCGGGGCGATTGGGCGTTCGTCAAGGCAAATCGGGAGGGATGGGTGCGGGCGTCGAATCTGCGCGCGCTGGCAGACATCCCCCAAGAAATCGAAGAGAAGCGCAAACTGATGGTCGCAGATGCGAAGCGGATGATCGGCGTGCCGTATTTATGGGGCGGCACGAGCGGTAACGGCATTGACTGCTCGGGCTTTGTGCGGCTCCTGCACCGCTGGGCCGGCGTGGACATCCCGCGCGACGCCGACATGCAGCACGCCGCCGCGAAGCCCGTCGAACCGCCCTATCAAATCGGCGACTTGTTGTTCTTTGGCGAGGGCGGCAGTAAACGCAACATCACTCACGTCGGCATGAGCCTGGGCGGCTGGACGATGATCCACTCCTCGCGCGGCAACAACGGCGTGTATGTGGACGACCTGCAGGAACGTAAATCGCTGATGGAGATTTTCGTGAGCGCAGGGTCGTTTCTGAGGTAAACGCTTCAGGATGCATCGAAGAACGCCTGTGACGCCACCATAGTGTGCGAGGCATGTTCCAAATAAAAGCCCTCGACTTTGGCTCTTTGAGCAAAGTTGGGCAGGAGAAAGATGGAGTAAAAAGGGTGCGAGAGCGCCCTTTTTACGTTAGATACGGGCAGAAGCGGCGATGGAATTGGACAAACCGATCAGGAAAGCTTCTTTTTTCAGCCAGTTGTCTGGGGTTCGTGTCCAAATGGACTGAAATTCAGTGGCTCCCCAGAAGGCAGCGCGGAATTGTCGCCAGAGGGTGTTGAAAGACCAGCGTTTGGCGCCCTGCCACCAGCGGGTAGAGATGGGAGGAGCGCCGAGCAACCCCCAGGTTCGATAAGCCGACAACAACAGGAGAGCATAGACCCAGACACTCCACTGGACGGAAGTGATGGTGGAGCGGGGGTTCCAGCATTGTTTCTCGCCAATGCCGAAGCCGGACTTCATCTCCCGATGGGCAACTTCGAGTTCCCAGCGCTGCCAGAGCCAGGCGAGAAGGATCTCGATGGGGAGCGGCAGTTGCCATTCGCCGTTGACCTGGAAGGCCGAGACAAGGTAGAAGGAAGGCTTGCGGTGCTTGAAATGAGGTCGGCGCTTGCCGACCTTGCGGTGCATGCCTTTCACGACGATCAGGAACAGGGGGACATCCGGCAAGCCTTCCCGCACGAAGGGTCCCAGCACTTGGAATTTCATCTGGATCACGCGTCCACGCACCAACACGTCCCGCTTCTGCCAGGTGATCCCCTTATGTAACCACTCGCAAGGATGAGGGGCCAAGGCTCCATACTTGGCAGGCCGCCCGGGTCCTGGGTGCTTGTCTGGCAGGTAGTACAGGCGGCGGTTACGGGCTGTTCGCACTGCCAGTACTGTTCGCTCCGGCAGATTACGCCAGAAATTCAGCGTGTCATACGAGCCATCTTCCAACGACAGGAGTAATTGCTCTTCCCGTCCGGCATTGTCCAACTCCTGCCGCACCCAGTGCAGAAAAGCACCCCCTGCTTCCCACTCTCGCCGCGGCGGCTCAGCCGCTGGCTTCGCCTTGGGCGGAAAGGCAGGCAGGAAGCGCAACGGAATGGCACGACTATAGCCCCCCTCCATTGGCGTTAGCCAGGCACCATGCACATACCGTTGCGCCCGGTGGATCCCCACCTTGAACACCGGCGTCCGCGGCGCTTTCATCCACCCCGTCCCGGGCATTCTCAAACTGCTCCTGGGGATCTGAACCCCATCCGCTCCCACCACATACGGCTCCTCCAGCGCGGTGTGCTGGATTGTCTCCCGGATCATCACCCGGGCAGTCTTCAATTCATCATACCGTCCTCGGCTGAACAACCGATACCAGCCGCTCCAATCCCCATCCGTCATCCCTAACGCCATCAACCCTTGCGTTACCGTATGCCGACCAAAATTGAAAACCTCCCCAATCACCAACCCCACATTCCGCCAATACACTCGCCCCTGTCCAAATGCCCCCCGATGCTTTTCCAACAACTCAAATAACTTCACCAATAGCGTCGGTTGTGTGCTATTCTTAACCATGGAAGCCTCCTGTAAGAGTCTGGTTTCGCAACCATAACTCTACTCAGAAGGCTTCCTCTTTTCAACTGCCTTCATCAAAAGGCCAAAGTCAAGGGCTGTGTTTCGGAGTTAGTAACTCACCTTACGCGAAACGTCCCGAAGGTTCTCGCAAATTGCGCCTGTTTTCCAGCCATACCTTCGGGACGGTGCGTAACATGAGTTAGTAAATATCGTTCACCGTGTTGTGGACATTGAACTTGCCGGTCGGGGTAATCAGGTCTTTGATGCGCGCCACCTCTTCCAGCGTGGCATCGTCGTAGATGACGATCTCGCCCGTCTCGCCGGGTTTGGCGGCGTCGCCCCACAGGCTCACCCACACTTCCGTGCCGTCGGCGTTGTATTCAAAGTGGACGGCGCGCCCGTAGGTTCCCACTTCCCAGCACTTGTAGGTTTTGGACGGGTCGGCTTTGGCAATGACGCAGATGGTGCGCGCCAGCACGGGGTCCGAGTTGAGCGTCATGTCCACCCAAATCCATTTGCTGTTGGGATGGGTCTTGATGAAGAGCGAACCGGAACCGGGCAAAGGCGTTGTGCGCACCGCCTTCCACGCATCCGCGGGATGACCAACGGGATCGGTCGCCACCGAGACGATGGAGGCTTCGCCCAAATGCGGCGTGCTCCACACGGGACCGAACTGCGGGTCAATCCAGTTTGCGCCGCGCCCGGGGTGCGGCACTTTGCCCACGTCCACGATGGCGGTCAGGGTGTTCTCCTTCAAGTCCACCACCGCGATCTGGTTGGATTGATTCGCAGCCACGAGGAAGTAACGGTGCGTGGAATCCAGCCCGCCGTCGTGCAGGAAGCGGGAGGCTTCGATTTGCTTGACGGACAGGTTGTGCAAGTCGGTGTAGTTGACAATCCAAATCAAGCCCGTCTCTTTGATGTTGACAATCCATTCGGGATGATACTGCGAGGCAAGGATGCTCGCCACGCGCGGTTCGGGATGGAACTCACCCGTATCCACCGTGTAACTGCGGCTGGAGACCACCTTGAGCGGTTCGAGCGTCTGCCCGTCGAGGATGGCAAAGTGCGGAGGCCAGTAACAGCCCGTGATGGCGTACTTGTCGCGGTAATCGCCTTCAGGACCTTCGTACTTGCTCACTTCCACCGAGCGGGCGTCGTAACAGGTCTGCACGCGCGCCACGACTTCGGGTTTCTCCATCCACAGGTCAATCAGCGCCAGGCGTCCGTCGCGCCCGATGACGTAAGCGTAGCGTCCGCTGGCAGACATGCGGGTGATATGCACAGCATAGCCGCTGTCCACCTCGCTGACGATTTCCTTCGTGTCGCCGTCAATCACCGCCACTTTGCCCGCGTCGCGCAGGGTGACGATGAAGTAATTCTCGATGTTGCGCTTGGTCTGCGGCGAGGTCGGGCGCTGGTCAACGGGCGTAATCAACTGCCACGAATCTTTCATCTGCTGAAGCGAGAGTTCGGGCGGAGCAGGCGGTTCGTTTTGCAGGAACTTCGCCATGATCTCGGTCTGCTCCTGCGTAAACACGCCCTGCTTGCCCCAGTCGGGCATGCCGCGCGACGTGCCGTTGAAGATGATTGCCGCCAGTCCCGCCGTGCCTTTGGGCAGGGTCTTATCGGGCGTGAGAGCGGGACCCGTTGCCCCTTTTCTCAGCGTGCCATGACAACCTGCGCAGCGCTCGAAGAAGGTCTGCTTCGCCCAGGCGAATTCCTCGTCTGTGAGCGCGGGAGCCTCACCCTGGGGCGCGGGCGCTTCGGTCTCTCCGCCGGAGCCGGATTCGGTTGCAGAAGCCGCCGCCCCGTCTGGAAGCGAAGCGAGGTACTTCACCACCGCGTCCAATTCCTCCGCACTCAAGGTCTGCGCCAGCGAAGCAGGCATCACGCCCTTGACGCACGGACCCGTCGGACAGTTGGGAGCGATGAACGCGTCCGGCGACTGGATGGACTCCGTGATGTACTCTTCGGGGGTTTTCGCCATGCCGGTGTATTTGCCTGTGGCGATGAGGTCTGCCGCATCCGCGCCGATTTTACTCAAGTCGGGACCAATCGTCCCCACCGCGCCCGGCACACCGGGGATGATGTGACATGCCACGCACCCGCCCTTTTGAATGGCTTGCACGGCGAGTTCCTTCTCGTACAGCCCGGCTGGCTGTTCCGCCGTCGGAGCGGGCGGCGCCGCGCTTTCAGCGCCTTCCGCTTTTGCCGCGCCCACCAGCAGGACGCCCTTCATCCCCAGTTTCTCATGCGTCGAGTCGTAATACTTGATGGCGACTTCCTGATTTGGCACCGTGAAGGTGATGGAAGTGGTCTCGCCCTTCTTCGTCACCACGTCCGATTTGACATTGAGTCCTTCAAAAACGATGTCGTGTCTGCCTTCCCCGCTGTTGACCAGCATCACGGTAATCCGCTCGCCGGGTTCGGCGTGCAGGGCGGGGTTGACCACGCCGTTGATGCCGCCGTCCACGCCCAGATAGACAAATTTGCCGTCGCGCAGGGCGGTGGTCAGGACATACTCGGTGTTCACCGTCTCGGCTTTGGGCGAGCAGGCAGCAAGCACCCCCGCCAAAATCAAAACGAACGCAACAAACTTTAACAGCCTCATTGTATCTTCTCCTTGGGTAAAGATGGATTGGAAGTACGAAGTTCGTCGAGAAATTCCTGCAAGTCCAGCCCATATACCTGCGCCACATATTCCAGCGTGCAAAACCGCGCCAGAAAACAACCCACACAACCTGTTTTCGACGCCCAAAAGACGCTCATGGCGGCGGGAAGGCGGGCAAGCGTCTCTTCCACTGTAGTTTGGGCTTGAGGAAAATGACAAACATCCACATCTTCACCATACCCCCTTTTTCGATTTCCTTCTTTGCGCCAGCGCAAACAGGAACAAAAAAGCACGCGGGATTTGCGTGCCTGTGCGCCTCATTCCACGCCGATTACGGATTCAACCCTTCGGCAATCTGCACCAGCCCATGCGGATTGCGGATCAAGACCCGCTCTCTGCCTGCTTCCACCAACCCGCGCCTTTCCCACTCTGCCAGCACCCGGCTGACGGTGAACATGGTCGTGCCGGAAGCCTCCGCCACATCCTGGCGGGAGAGGGGCAGTTCGATCATCATTTCATCGCCGGCGAGCCGTTTGCCAACTTGCGAGGCAAGCCGCAAAACGGTCAGGGCGATGCGGCGTTCCACGCGTTCGGTCGCCAGTTCGCGGTAGCGTTCCTGCATCTCTTGAATGTAACCGGTCATCAATTGCATCAATCCAAAATTCAGGTAGGGACGGGTCTTCAAGGCTTCGTGCAGAAAGGCGCTCTCGATGGCGAGCGCGGTGGAGGGTTCCAAAGCCTGCGCCGTGGCGGGATAGACCGCGCCCGGCTTCACCGCGCCGAGCGCGCCAAACATCTGCCACTCGTTGATGGTCCGCAAATTGACCTGATGCCCTGCCGCGTTGGATTGCAGTAACTTTGCCCTGCCCGATACCAGGATATAGAAAAACACTGCCGGGTCACCCTGCAGGAAGAAGAACTCGCCCTCTTCCACTGTCCGCAGGATGGCTTGGGAGAGGAACAACTGCAAATCCTCGTCGGTGGCTTCCCGAAAAACGCTGACGCGGCGCAGGTCGGCAGGGTTCAGGTGCATGAAGCGATTTTACTCCGAATACCAACAAATTCACGAACACTCTGCGCCAGAGAGTGTCTGAAAGAATGGGCTAAAGATTGTTCTGCCACAGAGCTCACAGAGATCCCTGAGAAAAATCTCAAAATCTCTGCGCTCTCTGTGGCTAAGCCCACGACATTGGACACTCCTCTGCGCCAGATTTCCGCCCGCAATTTGCTGCCATACAGCGGTGAAAGCCTCAACGCGGATTGCACTGATTAGGCGGATGGCGCGGATTTTTGTTGAAAAAACATCAGCGAAATCCGCTAAATCCGCGACATATGCGTTGAAAATGAACGCTGCTCAAAATTTGTACGGTAAAGAAGCCCGGAAAAGAAAACAAGGAGTCTCCTGATTGGTGAGACTCCTTGCTTTTTTGTTTGCTTCGCTATTTACTTCACGGATGTTACGCACCGTCCCGAAGGTTTGACTGGAAAATAGGCACAATTTGCGAGAACCTTCGGGACGTTTCGCGTAAGGTGAGTTACTTCAAAGTGCGGATGAACGCCACCGCCTGCCAGATTTGTTCATCCGTGAGTATGCCCTTCCAGGCAACCATGGATGTGCCGGGCTTGCCTTCGGAGATGCGCCAGAAGAGATAGTCATCGCCGACCTGCGCCGCAAGTTCGGAAAGGTTCTTGGGCTTGGGGTCGAGCGCCTGCCCAACGGGACCGTCGCCGTGACCTTGCGGTCCATGGCACGCCTCGCAGTTGGATTTGAACACTTTTGCGCCTTCGATCGCGGCGTCGGCGCCAAGGGGATTGGTTTTGCCGGCATAGTCGGCAGGGACGGGGTCCAGCGCGGCAGTTTGAGTTGAAGTCTCGGCGCCGCCTCCGCAAGCGGAAAGCAGGAGCGCGCCAAGAAGCAGGACAATTAATAGATATTTTTTCATTTCGATCTCCTGAGTGTGAAGTCAATATCTCGATGGATTATATACCTCATCTTGCGCCGATTTGAGCGTACCTGACAGCAGGAATGGCTCCCATGACGGACAAGAGTCTAGTACAATCTCAAATAACAAAAAGGTCATGTGACATGTCTATGAAATCCTACCGCAAAGAACTCTGGTTCAACATCCCCTCCCGCAGGGGATTTGTCAACATCACGCGCGAAGTCGAGGCAGCCGTTCGGGAAAGCGGCGTGAAAGAAGGGCTGGTGCTGGTGAACGCCATGCACATCACCGCCTCCGTCTTCATCAACGACGATGAAAGTGGTCTGCATCAGGATTACGAGAGGTGGCTGGAGAAACTTGCCCCGCACGAACCGGTCAGCCAATACCGCCACAACGACACCGGTGAAGACAACGCCGACGCTCACATGAAACGCCAAATCATGGGGCGCGAGGTGGTTGTGGCGGTGACCAACGGGCAGTTGGATTTCGGTCCGTGGGAGCAGATTTTTTACGGCGAATTCGACGGCAGGCGAAGGAAGCGGGTATTGGTGAAAATCATTGGCGAGTAGCGATAAGAAGAAAGAGGAAGAAAATGCAATTACAAAACAAAACCATTGCGACGCTGGTCGCCGAAGGTGTGGAGGACCTGGAGTACTACGTCCCGCTCATGCGCCTGCAGGAGGAGGGCGCAAAGGTACTCACCGCCGCGCTCGACCTGAAGCCCGTGCGCGGCAAGAACGGACTCATCATCACCCCCGATGCCAGAATTGATGAGCTCGACCCCAATAACCTGTTTGCGCTCATCCTGCCCGGCGGCTGGGCGCCCGATAAACTGCGCCGCTACGATGCCGTCAAAACGCTTGTCAAGGCGATGGATGAGGCAGGCAAGGTGATCGGCATCATTTGTCACGGCGGTTCGATTGCCATTTCAGCGGGCATCATCCGCAAGGGACAGCGCGCCACCGGCTCCACCGGCATCCGCGATGACTTGGTCAACGCCGGCGCGGTTTGGGTGGATGAAGCGGCGTTTCGGGAGCGGAATCAGGTTTGGGGGCGGGTCGTGGCGGATATTCCCGATTTTTGCCGCGAACTGGTCGGGGCGTTGACGGAATAACGAACGGAGAGGTCATGTCGGAAACCAAAGGCAAAAGCGAAGTGCATGGCTGTATCGTGTGCGGGAATCTGTTCCAGCTGCTGGTCGCCTACGATGCAGAGGGGAAATATATCGGCAGTAAGGTGATGAGCGCCGGCGGCAAAGAAGTGAAAGGGGCAAACCGTCCGCTGGTGGCGTGCGACAAGCACACCGACGAAGAAATCGAGCGCGCGGTGCAAAGGGTCTATGGGGGAGGCTGGGACGAAGAGGAAAACTAAAAGGACAGGCTTGCGCCTGTCCTCAGTGGGGCTGCCGTCCGGTTACGGACAGTCGAAGGTGTACTTGATTTGCGATTCGATGGTCTGCGAGCGGTCCACCACGTTGCCCGATTTCGCCAAGCCCACAAACTGAAAGTCCAGCCACGAGCCGTCAATGCGCAGGTTGGGGTGAACGTCTTCGCCCTTGAAGACCAGGGTAAAGTTGCCGTTGCCATTGGCGGTCATCTTGCCGAAGTTCTTATAGTCCTTCTGATACAACCGCTTGAGGTCCATAATGCGATAGAAGAAAAGCACATCCACGATGTCGGGGTTGGAGGTGGTGATGTTGAACACGACTTCGCGCGGCGCACAGCGCAGGGTCAGGTTGGCGCTGGAAATGGTCATGTTCGTGAACACGCCCTTGCCCAGCGCAGGGTCGAGCGTGATGGGGGCATTGGCGGCGGCGGTAGGCGCGGCAGGTTGAGCGGCGGGCGCCTGAGTGGGCTCGACCACCACCGTCACCACAATCGGCTGCGGGGTCGGAGGTACCGGCGTCGGTGGCACTTCAGTAGGCGGCGGCTGAGTAGGCTCCACCAGCACGGTTTGAATAACCACCACCGGCGTGGGGCTTGGTTCAGGCGACGCGGCGGCAGGCGGTTCCGTGGGTACCGGGCTGGCGCAGGCGGTCAATGCCAGGACCGCCACAAGCAATAAAAAGACAACTCTCTTCATGGGAACTTCTCCTTTTTTGGGTTATAAAATCAGCAGATCACGAAAATAACGAGTGTGATCCTCGCGCAATGCCTTCGGCGTTAGAGAACGCCCATCACGCATTGCACAGCGTAGTGAAAATTCTATGACCGCCCCGCGCAGACTTCCATAGTAAAGTGCCTTACAGGTCTGAAAAGCGGACAAATGTCCTACTCTCATCCACCGCCCGCACACGCCATCCGCGATATTCCGATAAACCTTGTTATAATTCGCTCATGCTTACTCCCGAACAAATCGAACGAAAACTCGACCGTATCCTCTTAAAGGTACAAAAGCCCGGTCGTTACGTTGGCGGCGAACTCAACAGCATCCAAAAGGACTGGGACTCCGTCCAAACGCGCGTCGCTCTCGTCTTCCCCGATATTTACGACATCGGCGTCTCAAACGTGGGGCTGAAGATCCTCTACGACCAAATCAACCAGCGGGAGGATGCGCTTGCCGAACGCGCCTATGCTCCCTGGCTGGACATGGAAGCGCTCATGCGCGAACACAGGATTCCGCTCTACGCGCTCGAATCAAAACGACCCTTAGCCTGCTTCGACCTCATCGGCTTTACCCTCCCCTACGAGACCCTCTACACCAACACCCTCAACATCCTCGACCTGGCGGGCATCCCTGTCCGTTCGGCGGAGCGGGACGAGAGTCATCCCATCATCATCGCCGGCGGGCACTCCTGCATGAACCCCGAACCCATGCACGCGTTCATTGACGCATTCGTGATTGGAGAAGGGGAGGAAGTCATCCACGAGATCATTGATGTCGTTAAAAAGTGGAAAGTAGAAAGCAATAATCCACTTTCCACTTGCCACCGTGAGGATGTACTGCGTGAATTGGCAAAAATTCAAGGGGTTTACGTCCCCCGCTTCTACGAAACCACCTACCTCGACGACGGCACGGTCGCCCGCATCGAACCCATCGCCGCCGATGTGCCGAAGGTCATCACCAAGCGCATCGTCGCCAAACTGCCTCCCCCGCCGACCAAATTCATCGTCCCCAACGTGGACATCGTCCACAACCGCGTCTCGGTGGAGATCATGCGCGGATGCACGCGCGGGTGTAGATTCTGCCACGCCGGGATGATCACGCGTCCTGTCCGCGAACGAAGCGTGGATGAAGTCCTGCAGGCGGCGGAAGAGGCGTTGAAGAACACGGGCTTCGAGGAGCTGGCGCTCCTGTCCCTGTCTTCCTCCGACTATACTCATGTGCTGGAACTGGTGACGAAGGTCGGCGAAAAATTCGGCGGGACACATCTCAAGGTCTCCCTGCCTTCGCTGCGCATCGAGTCTGTTTCGATTGACCTGATGGAGAGGCTGAAGGACCGCCGCTCCGGCGGGTTCACGCTCGCGCCCGAAGCCGCCACCGAACGGATGCGCCGCATCATCAATAAGTTCATCCCCGATGAAGACATCATCAACACCACGCGCGAAATCTACCGCCGCGGCTGGACGACCATCAAACTGTACTTCATGATCGGTCACCCCAGCGAGACGCTGGAGGACGTGCAGGCAATCGCCGACCTGTGCAAGCGGGTGATTGCCGAGGGACGCAAGGTCATTGGCTGGAAGGCGAAACTGCACGCCGGCGTCAGCACTTTCGTGCCGAAATCGCAGACGCCCTTTCAGTGGGTCTCGTGCGACACGCCCGAACAAATCCGCGCCAAGCAGGAACTGCTCAAGCGCGAGCTGTACCGCGACAAGAACATCAAACTCAGCCTGACCGACGCCGAAGACTCGTTCCTCGAAGCCTGGCTCTCGCGCGGCGACCGCCGCATGGCGGAGGTAATCTATTCCGCGTGGAAGAAAGGCTCGAAGTTCGACGCCTGGCAGGAAGGCAAAAAGTACGACGCCTGGATGGAAGCCTTCGCCGAACACGGACTCGACCCGCTCTTCTACACTCACCGCCAGCGCCGCACCGACGAGGTCTTCCCCTGGGAGCATATCACCGCCGCAGTGCGCAAGAACTTCCTGTTCCAGGATTTCCGCATGTCGCTGGAGGGTGAAATCCGCGTGGACTGCCGTCTGAACTGCTATGCCTGCGGCATCCTGCCGACGTTTGCCGGTCTGCGCCGCGAGAACCCCGGCGAGGGCTGGAAATGCCCGGATGTGAAAAGTCCAGTGAACAATAAACAGTCAGCAGTAACCAGTCTGCCGTTGGTGGGGGATTAATGTCCAATGTTCGCCACCGGGAGATTTTTGTCGAGCGCGTCTTGTACGAACGTGACCGCTTCGAGCAGCTGCTGAACCGCGTCGGTTACGCGCGCCGCATGACGCTCAAGGGCGTCGCCGGGAAGTGGTCGGTCAAGGACGCCCTGGCTTACATCTGGGCGCACGAGCAATACCTCGCCGACCGGATGCACGAAATCCTGCATCATCAACCCTATACTCCCTGCAAGACTCAATCCGCGCTGGACGCCTTTCTCGATGAGTTTGGCTATCCCGATTTCGGCTCCCCCCTGTTGGATGCGAACGCCACGGCTGAATGGGTAGTCGAGAGGTACAGCCATGTCTCGCTCGACGACCTGGTGGCGCAGGAAATCGAAGCGTTCTGTTCCATCGTATCGGCGCTGGACAATATGCAGGAAGATGCGCTTCGTCAGCATAACCTGTATCACCGCATCCCCAAACACACATACGAACGCTATCGCGAGTCGGCGCATCCCATCCGGCGCTGGCTGAAGGTCAACGGCGCTCCGAATAAGTAACTGATGTTACGCAGTTTTCTCGTAGCGCGACATTCATGTCGCCTGAAAACGCGAGATGAATCTCGCGCCACCGCGTAAGGTGAGTAAGCAATGCGAATCCAAATCACGTTTTCCAAGCAGGGTGCGCTGCGTTACACCGGTCATCTCGACCTGCACAAGTTATGGGAACGCGCCGCCCGCCGCGCCGAACTTCCGCTCGCCTACTCGCAGGGCTTCCACCCCCAACCCAAAATCAGCATGGCGGCGGCGCTGCCCCTCGGTTTTTCCTCCCGCTGTGAAGTGCTCGATATGAAACTGGAGAGGGATATACCGCTGGAGGGTTTGCGCGATACACTTCAGGCGACCCTTCCGCCGGGCATTCAAGTGCTCGCCATCGAGCAGGTGGATGATCACGCGCCCGCCCTGCAGACTCGGGTGGTCTCGGCGGAGTATGAGGTCACTTTGGCGGAACCCGTTGACGGGTCCGAACTGAAGCGGAAGGTTGATTCCGTGATGGACGCCGAATCCATCCTCCGCACCCGCCGCGGCAAGCAATACGACCTGCGTCCGTTGATCGAATCCCTCGCCGTCGTCTCTTCAGCGGAAGGGAAGGCAGAAAAAATCCTGATGAAACTCGCCGCCAAAGAGGGCGCAACGGGACGCCCCGAAGAAGTGTTGGATGTGTTGGGCATCGCGTTCGAGGAAACGCGTATCGAAAGAACCCGCCTGAATTTTCAATCATAACTGGAGGAGCCATGGCATTGCTGGGAGCGTTTTTCTTTGGGTTTGTGCCGATGTTCGTGTTTGCGGCGTTCGTCTATTGGCTGGACCGCTACGAGAAGGAGCCAAAACTCCTGCTCGGCGCGGCGTTTATGTGGGGCGTAGTCATTGCGGGCGGAGGCGCCTATATTTTGAATACCGCCTTTGGGATAGGCATTTACATTTTGACCGGCTCGGAAGGTGCAGCAGATTTTGGCACCACCTCCATCGTCGCGCCCATCATCGAGGAGGCGCTGAAAGGGCTGGCGGTGCTGGTGGTCTTTTTGATGTTCCGCAATGAGTTCGACTCAGTGCTGGACGGCATCGTATATGGCGGCATCACCGCCATGGGCTTTGCCGCCATCGAGAACGTACTCTATATCTACCGCAACGGCTTTCAGGCAGGCGGCTGGGAAGGATTTTGGGCGCTGGTTGTCATCCGTGTGCTCCTCGTCGGCTGGATGCATCCGTTCTTCACGGCGTTCACGGGCATCGGTCTGGCAGTGGCGCGGACAAGCCGCAATATGCTCGTGAAGATCATTGCAGCGCCCGCCGGTTACATCGTCGCCGTACTCACGCATTCCTTCCATAACACGTTCAGCAGTCTTGTCGGCGGCGGAGGCGGATTCATCCTCGGGCTCCTGGCGGATTACATGGGCTATGCCTTTATGCTGGGCTTCATCATCTGGATGATTGTTCATGAGCGCAACATCCTCAAGCGGCAGTTGGCGGAGGAGGTGACCAGCGGCGCGATTTCGCAAAGCCAGTACAACACCGCCATCTCGTTCTTCCAGACCGGCGCGCATCTCTCGGCGCTCTCGGCGGGCAACTTCCGTGCCACCAAACGCTTTTATCAAGTGCTGGGCGAACTCGCCCACAAAAAAGAACAGCTGCAAAAACACGGCGAGGAACGCGGCAATACCGCCATCATCGAACAACTGCGCGGCGAATTGGCGCAACTTGCGCCTCTGGCAAAGGCATAAGAAGAAGACTTCCGCAGTCTCCGGCTCGGTGATAAAATCGCCCTGCCCGCCCCCGTAGCTCAGTGGACAGAGCGTCGGCCTCCGGAGCCGAAGAGCGCAGTTCGAGTCTGCGCGGGGGCGCCAAACCGCCCGCATCTCTTGCGAGGCGGTTTTTGTTTTCGAGATTACAGCCCGATACACCTCAAAACAAAAAATCCCCATTGCGGGGATTTTTTCCATACTTTCAGTGCGCTGGAGAGGACTTGAACCTCCACGCCTTGCGGCACATGGCCCTCAACCATGCCTGTCTGCCAATTCCAGCACCAGCGCCCAAGCACGGCGTATTATAATCGGCTTGCTTTGCTTGTCAAGCAACGAACTTTGCGGAGAAAAATATGACACGAATTGTTCTGGATGCCATGGGAAGCGATAATTACCCCACGCCGGATGTGGAAGGCGCGATAATGGCGGCGCGCGAATACGGCGTGGAAATCATCCTGACCGGCGACGCTTCGAAGATTCAACCGATACTTGACTCTGCCAACGCAGCGGGTCTGCCCCTGAGCATTGTCCACGCCCCCGAAATGCTGACAATGCACGACAAAGGCGAGGAACTCGTGATGAAAGCCCGCCATAAAGACGCGCAGAACTCGATGGCGGTCGGCTTGGACATGGTCAAGCGCGGCGAAGCGGATGCGTTCGTCACGGCGGGAAACACCGGCGCGGCAATGGTAACCTCGCTTTTCCGCCTGGGCCGTCTGCGCGGCGTGGACCGTCCCGCCCTGGCGCCGGTCTTCCCCACGGCAACCGGCACCTGCATCATCCTCGACATCGGCGCAAACCCCGACTGCAAGCCGGAGAATCTCCTGCAATTCGGCATCATGGGCAGCGTCTATGCGGAGCGTGTGCGCGGCGTGAAGAACCCCAGGGTCGGGTTGATTTCCAACGGTGAAGAAGCCGGCAAGGGCAGTGAACTGGTCAAGGGCGCGTATCCGCTCCTGGCAAATTCGGGGCTGAACTTCATCGGCAACGTGGAAGGCAAGGAAATCTTCGGCGGTCACGTGGATGTGGCAGTGACGGACGGCTTCACCGGCAACGTCCTGCTCAAGTCCACCGAGGCGGTCGCCAAGTTGCTCATCGAAAAAATCCGCGAGGCAATCAAAGGCGGCGGTCCGCTGGCGCTGATTGGCGGGTTGCTCGTCAAGCCTGCGATGGGCAAAGTCAAAAAACTGCTCGACCCGTCGGAAGAGGGCGCAGCGCCTCTGTTGGGCGTGAACGGACTGGTGTTCATCGGTCACGGACGTTCGGATGCGCTGGCAATCAAGAACGCCATCCGCGTGGCGAAGGAAGCGGCGGAGTCGAAGGTATTGGAAGCGATGAAGTCTGCCATCGAGGAAAGTCTGAGAAAATAATGTAGTGCCGACTTAAGTCGGCACTACACAGGATAATCATGAAAAGCATCAAAAACGAAAAACTCATCAAACGTAACGGACAAATCGGTCAATGGACCAGCCTCGCCGCGCTGATTGTGCTGGGCTTGGGCATGTACATCTCGTTCACCCGCACAGACTTGTTCGTCTATTCGCTTGCCGCCCTGCTGGTCGGCTTCACGCTGACGCAGATCGGCATGTACATGGGCAACCGCTACGGACGCAGTCCGCGCCCCGACGAAAAGCTGGACGCCGGTCTCAAGGGTTTACAAAACGAATTTGTCATCTACCATTACATGACGCCCGCTTCACATCTGCTTGTCGGACCCGCGGGAGTTTGGGTGCTGCACCCTTATCACCAGCGCGGGAAAGTCACCTACAAAAAGAATCGCTGGCGCATGAGCGGCGGCGGCTTTTTACAAGGTTACATGCGTTTCTTCGGGCAGGAGGGTCTCGGACGCCCCGACATCGAGCTGGATAGTGAAATCAGCCCGTTGAAGAAACATCTTGCCAAACAGATGGGAGAAGACCAGGTTCCGCCGATCCAAGCCATGCTGGTCTTCACCAGCGACGAGGTCGAAATTGACGCGGCGGACGCCCCCCTCCCTGCCATGAAATTGAAGGACATCAAGGAATTCTTCCGCAAGAAGGCAAAGGAAAAGCCCATCAGTCAGATGCAGATTGAGGCGGTGAAAGCCGCGCTGTCGGAATGACCATCCCCCTGCCCCTCTCCGAAACTGGGAGAGGGGTTTTATGTATGATACACTTGTTCTACTATGCAATCCATTGTAGCCATTGATATCGAAACAACAGGGCTCAACGACGAGCGCGACGCCGTCATCGAAATCGGAGCAGTCAAGTTCAAGGGTCACCGCGTAGAGGACGAATGGTCCACGCTGGTCAATCCCGGGCGGCACATCCCCGAATTCATCACCGCCCTGACCGGCATCAGCGACGCGGAGGTGCGCCACGCTCCGCGTCTGCGCGACATTGCCCATGAGCTCGAAGCCTTCGTGGGCAATGCGCCTGTGGTGGGACACAACATCCGTTTCGATTTGGGCTTTCTGCAAAAGCAGGCGGGGGTGCTGCAATACAACGAAATCATTGACACTTACGAACTCGCCGCAGTGGTCATGCCCACTGCCAGCCGCTACAACCTTGGCGCGCTCGGCAAGCAGCTTGGCATTCTGCTCCCCGCCACCCACCGCGCCCTGGACGATGCCCGCGTCACCATGGCGGCATTCAACAAACTGATCGAACTCGTGCGCGAACTGCCGCTCGACCTGCTCGCCGAAATCGTCCGTCACGGCGAAGTGCTGGAATGGGACGCCAATTGGGCATTCCAGGAAGTTCTGCGCTCACGCGCCAAAGAGGGCATCAAAGCCAAAAAGGCGCAAAAGCCAACTCATTTCTTCGATGAAGAAAAGTACCCCCCGCTGGACAACCCGGAAGAACCGATTCCGCTCAATGAGGACGAGGTGGCGTCCATTTTGGAATATGGCGGACCGTTTTCGCACTACTTCGAGTCTTTCGAGCAGCGACCGGAACAAATCGCCATGCTGCGTGCGGTTGCCAATGCCCTCTCGCACGGCACACATTTGATGGTCGAAGCCGGGACCGGCGTAGGCAAATGCCTGACAGGCGATGCATGGGTCACATTCAAGAGCGGCGAGCGCAGGCAAATCGGAGAGCTTGTCGCAGCAGGCACAATACCTGCCGAACCAATTCTCTCTGTCACTGCGGGCGGCAAACTCACATATCAGAATATCAAGGCATTGCACAACAATGGACAGCGTCCGGTTTGGAAACTAAAAACCGGGTTGGGACGAAAAATCACGGCTACTGCCAACCACCCATTTTTGACCTTCAACGGCTGGCAAACTCTGGGCGAGCTCAAAGTTGGCGATCGGATCGCCACGATACGCAGCCTTCCCGCCGGCGCTCTGTCTCATCCTTTGCACGAGGCTTTTGTCATTGGCGCCATGATTGGCGACGGCGGGCTCGGATATCCCGATTCATTATCGTTCACGAATTTCGATGTGGAAGTTATCGAAGCATTCCGTCAAAGTGTGGAAAAACTTGGGAATGTGAAGATGACTCAACACAAAGCCACAGGACATTACGGCTTCAGACGCCTAAGCCTGATGGGACACGAACGCAGCGGTCTGAATGTCTTGCTTGAAAAGCTGGACTTGCTGGGGCGGGACGCGCGGACAAAAACCATTCCCCCTGTCTATTTCCTGGCTGACCAAGAAACCATTTCCGCCCTGCTGGCTGGGCTCTGGGTGACCGACGGCTGCATTGAAACATCAAGAGGCAACATCTCGATTTCATCAGCATCGGAACAACTTATCTCTGATATTCAACATCTCCTCCTCAGATTGGGCATCATTGCCCGCGTGCGCTACAAACCCACCCTATTGAAGGGAAAACGTTTCGACTCGTGGCATCTGGCAATTCTGGATATTCACAGCAAACGCACCTTCTGGCAGACTGTCGGCAGGTACATGGTCGGGAAGCGAAAACGCTCTCTTGACGCATGGCATGATACGAACGGGAAGAGAAAGCATAACCCCAACGATGATTTGCTTCCAGTTCAGGCTTGGGAATATATCAATCAAGAGAGACGCAGGATGAGGGCGTCATGGCATGAAATTCGTACAGCCTGCACTGTATCGTCCGATCGTAGCCGAGAGATCAGCCGGGACAAAATGCTGGCAATCGGAAACTATTTAATGGCGCCCGCATTGATGGAAATGGCGACATCAGACCTGTACTGGGATCGCATTGTGGCAATCGAACCAGCCGGCGAAGCAGAAACGTTTGACTTGACAATGGATGGCGAACCAAATTTTGTCGCCAATGACATCGTAGTCCATAACTCATTTGCCTACCTCATCCCCGCCGCATTGTTCGCCCTGCAAAACAACACGCGCGTCGTCGTCTCCACCAACACCATCAACCTGCAAGACCAACTCACTCAGCGCGACCTGCCTAATTTAAGTCAGGCATTGAATCTCGATTTCCGTTTCTCCGTCCTCAAGGGGCGCTCGAACTACCTCTGCCCGCGCAAACTCGAAAACATGCGCCATTACGGTCCCAAAAACGCGGACGAAATGCGCGTGCTGGCAAAAGTTCTGGTCTGGCAGTTGAACAATTCGAGCGGAGATCGAAGCGAGATCAATCTCACGGGACCGACCGAGCGCGAGGTGTGGAATCAACTTTCGGCGGAGGATGATGCGTGTACAACCGAAACGTGCATCAAACGCACGGGCGGGGCGTGTCCCTTCTACCGCGCCAAGACCGCATCACAGTCTGCACACGTGCTGGTGGTCAATCACGCTCTCCTGTTGTCGGATGTCGCCACGGGGAGCAAGGTCCTGCCCGAGTATTCACACCTCATCATTGACGAAGGTCATCACCTCGAAGCCGCCACCACCAACGCGCTCTCGTTCAAATTGAGTCAATTCGATTTGGAACGGATGATGAAGGAAGTCGGCGGGACGAACAGCGGCGTGCTGGGACGCCTGCTTGCCGAGACGAGCGAAACGCTTCGCCCCTCAGACTTGGGCTTGCTCCAGCAAAAAGTCAGCCGCGCCACCGACAAAGCCTTCCGCATCGAGCAGATGAACCGCGAGTTCTTCAACGTGCTCGGTGAGTTCGCGCGCATTCAACGCGAGGGACAGCCGCAATCGAACTACGCCTGGCAAATGCGCATCCTGCCTGCCACGCGCACCCTGCCCTACTGGGACGAGGTGGAAATGGCGTGGGATGTCACCGGCGAAACACTGCGAAACCTGCTGACCGACCTCGGCGAAATTTACAAAGCCGCCGGGGAACTCTACGCGGAAGGTCACGACGAACTCGAAGACGTGATGGGCGACATCAGCAACATCACGCGCCGCCTGACCGAAGCCGAAGCCAACATCACCGGCATGATCAGCAAACCGAACGCAGGCACGGTGTATTGGATCGAAGTCCAGCCCAACCAAAACCGCCTCTCGCTCAATGCCGCGCCGTTGAGCGTGGCAGGTTTGGTGGAAAAATACCTGTGGCACGAGAAACGCTCAGTCATCCTCACCTCCGCCACGCTGACCGCCCACGGCGAATTCCAATACCTGCGCAACGTCCTCGGCGCAGACGAAGCGGACGAGATGCAGCTTGGCTCGCCTTTCGACTACGAGAGCGCGGCGCTGCTCTACATCGCCAACGACATCCCCGAACCGAATCAGAACGGCTACGAACAGGCGCTCAACAAAATCATTCTTCACACTGCCAAAGCCACCGGCGGACGGATGCTGGTGCTGTTTACGTCCTACGCGGCGCTGAAGAAGACCGCGCAAGCCATCACCGCTCCGCTGGCGCGCGAGGAGATTTACGTCTATGAACAGGGTGACGGCGCTTCGCCGAACGCCCTGCTCGAATCGTTCAAAACCACCGAACGCGCGGTGCTGCTGGGAACCAAGTCCTTCTGGGAAGGCGTGGACGTGCCGGGCGAGGCGCTCTCGGTGGTCGTCATCACCAAACTGCCCTTCGACGTACCCACCGACCCGCTCATCGCGGCGCGCTCTGAAATGTACGAAGACCCCTTCAACCAGTATTACCTGCCCGAAGCGATCCTCAAATTCCGCCAGGGATTTGGACGCCTCATCCGCACCCAATCGGACCGCGGCGTGGTTGCCATCCTCGACCGCCGCGTATTGACGAAACAATACGGGCGGCTGTTCCTCGAGTCCCTGCCGCAATGCACCGCCAAACAGGGACCTGCCGCAAACCTGCCGCGCGAGGCGGCAAGGTGGCTGGGGATGTAAGGCATCCCTGATTGACTTCACCCAGCCGCGAGGCTATAATCTAGCCAGACTAGACAGGAGCGTCTTATGCGTACAATCTGGCAAGTGCAGGATGCGAAGAATAAATTCAGCGAAGTCATCGAGCGTGCCTTGAAACAGGGACCACAACTCATCACGCGCCGGGGGGAAAAAGCGGTCATCATCATGTCCTACAAGGAATACATGCGGATGAAACAATCCCAAACCAAACTCTCGGAATTTTTCCGCGCTTCTCCGCTCACAAAGGTTGACTTGAATCTCAAACGCGACAAAAGCCTTCCGCGCCCCGACGCCAAATTATGAAATACCTGCTCGATACCTGTGTCATTTCAGAGTTGGTCGCCAAACAACCCAACCCGAAAGTCTTGGCGTGGATTGATTCGGTTGATCCTGATGGCGTTTTTTTAAGCGTCATTACCATTGGGGAAATTGCCAAGGGTGTGGAAAAACTGCCGAACTCGAAGAGAAAACAGGAATTGACCGATTGGCTGGAGAACGAATTGCTGATTCGCTTCCAGGATAATCTGATCGAATTGGACGCCAATATCCTGATGTTGTGGGGAAAAATAATTGCCCGCCTGGAATTAAAAGGACAAACAATCCCCGCCGTTGACGCCCTGATTGCCGCCAGCGCGCTGGAACGAGGCTTGATCCTCGTCACAAGGAATGTTTCTGATTTCGACGGAACGGGGGTCGAAATTTTCGACCCATGGGATTAACTCCTGCGGCAGGGGTCCGTATCTCAACCTGCCGGCAAGGCGGCTGGGTGAATTTTCATAAAGCGGCAAACGGAAAGGCTGACAAATGAACTATCGTAAACTGGGCAGAACCGGCTTGATGGTCTCTGAAATAGCCGTCGGGTGTTCCGCCTTTTGGGGGGATAAAATGTTTTCCGAAAAGCAAGCCGCCGCCATCATCCATGAGGCGTTCGAGCGCGGCGTCAACTTCTTCGATACGGGACACAACTATTCGAACTTCAATGCCGAGCCGCGTCTGGGGCGCATCCTCCAAGGGATTCTCAAAAGCAACGACCGCTCCCGCGTCATCGTTTCCACCAAAGGCGGATCGGTCATCGGCAGAAGCCCAGTGCTGTCCCTGCGGCGCGGCGAGACCAAAGACTTTTCTCCCGACGCCATCGAGCGTTCCTGCCGCGAGTCGCTCGAAAATTTGAAATGCGGCTACCTCGACATCTTCCAACTGCACGGCATCACCCAGGCGCAGATGAGCGAACCGCTCCTCGAACGGCTGGCAAAAATGAAACAGCGGGGAATGTTCAAGTATCTTGGCGTCAACACGCATAAAGAAGCCGATATGCTGTTCATTGCCGAACACCCTGAACACTTCGACATGGTGTTAATTGACTACAACGTCCTGCAACTGGACCGTGAACCGGTCATAGACAAGTTACACGCGGCGGGGATTGGCGTCGTGGCGGGAACGGTTCTGGCGCAGGGGCATCTGGTGAGGGGCAAAATCGGCTCCCTCAGCAGCGGCTCCTTCTTCTGGTACCTGGCGCGCTCCCTGTTACGCCCATCGAGCCGCCGCCTTGCCAAACATTCCAAAGCAATGCGGGAAACGCTGGCTTCCATCACCGAAATGTCGCCGGCGCAAGCCGCCTTCGCCTATATCCTGGAAAACAAAAAAGTGGCGAGTTGTGTCTTTGGCACCACGAACATCTCGAACCTGAATGAGGTCATCGAAGCGGTGGACAAAAAACTGACCGAGGATAGCAAACGCAAAATCCGCCAAGCCTATGAGGCGCTGACGTACAAAATCAGCGGGTAACTGCGCGGAATGCAAACTTCCGACTCCATAGTAAAATGAGGGCATGGAAGTTCAAATCGCGGTTGCCAAGGTCAACAAATACGCCACTTCAGAAAGCGGCGATACGCTGGAAGTCATCGAACGCCCCAACGGAGGGCTTTCGGTGGTATTGGCAGACGGGCAGACATCGGGGCGCGGCGCCAAAGCCGTCTCGCAGATGGTCGTCCGCAAAGTGATTGGATTGCTGGCGGAGGGCGTCCGCGACGGCGCCGCCGCCCGCGCCGCATCCGACGCGCTCTTCACCGACAAGCGCGGCAAGGTCATCTGCACGCTCAACATCGCCTCCATTGACCTGCACAGCGGCACCATCGTGCTGACCCGCAACAACCCCTCCCCCATGTTCATCTGCCGCAACATGCAGATTGACCGCATCGACTCGGAAAGCACGCCGCTGGGCGTCTCGCGCGAAGTGCGCCCCTCCATCACCGAAATCGAAATCGAACCCGGGCTGACCGTCATCCTCTACACGGATGGTCTCGTCCACGCCGGGGAGCGGCGCGGACAGCCGATGAACGCCATGGAGGTCCTGCAATCCATGCTCGAAGACCAGGACCCCACGCCGCAAAACATCGCCGATACGCTCCTCGCACACGCCGTCATGCTCGACGACAACCGCCCCGCCGACGACATCAGCGTGGTGGCGCTCAAAGTCATGCCGCGAACCGGCGACAACGTCCGCCGCATGACCGTGCGCCTGCCCATCGAAGGCTTTGCGCGGACATGAACCCTCGCAGGCAGTATGGGCATCCCAGGTTCACTTGCCTCATCGTGCAGGATCATCGCTGATGGAGCCTCCCAGTAAACGTCCGCTGATTGGCGTGGTCGGTCCGTGTGGATCGGGAAAGTCCACGCTCATCGCGGGTCTCGAACAACACGGTTATGTCTGCCGCCACATTGCCCAAGAGCATTCCTACGTCCCGTCCATGTGGCAGGTCATTGCCAAGCCCGACATCCTCATCTACCTGCACGCCTCTTACCCCGTCAGCACCGCCCGCCGCCGGCTGGACTGGCAGCCAAAGGATTACGAAGAGCAACTCCGCCGCCTCGCGCATGCCCGCACACACGCTCAAATTGTGATTGACACGGACAACCTGACCCCCAAGCAAGTCTTGCAAACGGCATTGAACGCGCTGAACGAATTCTTTGCATAAAAATTGCTTCTCACCGTCGGGTTTTGCGCCGCAACACCGCATCCCGGTATGCAAAGACAAACCCCGCTGCTCATCCCGAACTCGTCCTACCCACCCCTCGTCAACGGGAGTATAATGACCGCCGCCCAGCCTCCGGCTGGCATTTTTTTGAGTGGAGAACCCATTGCATGATACGAAATCTAACCAACCGCATCATTCTCATCCTTGTCATCGTGGGGCTTGCCCTATGGGTGGACTTGAGCAATGAAATCAAGTTCACTAATCCGCGGGACGGTTCCACCCTGTTTCAGTTGAACACAACTGCCCGCCTCGGTCTGGACCTGCAAGGCGGTTTGCAGGTGCTTCTGGAAGCCGACCTGCCGGAAACAACCAAGATCTCCGCCGATGAAATGGAAACCGCGCGGAGCATCGTCGAAAACCGCACCAACGCCCTGGGCGTAAGCGAAAACTTGATTCAAGTGGCAGGCGAACGCCGCATCGTGGGCGAATTCCCCGGCGCCTCTGATGCGAACGCTATCCTCGACATCATCCAGCAGACGGGCTTGCTCGAATTCGTAGACACCGGCGACTACCAGCCGAAAGAAGGTGACATCCTCCGAACCGATTATGGGCTCGACCCGGCTGCGCTCCCCACCCCCGCCGCTGACGGAGGAAGCGAACAGCCCATTTATCACACCGTCATGACCGGCAAGGACATCAAGAGCGTCGCCGTTGCCCCCGACAACCTCGGCACCAACTACGCCATTGACTTTACTCTCACACCCGAAGGCGCAAAAATCTTCGGCGAGCACACCGCCGCCAATGTGGGTAAATACCTCACCATCACTCTCGATAAACGCGTCATTTCATCGCCGAGCATCAGAAACGCGATTCCTGACGGGGCGGGTCAAATCACAGGCAGTTTCACGGCGGAAGAAGCCAACGCTTTGGCGGTTCAACTGAAATACGGTTCCCTGCCCATCCCCTTGAAGGTGGTGGAGACGCGCATCATTGGTCCCACCCTCGGCGCGGACTCCCTGCAGCGCAGTCTCATAGCGGGCTTGATCGGCTTCACCATCGTCCTGCTGTTCATGGGCATCTACTACCGCCTGCCCGGCATCACGGCGAACCTGTCCATTTTGATGTACGCGGTCATCCTGTTTGCGGTCTTCAAACTGATCGGCGTGACCATGACCCTGCCCGGCATCGCTGGCATCATGCTCAGCACCGGCTCCGCGCTGGACGCAAACATCCTCGTCTTCGAAAGGTTGAAAGAGGAGTTGCGCTCCGGGCGGACGATGAAGCAGGCGTTCGGTCAGGCATGGAGCCGTGCGTGGCCCTCCATCCGCGATTCGAACATCGCCGCGCTCATCACCGCCGCCATCCTGTTCTGGTTTGGCAGCGCCTTCGGCGCCACCATCGTCAAGGGCTTCTCGCTGACGCTGGCGATCGGCGTGGTCATCAGTTTGTTCTCTTCGCTGTTCATCACGCATTCTCTGCTGGCGCTTGCGCTGGATATCTTCAAACCGAAAAACCTCGAACGCTGGTTCGGCATTTAGGAAGTTGGACGATATGAATATTCTTGGAAAACGCTACTACTTCTTTGGGCTGTCCCTGCTGATCATCCTGGTTGGCGTGGGCATCATAGTCTTCCGCGGCATCCCGCTTTCCATTGACTTTACCGGTGGAAGCCTGTTGGAGGTCACCTTTACGGGAAAAAATCCCCAAACAAGCGAAATTATCGCTGTGTATGAGGAAGCAGGTATACAGGATGTACAAGTGCAAGCCAGCAATACCGGCAGTTACATCATCCGCTCGCAATTCCTTAGCAATGAAGACCGCGATGCAGTTCTCACTGCCTTAAACCAGAAAATCGGGCAGACCAACGTCGTCCGCTTTGACAGCGTGGGTCCCAGCATCGGCGAACAGGTGACCTCGCGCGGCACGCTGGCGGTGATTGTCTCTTCCCTGCTGGTGGTGTTGTTCATCGCCTGGTCGTTCCGCGGTGTGACGCATGCCTTCCGCTATGGCATCTGCGCCATCCTCGCCATGATCCACGATGTTGCCATCATCTTCAGCGCAACCGCCATCGGCAGCGTGCTGTGGGGCTGGGAAATCGACTCGCTCTTCCTCACCGCCCTGCTGACCGTCATCGGCTTCTCCATGCAGGATACCATCGTGGTGTTCGACCGCATCCGCGAGAACTCGAACATCTACCGCCGCCTCGATTTCGAAACCCTCGTCAACCACTCCATCGTGCAAACGCTCCAGCGCTCGATCAACACACAGTTGATGACCGTGGAATTCCTCCTGCTGGCGCTTGCCATGTTCGGCGGAATCACCCTGCGCGAATTTGCCGGCATCCTGCTCATCGGTCTCTTGAGCGGAACGTATTCATCCATCTTCATCGCCGCGCCCATCCTCGTGCTGTGGGAAAACCGCGAGTGGAAGACCTGGTTCCGCAAACCCGCCGCGGCGTAATCCTACTCTGAAACAAAAGAATGCAAAACTGGCGAAGGTTCATCCCCTCGCCAGTTTTTGTTTTTCTTGACCTTGACCTGCAACAAAAACCGTCATATACTCTGATTTATCTGATTAATCGTAACTATGGCAACCCGAGACCGAAATTCCCTCGAAATTTCCGAATTTCTCCGCTACCTTGCCACCCATCAGGAAGTGGAAAACGGACTGCCGCCGCTCAAGAAACTGAGCGAGGAATTAGGCGTCAGCATCGCCAGTTTGCGGGAACAACTCGAAGTGGCGCGCGCGCTTGGGTTGGTGGAAGTCAAGCCGCGGCTGGGAATGAGGCGCAAAGAATATTCCTTCGCGCCGGCGGTTCGTCAAAGTCTTGGGTATGCCCTTGCGCTCCATAGCGAGCACTTTCGCAAATATTCCGAATTGCGCAACCATGTCGAAGCGGCGTTTTGGGATGAGGCAGTTCGCAAACTCACACAAGAGGACAAAACCGAACTGCACTCCCTGATTACGCGCGCCTTCGAAAAACTGCAAGGCTCCCCAATTCGCGTCCCTCATGAAGAACACCGCACCCTGCACCTGCTCATTTACAGCCGTCTCGAGAATCCGTTCGTGACGGGCATCCTGGAAGCCTACTGGGACGCGTATGAGACCGTCGGCTTGAATGTGTTCACCGGCGGGTATGAATACTTGCAGGAAGTCTGGCGTTACCACCAACAAATGGTGGATGCAATTTGCAACGGCAATTACGAGGAAGGGTATCGTGCGCTGATTGCGCACACCGACCTCCTCTATCAAAGACCATAAACCATTTGCCGCAGCGAGGGCTTTTCGTCTCCGCTGCGGCAAAATTCTCTTAGGAGCACTATGAACAAAATCGTAAATGATTTCTCGATCATTGTTGGCACCAAGAACGGCTCCGGCAGTTCCACCGCCAACAACACCATCCTGCGCGCCATTTTCAAGATGGGTGTGCCGGTTTCGGGCAAGAACCTCTTCCCCTCCAACATTCAGGGGCTGCCCACCTGGTACACCATCCGCGTCAGCAAGGATGGTTTCACTGCCCGCCGCGAAGTCAACGAAATCGTCATCGCGATGAACCCCGATTCGTTCGTGCGGGACCTGGCATCGGTGGCGCCGGGCGGAGCCTTTTTCTACGCCGACGACATCAAACTGCCCATCAACCGCACCGACATTGCCGTATATCCCATGCCGGTTAAGAAGATCGTGCGCGAAGACCCCAACGTGCCGACCGACTTCCGTGAACTGGTGGGGAACATGGTCTATGTGGGCGTGCTGGCGCAGATGATCGGCATTGACCTCGACAAGATTCAAGCCGCACTCGAATTCCATTTCAAAGGCAAACAAAAACCGATTGCGATGAACATGGGCGCCGTTCGTGCAGGCGCCGAATGGGCAAAGGCAAACCTGGAAAAGAAAGACCCGTTCTACGTCGAACCGATGGACAAGACTCACGGCATGATCATGGCAGACGGCAACACCGCTGCGGCTATCGGCTCCATTTTCGGCGGCTTGCAGTTTGCGGCGTGGTATCCCATCACGCCCGCCTCGTCCCTCGCCGAAGCCCTAAACGACTACTTCCCCATGCTTCGCAAGCGGGAGGACGGCAAACATACCTACGCAGTGGTGCAGGCGGAGGATGAACTGGCGGCAATCGGCATGGCAATCGGCGCTGGCTGGAGCGGTCTCCGCTCGATGACTTCCACATCGGGTCCCGGTTTGAGCCTGATGACCGAGTTCGCCGGTCTGGCATATTTTGCCGAGGTGCCGGTGGTGATTTGGGACGTTCAGCGCATCGGTCCCAGCACGGGTCTGCCCACCCGCACCTCGCAGGGCGACCTGACCTTCGTCAACTTCATGGGGCATGGCGACACACAGGCGGTCATCCTGCTGCCCGGTGACGTGTACGAATGCTTCGAGTTCGGCTGGAAAGCCTTCGACATTGCCGAACGCCTGCAAACCCCGGTCTTCGTGTTGAGCGACCTTGATATGGGTATGAACCAGTGGATGAGCAAGCCGTTCCAGTATCCCGACAAGCCCATGGACCGCGGCAAAATTCTGTGGGAAAAAGACCTGGAGGAATTGAAGGGCAACTGGGCGCGCTACCTCGACAAAGACGGCGATGGCATCCCCTACCGCACCGTGCCGGGCAACCAGCATCCGATGAGCGCTTACTTCACGCGCGGCACCGGTCACGATGAGCATGCCCGCTACAGCGAGGAGGCGCACGTTTGGTACAACAACATGGAGCGCCTGAAGCGAAAGTACGAAACGGCGCGTCAATACGTGCCGGCGCCCGACCTGCGCGAAACCAAGGGCGCGACCATCGGCATTATCGGCTACGGCTCCACCGAAGCCGCCATCACCGAAACCATGCATCAGTTGGAGACGGAACACGGCATCAAAGCGGACTTCCTGCGCATCCGCGCCCTGCCCTTTACAAAGGAAGTGGGAGAATTCCTCGCCAAGCATGAGCAGATTTTCGTCGTCGAGATGAACCGCGACGGGCAGATGAACCAACTCCTGACTATCGAGTATCCCCAATTTGCCACGCGGCTCAAATCGGTGGCGTATGGCGACGGTATGCCCGCTTCCGCCCGCTGGGTGCGCGAAGGCATCCTGGCAAAGTATGAGGCGAAAAAGGTTCCAGCGAAGGCAAAAGCCAAAGCGACGGCGCGCAGGACCTCGGTCCGAAAAGCGGCGGTGAAGTCGTCTGTAAAGAAGAAGAGTTCCGTCAAATCCCCTGCGAAGAAAACCTCCAGCAGGAAGAAGTAAGAGCGAAAGGAGTTTTAACCCATGACACAACCACTCCCCATGGCGGGCGCTCCCGCCAATGTGAACCTGGCTGGACTGACCAAGAACGATTACCGCGGCGCCCCAAGCACCCTCTGCCAGGGCTGCGGTCACAACTCGATTGCCAATCAAATCATCACCGCCATGTATGAAATGAGCGTGATGCCCGAAAAGGTGGTGAAGTTCAGCGGCATCGGCTGCTCGAGCAAAAGCCCCACCTATTTCATGAACCGCTCGTTTGGCTTCAACAGCCTGCACGGACGCATGCCGTCCATTGCCACAGGCGCGTTGTTCGGCGACCACACCCTGAAGGGACTCGGCGTCTCGGGTGACGGCGACACCGCCAGCATCGGCATGGGACAGTTCAAGCACATCATGCGCCGCAACGTGAACATGGTTTACATCGTGGAAAACAACGGCGTGTACGGGCTGACCAAAGGACAGTTCTCCGCCACCGCCGAAAAGGGTCTCTCGCTGAAAAAGCAAGGCACCAATCCCTACATGCCGGTGGACATCTGCATGGAAGCGCTTGTATCGAACGCTACCTTCGTGGCGCGCTCGTTTGCGGGCAACCCCAAGCAGGTGAAAGAACTGCTCAAAGCCGCCTTCGCCCACAAGGGCATCGCCGTGCTCGACATCATCAGCCCGTGCGTCACGTTCAATAACCAGACCAACGCCTACCACTCCTACACCTGGGGCAAGGATCACGAAGCGCCCCTGCACGACATCACCTACATCGCCCCGCGCAGCGAAATCATCCTCGAACAGGAGATGCAGGAAGGCGAAGTGCGCGAAGTGACCATGCACGACGGTTCCATCGTCATCCTCAAGAACCTGGAAAGAGGCTACGACCCGACCAACCGCTTCGAGGCAATGCGCGCGCTCGAAGAGGCGCAGCGCAACGACTGGCTCATCACCGGGCTGATTTACGTCAACACCGAAAAGCCCGGGCTGGAAGAGACCTTCAATCTCGTGGATACGCCTCTCAACCGGCTGACGGAGGCAGACTTACGCCCCGCGCCCGAACTGCTCGATAAAATCAACGGTTTGATGTTCTGACCCCCTCCCCAACCCTCCCCCAAAGTCAATGATTTTGGGGGAGGTGTCGCTTTAGCGGCGGAGAGGGTATACTGCCGCCATGCTCGAAATCACGCCGACTCTTCAACTGGACGAACGCGAACTGCAATTCGACTATCTCCGCGCCTCAGGACCCGGCGGACAGAACGTCAACAAAGTGGCAACAGCGGTACAATTGCGCTTCGACGTGATCAACTCCCCCTCGCTCGCCTCGGACTTAAAGGGACGCCTGCTCCGCCTTGCAGGAAAACGGGTCAACGCTGACGGCGTTCTCGTCCTCGAAGCCCGCCGCTTCCGCACGCAGGCGGCAAACCGTGAGGATGCCCTGCGCCGCTTCGTGGACCTCCTGCAAAAAGCCGCCACACCGCCCAAGCCGCGCCGCAAAACCAAACCCACCGCCGCCTCCCGCGAAAAGAGATTACAGGAAAAGAAACGCAAGGGAGAATTGAAACGGACTCGCGGTAAAACCTTCCCAATGGAATAAACATGAACTCCGGTCAAATCGAGATCATCGGCTATATCGGCTCGATCCTTGTCGCATTTTCACTGACGATGAAGTCGCTCTTGCGCCTGCGCGTCATCAACCTGCTGGGCGCATCCTTTTTCACGGTGTACGGCGTTCTGTTGAGGGCGTACCCGGTGGCTTTCCTGAACGGCTTGATCGTCTGCATAGACTTGTATTACCTGTTCGAGATGTGGCGTCAAAAGGACTTTTTCACCTTCATGGAAGTCAAACCGACCAGCGACTACCTGCGCACCTTTGTGAACTTCTACAAGAACGACATTGCCGGCATCATTCCAAACTTTGTTCATCAAGCAGAAGATTCACAAATTTGCTTCTTCATCCTGCGAAATATGGTGCCCGCGGGGGTGTTCATCGCAAAGGTCGAAGGAGAGGAGGCGCACATCAAACTGGATTATGTCATTCCCAACTACCGTGATTTCAAGGTGGCGCGTTTCATTTTCGAGGAAAATTCGGCGTTCTTCACCCAGCGCGGTATCCGCCGTTTCGTTTCGGAGGGCGGAAGCAACGTCCATCGCCGCTATCTGGAGCGGATGGGCTTCCTTCAAAAGGGCGATCTATTTGTACGGGAAATCGGACATCAAATCATTCAGGACAACGGGTTCTAAGCCATGAAGAACAAAATGCTTATCGGTCTCATCAGCGGTTTGACCGCCGCGTCCATTTGGGGCGGCATGTACGTGGTCAGCAAGGTGGTGCTAGAAGTCATTCCGCCGTTCAGCCTGCTTGCCATTCGTCTGATTTTGGGGGCGATTACGCTCGGAGCGGTGATGCTGTTTGGGAGGCGGAGCAGGCTCACGTCGCGGCAGATGCGGGATAGTTTCCTGGTGGGCATTGTGGGGTATGGCGTCTCGCTGGGGTTCCAGTTCGTGGGGACGAAGTTGTCCACGGCATCGAACGGCGCGCTGGTGACCTCCGCCACGCCGGCGTTTGTCCTGTTGTTTGCACCGTACCTGCTGGGCGAGAGGGCAACTTGGCGCGGCATTGTTGCATTGGCGGTTTCGACGCTGGGGGTGGCGGCGGTGATTGACCCGCGCAGCGCGGATCTTTCGTCCTCGCTGTTCTTGGGCAATCTGAGTCTGCTTGCCGCCGCGCTGACGTGGGCGCTGTATTCGGTGCTGGTGAGGAAGGTGGCGCAGTCTGCCGATTTGGTCGCTTCCAGCGCAGTGATGCTGGCGGGGGGCATTCCATCGAGCGTGCTGTTGGGCGCTTTCGAGGTCAACCGCCAAGGGATTGGCGAAATCACCGTCGGCGTCATTGGCGGGATTTTGTTTTTGGGGATCATTTCCACCGCCCTGGCGATGTTCCTGTGGAATTATGCTTTCGCCACCCTCCCCGCCGCAGCGGCTTCGTTGACCTTTTTTGCCCAGCCGGTGGTCGGCGCACTGCTCGGCTGGCTGTTTTTGGGGGAACACATCACCCCCATGTTCCTGCTGGGCGGTTTGCTCATCGGCGCGGGGCTGGTTATTTCAAGCACAGGATCGGCTTAAAATTTTTTGGGGAGATTGACAAATATGCCTGAAAAATGCTACACTACTAACACGAGTTAGTAACACGTGTTAGCATGAAAGGACCCGCTTTGCAGCGCAAACGTGTGACAAGCCGCGACGTGGCAAAAGTGGCTGGCGTTTCCCGCACCACCGTTTCCCTTGTACTAAACAATGTTCAAGGGATTCAAATCAGTCCGGAAACGCGCCAAAAGGTCATTCGAGCGGCAAACGAACTGGGATATGTCCCCGATGCCATGGCGCAGGCGCTCGTCAGCCGGCGCACCAAGGCAATCGGTCTGGTTTTGACGCGCACTCATCACCACATCGCCACCGACGCGTTTCTTCCCAAAATCATCAGCGGGCTTTTAACTACCGCCAAACAACACAATATCCGCACGCTGATTGATTGGGTGGAGACCGAGCATCAGGAGTCGGCTTATTTCGAACTGGCGCGCGCCAAGCGGATTGACGGGATGATCCTTTCCACTCCCCGCCTGGACGATAAAGCCATCAAGGCGCTCGAAAGCGCAGACATCCCGACGGTTCTGATGGGAAGCGTGGCGGGGTCAATGCTCCCCTTTGTAGATGTGGATAACGTTCAGGCGGCAGAGAAGGCGGTTTCGTATCTCCTTGAACTCGGACATCGTGAAATTGCCTGCATCTCGAACGCGCCGCCGGAATACACCGCCGCGCCGGAACGGGTGCAGGGATTTCGGAATGCGATGGCAAAGGCAGGCGCGCCGGTCAATGAACGGCTGGTGTGTTTCGCCGATTTCGACCCGGAAAGCGGCTATCGTTGTATGAAGTCACTGCTGGAAAGCGGTGAGCGGTTCACGGCGGCGTTCGTTGCCAGTGACAACGTGGCAATCGGCGCGAAAGCCGCCCTGCGGGAAGCGAATTTGCGCGTCCCGGATGACATTTCGCTGGTGGGCTTCGACGACATTCCCTGGGCAATGTACTCCGACCCGCCGCTCACCACCATACGGCTTCCCGCCGAGGCGCTTGCTCAACAGGCATGCACTTTGCTGTTGAATTTGATTCAAGGGAAAGAAGGCTGGGAAAATAATCATGTCATTTTGGAAACGGAACTCATTGTTCGCAAATCGTGCAAGGCGATTCAATGATGTCTGCTGAACTTTGTAAAGGAGGTGCGTTTTCAAGATACCATCAGTCAATCCATTTACTTTACCCCCAATTTAACCCAATGAAAGAGGAGAATATGAATAAGTCACGTTTCACATTGACCTTGTTCAGCCTGTTCGTAATGGCTGCCATGGTGCTGGCGGCATGCGGCGGAAAAGCCACCACCACAGCGGAACCCACCTCCCCACCGGCTGAACCGACCGCCGTGCCCGATGTCGGCTTCGATGTCATGCCCGGCGGCGCGCTCGAAGAGGCGCTGAAGGGAACCTATAAAGGCACGACCGTCACCGTAGATGGCGCATTCGAAGGCAACGACCCCGACGGCGTCAAGATGGCGAAATCGGTCGCCAAGTTCGAAGAGTTGACCGGCATTGACGTCAACTACATCGGCAACAAAGAATTCGAAGCCACCATTTCGGTACGCGTGGATGCCGGCGACGCCCCCGATATTGCCGACTTCCCGCAACCGGGCAAAGCGGCGCAATACGTCGCGGCTGGCAAGGTGGTGGATGTCCGCTCGTTCATGTCGGAAGAGTGGCTGAGCCGCCAATACAATCAGAGCTGGCGCGACATGGCAACCATCAACGGCGTGGAAGCGGGCGTGTTCCACCGCTTCAACGGCAAGAGCCTGGTCTGGTACCCGAAGAAAGCCTGGGATGCCGCCGGCTACAAAATCCCCGAAACTTGGGAAGAACTGCTTGCGCTGACCCAGCAAATCGCCGATGACGGTGACACTGCCTGGTGTATCGGCATCGAGTCCGGCGCTGCCACCGGCTGGCCCGCCACCGACTGGACCGAGGAAATGATGCTCCGCACCACTTCGCTGGAGAACTACGACAAGTGGGTGGCAGGCGAACTGCCCTTCGACTCTCCCGAAGTGAAGAAAGCCATCGAAACCTGGAGCGAAATCTGGTTCAATGACGCCTACGTGTTCGGCGGGCGTTCATCCATCGTCTCCACCTTCTTCGGCGATGCGCCAGCGCCCATGTTCCAGGATCCGCCTCAGTGCTGGATGCACAAACAGGGCAACTTCATCACCGGCTTCTTCCCCGAAGGCAAAGTGGCTGGCGTGGACTATGGCTTCTTCTACCTGCCGCCGGTGGATCCCGCCTACGGCAAGCCGTTCCTTGTGGCAGGCGACGTGATGGTGATGTTCAATGACCGTCCCGAAGTGCGCGCGCTGATGGAATACTTCACCGTTCCGCAATCGGCGAGCGGCTGGCTCGAAGGCGGCGGCGCGCTGGCGGCGCATCAGACCGCGACACCGGATATGTATGGTGTAGAATTGGAACGCGGCATTGCCGAACTCGTCGCCCAGGCAACCAGTTTCCGCTTCGACGGTTCGGACCTGATGCCGGGTGAGGTCGGCGCAGGCTCGTTCTGGGAGCACATTACCAGTTATGTGGCTGGCTCGGAAGACCTGGATACCGCCATGAAGGCAATTGACGCCACCTGGCCCAAGAAGTAACATCCCACGATAGCACACACAGTCAGGGTGGACGGCGAACGCCGTCCACCCTTATAAAATACTTTGTTGAAGCCATTCTTGTAGCGCAAGTTTTTAGACTTGCACCACCCAAAGGAGCAGGCTATGGCATCCACGAAAGAGATAAGCCAACAAAAACTGTCGCTGGGAGCCGGTCTCGTCTCACTGCTTGGGCGCGTTGCGCTGGCAGTGGGCATTCCGCTCATTGCCTTTTACGTGCTTTACTTGGGGTTCATCTTTCTGCGCGATAGCAACGCGCCGCGCGGCGTCATCGCCCTGGTCGCCATCGTGTGGGGAGTTGGAGGCGTGGCTGCCCTGTATTGGGTATTCAACGACCTCGTCGAAAGACTGTCGGATGCGTGGAAAAGCCGCCTGCTGCCTTTTGTGTTTGTGGGACCTGCCATGGCAATCCTTGCCTGGTATCTTGCCATCCCCACCCTGCGCACCTTCTGGATCAGCCTGTTCGACCGCAACGGTCCGCCTGAGGGACTCAACCTGTTCCAGCAACTGACCAGCGACTCCTTCGTCGGCTTGAGCAACTATGCGGCAGTCTTCACCGAGAGCCTGATGCGGGAGGCATTCCGCAATAATTTGCTGTGGATCATCTTCGGCAGTACGTTTTCAGTCATCTTCGGGCTGGTCATTGCAGTGCTGGCAGACCGCAGCCGTATCGAAAATGCGGCAAAATCACTCATCTTCCTGCCCATGGCAATTTCCTTTGTGGGCGCCAGCATCATCTGGAATTTCATCTACGAATACCGTCCCGCCGGTCAACCACAGGTCGGTTTGCTGAACGCCATTGTTACCAGCCTGGGTGGACAGCCGCAAGCCTGGCCCCAATGGGTGGCAATTTCCCCCTGGAACAACCTTTTCCTGATTGTCATTGTCATCTGGCTGCAAGCCGGCTATGCCATGGTGCTTTTCTCCGCCGCGCTGAAGGGCATCCCCGAGGAAATCCTGGAAGCCAGCCGCATTGACGGGGCAAACGAGTTCCAGATTTTCTTCAAAATCATGATACCGTCCATTCGCGGCACCATCATCTCGGTCTGGACGACGATCGTCATCTTCACGTTGAAAATCTTCGACGTGGTCTGGGTAATGACAGGCGGTCAATTCGGCACACATGTGATTGCCACCCAGTTCTATCGTCAGGCGTTTACCAACCGTAATTCCGGCTTTGGCGCCGCCATTGCCATTGTCCTGCTGATTGCGGTCATACCGGTGATGTATTACAACCTGAAACAGTTCAGGGAACGGGAGGCGTTCTAATGAAAAGCGGAAAACGACAAAAACTGCTCGGCAGTCTCTTCGTCAACGGTACGCTTCTTCTGCTCGTCATCCTGTGGACCGTTCCAACCCTGGGTATCTTCATCTCCTCGTTCCGCAACCGCAACGACATTGCCGTCTCCGGCTGGTGGAACGTGTTTCCCCACCGTGAATGGAAGGTCACCCGCGAAATTGACCCCGTTGCCGCCGGACTGAACCCCGATGGCGTGATGGAAGTGGAAGGCGTCAGCGGAACTTTCGACCAATTCCGCGCGGGGCTCACCACCCCTGAGGGAGAACGTCTGATTTGGGTGGGGAATAAACGCATCGGACGGATACAAGTCCAAGAGAAGGTGTGGACCGTTTCATGGAACTTCACCCTCGATAATTACCGGCAAGTCCTCGGCGGTCAAAACTTTGAATTCACACGGCCCGACGGCACGGTCGAGGTCGTCCCCGGCGACAACATGGCGGGCGCGTTCCTGAACAGCCTGGCAGTCACCGTTCCATCCACTGTCATCCCCATTTTGATTGCCGCCTTTGCCGCCTATGCCTTCGCCTGGATGAACTTTCCCGGCCGGCGCACCCTCTTCATCATGGTCGTGGCGCTTCTGGTCGTACCGCTTCAAATCGCCCTCGTACCGATTCTGCGCGACTATCGGGCATTGAACCTGAACGGAACTTTTCTGGCAATCTGGCTGGCGCACACCGGCTTTGGGCTGGCGCTGGCGACCTACCTGCTCTACAACTACATCAGTTCCCTGCCGCGCGACATTCTCGAATCGGCGTTCATTGACGGCGCTTCTCATTTCACCGTTTTCACCCGCCTCATCCTGCCCCTCTCTCTGCCAGCCCTCGCTTCCTTCGCCATCTTCCAATTCCTGTGGGTCTGGAATGATTATCTGGTGGCGCTGATCTTTTTGGGCGGCAACCCTGAGTTCGAACTGGTCACCCAGCGCATGGCGGCAATCGTCGGCGCGCGCGGACAGGACTGGCACTTGCTCACTGCCGGCGCGTTCGTTTCCATGATTCTCCCGCTGGCGGTCTTCTTTGGATTACAACGCTTCTTCGTGCGCGGCTTGCTGGCAGGCTCGGTGAAAGGATAATCGGCTTCGATGGACTGGGCGCTCTGGTTTTACTGGATCATGGCGTCCACCGCTGGCTGGGTGCTTGGGAACATCCTCTACAGCGGTATTTCCATCGTCAGCGCCGGAGCCGCCATCGCCGCGCTGCAATGGGCGGTCTTGCACGGACGCATCCACAACGCTTGGCGCTGGGGTGTTTTCAGCGCTGCCGGCTGGATCGGCGGCTACCTCCTGCTCGCCATCCTATTTTTCGCACAGTTCGACGTGCCGCTCGGTCCCTTCCTGGGACTCTCCGTCGGCATTCCGCAATGGCTCATCCTCAAGAAGGAGGTGCGCTGGGCGGGCTGGTGGATCGTGATGAGCGTCATCGGCTGGACCACCGGCTTGCATCTCCTGCCGGGCTTCCTCACCTCCGGCGCACTGCCCGGTGCATGGACCGGCTTGACCCTCGTCCTGTTATTACGGTACGCGGCAAGACACTCAACTTCATAACCACCCTCAACACAACAACATGGACAATTTATCTCTTTGGTATAAAGACGCCGTCTTCTATCAAGTGTATGTACGCGCCTTCCGCGACAGCAATCGCGACGGTCACGGCGATCTGCGCGGGCTGACCCAAAAACTCGACTACCTCCAGCGTCTCGGCGTGGACTGCCTCTGGCTGATGCCCATTTACCCTTCCCCGCTCAAGGACGACGGCTATGACATCTCCGACTTCTACAACATCGCCGAGACCTTCGGCACGCTGGAAGATTTCAAGGCTCTCCTCGGCGAGGCGCACCGCCGCGGCATCCGCATCATCATGGACCTCGTGCTGAATCACACCTCCGATCAGCATCCCTGGTTCCAAGCCGCCCGCGCCGACCGCAACTCCCCCTACCGCAACTACTACGTCTGGAGCGACACAGATCAAAAATACAAGGATGCCCGCATCATCTTCTTGGACACCGAACCCTCCAACTGGACGTGGGACGAGCAGGCTGGGCAATATTACTGGCACCGCTTCTACGCCAGCCAGCCCGACCTGAACTACGACAACCCCGCCGTGCAGGAGGAAATGATCAACGTGGCGCGCTTCTGGCTCGACCTCGGCATTGACGGCTTCCGCGCCGACGCCGTACCCTACCTCTTCGAGCGCGAAGGCACCAACTGCGAAAACCTGCCTGAAACCCATACCTACCTGAAGAGACTGCGCGCCTTCATGGACGCTCACTACCCCGGGCGTATCCTGCTGTGCGAGGCAAACCAGTGGCCCGAAGATGTGCGGCTCTATTTCGGCGACGGCGATGAATTCCACATGGGCTTCCACTTCCCCATCATGCCGCGCATCTACATGGCATTGAAAAAGGGGCAGGTGAAGGATATGGTTGACATCCTCAACCGCACCCCGCCCATCCCCGAAAATTGTCAATGGTGCATCTTCCTCCGTAACCACGATGAACTGACCCTCGAAATGGTCACCGAGGAGGAACGTCAATGGATGTGGCGCGAGTACGCGCCCGAACCGCGCATGAAACTCAACCTCGGCATCCGCCGCCGCTTGGCGCCCCTGCTCGATAACGACCGCCGAAAGATCGAACTGGCATATTCTCTGCTCTTCACCCTGCCCGGCTCGCCCATCCTCTACTATGGCGACGAAATCGGCATGGGAGATAACATCTGGCTCCACGACCGCAACGGCGTCCGCACGCCGATGCAATGGGACGACCGACCAAGCGCCGGGTTCTCCGAAGCGCCGCCGGAGGTCTGGTACAGCCCGTTGATCGAAGATCAAGTCTTCGGACCGGCGCGAGTCAACGTCGAGGCGCAGATGCGGGAACAGGGTTCGTTGTGGCACACCATCCAGAACATGATCGCAGTCCGCAAGCAGCATCACGCCTTCGGGCGGGGCAGCTTTGCCTGGGCAGAGGCGGGGACGAACGCCGTCGCCGCATATCACCGAACCCATCAGGATGAAACCCTGCTGATCCTCAACAACCTCTCGGACCAGCCGCAGGAAGTGAAGATCGAGCGCCGCGGAACGGACCTGCTGACGGGCAAACAGATTGACAGCGGCGCGCTCACCCTCGCACCCTTTCAATACCTTTGGCTTTTGGAAACGACGGAATAAATCACATGGCGGCTGTTATTCATCACGAACGCGAAGCGCGGCGCACCCTTCACCGCCTCTTGCCGAGGCTGGAGGAAAAACTCAAGCCGCACATCGAACGCGACCCGCAGGGCTGGGAGGAATTCAAAGCGCGGCTGGAGGAACATTTCGCGCGGCTCTTCCGCCATCACCTCGAACTCTACGGAGACCGCTACGATTACTTCTTCCACGCCGAAGATTTGCTGATGAGCCTCGCCCGCGCCTGGTTTGACCGCCCCGCCGACCTGCGCGAACTCGACCGCCAGCGCGAACGCGACCCGCTCTGGTTCCAGTCGCATACCATGCTCGGCGGCGTCTGCTATGTGGATTTGTTTGCGGATAATCTCGAAGGGCTGCGTGCAAAAATCCCCTACTTCAAGGAACTCGGTCTCACCTACCTGCACATCATGCCCTTCTACGATTCGCCCGACGGCGAAAACGACGGCGGCTACGCCGTGAGCAACTACCGCAAAGTTGCTCCCTCGCTCGGCACGATGGAACAACTCGCCTCGCTGGCGCGCGAACTGCGTCAGGCGGGCATCAGCCTGGCGGCGGACCTGGTCTTCAACCACACTTCGGACGAACATGAATGGGCGCAAAAAGCCCGCGCAGGAGATGAGGAGTTTCAGGACTACTACCGCATCTTCCCCGACCGCAGCCTGCCCGACCTCTACGAGCGGAATCTCAGGGAAATCTTTCCCGACGAACACCCCGGCGCCTTCACCTTCGACCCCCACATGCAAAAGTGGGTCTGGACGACCTTCCACAAATACCAGTGGGACTTGAACTACGACAACCCGGCTGTCTTCAACCGCATGGTGGAGGAGATGCTCTTCCTTGCCAATCAGGGCGTGGAGGTCATCCGCCTCGACGCCGTCGCCTTCATCTGGAAGGAGATGGGCACCAATTGCGAGAACCTGCCCAAGGCGCATACCCTTATCCGCGCATTCAACGCGGCGGCGCGCATTGCCGCTCCCAGCCTCATCTTCAAGTCCGAAGCCATCGTCCACCCGGATGACGTGGTCAAATACATTGACCCAGAAGAATGTCAGATTTCCTACAATCCTCTCCTCATGGCGCTGCTGTGGAACTCGCTGGCGACGCGTAAAGTGCGCCTGCTCTCCAAAGCCTTGGCGGAGCGCTTTCAAATCCATCCGCAGACGGCGTGGGTCAACTACGTGCGCGTCCACGATGACATCGGTTGGACGTTCTCCGACGAGGACGCCGCCGTGCTGGGCATCAACCCATCAGACCATCGCAACTTTCTCAACGAGTTCTATCGCGGCAGGTTTCCCGGCAGTTTCGCGCGCGGGCTTCCCTTTCAGGAAAACCCCAAAACCGGCGACTGTCGCATCAGCGGCACCTGCGCCTCGCTGGCAGGGTTGGAAAAGGCATTGATCGAGGAGGGACCTGAGCAGGTTGAATTTGCCATCCGCCGCATCCTGCTCATTCACGGGGTCATTCTCACCGCCGGAGGCATTCCCCTGCTCTATCTGGGCGACGAAATCGGCACGCTCAACGATTACAGTTACCGTGAAGACCCCGCCCATCAAAACGACAGCCGCTGGGTTCACCGCCCCAAAGCGGACTGGAACAGATATGCCAAAAGAAACGACCCCTCCACCATCGAGGGGCGCGTGTTTCAGGGCTTGCAGGAATTGATTCGATTGCGCAAGTCACACCCTGCCTTTTCGTGCGGTCCACTCAAGGTCATTCCGACAGGCAGCGACCATGTGCTTGGCTTTTTGCGGGAAGGGGCAGAAGAGAGAATTGCCGTGCTGGCAAACTTCTCGGAGAGCCCGCAGACGATTTCGGCGGAGGCGCTGGGGGCAGGCGGGGAGTGGGAGCGGTTGTACGGCAGGAGTGTGCCGGAAGCAGGAAAAGGCTGGAGGGTGGAAGCGCTCGATTTTGTGGCGCTCAGGCACAAGGTCCGCGGCTGAGGCGGGGGAGGTTCACACCTCCCCCACCGTGTGCAGTAACGCCATGTTCGGCGGGCGGACGGCTCCAACCGGGAATCCGCAAATCAGCACCACTTGGTCGCCCGGCTGGACGACGTCGGAACGCATGAGGGCGGTGTCCACGTGATCGAGCATTTCTTCGAGCGAGGAAGCAAACTGCACCTGCTGGGGACGCACGCCCCACATGAACGCCATACGGGTGTAGGTTTTGGGGTCGGGGGTGAATGCCATGATTGGCACACGCGGGCGGATTTTGGACATGAGCCAGGCGGTGCGTCCTTGTGTGGTGAAGCACGCCACGGCTTTGACGTTTTTGTCGTTTGCCAGCGCCTGGGCGGCGCGCGCCATCGAAGCCGCATCGCTCTGTTCGAAGCCCTGCACGGTTTGCTCCGTCCCCCATTCGAAGAAGTGCGCCTCCGCCTCCCGCACGATGCGATCCATCATCTGCACCGCTTCAACGGGATATTTCCCGGAGGCGGTTTCGGCGGAGAGCATGACCGCGTCGGTGCCGTCGAAGATGGCGTTGGCAACGTCGGAGGCTTCGGCGCGGGTGGGGAGCGGATTGGTAATCATGGATTCGAGCATTTGGGTGGCGGTGATGACCAGTTTGGCGCGTGCGTTGGCGGTGCGGATGATGTGCTTTTGCAGGGCGGGGACGCGCTCAGGGGGCAGTTCCACGCCGAGGTCGCCGCGCGCCACCATCACGCCGTCCACGTTGTCGAGGATGGCGTCGAGGTTGTCGAGGGCTTCGGGTTTTTCGAGTTTGGCAATCAGCATGGGCATGCGCCCGCCTTTGGAGAAGCGCTCCATGGCGTAGCGCACCTTTTTGACATCGTCCACCGTGCGGACAAAGGAAATGGCGACAGCGTCCACGTCGTTTTCGATGCCGAAGGCGAGGTCAGCCTCGTCTTTTTCGGTGAAACCGGAAATGCGCAAACGGACGCCGGGCAAGTTGATGCCTTTGTGCGAGGAGAGCGGTCCGCCGACGATGACTTTGGCGGTCAGTTGGTGGCGGTCTTTGACGGAGACAACTTCGAGGGCGAGGCGTCCGTCGTCGAGCAGGAGGCGGTCGGAGGTCCGCACGGAATCGAACAGTTGACGGAAGTCCACCGGGATTTTCTTTTCGCCGTTGCCGGAGGGCGTCGTCCCGCTGACGTAGAGGATGACGTGTTCGCCTTCGGTCAGTTGAATGGGCGCGTCCAATGCGCCGACGCGGATTTTGGGTCCTTGCAAATCCTGGAGGATGCCGACTGCCTTGCCCAGCCTGGCGGAGACCTGACGGATACGGGCAATGCGCTCGGCATGTTGTGCGTGGGTGCCGTGCGAGAAGTTCATGCGGGCGACGTTCATGCCGGCTTCGATGAGGCGTTCGAGCACGGCTTCGTCCTGGCTGGCAGGACCGATGGTAGCGACGATCTTGGCTTTGCGGTTCATGTGTGTTTCCTATAAAAAATTATACTCACCGCAGGGTGATAACACCATTCCCTGCGGTGAGTTGCCCGAAAGTTAATGTTACGCAGTTTACTCGTGGGGCTATATCGCCTGAAAACGCGAGATAAATCTCGCGTTACGGCGTAAGGCGGGTTACAGGTAATGCAGTTCCTTCGCCTGCTTTTCGAGGTCGGCGCGGAAATCGGGATGGGCAATGTTGATGAGCTGCCGCGCGCGCTGACGGATGGTCTTGCCGTAGAGGTCGGCGACGCCGTATTCGGTGACGACATAGCGCACGTGGTTACGGGTGGTGACCACGCCGGCGCCCTGCTTGAGCATGGCGGCGATGCGGGTGACCGGCGTTCCGTCCTTCAAGGTGGTCGTGCTGGGCAGGGCAATGATGGGCACGCCGTCTTTGGCGCGGGAGGCGCCGTAGATAAAGTCTAACTGTCCGCCTACGCCGCTGTAAAGTTTGGGTCCGATGCTGTCGGCGCAAACCTGACCGGTCAGGTCCACCTCGATGGCGGAGTTGATGGCAACCATGCGCTCGTTCTGGGCGATGATGAACGGGTCGTTGACGTATTCGGTGCGGTGGAACTCGATCATGGGATTGTCGTCCGACCAGTCGTAGAGCCGTTTGGTGCCGAGCATGAAACCGGCGATGATTTTGCCGGGGTGCAGGGTCTTGCGGGCGTTGGTGAGCACGCCGGCGTTGACCAAATCTATCACGCCGTCGGAGAACAGTTCGGAGTGCACGCCGAGGTCTTTTTTGTCCTTCAGATATTTGAGCACGGCGTCGGGGATGGCGCCAATGCCCAACTGCATGGTCGCGCCGTCGGGGATGAGTTCGGCAATGAAGCCGGCGATGCGCTCCACGATTTCGGAGTTGCCCTCTTCGCTCATGGGCATTTCGACAATGGGATAATCCACCGGGACAATGTAGTTGAGGCGGCTGACGTGGATGAAGGAATCGCCCAGCGTGCGCGGCATCTGCTGGTTGACTTCGGCGATGATGACCTTGGCTGATTCGGCCGGCGACTTGGTCAGCCCCACTTCCACGCCCAGGCTGCAGAAGCCATGCTCGTCGGGCAGGGAGACGTGAATGATTGCCACATCCAACGGGAGGTAGCCGCGCTTGAACAACAGCGGAAACTCCGAAAGCAGGACGGGGGTGAAATCTGCGCGTCCCTCATGCACCGCCTTGCGGACGTTGTGGCTGATGAACATGGTGTTGACGCGCAGATGCCCTTCCATTTCGGGTTTGACGTAATCGGCGGAGCCAATCGTCAACGCCTGGCAGATTTCCACATCCTTGAGGTGAGGGGCGTATTCGACCAGAGCGGCGAGTATCTTTTGAGGCACCGAGACGTTGCCGGTCAGGAAGACGCGGTTCCCCGATTTGATGGCGGCGCGCACGGCTTCCTGCGGGGTGGTAATGCGCGCCTGATAAATGCTAGTCCAGTCCATACGCCGCCTCCTCGAAAATCTTCAAATGCACCAATTTGCCCTGATGGGTGTTGATTGCCTTTTCCAACGCCGGGTTGGCGGAGGCGGCGGCTTCCACGCCCTTATCGGCGATTTCGATGATGTAGGGCATGGCGGCGTTGACAAAGGCATGTGTGGCGGTGCGCGCCACCACGCTGGGCATGTTTGGCACGCAATAATGAGTGACGCCCTCCTCCACGTACACGGGCAGTTCGTGGGTGGTGGGGCGCGAAGTCTCGAAACAACCGCCCTGGTCAATGCTCACGTCAATGATGACCGAACGCGGCTTCATGTTCTGTACCATCTTGCGGGTGACCAAAATGGGCGCACGTTGACCCGGCACCAGCACGGCGCCCACCACCACATCGGCAAAGGCAGTCGCCTTTTCGATGTTGCGCTCGGAGGACATCATGGTGACGATGCCGGGGTAGCCTTCATGCAGACGCTGCAAACCTGTCAGGTCATTGCTAATCACGGTCACATGCGCGCCCAGTCCCAGAAAGGCACGGGTGGCATACGTTGCCACCACACCGCTGCCCAAAATCACCACTTCGGCGGGCGGCACGCCAGGCACGCCGCCCAGCAAAATCCCCTTGCCGCCGCGGTTGTTTTGCAGGAAGCGTGCCGCAATCGTGGCGCACATGCTCCCGCCAATCTCGCTGAAGGGGCGCAGAACCGGCAAGGAGTTATCCGCCAGTTGAATCTGCTCATACGCCACCGAGGTAATCTTCTTTTCCAGCAGCAGGTCAATCTTGTCGCGCTGGGTGGAGGCGAGATGCAGCAGCCCGGCAATCGTCGTGCCGGCGCGCTGCCACTCGATTTCTTCCTTGGTGGGACGGGCGACCTTGAGCAACAAATCGGCGCGCCCGAAGACTTCATCCGCCGAATAGACGAGACGCGCTCCCGCCTTTTCGTACTCCAAATCGCTGAAGCCTGCGCCTACGCCCGCTTCATGCTCGACGTAAACCTGGTGCCCCTTCTGAGTCAGAATCGCCACCCCAGCCGGCGACAACCCCACCCGAAACTCGAAGGGACGCCTTTCTTTCGGAATGCCTATGTTCATGTACTACCTCCTAACTCACCTTACGCAGTGGCGCGAGATTTATCTTGCTTTTTCAGGCGACATAAATGTCGCGCTACGAGAAAACTGCGTAAGGTGAACTCCTAAGATTTCATATTCAATACTTCACGAATGGACGGCAGCGCCCAGTCAATGGTCTCCTTGTCAATGACCAGCGGGGGGGCAAAACGGATGACGTGTTCGTGTGTCTCTTTGGCAAGGATGCCCTTGGTCTGCAGCGCTTCACAGAAGCGGCGCGCGCCTCCCGCCTCCGGCTTCAATTCCACGCCAATCAGCAAGCCCTTTCCGCGCACTTCCTTCACGTGCGGGCTGGGAATCTCCGCCAACTGCTCCATGAAGTAATTGCCCAACTGCTGGGCGCGTTCCGCCAGTTTTTCCTCGCGGATCACCCTCAACGCCGCACGCGCCACCGCCGCCCCCAGCGGATTCCCGCCGAAGGTGGAGCCATGCTCGCCGGGCTGGAACAAGCCGAGAATCTCCCGGTCTGCCAGCACCGCCGAGACCGGGTAAAAGCCCCCGCTCAATGCCTTGCCCACGATCATCACATCGGGGCGGACATCTTCATGATGCGAGGCGAATAGTTTCCCCGTCCGCGCCAGACCCGTTTGAATCTCATCCGCGATGAAAAGCACGTTGTTGCGCTTGCAAATCTCCGCTACCTGTTTCAAATATCCCGCCGGCGGGACGATGACTCCCGCTTCGCCTTGAATCGGCTCGAGCAGCACCGCCGCCGTGTTGGGAGTGATCGCCTTTTCAATTGCTTCGGCGTCGCCATACTTTACAACCACAAAGCCGGGCGTGAACGGACCGAAATCATTGCGGTAGGAAGGCTCGGTGGAAAACGAGATGATGGTGACCGTCCGCCCGTGGAAGTTGCCTTCCGCCACGATGATTTCTGCCCGATGACGCGGCACACCCTTGACCTGATACGCCCACTTGCGCGCCAGTTTGACCGCCGTCTCGACCGCTTCTGCCCCACTGTTCATCGGCAGAGACATCTCGTAGCCGGTCATGTCGGAAAGTTCCTTGTAAAGCAGCGGCAGCTGATCATTGCGGAAGGCGCGGGAGGTCAGCGTGACCCGCTTCGCCTGTTCGAGCAAAGCCGCGAGAATCTGCGGGTGAACGTGTCCCTGATTGACCGCCGAATAGGAGGAGAGGCAGTCGAGATACCTCTTCCCCTCCACATCGTACACCCACACCCCCTCCGCCCGTTCGATAACCACATCGAGCGGATGGTAGTTGTGCGCTCCGTATTGTTCTTCCAATGCAATAAAGTCTTTTGTATTCATGAACACTCCAAATAAGATGATTGTGTAGTTACACAGTACAGATTGTGTACTGCATATTGCCAAAGGGGTTACATAACTCCAAAGAGGCGCGCGAGAATCGCCTTTTGCGCGTGGAGGCGGTTGTGCGCCTGCGGGAAGATGACCGAATGCGGACCGTCCGCCACTTCGTCGGTCAACTCCTGATTGCGGTGCGCCGGCAAACAGTGCATGACGATGACGTCCTTATCCGCTTCGCTCACCAATTGAGCGTTGACCTGATACGGCGGAAAGACCTTCTCGCGTTTGGCGGCTTCTTCTTCCTGCCCCATCGAAGTCCAGGTATCGGTGTAGATGACGTGCGCGCCTTTCACCGCTTCGTGCGGGTCGCGCAGGAAGGTCAGTTTACTGCCCGTCTCTTTGGCAATCTCGCGGGCAATTTCAACGGCTCTGGGGGCGAGGTCGTAGCCTTCGGGATTGGCAATCGTAAAGTTCCAGCCCAGTTTCGCCGCGACGTGCATGAGCGAAACCGCCACGTTATTCCCGTCGCCGACGAAAGTGACGTTCAAGCCCTTCCCCCTGCCGAAGCGTTCCTGAATGGTGAGCGCATCTGCCATTGCCTGGCAGGGATGATTGTAATCGCTCAAGCCGTTGATGACGGGAATTTCGGACCATTTCGCCAGTTCCAAAACGTGAGCATGGTCGAACACCCGCGCCATCAGGGCATGGACATATCCCGACATCACGCGGGCAATATCCGAAATGGCTTCGCGTTTGCCGAGCCCGATTTCGTTTGGCGAGAGATAGAGGGCGTCGCCGCCGCAGTGACGCATTGCCATATCAAAGGAAACGCGCGTCCGCAGGCTGGGTTTTTGAAAAATCATCCCCAGCACCTTGCCCTTGAAATAAGGCGGGTTGCCCTTCTTGAAATATTCCTCCTTCAACTTGACAGCCAGGTCGAGTAAATCCTGCACTTCCGCTGAAGATAAATCTGAAACTGCAAGAAAATGTTTCATTACCAACTCCTTCGGGTTGAATTATTGGCATTTCACGAACGAAGTCGCTGCTGCCGGTTCGTGACCTGTTGAGTATAGCCTTTTCGCGCCATTTTGCCCCGTCTGAATCGTCACCTGCCGGCAGTGATATTTGTCGGGCAGCGCCTTATCCCTCAATCAAATTGCACCATCTTGTGAATGTTGCCCTTGAAGGGCACAGGCGCAGGGACGCCATCGCGTTCGCGGACGAGCATGGGCAGTCCGTTCTTCGGGCGGATGGAGTTCAGCCCGGTGCAGTCCACGCGTGCGCCCGGCTGGAGCATGAACGAAAAGCGCTGGAGCAGAATCGCGAGGGCGATCTTCAACTGCATCATCCCCAGCGAAGTGCCGATGCAGTAGCGGGGTCCCGCGGAGAACGGCATGAACTCGTAGGCGGAATGGTATTCGGTCAGCCAACGTTCCGGTTTGAAGCGGTAAGGCTCAGGGAAGATTTCAGCGGTGCGGTGCACCACGTAAGGGCTCATCACAATCCACGTGCCTTTGGGGAGCGGATGTCCGCCCAGTTCGAAGTCGCGCATGGCGAGGCGTCCGGTCCAGGTGCCGGCGGGGAAGAGGCGCATGGTCTCCCGAATGGCGCCCTCCAGCCAGGGCAGTTTTTCGACGGCTTCGGGCGTCGGGTCTTTCCCGCCCATTGCCTGATCCAGTTCATCGAGAACCTTTTGCAAGGCAGCAGGATGCTGGCTGAGCAGAAAGATCGTCCAATAGAGCGCCATGCCGTTGGGATTGTAACCGCCGCGGAACATGGTGGTGGTGTGACCGATGAGTTCTTCTTCGCTCATCCGCGCAGGGTCCTCTTCGTGCATTTGAATCAGGACCGAGAGAATATCGCTGTCGTTGAGTCCCTCCGCTTTTTTGCGGGCGATGACCTCGCGCACGACGCGTTCCATTTCGGCGGCATGTTTCATCAGCGCATGAAAGGGCAGACCCGGAATATCATAAGGGAACAGAAGCGCAAACGGATTGAAAAGCGTCTTCATGGTGCGCTCCAACTGCCTGCCGATGGCTTCGCCCTCTTTCTCCGGGTCGAGCCCCAAGACGGGAACCGTCCCCAGCCACATGGCAAGGCGTTCCATCTCGGCGCGCATGTCCAGCACGGCGTCCATCTTCCAGGCGGCGGTGCGGCGAAGAGTCACTTCCACGCAGGCGTCGTGATAGCGCGTGACGAATTTGCGGTGAAAATAGGGAAGCAGCGCTGAGCGGTGGTCGTCGTGGCGCGGACCGTTCATGAGGGGCATGCCGGTCGTCACCGCCCGCACCGAACTGTTTTCGGGAAATTTCAGCGGCACAAGGTCAATCTCATAGGCGTAGAACGAGTCGGGGTCGCGCAACACCTGACGGTTGTATTCCGGGTCGAAGACCACCACAGCGGGATATTTTCCAAACCCCAGCCGCACCATGCTGCCATAGCGGCGGCGCAGGTCTTCCAGCGTTTCGAGCGGGTGAAAGGCAAAGCGCAGAAGCAGGGGCAGGCGTCCGAGCAGAGGCGCCGGTCCCGGAATCGAATCTCCCGCTGTCTTTGTAATGAGCGTGGTCATGTTTCCTCCGAACTGAGTTGGTAACTAATGTTACGCGGTAGTGCGAGATTTATCTCGCATTTTCAGGCGACATAAACCCCCATTCGGGGACAATGTGTCGCGCTACGAAGTAACTGCGTAAGGTGAGTTGATAAAAAACATCCTGCAAGCGCCGTCGTGCTGTGCGGCTGACCTGCAGGATTCACAGCTCAAAGCAGTCCACCTTACCTTTGATCGGCAAGTTCGCGCGCCCGGCGCAGCACGGGAATTGCGTCCATCTCCGCGAAGATGCGGATCGCCTGTTCGAGGTGTTCCCTGCTGGAAAGCGCCTCACCCAGCCGCAGATGAAACAATCCCTCTTCATACCTCTCGCCGAACTTCCGCGCCGAATCCAGACCTTCCGTCCACAATTTGACGGCGTTCGGGCGCTTCCCATTCAGCCACTCATACCAGCCTCGATAATACAGCAGGGGTGGCTCACCGATGGAGAAAACATTCTTGTAGGCGCGCAGGAGTTTGAGCGATTTCTCGGCGAGGTATTTGAATCGGAGGGCATCCGCTTTCCCGTCCGGGGTTTGAAGCGAACGTTCCCATAGCCCAAAGAACACATCCGCGATGGCGGTGTATCCCACGTCCATCGAGTAGACAGTTGGGGAAATTCCCGTTGCCATTTCCAAGGCGCGATTGGCAAATTCGAACGCCCTGCCTTCCTGACCAGCCGCCCAATATGCCAGCGCCAATTGACCGGTCGTTTCGATGGAGGAGGAGAGATTGGGCGTTTCTTCCAAGATTTCCAAAGCCTCCTCCAGCATGGGGATGGCTTCCGCCTCATCTCCCAGCCGCAGGTTGTTCACTGCCACCCCAAGCAGTCCCCAACACTGATGCAGTGGACTCCGCCGCCGGCGGGCATCGGCGAGCAGTTCCTTCTGGATGCGCATCGAGTATGCCATGTCGCCGGCGATGAAGGCGCTTTCGCCCAGCATGCCCATGCAGTCGCCCCACTGACGGTAATCGCCGATGCGTTCGCACAGGGCTTTGGCTTCTTCCACTCTGGAACGCACCACATCCCATTTGCCCACTGTAAGCAGATAGGCGCTGGTCACAACGCTGACGGTAATGCGGTTGGAGATTTGATTCACATCCTCGGCAACCGCCAGACCGCGCTCCACATAGGTCTCCGCCAGTTTGTGCAGTTGCAGGAAGCCAGCCAGGACAGCCATGCTGGAATAGGCTGTTGCCAGTTCGGGAGAGGTACCTGCCCTTTCCGCTTCGTTTAGAAAACGGATGGCGGTATAGATGATGGGCAGGTTCTCGTTGGAGTAGAAGTAGATGCGTCCGAGCAGTTCGTAGAGTCGCGCCACCTCGCTGGTCTTTTCGCGTTCCTGTCCCGTTACCGAACCGACATACCGCTGAGGGAAGAAACGATGAAACACCTGACGGAGCACCTGGGGGAACAACCCCAACACAAACTGAAAACGCGAAGCGGGGACGGGGCTTTCCAGCAGGCGCAGGGCTTCGCGCACGTGTTTATCGCAGGCAGGCAGGGTGCCCAGTCCGTAGTGAGCCAGCGCCAGCCGGCTGTGCCAGCGCGCGCGGCGCATCTGCCAGCGGCGGAGGGCTTCCTTTGCGGCGGGCTTGGGTAGTTTTGCATCCCATTCCAGGGCATGGGTGTAGAACTGAATCGCCTCGGCATTGGCAAAGTTTTGCATTGCCTGTTCGCCCGCCTTTTCGAGGTAGGTCACCGCCTTCTCGATGATGCGTTCATTCCGCGCCGCATCGGGCATTTCGGCGGCTTGCGACCAGTGATGCGCCAGCAGGGTGTAATAGGACTCGAGGTTGTCGGCATGGTTCTGCTCGATCCATTCCGCCACTGCCTGATGCAACTGTCTGCGCTGGGAATACAGCATCAGGTTGTATGCCACTTCCTGTGTGACGGCATGTTTGAAGATGTACGAGAGGTCGGGCGAGTCCGATTCGACCAGCGTGAGGCTCAGGCGGGTGAGCGCCTCCATGTAATTGGGGAGCAGCGCCCGGTCCGATTCGATGGGATGCACTGCTTGGAGTACGCGCAGGGCAAAAATGCGCCCGATGACGCTGGCGACTTTGAGCGTCAATTGCTGAGAGGGGTCGAGGCTGTCAATGCGGTTGGTGATGGCGGCTTGGAGGGTGTCGGGCAAGGTCAGGTCTTCGAAGCGGTCGAAATGCGGAGCCACCTTGCATTCCTGATCTTCGATGACGAGGATCCCCGAATCGCGCAGGGCATACGCCAGTTCTTCGGCAAAGAAGGGATGTCCTTCCGACTTCTCGCGGATGAGGCGTCCAATCGCCGGCGGGATGGATTTCACTCCCAGCCGCTGACAGACGAGCGCCTCGACATCGTCGAGCATCATCGCCTCCAGTTTGAGCAGGCGCGTTTCCGGGTGTTCGAGGAGTTGTTTGAATTGAGCAGGCAGCGGGTCCGAGAGGGGGCGCGTGTTCAAGGCGAGGAGCAGGGGACGCACTTTTTGCTGAACGTCCACCAGCAGCGTCCAGGATGCCGAGTCGAACCAGTGTAGATCCTCCAGCACAATCAGGAGCGGGGCTTGCCGGGCGGCATGAGCAAGCACGCGCGATAACACCTCGCGGATGTTGCTGCTGCGGATTTCTCCCGCCATGGCAGTGGTCAGGTTATTATCGGGTACGTGCATTGGGAGAATGACATCGAAGAGAGGAAAATAGCGGACTAAGTCGGGGTCAATCTGCTGGAGTTTTGCCAGCACTTTGCTCTCGATGATGCTTCGCGATTCTTCCGCCAGCGCAGAGCCTGTCAGGTCTTCGATTGCGAAGAGGCGGTAGAAAATGGGACGCCAGGCGTGATAGGAATTGGTGCGCTCGATAGGGTCGCCGCCGCCGATGAACATATTCACATGCAGGGTTTCCGCCTGACGCGCCAGGTCTTCGAACAGGCGCGATTTTCCAATGCCCGCCTCGCCCTGCACAATGAGGGTCTGATGTTGTTCGCCGCGCGCCAGTCCCTGTAAGGCGCCAGCCAACAGCGCTTTCTCTTCCTGACGCCCGATCAATTCCGTCTTGGGGCGGATGACGCTCTTTTTCAATTCAACGGGATGGAAGACTTCCACCGGCTCGACGCGCCCCTTGATAGGTTGAGGCGGAAGCGGCTCGAACTTGATCGCTTCCTTTGCCGCCTCGAACGTGACACGGTCGCACAGGATGGGGATGCCGACTTTGTCAATCAACTCATCCTGCCGCACCGCCGCTCCCATCAGCCGCGCCGCCAGGTTGACAGCATTGCCGATGGCGGTATATTCGCGGCGCGAGTCGCTGCCAATCGAGCCGCAGAAGATACGCCCTGTGGTGATGCCGATGAAACTGCGTACTTTCAGCCCGTTGAGTTCCTTGCGAATCATCAGCGCCGCCTGCACGCCGCGCGCCGGGTCGTCTTCGTGCGCGAAGGGAGGCAGTCCCAGCGCGGCAAGGATGGTGATGCCCTTGTCGTCCACGCTGATTTTGTTGATGCTGCCTTCGTAGCGGTACACCGAACGCTGAATCAAACGCGCCAGGTTTTGCGCCTCCGCCAGTTTGGTGTGCTGGTTGATATCCGGCAGGTTGATGAAGAGGATGGTGACACGCCGCAGTTCGGCAATCCATCCGCTTTGTCCGGCGGTCAGGCGGTTGATGATGGCGCCGGGGATGTAGGGGCGCAGGAGGATTTCCGCGCCGTCTGGCACGGCGGGCGGCTTGGGGTTTTCGAAAATCGAGGAGGGTTTGTTCAAGCCCTTCAACCGTCCGCCCTGAGCAATGGCGTCTTTGAGTTCGAATTCCACCGCATCGGCATAGCAGTCGTTGCGAATCAACTTCCAGGCGGAGGGAGTGACGAGGATTTCGCCCGCCTGGGCAATATTGTTGGCAATGCCCACTTCCACCAGCGGGCTGCCGGTGAGCAGAAATTCCCAGCGGTTGAACACCCCGCCGACGTGCGCCGTGGTGATGCTGCCGGTGCTGATGGCAAGTTTGAGGTACAGGTTTTCGTTTTCCACCCTGTAATTGGAAAGCCGCTCGCGGATTTCGAGCGCGCATTCGGCGGCGCGCATGGTCCATTGCCACTGATCGGCTCGGGAAATGGAATCCGGCGTCCCGTCGTCCGAAACGATGTTCCAGACGGCAATGACCGCGTCGCCGGCAAATTTGACCACATCCCCACCGTATTGCTGAACGATGTCAATCAACTGTCCAAAATATTCGTTGAGGATGTTGGCAATGGTCTCGACGCCGGCAGGTCCCCTTTCGGCAAGATTTTCGGTCAGGCGCGTGAAGCCGGAAATATCGGCAAAAAGAACCGCCGCCTGGATGGTTTCCGCCACCGGCGATTCAATCGGCGAAGGATCTGCGGCGATTCGTTTTTGAATTAACTTGGGGACGTAACTGGCAAGCACCTCTGCCAGGGCAGGATTGGTCATCGAGGATGCGGCTCCATCTGAAAGGCGGTCAATATAAGATATGATACCCCATTCCCGTATTCTATGGGAAGGAAACAACGTTTCAAGCAAAATGGCTTAAAATACAAACACCAAGGAGCTCACCATGCAGTTGACAGACGACATCCGCAACAAATTGATTCTGTTCCAGAAGACCGAAATCACCGAGTACCACATCTACAAGCGGCTGGCGAAGCGCATCAACTCGCCTGAAAACGCAAAAATTCTCGACCAGATTGCCGAAGACGAGAAGCGTCATTTCGAAAGGTGGAAAACCTACACCCAGGAAGACGTTCAGCCCAATTGGCTTGCCGTTTGGTTTTACTATCTGGTCAGCCGTGTACTCGGCTTCACCTTTGGCGTGAAGTTGATGGAAATGGGCGAAGAAAAGGCACAGGGAAATTACGAATCCGTTGCCGCCGTCATCCCCGAAGCGCAGCAAATCCAGGAGGAAGAAGACCGCCACGAACAACAACTGCTCGAAATGCTGGACGAGGAGCGATTGCAGTACGCCGGCTCGGTGGTGCTGGGTCTCAACGACGCGCTGGTGGAATTGACCGGCGCGCTCGCCGGCCTGACGCTTGCCCTGCAAAACGGAAAACTCATCGCCCTTTCCGGTCTCATCACCGGCATCGCCGCGTCGCTTTCGATGGCGGCAAGCGAGTATCTTTCCACGCGTTCGGAGCAAACCAACAAGAACCCCATCCGCGCGGCGATTTACACGGGTATTGCTTACATCATCACCGTCACCCTGCTCGTCCTGCCCTACCTGCTCATGCCCGAAAACTTCTACGCCGACCTCGTCATCGCGTTGACCACCGCCGTCGCCATCATTGCCGCGTTCAATTACTACATCTCTGTCGCCAAAGGCGAATCGTTCAAAGCGCGTTTTCTCGAAATGGCGGGTTTGAGTCTCAGCGTGGCAGCCTTCTCGTTTGTGATCGGTTATTTCATCCGCCGCTGGCTGGGAATCGAAATTTGACCTCACCCCCATCCCCTCTCCTAAAAGGAGAGGGGGGAGTCTTGCATGAAAATTTTATCGGTTGATATTGGCACCGGCACGCAGGATATTTTTCTCTACGATTCGAATCTCGACCTCGAGAACGGATTCAAACTCGTCCTGCCTTCGCCTACCATGATGATTCACCGCCGTCTCAAGCAGGCGCTTCCTGCGCGGACCCCGATCCTGCTGACCGGGCATCAAATGGGAGGCGGTCCCTCCGCCTGGGCAATCGAGGAATACGCCCGGGCGGGAATCCCGGTGTACATGACGCCCGATGCGGCGCGGACAATCAATGACGAATTGGACAAGGTGGAGGCGCTTGGGATCAGAATTGTTGGAGAGGATGAGATCGAAGGTCTTAAGTCGAAAGTCGCAAGCCTTGAGTTGAAGGATTTCGACTTTTCGTTGATTGCCAAGACCTTTGCCGATTACGGCGTTTCGTTGAAAGATTTGGCGGCGGTTGCCGTGGCAGTATTCGACCATGGCAACGCGCCGCCCGGCGTTTCAGACCGTCAGTTTCGGTTCGATTACCTCGATGAACGGATTCGCGCCAAGAACTCGCTTTCGGCGTTCGCTTTTCTTTCTTCGGAGATTCCCCCCATCATGACCCGTCTTCAGGCTGTGGCAGATTCGGCGCGTGACCTGCCCTGCCCGCTGGTGGTAATGGACACGGCTCCGGCGGCGGTGTGGGGAGCAATGTTCGATAGCAGGCTCAGCCATTACCTGAACGTTGTTTCTGCTCCCGCCAATAATTCGACTACACGCAGTTCGGTGATTGTCTGCAACGTGGGCAATTTTCACACGCTGGCATTTCGGCTGGGTGAAAAAGGCATCGAAGGCGTCTTCGAGCATCACACCGGCGAGATTGACCTGCCCAAACTGGAGGGGTTGATTCGCAAACTGGCGGATGCATCCCTCAAACACGAAGACGTGTTCAACGACATGGGTCACGGCGCATTGATGTACACCGACGAAGTCTTTGAGTTTGGGAAGGACGAATTTGATGTGGTTGTAACAGGTCCGCGTCGCAGCATGTTTGCCCTCACCCCCAGCCCCTCTCCCAAAGGGAGAGGGGAGAGTCTGCGTCCTTACTTCGCCGCCCCCTTCGGCGATATGATGATTGCGGGCTGTTTCGGGCTGCTGGCGGCTACGGCGGAGATTCTGCCCGATTTGGCGGAACCCGTTTTCGGGTCGCTGCGAGGCGGGCAGGGGCGGGGAGTCGCGCCATGGGATGCGGGGGCGTGAGGCAGGTCATGTCTGTTTCAGCGAAAACAGTCCAGTAAAAATCAAGGTGAAAGCGAGCGAAAGCACGACACCCACGAGGAGAAGAAGACGCCAATCCAGCGAAGGGACGGTTTGGGTCGCCGGTTGACCCGCTTGACCCGCTTGACGGGGACCACCTGTTGATGGGAGCGGATTCGCGTTGTTCGTCTCGTTTCGCAGCCAAGGCGGACCTCCCCCGCCAGGGCGGGTGATGACGGCGACTTCGGGAGCGGTCGGTTCCCATTGGCGGATGAAGCCCACGATGGCTTGGATTTCGGCGGCGGTCATGCGGTCGCCCCAGGCGGGCATGGCGGTGCCGGGGACGCCTTGCGTAATGATTTGTTGAATCGCCAGGTCGCTGGTTTGGGTGAGGAAGGATTTGACGTTGAGCGAGGGGGCGCGCGGCGTGCCCTGCCCTTCAGGTCCATGACAGCGGGCGCAGTTGGCGGCAAAAAGTTGACTGCCCAGGGCGAGGCTTTCTTCGGTAACCGGAATGGGGACGTTGGGCGCCGGGATGGTGCCAAGGGGGACTTCGTCCCAGCGCTGGATGAGGGTGGTGAGGGCGCTGATGTCTTCGGCGGTGAGGGCGTTGCTCCAGCCTGCCATGAGGGTGCCGGCGCTGCCATAGGTGATGACGCGGTTGATTTCTTCGGCGCTCTTTTCGCGGACAGCCGGGTCGTTGAGGGCGGGGGCAATGCCTGTGCCAAGCCCATCTGCGCCGTGACAGGCGACGCAATTGGCGGCAAAGAGTTGAACGGCGGCTTGAAGGGTGGAGCCATCGGGGAGATTCGCCAGCTCGGCGAGCAAAGCCGGATCGGGTTCGGCGGTGAACGGGATGAGGGGAGCCAGCCCCAGGTTGACGGTTCGTTCGCCGGTCTTGGTCCAGTCGCCGTAAAGGATGAGGGTGGTCAGTTCGTCAATCTGGTAATCGCTGAGCGGTCCGCCGTCTTCGATGGACCAGGCGGGCATGGCGGTCTGGTAGCGTCCGCGGGCGATGGTTTTGTAGAGGTCATCGTAGGGCATGGTGCGGAGGGCGGCGCTGTCGAGCGGCGGGGTGGCGCCAATGCCTTCGCCTCTCAAACCGTGGCAGACCGAGCAGTTTTCGGCGTAGAGGGTCATGGCGTCGTCGAGTTGAGAGGAAAGGATCTCGTTTTGCGCCGCCACAATGCGGTTGGGTTCATTGAGGATATAGATGCCCAAAGCAGAAACAATGAGGAACAGCCCTCCCAAGCCGATGAGGGATTCGATGAGGAAGGTTTTGGGTTTCATGGATACACCACCTGCGCCGTTTCGAAGGTTTGGCGCTGAATGATTTTGCCCGTATCCACTTTGAGTTCGCCGTTTTCGATGGTGAGGGCAAACAAGTCGAGCGGACGGGGGGCGGGTGGATTTTCGACGACGCCCTGCCGGTCGAATTGCGAGTTGTGACAGGGGCAGATGAATTTCTGGGCGGTCTGGTCCCAGGGAACGGTGCAGCCGAGATGTGTACAGCGATGATAAATAGCAAGGAAACCGCCGTCACCGGTGCGGACGACATAGAAACGCCCATTGGGAATGTGGGTGACGGAGTTGGGCGGAAAATCGTCCACTTTGCCAGGGGTGATGACGGAGCCGAATTCGCCCTCGGCAAGGCGGGGTTGAAGGTAAGCAATGAATACGCCTACGGTCTCGAGCGTGGCAAGACCGCCGAGGAACATCCATGCGGCTTTGAGGAAGTCGCGGCGGGAGACGGGAGAGGATGGGGCATCGGACATGATGAACTCCTAAAGATGGAGAGTGGAAAGTGGAAAGAGAAAGTAGTTGGTGGTTGGTAATTGGTAATTAGTGCGTGGGGGCGGGCATGTTCCAAGGGAGGTAGAGGCTCATGCCGGGACCACGGAAGAAGATGCCGATGAGGGTCAGGACGATGAAAGCAGTGAAGAGGAAGGCAGCAATGAAGAGGACGCGTTCTTCCGTATCGGCGTGAAAAGAATTTTGAACCCAACTATCGAGCAGGAAGAGCGGAAGCAGAACGACCGCCAGCGGGATGAGTCCGTTCGAGAGCAAGGTGTTCCAAGTGGGAAGCCAGAGCGTCCAGTTCAGGACGTACTCATCGAGCAGCACCCAGATGGGCGTAGCAATCAGGGAGAGGCCCACAGCAAGCAAGGTGAGGGAACGTCCACGCTGGGAGCGGAAGTACACGCCGACGCTTGCCGTGTTGAGGTCGAAGAATGGGAGCATGAAAATGCCGAGGATGGCAAGCGAGGGGATGACAATCGCGCCAACCAGCGGGTGGAAGTGAAGCAGAAGTTCCTGTAAGCCCATGAAATACCACGGCGCTTTGGCAGGATTGGGAGATAAGGCTGGGTTGGCGATCCCTTCCAAGGACGCAGGGACAAGCATGGCGAAGATGAGAAGCGCCGCCGTCCATGCGAGGGCAAAAATCAGTTCACGATGGACGAGGTGCGGGATGGTGGTCACGCGCTCGGGCTTCGGTTCTTCCGTCTGACCGGCGGATTTGGGGACGGTCAAGCCGCCGTCTTTGCGGACGCGCCAAAAGTGATAGGACATCAGCCCAAAGATGGCGAGCGGGATGAAGGAAATGTGCATCGAGTAGAAGTTGAGCAGGGTGTTTGCCCCCACTTCGGGTCCGCCCAGAACGAGACGGCTGAGCCACTGACCAATAAGCGGCACATACCCGATGATGCTCGTCCCGACGGTGATCGCCCAATAGGCGAGTTGGTCCCAGGGCAGGAGGTAGCCCGTAAAGTTTGCCGCCAGCACCAACAGGAGCATGGCAACACCGACCAGCCAGTTCAACTCACGCGGCGGACGGTACGCACCGGTGAGAAAAACGCGGATGAGATGAAGCACCGCCACCACGATGAGCAGGTTAGCGCTCCAGTGATGCAGGTTGCGGATAAGTTCGCCAAACCAGACGTTGGCATTGATTTCCAGGATGTCGAGGTACGCCTGCGGCGCGGAGGGGGTGTAATTGTTGAGGAGGACGATTCCCGTCAGACCGAGAATCATCATCAATAGCGCCGCCAGACCACCCAGCCCCCAGGTATATGTCCACTTCATCGAAGAGACTTCCACTTTGGCGGGATGGATGTGCAGGATGAGGCTGTCCATCACCATGCGCATCCGCCCGCGGTCGTCGCTGGGGATGCCTTCGGGCGTCAGGCGGTTTCGCATCCGCTCGAAAATGGAGGGCTCGCGCGGGGGAATTGGTTCGTCCATGGCATTCTCCTGTGGGTGTTTTCACAAAGTACTGCCTTGGTTATATCAAAACACATTGACAAAATGAGGGAGAAAACGTGAAGATTTTACAAAGACAATCCACATACTCTCTTGTGCAATTCTTCACACTTTCTTTACACCGCGGCAGTATGCTCTGCGTCAGAAAGAATGGACCTCGCAAACGAGATCAGTCAGAATAAAACACGAAACATGTGAATGAACAAATAAGGAGAATCCCATGAACAATCTCAAGAATCTCATCATCGGCATCCTTTCGGCGGTCGTTGTCATTGCCGTGGGCGCCAGCGTTTACAACGCCTACGCATCCCCCGATGTTCAAACCGCCGCCGCGTCCGACACCGCCGTCCAAGCGGGCAAGGGTAACGGGAATGGCGGCAACGGAAACGCGAACGGCAGCCAAAACGGCAGCGGCACGGGCATTACAAGCATCCCCGCCTCCGAATTGAGCGCCGAGGAAACCGCCAGCCTGCTCTTCATGCGTGAAGAGGAAAAACTCGCCCGCGACGTGTACAACGCTCTCTATGCCATCTGGGGACAGCCCACCTTCCAGAACATTGCCGCCAGCGAACAGGCACACATGGACGAAGTGAAAGCGCTGCTGGATCGCTACGGTCTCGCGGACCCCGCGCTTGATCCCGGTCAATTCACCGACGCCAACCTCCAGGCGTTGTACGACCAACTTGTCGCCAAAGGTTCTGTCTCCCTGGCGGAGGCGCTCAAAGTGGGCGCGGCAATCGAAGAGATTGACATCCTCGACCTGCAAACCCGCCTCACCCAAACCGACAACGCCGACATCCAGTGGGTCTTCAATAACCTGATGAGCGGCTCGGTGAATCACTTGCAAGCTTTCACCAGCGTTTACACCCAACAAACAGGCGAAACCTACCAGCCGCAGTACATGACTGCCGAACAGTACCAGGCGATCATTGCCGGCGCGAATGGAAACGGAAACGGTGGTCAGAGCGGCAACGGACACGGTGCAAACGGTCAAGGCAATGGCGGGATGAATGGTCAGGGCGGGCAATCTGCCCAAGGTCAGGCGGGAAGCGGCGTGCCGCAGGCGAACGTCACGAACGTCACCACCGTCCATGGCATCGTCAATTCCTTCGATCTGGTGGGGATGAGCATCACCCTGGATGACGGCACGAGCCTGTATGTGCAGCTCGGCAGCTCGCGCTACAACCAATCCATCGGGTTTGCCCCGGCAGTCGGTGAAGGCGTGACGGTGACCGGCTTCCCCGGTGACCAGGGACTATTCACTGCTATCAGCGTAACCATCGACTCAACCGGCGTTACTTACACCTTCCGCACGGAGACGGGTCAACCTCTATGGGCGGGCGGCAACGGCAGAGGAGGAAATGGCAATCGCCCGTAGGCTAAAATAATAACTGCCCCCGATGGGCTTCCGTCGGGGGTGATTTTTTTCTTAACTTTCTGGGATGGGGGGCTTCCCTGTATCTTCGGCGATATAATCCCTCAAAACATTCCTGACAGGAGAAACACATTGCATGTGCGGAATTTTTGGGTACGTTACCAGTAGAGATGAAGAACTCGGTCCGATTTTGATTGAAGCCGCAAAGCGGCTAACCTATCGCGGCTACGATTCGGTCGGGGCGGCAACAATCAGCGGCGCAAAGATTGACTTGCGAAAAGACGTTGGCAAAGTGGAAGAGGTGGCGGCAAAATACAACTTTGCCGAAATGCACGGACAGCGCGGCATTGTCCAGTTGCGCTGGGCGACCTTCGGCGAACCGTCACAGGTCAACGCCCAGCCGCACATTGACTCGGATGGCGACCTGGTTGGCGCGCACAACGGCAACGTGGTCAACAACGCCGAATTGCGCGAGCAGTTCATCGCCGAGGGTCTCACCGTCCGCTCGCAGAACGACGGCGAGACGTGCGTCCACGCGGTGGAGCGCTATCTCAACCGCGGCTACGAGTTCATTGACGCCATCCGCCTCGCTTACGGCGACCTCGAGGGCGATTACGCCTTCGTCATCGGGCGCGTCAATGACGATAAACTCTACGCCTTCAAGAAAGGTTCGGGCATGGTGGTGGGAATCGGCGAAGGCTTCACCTGCGTTTCGTCGGACCTGCCTTCCATTCTGCCATTAACACGCGAGGTCATCCGCCCGCAGGATGGAGAGATCGTCACGCTTTGGGCAGACCGCGTCGAGGTGCGCTCGGTCAAGGACGGCAAACTCATTGACCGAAAACCCGAAACCGTCACCGAAACAATGGACGCGGTGCAAAAGGGCGGGTATCCGCATTTCATGTTGAAGGAAATCCACGAGCAGAGTCAGGCGGCGCGCGAATTGCTCCACGTGCTGAACGGCAACCGCGAAGTGGAGACGCTGGTCGAGAAGATGAAGAACGCGCGCAACCTGTACTTCATCGGCTGCGGCACGAGTTATCACGCCGCGCTGGCGGGCGCGGTCTATTTCGCGGGACTGGCGGGGCGGGCGGTCATCCCGATTCTCGCGCCGCAGTTCATCGCCCAATACGCGCCGACGGTCAATCACGACGACGTGGGAATCTTCGTCAGCCAATCGGGCGAGACCAAAGACGTGCTGAACGCGCTCGAAGCGGCGGAGGCGCGCGGCATGGAATGTTTCGGGCTGGCAAACGTGGTCGGCTCCACACTGACCAAAGCCGCCTCGTTCTGTCTCCCCTTGTGCTGCGGCTACGAAATCAGCGTCCCTGCCACGAAGACCTTTACCAATCAGGTCGTGACGTTTTTGTATCTGGCGTACAAGATGGCGGGAAAAGACGTGCGCGCGCTGGATGTCATCCCCGAATTAATGGACAAGACGCTCGAGATGGTCGAACCGCAAGTTCAGGCGATTGTGGAAGACATCAACCAGTGGAATGACCTGTACTGTCTCGGCTACGGCGCGACCTACCCGATTGCGCTCGAAGGCGCGCTCAAACTGAAAGAGGTCACCTACGCCCATTGCGAAGGGATGCTTTCCACCGAATTCAAACACGGTCCGCTCTCCGCGGTGAGCAAGGGCTTTCCCATTCTCTTTGTTTCGGATGGGAGCGCGACGCCGCTCATCATCAGCGGCATCAACGAGGTCAAAGTGCGCGGCGCGCGGACGATCGTCATCGCGGAGGACGATCCGCGTCTGCGCGCCAACGCGGACGACCTGATCGTGCTTCCCAAGTCCGATCCGCAAATTGCGGCATTGCTGGGCGTGCTGCCGCTGCAGTTGCTCTCCTATCACATGAGCGTGCTGCGCGGCTACGACCCCGATTTCCCGAGGAATTTATCCAAGACGCTGACGGTGGATTAGAAAATTGCTCTGTCTTGCGGTGCTATAATCAAAACGCACACCCAAGGAGCAAGAATGCCAAAGCGAACCGTGAAGAGCCTTTACTACATCACGCATATCAACAACCTGCCGTCCATTTTGCAGTATGGCATTCTCTCTCATCGTCAGGTGGAAGAGCGAAAGATTCCCTTCACGCCCATCTATAACCCTGAAATTGTCGCAAACCGCGAACAGAGATTAACGCCCGACGGGAAAAGTCTCTGGGACTACGCCAACGTTTATTTCCAGCCGCGCAACCCGATGCTCTACAAGGTGGTCAGCGAAACGGATAAAAATAACGTGGTCGTTGTAGCGGTAACGCCGCAAATTCTCGACACAAAGGGAGCCTTCATCTCTCTCGGAAACGCCGCCAGTTCTTTATCTCCGTTGCTGGACGTCAAGTCAGGATTACAAAACATCAGCGGTGAATACTGGCAAATCATCAACAGCGACTGGTGGAAAACCGAAGACGGCACAAAACGCAAGATCATGGCGGAATGCCTCATTCCGAATGCCATTCCGCCTGCCGAGATTCATTCAGTGTATGCAGCAAGTTCGGCTGTTGCCGACAGGGTACGCTCACTGTTAAGCGAATTTCACCGTCCCGTTTCCGTAATCGTCGAGCCGCACATGTTCTTCCAGCCAAGGAGGCATGGGGCAATCACCGATAAATTATCCTGGGTGGATGGGGATATGTTCTTCTCCCAAATGCAGACACTTACCATCAGCGTCAATACAGTCGGCGTGATGGGGAAGGGCTTGGCGTCGCGGGCAAAATATCAATTTCCCGACATGTACGTCGTTTATCAGGACGTTTGCAGAAGCAAAAAACTTGCAATGGGAAGACCCTACCTTTACAAGCGGGAGGCTTCTCTCGATGAAGACCTGGCAGACGAGCCTTCGTCGCTGCCTAATTTGAATGCAAACAAATGGTTCCTGCTGTTTCCCACCAAAGAACATTGGAAAGAAGGCTCTGACCCAAAAGGAATCGAAACAGGATTGCAGTGGTTGCTACAAAATTACAAATCGGAGGGAATTCAATCCATTGCCTTGCCCGCATTGGGCTGCGGACTTGGAGGGTTGGATTGGAAGGATATGGGTCCCCTGATGTGCCGCTATCTGTCCCAAATGGATGTGCGGGCTTCCATTTATTTACCGCAAGAACAACAGATTGCACCTGAATTTCTCACGAGAGCATTTTTGTTGGGGAAATAACAAGAAACAAGCCCACAAAATGCCTCTCGTTAATCTTTTACCGTAATCAATTTCAACCGAACCGCCGCCAGCACTGCCTGGGCACGGTTCGGTTGTTTCATTTTTTCGAGGATGCTCTTCGCGTGGCTCCGCACAGTCTCTTCGCTCACCCCCAGTTGATTCGCAATCTGACGGTAGGTATTGGGCGTCGCCATCCACTCCAGCACTTCGAGTTCGCGCGGCGTCAACGAAAACGAAACGGGCTGCGCCTGCTGTCCCATGCGGTTTAGCACTTTCTTCATCACAGCGGGATGCAGATACGCCTCCCCGCTGACCACCGCCCGGATGGCGCGTATCAGTTCGCCCGGCTCGATATTCTTCAACACATAGCCTTCGATCCCCGCCGCAACCAGATCGTACACGCGGTCATCCACCTCGGTGCCGGTCAACATCATGACTTTGATGCTCGGATTCGACTTGCGCAACGCAAGCGCCATCTCCTGACCGTCCATTTCCGGCATGACCAAGTCCACGAGAACGATATCGGGATTCAGACTCCGCGCGGCTTCCAAGCCTTTTCTTCCATTCTCCGCTTCACCCACGACCTCGAAATCTGGTTCCTGACGAAGGACCATTACCAACCCTTTGCGGACAACGGCGTGATCGTCCACGATGAGGATGCGGATGGGGTCAGACATGATAATGTCCGTTGACGGGAAGGTGAATCAAGATGCGCGTGCCTGCGCCGGGCTGGCTGATCACATCGCAATCGCCGCCGAGGGCGCGGGCGCGTTCGCGAATGCCATGCAAGCCGAAATGCTCGCGATTCTGGCTGCGCGACAGGGCAAGGGACGGATCGAATCCTCTGCCTTGATCGGACACATCCAAAAACACTTCACGGTCGGCAATTGTCAGGCACAAACGCGCCGAGTCCGCCCCCGAGTGCCGCGCGGAATTTGCCAGCGCCTCCTGCGCCATGCGGTAGAGCGTGCGGCGCAAGCCTGAAGGCAAGGAATTGAAATCGCCGTGGTGATTGAAGACAATGCTAAAAGTCCGTGAACGACAACAACTGTTGACGTAATGGACAAGGTCAGCCATGAACACGTTGATGGTCAGTGAAGAGGGCCACAGGTCAAAGATGGAGCGGCGGACCTCCTCGTGCGCGTTGTTGGCTAACAAGCGCAGTTCGATGAGTTCCCGGCGCACCTCCTCCGCTTGCTGCGGGAGCATGTTGACGCAGGCATCGAGCGAGTACACAATCCCAAAGAGAGACTGGGCGACCGTGTCGTGAATGTCGCGGGCGATGCGATTGCGCTCGGTCTCGACGGCGAGGCGCCGGGCGCGGTCAATGCACAGGATGGTGGTACCAAGCGCGAGGGCGGCTTGATTCGCCACCATCGCCACGGCTTCTTCGCGCTGGCGGGTCAGTTCCTTCCCCCGTTCCAATTCCACCAGCAGGACCCCCACCGCATGTTCGCGCAGGGAAAGCGGATACACATACCATTGGCAGGTCTTCAGCCACGAATTGAGCGAAGGGTGGCTGACCAGCATTTCGCCGTCGCTTCCTGTCGTGTACGGTTTACGTTCGATGAGGGCTTTGAACACTTCACCATTTTCCGCCTTGAGCGAAAGCGGCTCGATGGAGGGGAAGGATGAGTTGACGGGATACAGCATCCAGCCGCCGAGTTCTTCGCGGGCGGGGTCCACCACGCCTACGATGGCGCGGCGAAATCCCAGTCCGGTGGTCACTGCGCCGAGCACCCGCTGCTGAACGGAGATGAGGTCCGGCGCGGCTTGGAGCAGGACGGTCAAGTCATGAATGACGCGCAGTTGACGATGAGCGGCAGCGAGGTTCTCATGCTTTTCGGCGAGTTCGTCGCGGGCGGCGGTGAGTTCGTCGCGGGCGCGGTTGATTTCTTTGAGCAGGATGGAGGGGTAGGCAAGCAGGATGGGAATCAACCAGATGCCGACCAGTTGAGTGATGAGCGTAACGCCTTCGGCAGGTTGAAAGCCGCGCAACTGTTGAGCGGTGAAATTCGCCCCCAGGTACAGCAGTGTAAAAGACGCGGCGGTTCCCAACGCGCCGCGCATCTGCAGAAAGAATGCGCCCGCCAGCAGCGGACTAAGCGCATAGAGATAGTAGGGACTGCGGGAGCCACCGCTGACAGCCAGGACAGCGGCACAGAAAATCAGGTCAACCCCCATGAAGAGCGGACGCTCGACGACAAGACGGTTGAGAGAGCGATTGAACAGGGAAATGATTACATTGGCAAGGAGGGTAATCAGGAACGTCCAAAGCGGCGGCAGGAGCGGCAAGACTTCCGGTTCTTTTTGCTGAAGGAGGAGCAACAGCGCGGGAATGAGCGACGCCCAGCGAAAGGCGACCAAAAAGGGAAAAACGCGGCTCGAATGGAAGAGCGCTTCGAGTTTCGAGAGCATGGTGGGACGATTATAGTCCAATCCCCCGCGCGGGGGAGGAAAAATCCCCTGCGCGGGGAATGGCAGACAGGAGGGCAATTCGGTAAGATTCGAGACGTTGTTCAGCCTGCGGCGGCGTGCCGCTGTGAAGTCCTAAAGGAGGCGCGTAATGGATGTAATCAAGGAAGATCAGGTGTTGGATTGCACGGGAATGCTCTGCCCCATGCCTGTCGTCAAAACCACAAAAGCAATGAAGGAATTGCAGTCGGGGCAAATTTTGAAAATGATTGCCACCGACCCCGGCGCTCCGCCCGACATGGAGGCATGGAGCCGCCAGACTGGCAATGAGTTGCTGCGTTCCACCACGGAAGACGGCAAGTTTGTCTTCTACTTGAAGAAAAAATGAAGCCAAGCCGCCCGAGGAAGCGGGATTTACCGTCCCCGCTCACGATGGCGGCTTTCGATTTTCAGGAGAGTGAACCATGTCCAAATCTGACCCCAACGCCCCGAAGCGACTCGCCCTGATCGCTTCCAAAGGGACCTTAGACTGGGCGTACCCGCCATTCATCCTTGCCAGCGCCGCTGGCGCGATGGGCTGGGAAGTGGGAATTTTCTTCACCTTTTACGGGCTGACCCTGCTCAAGCCGAAGTTGAGCGCCGCGGTCACACCGCTGGGCAATCCCGCCATGCCGATGAAGATGCCCTTTGGTCCCGAAGGCTTCCAAAACATCAACTGGCCCATACCGCAACTCGTCATGGCAAACGTGCCTGGTTTCAATGCCCTTGCCACCACTTTGATGAAGCAAACCTTCGAGAACAAGGGCGTCGCCACCATCGAAGAACTGCGTCAAATGTGCATTGATTTGGATGTGCGCATGATCGGCTGTCAGATGACGATGGATGTCTTCGGCTTCAAGCGCGAGGACTTCATCAAGGAATGCGAGATCGGCGGCGCGGCGACTTTCCTAGAATACGCCGCAGACGCGGACGTGCAGTTGTTCATCTAGTGTGATTGGCAGGCCGCCGCCCTTCCCATTGTGACCTGCACCAAAGGAGAGCATGATGGATAAATTTTCGATTCACAGCAGCGCCAGCGGAGATGTGGTTGTTGTAACCGCCAGTGGAAGATTCGACTCGGAGACTTCACTGAGTCTCGACTTTGAGTTGACAAAAGCGCTGGGTCAAAAGAACAAACTGGTTCTTGATCTTAGTGGCGTGGAATATCTTTCTTCGGCTGGGCTGCGCGCCATCGTCAAGGCATTGCAATCTGCGAAGGCGGCGGGCGGCGGAGTCAAACTGGCGAACGCATCCAAACCAGTTGAAACCATTCTTCGCACCGTTGGCATGATGGAAATGTTGAAGATTTATCCATCTGTCAGCGAAGCGGTGGCCGATTTCTAATCATCACGCAGGAGAAAAGATAGTATGAGCGTCTGGAAAACGAACGATCCCGATGTAAAGAAGATCCTCTACATTCAAACGCACGGCGAAAAAGACCCCGAGCGCACCGCAACCCCGTTCTTCCTCGCTACCGCGGGCGCGGCGATGGACAATGAAGTGTGCATTTACTTCACGATGAATGGTCCGCAGTGTGTGGCGAAGGGCAACGGCGAGAAGATCATCATTCCGCGCAAGGGCGGCGGCGGCAAGGAATTGAAGTTCTTCATCGAACAGGCACAGGAAATCGGCGTGCGCTTCCTCGTCTGCCAGCCTTCGCTCGACCTGCACGGCTACACCATGGACGACATGATCGAAGGCGTGGAGATGATCGGCGGCGCGGCGTTCAACGATATGGCGTGCGAAGCGGACGCGGTGATTGGGTTTTAGTAAATTGGAGATTGGTAATTAGTAATTGGACGCTCGCGTTTCACAATCTCCAATTACCAGTTACTTTTTAGGAGGCACGATGCCCACCACACAAGAAAACTGGAACCCAGGCAAAGCGGCGAACCGTCACCCCGAGGTGAGTTACGAGGAGAAGGAGCGGCTCTTCTTTGAGGTCAAGAATGACCCGCGCTACGAAGATTTCCTCTACGGATGTTACGAGTGCGGCATTTGCGTTTCGACCTGCCCCTCGGCGCGCTTCTATGATTACTCCCCCCGCGTGATCGCGCAAGCGATGGCGCGTGAAGACATCGAGCGCGTGTACGACATCATCTCGGAAGACATCTGGAATTGCGCGCAGTGCTTCTCGTGTCTGCGCTGTCCGCGCGGGAACAACCCCGGCGGACTGGTCACCCTTCTGCGCGAGGTCGCGGTCAAGAACGGCTTGCAGGAGACCAAAGACGTTCTGCAAGGTTACAGCCGCGTGATTTACAAGGTCATGCTCAAGGGCAACCAGGTCTCGCCCGACATGCTCCAGCCCGACTTCTTCCCCGACTGGGGTCCGTGGGTGGGGCAGTTCTCGGCGAATATGCCCGTGTGGAGAAAAGCCATCCCTGTGGACACTCTGCGCGGGGTCACGGATGCGGCGTGGAAGACCAACCGCAAGACCCTGCTCGAACTCTACACCATCTGGTTCGAGACGGGCAACATGGACATCATCAAAGAGATTGACGAAGGGTTGTACGATTTATTGGCAGATGTTATGCAGGAAGAGTTGGAAGAAGGATAGGCAAAAGGATGAAGGATGAATTGTGAAGGATGAAAGAAGAAAGACGAAAGAAACGCTTCATCCTTGACCTTTGACCTGATCCCGTTTTATCGGTTTGATCCTGCGTAGAAGGCGTTCTCTAACGCCGACGATGACATCTACGCACAAAATGATTGGAGAAGCCATGACAACTACTGTAGAAGAAATCCTCGAACGCAAATCGCACGCTGTCGTCCGCGACGCGCAGGTTGCGCCGACGCACGACATCCGCGAGGCGTTGTTTGAATTGGAAGCGAAGGGCGAGATCGTCGTCCAGCGCATGCCCGAAAACCACGTGGAAGTGACCACGAAATTTGGGCGCACGAAGAAGATCCCGATTGACCATACCTGGCATCACAAATCCTGCGGGCAGTGCGGGCACATCCCCGGCTACACTTCGTCCATTTTCTGGCTGCACCGTCAGTTTGGACTGGATTATCTCGACCCCACCGACCAGACCTCTTGCACAGGCTGGAATTATTACGCCTCCGCCACATCCAATGCCGCCGCGCAAGCCGCAGTGATGGTTCGCAACTTCGCCGCCGCCTACGAGACGGGCTACTTCCCGATGATCCACTGCGGCACGTCCTACGGACATTACAAGGAAATCCGCGAACAGTTGGTTCACCACAAGGAACTGCGCGACGAAGTCCGCCGCATTTTGGACAAACTCGGCAAGCCGCTCGTCCTGCCCGAAGAGATCGTCCATTACAGCGAGTGGGTTCACGTCATGCGGAAGAAGTTCGCGGAAAAGCAAACCGTGGACATGAGCATGATCACTGCCACCGTCCATCCCGCCTGCCATTACTACAAAATCGTCGCCGAAGACGCCATCTACGACCCCGACATCTACGGCGGTCAACGCACCGCCACCGTCACCGCCACGCTCGAAGCGCTCGGGATCAACGTGGCGGACTACTCCACCTGGTTCGACTGCTGCGGCTTCGGCTTCCGTCACGTGCTGGTTCAGCGCGACTTCACCCGTTCGTTCGCCGTGCTTCGCAAAATCGAGACGATGAAGAACGAAGTCAACCCCGACCTGACGGTGACTCACGACACGGGCTGTGTGACCACGCTCGATAAGAGTCAATTCGCCGCGAAGGCGCATGACCGCAAGGTGGGCATCCCTGTTTTGTCCGACGCGCAGGTGGCGGCGCTGGCAATGGGAGCGCATCCCTTCCGCGTGGTGCAGTTCCACTGGCACTCGACGGACTGGCGTCCGTTCCTTGATAAGTTGGGAATCAACTGGCAGAAATACTGGGACGAATTCCAGGGCGACCTCGACGCGATCCGCGCGGGGACGAAATCTGGAATCACCTGGGAAGACGCGGATAAGCCTGTGGTGAGTACACAGGTACATGCGTAAACAGGTACACATGTACATACGTTGAGTAAGCGGTAATTGGTAATTGGTAATTGGTAATTAGCATTGCAACACAAGGTTGGGCGGACGTTAGAGAACGTCTGTTACGCGGCTGGCGCGTAATCGGCGTTCCCCCTTGGCGCCGCCTGCCAGGGCAGGTGTAACGCCGATGGTAGGAGAGCGTCGCTACGCTAAAGGAGAAACTTTGGGAACTGCGGGCATGCAAGGAAAAATGTGGGGCGCGCGCGCCAGAGATTGGGCGGACGTGCAGGAAGGGGTTGCCATTCCGCTCTTTGGCGCCGTGCTGGATGAGACCGCCCTGGGCGAAAACTCATCTGTCTTGGATGTCGGCTGCGGCTCGGGCATTTTCTGCGAGATGGCTGCCAAGCGCGGGGTCAAGGTCAGCGGGCTGGACGCGGCGGAGAATCTGCTGGAGATTGCCCGCGAGCGCGTCCGCAGCGGCGATTTCCGCACAGGCGAAATGGAAGAATTGCCTTACGAGGACCAAGCGTTTGATTTAGTGACGGGTTTCAGTTCCTTTCAATTTGCGGCAAGTCCTGTGAACGCTTTACGTGAAGCGAGCCGCGTTTCAAAAGGCGGAAAGGTCGTCATCGCAGTGTTTGGCAGGCGCGAAGAAAACGAATCCGCGGCGTACATTGCGGCAATGGGTTCGCTCCTGCCTCCGCCGCCTGCAGGCGCGCCAGGTCCGTACGCTCTCTCTGCGGAGGGCGCGTTGGAAGCCCTGGCAAAAGACGCTGGTTTGACCCCAGGCGAAGTCAAGAAAGTGGACTGCCCATGGGAATATCCCGATGATGAAACGGCGCTGCGCGGCTTGCTTTCGTCGGGTCCAGCCATCCGAGCCATTCAGCACACGGATGAAGCGACCGTCCGCGAGGCAGTCTTGAAAACCATCGCGCCCTTCAAGACCGCGGCTGGCGGCTATCGCATTGGAAATTGTTTTCGTTACATGATTGCGACGGCGGCATAACGAGTCAAAAGTCAAAGGTCGAAAGTCACAAGACCTTCGACCTTTGACTTTCGACCATTTGAAATCATCCTGACACAGGAGAATCACAAATGACATCTGGAAAAATTTTGGTAATCGGCGGCGGACCTGCGGGGTTGGAAGCGGCGCGGTCTGCGGCGGAACTCGGCGGGGAGGTCATTCTGCTCGAAAAGCGCGACCGCTTGGGCGGAACGCCCGACCGCGAAGGCTACGCCAAACTCACCCATCACTGGCGCGACGCGTCGGAGGCGATGGCGGAACTCGCCGCGTCGGTCACGAACCACGCGCGGGTGGAAGTGAAGTACAACGCCGAAGTGAAGGGAATGTCTGGGAGCGCTGGCAACTTCGAGGTCCAGATTGAAGCGGGCGGGAAGGCGGAGACGCTCCACGTCGGCTCGGTCATCATCGCCACAGGCTTCCAGCATTTCGATCCAGGGCGCGCCACGCAATACTACAACTACTACACGTTCCCCGATGTCATCACGCTGACCGACCTTGAGAAGATGTTGAAGGAACACAACGTCGTCCGCCCGTCGAACGGCGAGAAGCCGAAAAAGATTGCGTTCATTCAATGCGTGGGTTCGCGCGACAGACAAATTGGAAATGAATATTGCTCGAAGGTCTGCTGCGGTATTGCGTCCAAGCAGGCGATTGAGTTGCGCGAGCAACTGCCCGACAGCAAGGTGATGATCTTTTACATTGACATGCGCATGTACGGTTACTGGGAAAACGAAATTTATTGGAAGGCGCAGGAACAGCACAAGGTCAATTACGTCAAGGGCGTCATCAGCGAAGTGTTGAAGAAAGGCGATCAACTGCTCATTCGCGGCGAAGACACGACGATGAGCCGCCCAATGGAAGTGACGATGGATTTGGTCGTGCTGTCGGTGGGCATGGAGCCGAGCGCAGGCACGCGCGCCATCGCGCAACTCTTCGGCGTGAAGCAAAACAAATATGGCTTCATCGAAGCGGGCGGCGAAGGCGGACTCGATACCGTTGCAACGTCGGTGCCTGGCATTTTCGTCGCGGGCGCGGCGGCGGGTCCTGCGGACCTCAACGACTCGATTTCGTCGGCGGGTCTCGCGGCGGCGCGGGCAATGGCGTTGGTGAGGGCGTGATTGGTAATTGGTGATTGGTAATTGACATGCAGCGACAGAGTCACATCATCAAGCAAAAGACGGGTCCCGACGACCCTGAATTGCAAGCGACCTTGCAGGAGGCGCTCGCGCAGGTCTCACCTGAGGATGTGATTGCGATTGCAGACGAATTGGCGGAACGTCACGCCCGCCTCTTTTCTGGACTTCGGCTTGATTCTGCTTCGTTGGCTTCATCCTTCGCTGATATCGCTTCCGCTGTCACGCACACCAAAGCGAATGCGCGAACAATTACCAATTACTTCGCGCAGGGCGATTACTCGCTCTTCGAGCAATTACTGCACGGCGACGCGCCAACTCCCGTGCGAGTTGCGACCTTTGTAGAAACCTTGAACGCGCTCGACACTCGCCTCGCTCTCGAACTCGCCACTGGACTTTTACACAACACCTTCCCCACCGAGCATTGGCTGTGGACTCGCTGGCTGTGGGACCCGACCGTCGGCACGGGCATTCTGCCGCTGCTGGCGGGGAGCGTCCACAATCTGCAAGCGGACAATCTCGCGGATGGCTACGTCCGCGTGGGCGCGGTGACGGCGATGAGCGTCAAGTTCGGCGAAGGGACAGGCTTGTTCACCCCCGCCCTGACCGACGACCCGAAGCGCGCTCCGTTTGCCAACAGCGCCTTTCTGGCGTGCGCGTACAGCGTTTATTTGTATGGCACGACCAGTTGGCGGTTGAGTCGAGAGTTCAATGGGTTATTGCCCACCCTGCCGAATATGGCGCGGAGATTGCTTGGGTTGAGGAAGGCAAGTAATTTGTAATTGGTAAATGGTAAATGGTAATTCTGATGGATAGAGAGTTGCGGAGAGATTGCGATTTTGATTGATGTTGATTCGGCGGGGATGAATCCCGTCCTCAATACATGAAAGTCGGATAAATCCGACTCGGCGCGTAATCCGCAGGATTTCTACGAACTGAGCAGGCGGCTTTCGCGAAGCACCCTTTAGGGCAGCCCCGCTCAGTAAGCGGTAAAGAGAAAAGCAAATTGGTAAACAGTACCCCAATTACTAATTACCAATTACCAACAACAGGAGACCATCCTTCATGGCACAGAAATATCAAAAAGCAGTAGCAGTCGAAAAAGAAAACATCGTCGTGGATGGCGTTGACGTTTCGGGGCATTGGAACCGCATGTTCGAGCAGCGGGTCATCTTCGAGTACACGCCCGAACTGATCGAGAAGATTGCGTCCATCCCCAACGCGGAATCCTTTGCGAATTGTTATCAGTGCGCCAAGTGCGTCGCCGTCTGCCCTGTGGACGTGGTCGGGAATTACGGTCCGCGCAAACTTTATCGCTACGCCCAAACAGGCATGGACTTGACCGAAGCGCCCGAACTGTGGCTTTGCACCACCTGCGCCAACTGTCTGCGCGTCTGCCCCAAAGAAGTGAACATGGTCAAGATCATGCCCGCCGCGCGCGAGCAGGCGATTCTGGAAGGCAAGTTCGTCCCGAACGAATTGCAGCAGGCATTTGAAAATACCGCCAAGACAGGCAACCCGCTCGGACAGCCTCAGCGCAAACGCGACGCGTGGATACAGTCCGCGGGCGTGCCTGTGCCGATTATTAAGGATGTTGGTCGTCCTGTGGATGTGCTGTGGTATGTCGGCTCGTACCCGTCCTATCATCCGCGCGGCATTGACGCGGCGTGCGCGGCGGCGCGCATCTTCAACGCGCTCGGCATTGACTTCGCCATCCTCGGCAAGGAAGAAAAGGACGACGCCGACTCCCAGCGGCTGGCGGGCGAGAAGGGTCTCTTCGAGATGATGGCGGAGTACAACATTGCCACCTTCAACAAGTACGAGTGGAAGGAGATGGTGGTCACGGGTCCGCATGAGTTGAACGCCTTCAAGAACGTGTACCCGAAGTATGGCTTTGAACGCCCCGTCGTTCACTACACCACCTTCCTGGCGCGTCATCTCGACCAACTCAAGCCGCTGCTCAAACACCCCGTCAATAAGAAAATCACCTATCACGATCCGTGCTATCTGGGGCGGCACAACGGCGAATACGAAGCGCCGCGTAAACTGCTCGAAGCCATCCCTGGCGTGGAACTGGTTGAAATGCAGCGCAACCGCGAGAACGGTTATTGCTGCGGCGGCGGTGGCGGCGGCATGTGGTTGGACTCGTTCACCGCACAACATACCACCATGCGTCTCTCCGAAAAACGCGCCATGGAAGCCGCTTCCACAGGCGCGAACGTGCTGGCAGTGGCTTGCCCCTTCGAAGTCTCGCGCTTCACGGATGCGGTCAAGTCCACGGGGAATGAACATGTGGATGTGTTGGATATTTTGGAGTTGTTGGATAGGTCAATGCGTGGTGAATAATCAATTCGTCGAAAGTCAAAAGTCGAAAGTCCTTCGACCTTTGACTTTCGACTTTTGACGTGAATTTGTAACTGAAACACAGGAGAGAGATTTTCATGAACATCGTAGTTGCCATCAAACACATCCCCAGCATTGCCGATGACCTGCCCGTCAAAGGCAACAATGTGGATTTCGACTCGGTGGATTTCGTCCTCAACGAGTGGGACGAGCATTCCATCGAGCAGGCGGTGCTGATCAAGGAAGCCGTCGGCGGGACGGTGACCGTGGTCGGCGTGGATTTGATCGGGGAGTTGGATAACGCGCTTCATCTCGCGCTGGCAAAGGGCGCGGACAAAGTGGTGAAGATCACCGCCGACGACCCCGCCGCCGACTCGCATCAGCAAGCCAAATGGCTGGCGGAAGCCATCAAAGGCATGGGCGCGGATATGGTCTTCGCGGGCGTGCAGGCTTCGAATGACATTGACGGACAGATCGGTCCGATGATTGCGGCGTATCTCGATATGCCCTACATCGGCGGGACGAGCGCAATCGAAGTCTCTGGCAGCACGGCGACGGTCTCGAAGGAATTCCCTGGCGGCGTGGGGATGAAATACGCCGTGACGCTGCCCTTCGTGGCGGGCGTACAGTCCGCGCCGAAGCCGCCGCGCTATGCGCCCGTGAGCAAAGTCCGCCAGATGGCGCAGACAGCGACGGTGGAGAAGGTCGCGCCGTCGGGTGAGGCGTCGTCGGGGTTGGCGTTCAAGAAGATGGCTCCGCCTGTGGTGACGGGTCATGCCGAGATGATCGAAGGTTCGCCGAAGGAAGTGGCGGCGAAGATTGTGGAGTTGTTGAAGAGCAGAGGGTTGGCATAATTCGTGATTGGTAATTGGTAATTACCAGTTACCAATTACAAATTCCCGCAAACGGAGATAAACATGAGCAATGATGTCTTTGTCATCACCGAACATCTGGACGGCAAGTTTTCCGATGTGTCGTTCGAGGTGGCAGGAAAAGCCAAAGAGTTGGCAAAAGCCCTGGGAGGGCAGGCAATTGCCGTCGTGGTCGGAGGCGGGGTGGACGCGAATGTCTTCGCCTCCGATTCCACCATCCAGGTGGACGACGCGGCGCTGAGTCAGTTCAATCCCGAAGCGTATGCGAAAGTCATCGAAGCGCTGGTCAAAGAAAAATCGCCGAGGGTCGTCCTGTTCGGCTGGACGGTGACAGGCATGGACGTGGCGGCGTGGCTTTCGGCAAAACTCGGCGTTCCGTGCGCGGCGTATGCGAAGGACGTGCGCGCCGAAGGGGGCGGCGTTGTCGTGAGTTGTCAGGCGTATGGCGGCAAGTTGACGGCGGAGGTCGCGCCCGAAGGCGAGACGGCGATTGTGGCGTGCCTGGCGGGGTCGTTCCCTGCCGAGGCGGGACAGGGTTCGACGGCGGCAACGAAAATCGCTTCGCCTGTGGACCTGAGCGGGTTGAAGATGAAATTTGTGGAGATGCTCAAACCTGTGGCGGGCGACGTGGACATCACCGCGCAGACGAAACTGGTCTCTGTCGGGCGCGGCATCGGCGGGAAGGAGAACATCGAACTCGCCGAGGAGTTGGCGGCGAAACTGGGGGCGGTGGTCTCGGCTTCGCGTCCTGTGGTGGACGCGGGCTGGCTGCCGCGCACAAGGCAGGTTGGCAAGTCGGGACTCAAGGTCAAGCCGAAGTTGTATCTCATGCTCGGTATCTCTGGCGCGCCCGAACATCTCGAAGGCATGAAGAGCGCCGAGTTGATTATCGCCATCAACACCGACAAGAAAGCGCCGATCTTCAACGTGGCGCATTACGGCGCGACGGCGGATTTGTTTGAAGTCGCGGAGGCGATGTTGGAATTGCTGTAATTGGTAAGTGGTAAATAGTAATTGGAGATTGTTTAGAAAAACCGTCCACGAATAATTCACGAATACCCGAATTTGCGCAACTCATTCGCGCATTCGTGGTCACATTCGTGGATGGTTGACCAGCGATAACCAATACCATCGCGTATCGCCAATCTCTAATTACCAATTACCAATCTCCAATTACCATCTTCGGGAGGGCTCCTTGCTCACACCTATCGAAAAAATCCTCTTCATCCTTCTCGCGCTGGTCTCGGCGGGGTTCACGATTCACGGCTTCAAGACCATCATTGACACCATCCGCAAGGGACGCCCCGCGCCTGAGTTGAAGAACATCCCTGGCAGTCTCGTCAAAGCCGCGATAACTGTTTTGTTCCAGCGCACCATCTTCAAAGCGCGCAAAGCGTTGAGCGCGGTTCACTTGGGATTGTTCTTCGGTCTCATCACCTATGCCTTCGTCAATCTCTTCGATGTGATGGAAGGGCTCATCCCCAATTTCGACCTCACCTACAGCGGCAAACACATCGCGCCTCCCGCATGGACCGTTCCCCTCATCAACGCCTACAACCTTATCTCTGATGTAATGAGCGTATTCCTGCTCATCGCCATCACGGTCTTTCTCGTGCGCCGCTTCATCGTCAAAGACAAGGCGCTCACCTACCGCGAGAACGTACTGTTGAATCCCAAAGTCAAGGCGGGCGGGCAGGCAAGAGATTCGCTCATCGTCGGCGTGTTCGTCATCATGCACGTCACCGCGCATGTGCTCAGTCAAGCCTTCCGCCTGACCGAAGGCGCCGACCCGTTCATGCCGTTTGCCAGTTTCCTCAACTCCCTCTTCGGCGCGTCCGAAGTCGGCGTTCACGTTGCGTGGTGGGTGAGCCTCGGCTGGGTGATGTTCATCATCCCCTACCTCTCGCGCTCCAAGCACACACACTTCTTCATGGCGCCCGTCAATCTCGGTTTGGCAAAACAAAATCCGCGCGGTCAGCTCGACCCCGCGATTCCACTCAAAGTCATTGACGGGCGCAAGTACGACCCTGGCGCGAAAGTCATCACCGATCTCGCCTGGAAGCGCATCCTGGACGCTTACGCCTGCGTGCAATGCAATCGCTGTCAGGATGTCTGCCCTGCGAATTTTTACGGGCGACCGCTCTCCCCTTCGGCATTGGAGGTGAACAAGCGTTATCTTCTCAAGGAAGCGACCTTCGGTTCTCACCCCGACCTGCTGCAGGCTCCGCTTACTGAGACTGTTATCTCCCCCGAGGCGGTTTGGTCCTGCACAACGTGTTACGCCTGTGTCCGCGTGTGTCCTGTCGGCAATGAACCGATGGCAGACATCGTGGACATCCGCCGCCGCATGTTGATTGACGGCTTCGAGATTGACAGCGGCGTGCAGACCGCGCTGCAATCGCTCGCCACGAACGGCAACTGGATGGGCAAGGGCAAACGTCTGCGCGGACGCTGGGCGAAGGAGATGGAGTTCCCCGTCAAGAACGCGAGCGAAGAACCCGTCGAATATCTATGGTTCGTCGGTGACACCGCTTCGTTCGACGAGCGCGTCATCCCGAACACGAAAATGGTCGCGCGCATCTTCCATCAGGCAGGCTTGGACTTCGGCATCCTCTACCAGAACGAATCCAACGCGGGCAACGATGTGCGCCGCGTGGGAGAAGAAGGTCTGTTCGAGCAACTCGTCGAGCAGAACATGGCGGCGTTTGGCAAGGCGCAGTTCCAGCGCATCGTCACCACCGACCCGCACTCGTTCAACACGCTCAAAAATGAGTATCCGCAATTTGGCGGGAAGTTTGAAGTCAAGCACTACACCGTGACTTTGCTCAAACTCTTTGAAGAAGGCAAACTCACGATCAAGAACAAACTCTCGCACTACAAAGTCACCTTCCACGACCCCTGCTATCTCGGACGTTACAACGGCGGATTCACCGCTCCGCGCAAGTTGCTCGAACTGCTCGGCGTGGAATTCCACGAAATGCCGCGCAACTGCGAGAACTCGTTCTGCTGCGGCGCGGGCGGCGGGCAGATTTGGATGGGGAAGGTCGCGCCGGGCGAACGTCCCGCCGAGAACCGCATCAAGGAGGCTTTGTCCACGTTCCAGAGCCATCCCAGCGACAAGAAGCAGTTGTTCATCGTCACCTGCCCCAAAGACATGATCATGTACTCCGACGCGGTCAAGACCACAGGCAACGAAGGCAAGATCGAAGTCCGCGACATCATTCAGTTGGTGGCGGAAGCGGTTGGGGTGGAAGAAGTTAGTCAAATAGTCGGCTAGTCCAATAGTCAAACAGTCCCCCATGACTCTCTACTTTCTACTCCCCATTCTCTAATCTCTCATGTGGAAATGTCCCTATTGCGACTTTAGCGGTAAGCGTTCCGAAGTCCACAACCACCTGGCGGAGAAACACGGCGATACGCTGGGCGTGCGCGTGGACGAATTTACCAAGCACACGTTTTACGTGATCACCTGTCCCGTGTGCGGCGCGAGTTACGAACAGGTCACAAAAAAGGCGCGCCGCGACCCGAATTTTGTGTCAGAATATGAGTACGAGATTCGGCTGGTCGTGTTCGATCTGCTTTTATATCATTTGCAAGGTGAACACAATCAAGGCTCGGTGGTCGAGTAGACACGAGCGGCAGCGAGTGTCATATCGAGACCACCAGTTTCAAGAAATATTTCGTTTACCTGAAAGCGTTGGTCTCGATACGCCGCAAAGAACAAGAACGCGGCTACTCGACCAACGGAGATAACAAAGGAGAATAACATGGCAACAGTTCGCGGATGTAATATTCCTGAAAATCTCTACTACTGGGTGGAGAAACACGCCTGGGCGCTGCCGCAGGACGACGGCACGGTGAAAATTGGAATCACCGACGTGGCGCAGAACCTGGCGAAGGGCATCGTCAACGTCACGCCGAAGGAAGCGGGGCGCACGGTGCAGAAGGGTAAGAGCGCTGGAACTTTGGAAAGCGGCAAGTGGGTGGGTCCCGTCACGTCGCCCATCACGGGAGAAATCGTCGAAGTGAACGAAGCGGCGAAGGCGAAGCCGTCCCTCATCAACAGCGACCCCTACGGCGAAGGCTGGTTCGTCAAACTCAAGCCTGCAGACTGGGCGGGCGAATCCGCCTCCCTCGTCACGGGCGAAGCGGCGGTGGAGGCGTATCGAAAGTTTATGGAAGAGCAGAATCTCAACTTCGAGTAATTACAACTCCCAAAGGAGGCAGAAATGGCAAAAATACTCATTATCGGCGCGGGCTTCGCAGGTCACACCACCGCGTTGTACCTGGGAAGCAAAATCGGCAGGAAGCATGAAGTCACGGTAGTCAGCAACCGCGATGTGTTCAGTTACTTGCCGTCGTGGGTTTGGGTGGGAGTCGGTCACATGAAGCCCGAAAAGACCGTCTTCAAACTCAAACCCGTGTATGACCGCAAGAACGTCAAGTTCGTCCACGCGGCGGTGAAAGAGATTCACCCCGACGCGGGCGACCAGTACGTGCTGGCAGATGAAGTGGCGACGGGCAAGGAAACGCGGCTCGATTACGACTACATGGTCATCGCGCCCGGTCCTTTGCTGAACTTCGCCGGCACGCCCGGTCTCGGCCCCGAAAACGGTTTCACCCATTCCATTTGCTCCTACCCTCATGCCATCAAAACCCGCGACGCCTACCTTGCGCTGTGCGAACGCATGAAGAAAGGCGAGAAGGTGAAAATCGTCATCGGCACGGGGCACCCGATGGCAACCTGCCAAGGCGCGGCGTTCGAATACATCGTCAACGTCCACAAGGATTTGGTGAAAAAGGGTCTGCGCGACAAAGCCGACATCCTGTGGCTCTCCAACGAACCTGAATTGGGAGACTTCGGAGTCAACGGCGTGCAGATCAAGCGCAATGGTGTCGTGCAAAAAAGCGACGAGTTCATCAAATCTGTCTTCAACGACCACGGCATCCGCTACCAGATTCGAGCAGGCGTGACCAAAGTCGAGGAAGGCAAAATCTACTGGCAGGATTACGAGGGCGAGGAGCATGTCAGCGAATTCGATTTCGCCATGCTCATCCCGCAATTCAAGGGACAGCCGTTCAAATACATCGGGAAGGACGGTTCGGACGTCTCCTCGAAACTGGTCAACCCTGCGGGCTTCGTCCTCGTGGACGCGAAATACGGTCTGCCCTACCCCGAACTTGCTAACACCCCCGAAGCCTGGCCCGCCAAATATCAAAATCCCAACTACCCCAACATCTTTGCGGCGGGAATCGCCTTCGCGCCTCCCGGTCCCATCTCCAAGCCCTTCACCAACAAGAACAACGTTGCCATCGCTCCCGCGCCGCCGCGCACGGGTATGGTCAGCGGCGAGATTGGACGTATTGTGGCGCTGAACGTCATTGACGCGGTCAACGGGCGCGAACCATCTCACAGCGAGCGCATGAGCGAGATGGTGGCGGCGTGCATCGCCAGCATGGGCGACAATCTGTGGGACGGCTCGGCAGTGACCATTGTCATGCGTCCCGTCGTCCCAGACCGCAAAAAATACCCCAACGAATATGGGCGAGACCTGTTCGTCTCGCATCTGGAAATGGGCTTGAGCGGCGCATGGATGAAGTTCCTGCTCCATCACACCTTCATGTGGAAGTTCAAAGCCCGCCCAGGTTGGACGTTGATTCCTGAATAGTTGCAGGTCGAAATTAATTTCGACCCACAAGGAGACCGATATGCAGCAGGAATTTTCCAAAGCCGAGAAGTTCTGGATGAACTTCAAACTCTATCAACTCTGGCGCTTCATCGTTCTGAACATCAAGGTTTACACCGTGGCGATGATGAGCAAGGGTAAGTAATTGGTAATTGGTAATTACCATTTACCAATTACCAACAGCGCGCGTATTTGGTGTTCGAGAACGCCAGGTACACGCTCGAGAGCGCAAACTGCACACTAATGATTTTCTACGCCTGCGACATCCCCGAAGACCTCTACTACGACATCGAGCGCGATGTGTGGATTCGCTTCGATGGCGAGATCGCCACGCTCGGCATGACCGATGTCGCTCAGACGCGCTGCGGAAAAATCGCGGCGATCAGTTTTCGGGATGTTGGCAAGAAGGTTGCGCAAGGCAAGGCGTTGGCGACGGTTGAGTCTGCGAAATGGGTGGGACCGTTCCCCGCGCCGTTCTCGTGCGAGATCGTAGCGACCAATGAAGAAGGCTTTGCAAAGAATATTCTGCTGGCAAACAAAGAGCCATACACAGATGGCTGGTTCGTCAAAGTGAGACCGACGAATCTCGAAGCGGAATCCAGTCACTTAGTCACGGGTGAAGAAGCGGCGGAGAGATATAAGGAAAGAATCAAAGAATTGAAAGTTAATTGCCTGCGTTGCATTGACTGACGCGTGTACGTGTGTACTTGTATACCTGTGTACCTATTTTACCCACAGCACCCCCAAAGGAGTCTCCCAATGTCCAAGAAAATCCGTTTGCTCTACATGGAAGGCGTGTCGCCCCTCCGCTCGCAGACCGTTTACCACGCGGTCGGATACGCGATGAAACCGGACACCCCCAATACCATCATTCTCGTCTCGCCGAATGCGCCGTATGTGTCCATCGGCTATCACCAGGATTTGCAAAAGGAAGTGGATTTGGATTACTGCGCGGCGCACAACCTGCCCGTCTATCGCCGCGAGGTCGGCGGCGGCGCGGTGTATCTCGACAGCGGTCAACTCTTCACACAATGGATTTTCCATAAGGAGGATTTGCCTGCCTCGCTCGAAGAACGCTTCACCCTCTACATTGACCCCATCGTGCAGACCTACAAGGAACTGGGCATCAACGCCAACTACCGCCCCATCAACGACATCCACGTCAACGGCAAGAAGATCGGCGGCACAGGCGCGGCGCAGATGGGCATTGCCGAGATTCTCGTCGGCAGTCTGATGTACACCTTCGACAAGAAGACCATGTCGCAGGTGTTGAAAGTCCCCTCCGAGAAAATGCGCGACAAAATCTTCGAGTCGCTCGAAGCCTACATGACCACCATGACCGAACAACTCGGCTCCACGCCTGACCGTGTCATGGTCAAAGACCTGTACCTGAAGAAGGTCTCCGAAGCATTGGGCGCTGAAATCGTGGCGGGCGAATGGACCGCCGAAGAGGAAGCCATGGCAAAAGAGATTGACGCCCGCTTTACCTCCGATGAGTGGCTGTATCAAAAAGGTCAACTCAAACAGCAGGGCGTGAAGATTCATCAGGATGTCCACATCGTCGAAGCGGCGTTCAAGGCGCAGGGCGGTTTGATCCGCGTCATCGCCCGCCTGCGCGAAGGTCGCATTGACGACGTGACCATCTCTGGCGATTTCACCCTGCTCCCCGTCTTCGCGGTCGGCGCGCTCGAACAGTCCCTGCGCGGCGTCGCCGCCACGCCCGAAACGCTCAAATCCAAAATCGAAGAAGCGTACTACCGCCTCAACATCCAATCGCCTGGCGTCACGCCGACTGATTTCACCACCGCCATCATGAACGCGGTCGCCCCTCCGCAAGCCGCATAACCAATTACCAATTACTACTTACCAATGCCAAACTACGGCTTCCTCATTGACCAATCCAAATGCATCGGCTGTCATGCGTGCTCCACCGCGTGCAAGTCCGAGAATCAAGTGCCGCTTGGCGTGTATCGCACGTGGGTCAAGTACGTGGAGACGGGCTCCTACCCCGACGTGCGCCGCCGCTTTCAGGTGACACGCTGTAACCACTGCGCCAATCCGCCCTGCGTGCGCATCTGTCCCGTGACCGCCATGTACCAGCGCGACGATGGCATCGTCGAGTTCGACCCCAGCATTTGCATCGGATGCAAATCCTGTATGCAAGCCTGCCCCTATGACTCGATTTATCTCGACCCTGAAACCAACACCGCCGCCAAATGTCACTTCTGCGCCCATCGCCTGGATGTGGGACTCGAACCCGCCTGCGTCGTCGTCTGCCCCGAACACGCCATCATCGCTGGAGATTTGAACGACCCCGCTTCGGAAATCAGCCGAAAGTTGGCAACCGCCCAAGCGACCGTTCGCAAGCCTGAGCAGGGTACCGCCCCCAAACTCTTCTACATCAACGGCAACGACTGGGCGCTTCATCCCTCCGCCTCCCCCGCGCATGACTCGTTCATGTGGGCGGACAAAATCACCGAGCAAAACACAGCGTTGTATGAATTGCCCGTGTTGCAGCCGACGTTAGAGAACATCGGCTACGCGGGGGATGACACGCGTAATCGTCGTGAGCCGCGTAGCAGTCGCTCTCTAGCGACGGGGCGAGCACGGAGCGGCGCGCCCATCCGCACCCCGCGCGAACAGGGACGCCCGCTCTACGGTCCCATCCAAATCGGCGGGCGCGTCGCCGAACACATGGTTCAGACCGCGTACAACGCGCAGCATAAAATCAACTGGCATTGGGAACTGCCCGCCTATCTCGTCACCAAAAACATCGCGGGCGGACTCTTCATGCTCCTCAGCCTCGGCGCGATGTTCGGTCTATTCGCCTTCGACTCCACCGCCTTCCTCACCGCAGGCTTCACCGCAATGGTCTTCATGCTCGTCACGGTGATTCTGCTCATCAAAGACCTTTCGCAGCCCAAACGCTTCCTCAACATCCTGTTCCGCCCGCAGTGGAAGTCGTGGGTGGCGCGCGGCGCGTTCATTCTGGTTGGCTTCACCGCCATTGCGGGACTGTGGTGGCTGGTCGAAGGGGCGGCTCAGGTTGGGATTCTGCCCCTCGAAACGGCATCAGCCCTCCGTCCGTTTGCCGCGTGGCTGACGTTCCCGCTCGCGCTGTTCGCCGTGATTTATTCCGCTTTCCTGCTCGGTCAGGCAGAGGGACGCGACATGTGGCAGAGTCCGCTTTTGCCGTTCCAACTCTTCACGCAGTCCATGATGGTCGCCAGCGGAACGTTCATCGTCCTCAACCTGTTCGTCCCCTACCCCGAATCGCTCAGCGATATGCTCTTCCGCCTCTTCCCCGCCAGCATTGCGCTGAATCTGCTCCTGACCTTTTCGGGCAAGTTCAACTCCTTCGCCTCCGAAGTCGCTTTGCTGGGCTACCGCGAAATGACGCACGGACGCTTCCGCAATCATTACTGGTGGGGCGGCATCGCGCTGGCGCATCTCCTCCCGCTGGCGATGATTTTCCTCCTGCCGACCTCCATGCCCTTCGCCGCGCTGTGCGCCGCCGTTGGTTTGTTCTTCTATGAATACGCCTTCGTCATGGCGCCGCAGTATATTCCGAATTCGTGAACGAGCCTGCTCAGTTCATGGAAGCCCTTTGGGCTGAAGGCAGAGTCGGTTTTAACCGACTTTCACATACTGAGGCAGGGATTTATCCCGCTCACTCACCGCATTTCGCCAATTACCAATTACCAATTACGAATTATGAATTACGAATTACGAATTACGAATTACGAATTACGTATCACGCATTACGAAACCGAGACCCTATGACCCAATCTACTCCCAAAACCTCCGCAGGACTCACCCCGCCTCACTTCTCGACCTCGGACCGCGCCCCCGTCAAACTGACCGAAGTCGTCCACCCCGACGGGCGCATCAGCCAGTATCCGCCTCCCGATGTGTGGGACGACTGGGTCGAATGGGACGGCAAAGAGTGGCCCCGCAAAGTGGCGCGGAGATACACCCTCGTGCCAACCGTGTGCTTCAACTGCGAAGCCGCGTGCGGACTGCTCGCCTACGTGGACAAAGACACCTACGAAATTCGCAAACTCGAAGGCAACCCCGTCCACCCTGGCTCGCGCGGACGCAACTGCGCCAAGGGACCCGCGACACATAATCAAGTTTATGATCCCGAAAGAATTCTTTATCCGTTGAAGAGAGTGGGCAAACGCGGCGAAGGCAAATGGGAGCGCATCACTTGGGAACAAGCCCTCACCGAAATCGCCGAGAAAATGCGCGAGAGCAAACTGCGCCGCCCGAACGGAATCGTCTATCACGTCGGTCGCCCCGGCGAAGACGGATACACCAACCGCGTCGTGCAGACTTGGGGCATGGACGGTCACAACAGCCACACCAACGTCTGTTCCTCGTCCTCGCGCGCGGGCTACAACTTCTGGTGCGGACAGGACCGTCCCAGCCCCGATTACGCCAACGCGCGCGTCATCCTGCTCATTTCGAGTCACCTCGAAACGGGACACTACTTCAACCCCCACGCCCAGCGCATCATCGAAGCCAAGACCGACGGCGCGAAACTCATCACCTTCGACCCGCGTCTCTCGAACACCGCCTCGATGAGCGACGTTTGGCTGCCCACCTACCCCGGCAGTGAAAACACCGTCCTGCTCGCCATCGCCAATCACCTCATCCAAAACGATCTCTACGACAAAGACTTCGTCCGCAAGTGGGTGAACTGGAAGGAGACACTTCAGGCAGTCGCCAGTAATCAGGTATCAGTGAACAGTGAGCAGTTAGCGGCGGAGATTCGAAGCGCCGCGTCCGACCCTTCGACAGGCTCAGGGCAACGCCTTCGACTTTTGACTTTCGACTTGTTTGATCGCCTCCTCAAAGACCTCTACGCCGAATACACCTTCGAACGCGCCGCCGAAGAATCCGAAGTCCCCATCGAACGCATCCAGGAGACTGCGCGCCTCGTCGCCAACTGCGACGGCAAACTCGCCACGCACGTCTGGCGCAGCGCGAGCGTCGGCAACCTGGGCGGGTGGCAGGTCTCGCGCTGTCTGTTCTTCCTCAACGTCCTGACGGGAAGCATCGGTAACAAGGGCGGAACCTCGTTGACCAACTGGAACAAATTCGTCCCCAAACCGTTCAAGGGTGCGCCCGCTCCCGAAACGTGGAACGAACTGCACTACCCCATCGAATACCCGCTCGCGCATTACGAGATGTCCATGCTTTTGCCGCACATGCTCGAAGAAGGACGCGGCGAAATTGACGTGTACTTTACCCGCGTCTATAACCCCCTCTGGATCAACCCCGACGGCTTCATGTGGCTCAAGGCGCTCAAGGACGAAAACTCGAAAATCAAATGCTACGTCGCCCTCACGCCCACCTGGAACGAGACCGCCTGGTTTGCCGATTACGTCCTGCCGATGGGACACGGACCCGAACGCCACGACCTGATGAGTCAGGAAACGCACGCCGGGCAGTGGATCGCCTTCCGCCAGCCCGTGCGCCGCGTGGCGATGGAACGCGCGGGCATGAAAGTGGACTTCACCTACCAAGCCAACCCCGGCGAAGTGTGGGAAGAAAACGAGTGGTGGATTCAACTTTCCGCGCGCGTGGACCCCGACGGTTCGCTCGGCATTCGTCAGTGGTTCGAGAGCCCGTATCGCCCTGGTGAAATCATCACGGTGGAGGAATACTACCGCTGGATTTTCGAGAACTCCGTGCCAGGTCTGCCCGAAGCCGCCGCAAAGGAAGGACTGACCCCGCTCGAATACATGCGCAAGTATGGCGTGTTTGAAGTGAAGAAGGAGAACTACGCGCCGTTTGAAAAGGTAATTGGTAAAGCGGTAAATGGTAATTCCGCCGACCAATTACCAATTACCAATTACTCAGTTGCCCCTAACGACACCGTCTTCAAAGACAACCAACCCATAGGTATAAACATAGACGGCGAAATCAAAACGGGCTTCGACACGCCCTCGAGGAAACTCGAATTCTTCAGCCAGACGCTTCACGATTGGGGCTGGAGCGAAAAGCAATACGTCATCCCTTGGGCAATCAAGAGTCACGTCCACCCCGATGCAATTGACCGCTCCAAAGGCGAGATGATTCTGCTGCCGAACTTCCGCCTGCCCACGCTCATTCACACCCGCTCGGCAAACGCGAAGTGGCTGTATGAAATCTCGCACAAGAATCCGATTTGGATGAATCCCGAAGACGCGCAGCGCCTCGGACTGGAAACGGGCGACCTCGCCAAAGTGGAGACCGAAATCGGCTACTTCGTGGATACGGTCTGGGTGACGGAAGGGATCAAGCCCGGCATCATCGCCGTCAGCCACCACTTGGGACGCTGGCGCTTGCAGGAAGACGCGGGCGTGAGCAAAGGTTCATCCAACCTCGTGGAAATCCACGAAGACGGCAAGGGCGGTTTCCTCATGCGCGTCGTTCACGGCGCGAAGGCATGGGAATCCTCCGACCCCGACACCAGCCGTATCTGGTGGAGCAACGTCGGCGTGAACCAGAACCTCGCCCACGCCGTCCACCCCGACCCCATCAGCGGAGTCCATTGCTGGCTGCAAAAGGTGTTCAAGGTCAGCAAAGCCGAGCCCGGCGAAAAAGCGGGCGACCTGTTCGTGGATACGAACAAGTCCATGCAGGTCTATCGTCAATGGCTGGCGATGACGAGACCCGCAACCCGCTTCAGCCCCGACGGCACGCGCCGTCCGTATTGGCTGAGCCGCCCTCTCAAGCCCACGAAAGAGGCGTATAAATTACCGAAACGCGTAGCGGACGTTCTCTAACGTCCGCTGCCATGCGCTGAGGCGGGGATTTCCCCCCCCCCGATGCTCGAAGCGCCGCGAATGCCTCTCGAAACAGAATCAGCCTCGGGTGAGTCCCGAAGCGTCGTTTTGAGCAACTCATCTTATGCGGTAGGGCGAGATTGATCTCGTCTTTTCAGGCGACAAGTAACGGATTTTCATCCCATAAGGAAAAGCGAATTTTTTGTCAATGTCACAACTGAGTCTCACATTGTTGTTCCTCGGCGTTGCCGCGTTGCTGCTTCTGGGGAACGTTTTGCGAGCGGACATTGTTGCGCTGATGCTAATGCTGGCGTTGGGCTTGAGCGGAATTTTGACTCCGCAGGAAGCCTTTTCGGGGTTCAGCCGGCAGGCGGTCATCATCATGATGTCGGCGTTTGTGCTGGCGGAGGGATTGCGCCGTTCGGGAATGACCGAGCGGATGGGGGCGTCCATCATCCGCTTGTTCGGTGCGGGCGAGCGGAGACTGATTTTCGGCGTGATGGCGGCGGCGGGGACGTTGTCGTTGTTCATGAACAACATTGCCGCGGCGTCTTTGCTCTTCCCTTCGATTTCGGGGGTGGCGCGGCGCTCGAAGGTCTCCTCGTCGAAACTGCTGATGCCGCTGGCATTCGGCACGATCTTGGGCGGCATGGCAACCCTGCTGACAACAACAAACATCGTGGTGAGCGGTTTGCTGAGGGACGCCAACCTGCCCGGCTTCACCCTGACCGAGTTTGCGCCCATCGGCGTTCCCCTCACGCTCGCGGGAATCCTCTACATGGTGTTTTGGGGGCGGAAGCTGCTGCCCGCGCAATCTCCCGCCGAGCGGCACGAAGAGGGGCAGGAATCCGCTGATTTGCTGAATGCCTATCAACTTTCGGAACGGCTGGTGCGGGCAATGGTATGCAAGGGCGGCTGCCTCGACGGTGTGACTCTGGCGAAGAGCGGTTTGCGTGAAAAATACAATCTCAATGTGATTGCGATTCAGCGCGGACGTTCCACCCTGCCCATCGAGGCGGGCACCGCGCTGAAAGGCGGCGACATTCTGCTGATTGTGGCGCGCCCCGAAGACAGCCTGCCCGAGTCGCTGAAGGATATGCTGGAGGTTCTGCCCTCCGGCGAATGGCAGCAGGATTACCTCGCCACGCCCGATGTGAAACTCATCGAAGCCGCCATTGCGCCGCGCTCGCCCCTGGCTTCGCAGACCCTGCGGGAGATGCGCTTCGAGCAGAAATTCGGCGCGAAGGTGCTGGCGATCTGGCGGCGCGGACGTCCCATCCGCACGCGGCTGGCAGATTTGCCGCTGGAATTCGGCGACGGGCTCCTCCTGCAAGGGACGGAAAAAAGCCTGAGCCTGCTGCGAACAGAGCCCGGCTTGATCCTTCTGGCGGAGTCGGCTCCCTCTGGGCGGATGACGCTGCGCGGCTGGGCTACGGCTTTGGTCATGCTTTTGACTCTGGCGCTGGCGGTTGTCTTCCCCAGCCTGATTGCGGAAATCATGTTGAGCGGCGCAGTGACGATGGTTTTGATCGGCGCGATGAGCATGGATCAGGCATACCGCGCCATTGACTGGCGCAGTCTGTTCCTCGTGGCGGGGATGCTGCCCGTTGGCGTGGCGCTGAACAAGACAGGAGCGTCGGTCATGTTCGCGGAGGGCATCGTCGCGGCGTTCAGGAATTCGGGACACCTGGGCTTGCTGGCGGGGTTCGTTCTGTTGACCGTTGCGCTGACTCAAATCGTCAACGGGGCGGCGGCGGTGACGGTCATTGCGCCGATTGCGATTGCCACCGCCCAACAGGTCGGGATGGAGCCGAGGAGCGTGGCGCTGGCAGTAGCGGTGGCTTCTTCGATGGCGTTCATGTCTCCGCTGGGGCATTCCGTCAACGTCATGGTGATGGGCGCGGGCGGATACACGTTCAAGGATTATGCCCGCGTGGGCATCCCGCTCACGATTCTGCTCGTGATGGTTTTGATGGTTCTTCTCCCGCTCCTCAAACCGATAGGATAAAACGATGACCACAGAAAAAAAATCAACCCCCAAGGGAAAAACATCCGCGCAACAGGAACCGGAAGAGCCGGTCTGGACGTATCGCGGATACAGCCTGAAGACCAGCGAATTTGTCACCGCCATGGTACATTTCTTCCGCGCCGAAATCCAGCGCGCCAACGTGTGGCGGCAAAGGTTGGATACCACCACGAACTGGGCGGTGGTCTCCACCGGCGCGGCGCTTTCCATTGCCTTCAGCCAACCGACCGTCCATCACGGGGTCATCATCCTCAATACCCTGCTGATTACCTGGTTTCTCTTCATGGAGGCAAGGCGCTACCGCTACTACGAACTGTGGAGTTACCGCATCCGTCTGATGGAAACCGATTTCTACGCCGCCATGCTCGTGCCGCCGTTTCATCCCTCGCCCGAATGGGCGGAAAGCCTGGCGGAAAATCTGCTCATGCCCAAATTCCCCATTTCCATGTGGGAGGCGTTCGGCAGGCGTCTGCGGCGCAATTACTTGTGGATTTACGGCATCCTGGGCGCCTCCTGGTTGGCAAAAAGTTATCTCTTTCCCCAACCAGCCGCCAGTGTGGCGGAATTCATTCAACGCGGCAGTGTCGGACCTCTTCCCGGACAACTGATGCTCACGCTGGGGGCAATCTACTATGGTTTCCTGATGCTGATTGCCATCGGGACTGTCACCATGACCCACGCTACGGGCGAAATCCTGCCGCGCTTTGGCGAGGAGACTGTCCCGCTTACCGCCAACGGGCGGGAAAAACCCAAAGGCTTGCGTGCCTGGTTTGCCCCGCGTCACCGCCGCAAACAGCTGCTGGCGATGGTTATCACCAACAAAGCCGAAACGGTCTCCAAACGCATCCTCAGCGACCTGGGGCGCGGCGTCACCGCCGTCTCAGGCAAGGGCATGTACACGGGCGCCGAACGCTCCATTCTGATGTGCGCGCTGACCGTCACCGAAGTACATAATCTCAAGGCGGCTGTGGCAAAGGAAGACCCGCAGGCGTTTGTCATTGTCTCACCCGCGCAGGAAGTGTTGGGACGCGGTTTCAACCCCCTCTCCGAGGAAAATTAATCTGTCCGTTTGAGAAGATACGTTGTCAGACTGCCCTGACGAGGCGGCATTTCATACACAAAGATCAGACTCTCCTCATCGAACGCCGTCGGTTCCCACTCAGGGAAGTCTGCCGCAATCGAAACCAGCCTGGTCCCCGCCCGCATCTGTTTCTGCAAATGCGGAGCCAGTTTCATCAACTCGCGCAGGGTGGCGTAGATGAAGACCACGTCTGCCTGGCTTAAGTCGGCGCGGTAATAGTTTGCCCACCTAACCCGCACCCGCTCCCCTGCCCCGCCCAGCAGGATTCGCAGCCAAACGAAGGCGACCTGCACCGGTCCCACCTCCAAACCGACAGCATTTGCCCCGAATTCCCTCGCGGCGATGAAGAGCACGCGCCCGTCGCCGGCGCCGAGGTCATACAGCGTCTCCCCTTCCTTCAAGCCCGCCATCCGCAATGCCTTGCGAATGCGGTTGGGCTGGGTCGGCTTGGAGGGCAGTCCGTAGAAAGCAGGGACGAGGAACCACAAAAGGGTCAGGGCAAAATACGCCAGGCTGACCCCATATACGAACAAAAGAAGAACGCTCATGCTTCCATCTCCTCCGCGCGCCGAAACCACGCCAGGATGCGCGGCAGGATGATGAAACGCTGTGTCAACTCACCGAGCGCCAGCAGGGCAAACAGATTGAAGAGGATGGCGGTGAGCGCCACAGGGAAAAAGCCGAAGCGCTGGTAAATGAACGTCGCCAGCAGTGCGCCGATCATGCGTCCCAGCGAGTGACCGGTCAGGTTGAAAGAGAGCAGGGTGGCGCGCGCCTCGGGCATGACCTCCGTCATCAGGGGGATGTGGCTGACCATCACATACTCAAAGGTGATGTAGAACAGGAACAGCCCAATCAATGCGCCGAGTTCCGTCCGCCCGATGAAGGGCAGTAACAGGGATGCCAGCGCGTTGCCGCTCAACCCCAGCAGGAGAGCGCGCGGCTTGCCGAGGCGGTCGGTGGTGAGCGCCACAAGTCCCTCGCCGCTGAGTTCAGACAACCCCAGCACGGCAGAAGCGCCCGCCAGCGCGGCGATCTTCAAGCCAAACGAGTCTTCGAGCCACACGCCAAAAATCAGATTGACGAGTTCGTTGGCGGCGCTCGCCCATATTGCAATGGAAATCCCTGCCAGGGCGGGGATATTTGTCAGCACGGCGCGAAATTTTTTTGCCGCACCAGGCTGGGGCGGAGTCTGAAGCGCAGCCTCCGCATGGGAGGGCTCGTGCCGAGGCATCATCCGCCAGATGACGGCGAACATGAGCAGCCCAAGTCCTGTCAGCCAGCGGAACGGTTCATTCCACCCGCCGCCTGCAATCAACCATCCCATCAACGGGACCCCGGCGATGAACGCCAACGACCACGCCACTTCGGTGACTGCCAGCGCCGTGCCGCGCCGTTCGTAGGGAATGCGGTCGCCAAAGTACGCTTGCATGGAACTGTCGAAGAGATATTTGCCGAGAATGGCAAAAAGGACGGCGAGGCTGAAGGTGAGGAAGTTCGGTCGCAGCGCAACGGCGCTCATGCCGAGGGTAAACAGGAGGATGCCGCTCAAAACCCCAAATTTGCGCCCGCGATGGTCGGCAATCGAGCCAAAGACAGGCGCAAACATGCCGATAAAGGAACGCACGGTGATGACGTAGGAGAGCGTGGTGATTTCGACGCCCAGCCCGCGCGCGAAGACCGATAAAAAAGGATACACCATCCTGTGCATGGTGTTCAGGATGGTGCGGACGAGCATGAAAACGATGAGTTGAAAGCGCAGGCGCATGGTAACTATGGGTAATGGGGGCAGGGAAGCCATCAGCCTGCGAGGCTGGCGTCCTATTTGATCAAGCCCAGTTTCTTCCCCGCCTCGCCAATGACTTCCATGGCGCGTTCGATTTCGTCGGGTTCGTGCGCGGCAGTGACGGTGGCACGCAGACGGGCGAGCCCTTCGGGGACGGCGGGCGAAACGACGGGCAGGACGAACACGTCGTTGTGCTGGCATTCGCGCGTCATGGCAAAGGCGGTGTTGTCGTCGCCGCACAGCACAGGGACAATGGCGGTTTCGGTCAACATCGTATCGAAACCCATGCTCTTCAGCCCGCCGATGAATTGTTTGGTATTTTGGTTGAGGCGTTCGATGCGCCAGGGTTCATCGAGAATGACCTTGAATGCCTCGTTGGCGGCGGCGGCTTGGGCGGGCGGCAGCGCGGCAGAGAAGATGTAAGCGCGGCTGGCGTGACGCAGGTAGGTGATGATGTCTTTGCTGGCGGCAACATACCCACCCACCGAGGGGATGGTCTTGCTCAGTGTGCCCATCTTGATGTCAATCGCGCCGTACATGTTGAAATGTTCCTCGATGCCCGTACCCCGCTCCCCCAGCACGCCCACCGAGTGCGCTTCGTCAATCATCAGCCAGGCGTTGTATTTTTTGCACAACTCCACCATCTTTGGCAGGTCAATGATGTCGCCATCCATGCTGAAGACCGAGTCGGCGATGACCAGTTTGGCGACATCGGGCGGGGCATTGCGAAGCAAGCCCTCGAGGTGTTCCATGTCGTTGTGGCGGAAGCGGCGAAATTCCGCGCCAGACATCAAACAGCCGTCCACAATGGAGGCGTGGTTGAGTTTGTCCGAGAAGACGTAATCGCCGCGTCCCATCAGGGTGGAGACGACGGTCAGGTTGGTGGCGTAACCGGAAGAATAGGTGATGGCGGCTTCGGCGTGTTTGAAGTGTGCAATGGTCTCTTCCAGTTCGGTATGCAGGGTGAGCGAGCCCGCCAGGGAGCGCACGCCGTTCGTCCCCGTGCCGAATTTGTCCACGGCGCGTTTGGCGGCTTCGTTGATGCGCGGGTGGTTGATCAAGCCCAGGTAACTGTAGGAGGCGTACATTCCCATGGTGCGCCCGTTCACGCGCACCTTCATGCCGGGCAAAATCTCCTCGATAGGCTGGTTATAAAAATAAAGGTCGTTTGCCTTGACCTGGGCAACGCGCTCCGTAAACGCCTTGATGCGGCGGGTTACAGCGTCATCGGTGTGATGTACATCCATTCGTATTCCTCCGGAAAAATGTGGGGGGAAGTGTAGCAGAGGGAAAAGGTTCTGTCCAGTTACAGGCGCACAGGCTTGCCCGTGCGCGCCGATTCGAGAAACGCGGCAATCGCCGCCACGTTGGCGCGGCTGTCTTCCAGCGGAATGCGCGGCGTCCTGCCGAGCAGGATGGCATCCGCCATGTCTTCCACCTCGCCGCTGTACAGTTCGATGCCCTTGATGGTGATGGTCTCGATTCGTTCGCCCCGCGTGAGGTAGATTTTTTCGGCAATGCCGGGCTTGAACGGATGCGGGATGTTCAGCGTTCCTTCACTGCCGACGATTTCCATAAAGGCGTGGAAGGGGATGACGAAACTCGAATCGAACTGCGCGATGACATCGTTCCTGAAGCGCATCTGCCCGGCAAACGTCTCGTCGATTCCGGTCGGACCTGTAACCTGCCAGCCAAACACCTCAAGCGGCTCCTCCCCGACGACAGTCCGCGCGTAACTGATGGGATAACAACCCACATCCCAAATACTCCCGCCGCCCCATTCGGGTCTCAGGCGCACGTCTCCCTCACGGGTGAGGATAAAGGTAAAGGAACCGCGAATCAGTTTCAGGGTCCCGAGTGAACCGTTTTGCACGATTTCCTGCACCTTCAGCGTCTGCGGATGGTGGCGGTACATGAACGCCTCCGCCACCACCCGTCCATGCTTGCGCGCCGCCTCGCGGATGGCGTCCACTTCCTCCACGCTCAGCGCGAGCGGCTTTTCGCACAACACATGCTTGCCCGCCTGCACGGCTTTGATCGTCCATTCGGCGTGCAGGTGATTGGGAAGCGGATTGTAGATGACGTCAATTTCAGGGTCGGCGAGCAGCGCTTCATAAGAGCCATAGGCGCGCGGAATCTTCTTTTCCTTGGCGTAGGCGTCGGCGGCTGCCTGCGAACGCGAAGCCACCGCCAGCAGTTTGTTGCGCCGCGAGACCTGCAGCGGCGGGATGAGCGCGCGGTTGATGCGCGCCGTGGAAAGCAAACCCCAATTCAATACTTTGGACATATTGCTCCTTCCAGAATGCACAGGGGACGTTCTCTAACGTCCTCAATCGCAGAGAACGCAAGTCTCCGCAAAGTCAAATAGGTAAAAGAAGACAACCGCCCGCGACGACTGTCGTTTATCTTATCACTCCTGCGGGCAAAATTTACAGCCCCGCCTCTCCGCCTCGACGATTGCCTGGTCGCTGGACCAGAAGAAGTTTTCCTCGCCGATGTGTTCCACCAGCCCGCCGCGTTTCATCATGGTATAGGCGTTCCCGTGAATGCCGGCAAACATGAGTGTGCCGCCTTGTTTTTCGAGGCGCTCATCGAGGCGGTGAATGGCTTCGAGACCGGCGGTGTCAATCAGCGGCACGCCGCGCATGGAAAGGATGAGGGCGTGCGTATCGCCCAGGCTTTGGAAGGCTTCGTTGAACTGTCCCACCGCCGCAAAGAAGAGCGGACCGGTGAGGAAAGCGACCTTCACATGCTTGCACTTGCCGGCTGTCTCGATGCCTCTTTGCCGCAGGCGTTCCACGTCCACTTCCTGCACTTCGATATCGAGCGTGGCGATTTTGTTGAGGAACACCGCGCCCGCCATGAACGAGCCGATGAGGATGGCTTGCGTCAGGTCGAGGGTGATGGTGGCGAGCATGGTGACGGTGAAGGCGATCATGTCGGTCTTGAAGCGCTTGCCGAAGATGAAGCGGATGGCGTGCCATTCGTTCATGCGCACGGCGGTCACCATCAGCACGCCCGCCAGCGCAGCAAGCGGGATGCGCGCCATGAAGGGCGCGAGCAGAAACATGGAGAGCAGCAACCCGACCGCGTGAATGATGCTGACGAGGCGCGTCTGCCCGCCCGATTTGATGCCCACACTTGAACGCGCAATGGCGGCGGTGGCAGGGACGCCGCCGAAGAATGGGATGAGCATGTTGCCCACGCCCTGGGCGATGAGTTCCTGGTTGGCTTGCAGGCGGATGCCGGTCATGTTCGAGGCGACCGCGCCGCACAACAGAGATTCCACCGCGCCGAGGGCGGTGATGGTCAGCGTGGGGGCGATGAAGTCGGGGAGATTCTGCCAGGGGATGTGAGCCAGGCTGAGGCGGTCGGCGAGGAAGAGCGTGCGGGGAATCTCACCAATCGTTGCCACCGACCAGTTCAAGGTCGAGGAAAGAAGCGTGGCGAGGATGATGCCGAGCAGCGAAGCGGGGAAGCGCGCGTTCCACTTCTTGGGCATGAACAACATAGTCCCCACAACAACAAATCCGAGAATTAGAGACTGGAGATTGGGGGTGATGCCGCCCTGAAAATATCCGAGCAGTTTTTGCGCGGCGGTTTCGGCGGCTTCGGTCTTGACGCCGAGGAAGTTGTCAATCTGCCCGATGAAGATGATGAGCGCAATGCCCGAAGTGAAGCCGCTGATGACGGCAGAGGGGATGAAGGCGATGAAGCGACCAAGCCGCATGAGACCGATGAGCAGCAGGAGCAGACCGGAGAAAAGCCCGGCGATCCAGATGCCCTCCAGCCCGTAACGGTTGGCAAGGACGATGAGCACGGCGGACATGGCGCCGGTCGGTCCGCTGATTTGGTAGGGCGCGCCGGAGAGCGCCCCCATGACGAAGCCCGCCACGATGGCGGTGACGAGACCCGCGGCGGCGGTGGCGCCCGAGGCGACGCCGAAGGCGAGCGCAAGCGGCAGGGCAACCGCGGCAACAGTCAGACCCGCAAGCAGGTCCTGCTGAAATTTGGCAAGCGAATAGCCGCTGAACTCGTCCTTGTAGAGACGAGCCAAAGAACGACGAGGCATAGGTTATGCTCCAAAAATAGAATTCCACAAAGGCTCGATGCTCCCCCAAGGCGTCCTTTGTGTCAGAATGGGCGGTATTTTACCATAACAGTCTGCGAGGGATTGCGCTTCGATTCCAACGGGCAATTAATTACAAATCAACCCAGTCGAACAAATATTTCACATCATGTTCGATTTCGAATTTCCTGAGAAAATCAAGATATTCGTCCTTGAAGGTTTGCTTGGCGTGATGCTTTTCTTGATTCAAAATATAGTTGTACACATTTCCGATTTGCGAATGGCTGTATGAGAATGCCCCGTAGCCTTCCTGCCAGTTGAACCTGCCTTTAATCCATGAGCGATCGTTGATGAAATTGGAGGAATTGTTTTTCACATCCCGTACCAGATCGGATAATGCCATGGAAGGTTTCAGCCCCACCAAAACATGAACATGATCTTCTACACCGTTGACGATGATTGGCTTTTGTCCCTTGTTCTTGATGATGCCCACCATATATTTGAAAACTTCCTGCCGCCATTCCTTCTGAAGGAGGTTCTGGCGTCCCTGCACAGCGAAAACGATTTGGATGTAGATTTGGGAATATGTTCCAGCCATATCTCGCCTCGAATTTTGAATCATGTCATCCCTTCGGGATTGTGTTTTGTTTTGCCTTGGGGGTTTACAATCCTGCCATCCCTTCGGGATTATCTTCACCAGCCAATCAATCCCGAAGGGATGAAACCATTATAGAATGCGGGTTTTATAATTTCTAAACCCCGAAGGGGTGTCATAGATTTCACCATGGTTCGTCAGATGGGCATTCACCATGATCTGGAACGGGCGCATCCCTTCGCGGTCATCCCGCCATCTTCCTCAACTCCTCTTCGCCGATAATCTTCACCCCCAGCGCCTTGGCTTTCTCGAACTTCGAGCCGGGGTTTTCGCCCAGCACGAGGTAACTGGTTTTCTTGCTCACGCTGTCGGTCACCTTGCCGCCGTGCGACTCGATGAACGCCTTCGCCTCCTCACGCGACCAGGCGGGGAGCGTGCCGGTGATGACAAACGTCAACCCCGTGAACACATCGGACTTTTGACTTTCCGCTTTCGACTTTCCGCCTCGAGGCCACACTCCCGCCTTCTTCAACTTTGCCAACACTTTTCGATTCGCCTCGCGCCCGAACCAATCCACGATGCCCTCAGCAATATTGGGACCGATGCCCTCGATTTGCTGCAGGTCCTCCACGCTGGCTTTGGAAAGCGCGTCCAAATCTTCAAAGTGACCCGCCAAATCCGCCGCAACGACCTCGCCCACGCCGCGAATGCCCAGCGCCGCAATCAACCGCGCCAGCGGGCGGGTCTTCGACGCCTCGATGGCGGCAAGCAGATTATCGGCAATTTTGCCGGGCGGCTGTTTCTCCGTCTTGCGGTCCTTTTTGGTGACCGCCTCCAGAATGTCCTCGCGGGTGAGGGTGTAGAGGTCTGCCACGTCTTTGACCTTGCCCGCCTCGATGAGTTTCTCGACGATTTTGATGCCCATGCCCACGATGTCCATTGCGCCGCGCGAGACGAAATGCTCCACGTTGCGAATCAACTGCGCCGGGCACGCCGCATTGACACAATACCACGCCACCTCGCCCTCGAAGTGTTCCACCGGCTGACCGCAGGCGGGACAGGTCTGCGGCGGCTTGTAGGGCTTTTCCCTGCCCGTGCGCGCCTCCGTCACCGGACCGATGACATAGGGAATCACCTCCCCCGCGCGTTTGACCAGCACCCGGTCGCCCACGCGGATGTCCTTCTCGGCGATGTAATCGAAGTTGTGCAGGGTGGCGCGTTCCACAATCACACCGCCAATTTCGACCGGCTCCAGCACGGCATAGGGAGTCAACACCCCTGTGCGCCCCACCGCAACGCCAATTTCTTTCAAGGTGGTGGTCACCTCACGCGCCGGGAACTTGAACGCAATCGCCCCGCGCGGATCCTTGCCCACAAAGCCCAGTTCGGCGGCAAGGTTCAAATCGTCAATCTTGATGACCATCCCGTCCGCTTCATAGGGCAGGTCGTCGCGGCGTTTGTCCCAGGTTTCGGCGTAGGCGATGGCTTCCTCCAGCGTATCGAAGCGCCTTGCCACGTCGGTGACCGGAAAGCCCAGCGCTTTGAGATACTGCAAAATCTCCCACTGGCTGGCGGGAACCGTCCCGCCCTCCGCGTGGACAATCTGATACACCAGCAGCGTAATCGGGCGCGAAGCCGTGAGCGCCGGGTCGAGCTGCCGCAGCGATCCCGCCGCCGTGTTGCGCGGATTGAGATACGTCTTCTCGCCTGCCTCTTCCAGCCTGCGGTTCAACTCCTCGAACTCCTGAATCGGAATGAACGCCTCGCCCCGCACCACCAGATATTTCGGCACACCGCCCACTGATAACTGTTTACTGATGACTGAAAACTCTTTACTTTCCACTGGAATCTTCAACGGAATCGCCTTTACCGTCCGCAAATTTGCCGTAATATCCTCCCCCACCTCGCCGTCGCCGCGCGTCGCCCCCTGAACGAAGACGCCGTCGCGGTAGTGCAGCACCACACTCAAGCCGTCAATCTTCGGCTCAACGACGAACTTCGCCCGCTCCACACGGTCGTCAATTTTACGGATGCGCTCGAACCACGCCCGCGCATCCTCCGCGCCGAAGGCGTTCGCCAGCGAAAGGATGGGAGCGGGATGACGCACCTTCTCGAAGCGGTCGGCAGGCTTGGCTCCCGCGCGCTGCGTCGGTGAATCGGGCGTCACCCAGTCTGGGTGTTCGGCTTCGATGCGTTTGAGTTCGCTCAGCAGGCGGTCGAATTCCGCATCGCTGATGACGGGCGCATCCAACACGTGGTAACGGTAATTGTGAAAATTGATTTGCACCTTGAGTTCTTCGTAACGGGAACGAAGGGAGTCGGTGGTCATAAAGACTTACCTCCAAATATCGCCATAAGAATGTTCGCCGCGCAGGAACTCTCCGCGTGCAAACCGCCCGAGGGTGAGCGAGGAAATATCCACCAATTTCGCCCGCCCGTCCAAAATCAACTCGCTCATGCACACACCCACCGCCGGCGACAACTTGAATCCCGTGCCGCTGAAACCGCAGGCGATATAGAACCCATCGGGTCCCGCCTGATCCATCACCGCGCGCTGGTCGGGCGTCAGACCGTCGCGCCCCACATGTGTGGAATGAAGCGCTCCCGCCTCCATACCTTCCACGCGCCGGCAGATGCGGTCAATGGCGCGCATCACAAACTCCTTATCCACCTGACCCAACTCCGCTTCGGGCGGCTCGCCCATGCGGTTGCCGTCCTCCAGCGCCACCAGCGTCAACGCGTCACCTTCCGGGCGGAAATACATCGCCAGCGCATCGTCAATCACCGTCGGATGCCTCTCAACCTGCGGCGGACGCTTCACGAACGCCACATCATGCGTCCACGTATCGAGCGGGATTTCGACCCCTGCCAGCCGGCCGACCCGCCCCGCGAACGTCCCCGCGCAATTGACGACAATCGGCGCATCGAACGACCCTTTGCCTGACTCTACACCCTGCACCTTCCCCCCGCCGACGCGGATTCCCGTCACCTCGCACGCCTGCCTCAGGACTGCGCCACGCGCCTTTGCCTGCTCCAAAAAGGAATTGGTCGTCAGCACCGGGTCGGCGTAACCGGATTCGGGCTCGTATGCCGCGAGTTCGAAATCGTCGGTTTTGAGCATGGGGGCGATGCGCTTCACATCGCCGGCGGTGACAATATCGGTGATGATGCCGATCCGCTTGTGCATGGCGACGTTGGCGCGCAGGTGATCGTTCTTTTCCGGCGCGACGATTTGCAAAAATCCCGTTTTGCGAAAACCGCACTCCCCGCCGATGCGCTCGCGCCAATTTCGGAAAAACTGAAAACTCTCCCACGCCAGCGCCGAATCGACTTCCACATCGTAGTGCATCCGCACCAGTCCGCTCGAAGCGCCGGTTGCGCCGGCGGCAACCGTGCGGCGTTCGAGAATCAGCACTTTCAACCCGCGCTTTGAAAGGTTGTAGGCAACGCTCGCCCCAATCACCCCTGCTCCGATCACGATGGCATCATAGATTTCGTTCATGGGTCACTGTTCTATAGATAATCATCCAATACAACGACATCAATCAATGATTGAAGATTTGATAAGCGTTGATCGTTCGTCAAAAACAACCTCGCACCTGCCATAAGAGTGGCGGCAACCTGCAAGGCATCCGGGGGATGTACGCCAAACCTTGCCCGCAGTTGGGACGCGATACGTGCAACATCACGATCAACGCTTACAATGCTCAAGTGGGGAAAGTTGACCAGAAGGGTTTCATATTTCCGGGCTATATCTTCACGTCCGAGCCGCCAGGGATGTACATTGATCTCCATAAGCGTGATTGCAGAAGTTACTCCTGTCCATTTTCCCTTTTCCATGTTGGAAAGTATTTCCAATGTCAAGGGAAAATATTGCGGATGCGCTTCAAGGTGGTAAATAAAAACAGGCGTGTCAATACCGATAACACCTGTCTTTGCTAGCCTTTGGATGAGTCTGTCCATGCATTTCGCTCCCCAACAATATACTCAGCGGACTTTTCCCATATCTCGCGATGCAAACCCGCCAGCGCTTGAGTATAGTTCTGCGGTTCGGGAAGAAGGATAATGATTCCGTCTTGAACATCAACCAACAAACGGTCACCGCTCTTTATTTTCAATCGTTTGCGCGCCTGTTGTGGAACGGCAATTTGGTAGCGATTACTCACTTTAACAGATGGGATTACCACAGGGACCTCCTTGCTTAGCAAAAAATCAATTCTGCTAAGCATTGTACACTTGATTGGATTTTGCCACAAGTCTTAGCAAAAAGAACGCGTTATACTTCAACCATGTCCCGCATTCAGATTGGACTCTTCGGCGGCACTTTCGACCCGCCGCATCTCGGTCACCTCATCCTTGCCTCGGAAGCCTGCGACCAACTCAACCTGGACCGCATCCTGTGGGTGCTCACCCCCGACCCGCCCCACAAACAACATCAGGACATCACGCCGGTCGAACACCGTCTGGCGATGGTGCAGCTCGCCATTCAGGATAACCCGGCGTTCGAACTTTCCCGCGTCGAACTCGAACGCCCCGGACCGCACTACACCGTGGACACCGTGAGGCAAATCGCCCAGCACTATCCCAACGCCGACATCACCCCCATCATCGGCAGCGATTCCCTGCGCGACCTGCCCACCTGGAACCGCCCCAGAGAACTGCTCCAGGCATGTCACTGGGTGGGGGTGATGCACCGTCCCGGCGAACAGGAAGACCTCGAAGAGTTGGAAAGGCAATTGCCGGGCATCCGTTCCAAGGTCCATTATGTGGATGCGCCGCTGTTGGAAATTGCCTCGCGCGAGATTCGCAGCCGCATCGCCGAAGGGCGTCCGTTCCGCTACTATCTCCATCCCGCCGTGTACGAATACATCCTCGACCACCATCTCTATCTCCCCTCCAAAACGCCAATCACAAATCCAAAATCGCAAATCTAAAATCGCAAATCCAAAATCGCAAATCCTCATGCCTTTGCTCCTCGACTCCCTTTTTTCCTCGGTTGCGGCAAGCCATTTCATCGTGGATGTCTTCAACGCCAGCCGTCCCGTTCTGCTCACCTACATGGGTCTGACCGAAACGCAAATCGCGCTGTATTCGGCAATCTACGTCTGGGTCTCTGCGCTGACACAACCTTTCTTCGGCTGGATGTCGGACCGCGTGGGACCGCGCTGGCTGGCGGCGGGCGGCGTGTTGTGGATGACGGTGTTCTTTGCAGGCGCGATCTTCATCCCCGGCACGTGGGGGCTGATCAGCCTGATCGTCGCCGCGCTCGGTTCGTCTGCCTTTCACCCGGTCGGCACTGTCCAAGCCACCCTGCAGGGACGTCACCGTTTGCAGGGGCGCGAAACGACCGCCACATCGTTGTTCTTTATGGCGGGGCAGTTGGGACATTTCATGGGACCCGTCATCACCGGCTTGATTCTGGCGCGCATGGGACTGCCGGCGCTCATCATCCTGCCTGTGGTCTCGATTCCCATTGGCATCTCCGTTGCCTATCAACTGCGGCAAAATCATCCGCACCCCAGGGTCAAGGGGGATGATGGAAAGGTTCGCCTGCAAGCCGGCTGGGGGTTCATTCTCCTGCTGGCGGTGGTGGCGACGTTTCAATCCTGGTCGCAAGCAAATATGATCAACTTCCTGCCCAAGTATCTCAAAGACCTGGGGTTGAACGCCCAGACCTACGGGAACATGGCGGGACTGTTCATGGGCGGCTCGGCGTTGGGAAACGTCATCGGCGGATATTTGGGTGACCGTTTCACCAAACGAAAGGTGGCGGCGGCGGCGTTGATGCTTGCCGCTGTTCCGATTTACCTCATGAGCCGCATCGGCTGGTCGCCGTGGCTGTATGTCTTGGTGCCGCTGGGGGGCGCGTTCACCGGCTCGGTTCACAGCATCATGGTCGTGCTGGCGCAGCGCATCGTCTCCGGCGGAATGGCGTTGGCTTCCGGGTTGATTTTGGGGTTCATCTTCTCTTCCGGCGTGCTCGGCATGTTGTTGACCGGTCCGCTGGCGGAGCAATACGGCTTCCCCGCCGTGTTGGTGATGACCGCCGGGCTTGTGCTGGTCGCGGCTCCGCTGGCGTGGATGTTGAGGGAGAATCCAAATCTCTCACCAGTTAGGGGTGTGTAACCCCTGCTCAAAAAATTATATATAATTTATAATCACCTTCGGTTCCCAGAGGCTTCGATGACCATTCCCTCCCCCACCAAAGAGACCGCCGACCTTGCCCCCAAAAGACCGCTCAAAGAGGACATCTTCGACGTTCTGCTGGAAAAAATCATCTCCGGGCAGTATCAGCCCGGCGCCTGGCTCAGGCAGGAAGACATCGCCTCGCAACTGGGGGTCAGCATGACCCCGGTTCGAGAGGCGCTGGATTTGCTCGATGCGGCGGGGCTGGCGGAACGCGTCCCGTATCGCGGGGTGCGCGTCCCACAGCCAAGCCACGAGGAGATTGCCGAGTCCTATGCGGCGCGGCTGCTGCTGGAAAAAGCCGTCAGCCGGGCGGCGGCTTTGAACCGGGAACAGGCTCACGTCGAGGCATTGAAGCGGATCGTCCGTCAATCGCGGAGTTTGACCCGCCTCGAGGACATGCCCGCCTCCCGCAAGTTGAGCGTGCACTTCCATGCCACGGTTGCCGAGGCAACCCGCAATTCGACGTTGATTCGCGTGTATAAAGTGGCGGCGAATTCGTTCCCCGATTGGATGCTCTATCAGGCGATGTTCGAGCATCCTGAGGCGCTGGAGGAAAGCATCCGCCAGGAATATCGCGAGCATCTCGCCATTGCGGAGGCAATCGAGGCGCAGGATGCGGCGCTCGCCGAACAGCGCGCCGAGGAACACATTGTTGAAATCGGGCGGCAGATTGTTTTGTATCTGGCAGTGCCGCAGGAATTGCTCGACCGAAAATTGAACCAGTTGGGTCTATAAATCATCAAGGAGGCATCGCAATGCACGAGGAACTTTACAAACAGATGGCGCAAAGCATCATTGACGGTGAAAAGGAGACCGCAGTTGAACTCGCGCAAAAATCCATCGAACTGGGCATCCCGCCGTTGGACGCGATTACGAACGGGTTTGTGGTGGGCGTCAACTACATCGGCGACCTGTTCGGGAAGGGCGAGGCGTTTTTGCCGGAACTGGTCATGGCGGGCGAAGCGATGAAAGCCGCCGTCGCCGTCTTGGAACCCGAACTGCTCAAACTCGGCGAGGCGCGCGAGATGATGGGGCGCGTGGTACTTGCCACAGTGGAGGGCGACATTCACGAAATCGGCAAGACGCTGGTCGGCACGATGTTGAGCGCCGCAGGCTTTGAAGTGACCGACCTGGGCGTGGACCAGCCGGCAGAGAAGATCATCGGCAAGGCGCTCGAAATAGACGCGCAAATCATCGGCTTGAGTGCCCTGCTCACCACCACGATGGTCCGCCAGCGCGAAGTCATCGAGGAACTCGACAAGGAAGGTCTGCGTCCGCGCATCAAGGTGATGGTGGGCGGCGCGCCCATCACCCGCGAATGGGCGGAAAAGATCAAGGCAGACGGCACATCAGAAGACGCCGTCGGCGCGGTGCAGTTGGCGAAGAAACTGGTTGGCAAGGAATAATTGGCACTACAAAGGCGTTCTCATCCACTAATCTACGCTAATCTTTGCGAATTTTGAACAGATTGAATCAAGACGGCTGCCAGGCACGACCAACGAAGAGAGAGTAGAGACATAAGCCTCGGGAGGGCTCTATGTCCAAAAACATCAAATCCATCAGCAACCCCAAACTGCGGCTGGAGGTATTGACCGCAGAGGAGGTGCAAAAGATTCACGACGCCACGTTGTGGATCATCGAAAACGTCGGCGTGCGGTTTCCTTCGGCGCGCGCGCTGGAAATTTGGGAGGCGCACGGCGCGAGCGTGGATCGGGAGCGGAAGGTCGTGCGCGTCAAGCCGCAGGTCATCGAAGACGCGCTGAAGAACTGTCCGCCCGCTTATACGCTGGCGGCGCGCGACCCGGCACAGGACTGTCCGCTGGACGGCAACCACGTCTTCCTCGGGACGGACGGCTGCGGCGTGGAAGTGATTGACATCGAAACGGGTCAAAAACGGACCTCGAGCCTGCGCGACGTGCGCGACATCGCCCGCGTCGCCGACGCCACCCCGGAGGTCGGCTTCCACTGGGTGCCCGTCTCCGCGCAGGATAAGCCCGCCGAAACGCGCGGCTTGCACGAAATCAAGACCATTTGGGAAAACTCCACCAAGCACGTACAGACCGAGTCCATTTACAGCGTCCATGAAGCCAAAGCCGCCATGGAGATGGCGGCGCTCATCGCCGGCGGCAAGGAGGAACTGCGCAAACGCCCCGTTCTCTCACTGATGCAATGCACCGCCTCCCCGCTCGGTCACGATGGCGGCAGCCTGGATGCGGCGCTGATTGCGGCAGAGCACGGCGTTCCCACCGGCTTCATGACGATGGCATCCTGCCTAACGACCGGTCCCGCCACGCTGGCGGGAAATCTGGCGGTGGGCAACGCGGAAGTCATCGCGGCGACAGCGCTGCTGCAACTGGCGTATCCCGGCGCACCGGTCTTCTACGCCGCCGCGCAAACCGCTGCCGACCTGCGAAGCGGCGCCTACACCGGCGGCGGACCCGAAGACTTCCTCTTCGGCGCGGCGACCAACGCCCTGGCAGATTTTTACAACATTCCGCTTTCGATGGGCGCGTTTGCCACCGGCGCCAAAGAACCCAACTGGCAGGCAGGACTCGAAGGCGCTCTCTCCAGTTTCATGGCAAGCGCCGTCATGTCCGACATGCTGCTCGGCTGCGGGTTCCTGCACGGGAGCCGCATCTGGTCGTATGCCGAGATGATGCTGGATTGCGAAATCTTCTCGATTGTCCACAAAATGATGCAGGGCATCGAGGTCAACGAGGAAACGCTCGCGCTGGAAACGATTGCCAACGTGGGACCGGGCGGTCACTTCCTCGCGCAGAAACACACGCGCAAACATGCCCGCGAACTCTTCATGCCTGAGTTCATGGACCGCCGCCCTTACAGCGAATGGGAAACCAAGCGGGACGACGCGCGCGACTGGGCGCTCGCCAAGGCAAGGCGCATTTTGCAGGAGCATGAACCCGATCCGCTCGACCCGAAACTCAGCGAAGAACTGGCGAAGATCATCGAGTCGGTCGAAAGGGAGGTGTGTGTCGTAGCAAGTTAGAAACTCGTGTTACGCAGAGGGTGCGTCGCACCTTCGCTGTGGTGCGACGCACTGCGTACGGTGAGTTAGAAAGTGGAAAGAAGCGCTTTAGATTGATTGGAGGTGTCGTATGCGTCCCAAACTCACTTTATTGTCGGAGGATTTGATCCCGCGCATCCTCGAGGAGGCGTATCAAATCCTGCTCAAGCCGGGCATCAAGGTATTGAACGCCGAGGCGCGGAAACTGCTCGCCGAGGCGGGAGCGCAGGTGGACGAAGAGACCTGCGTCGTCAAAATCCCCAAGCAGATCGTGCAGACCGCCCTCAGCACCGTGCCGCGCACATTCCATCTCTACGACTACGACGGGAATCCCAAAGTGGAATACGGCGGCGACACGGTTCAGTTCGACCCGGGTTCCTCCGGCGTCGCCGTTCTCGACCCCGACACCTTCGAACACAAAACCGCCGAAACGCCGGACCTCATCCGCCTCATCAAGGTTGCCGAGCAGATTCCGCAATACGACGCCCAAGCCACCATGGTGGTCTGCGACGACGTTCCCAAAGACCTGCACGATCTGTACCGCTTGTACTTGGTGATGCTCTATTCCAAAAAACCGATTGTCACCGGCGCATTCACCAATAAAACGGTACATGCCATGATCGAAATGCTCGCCATCTTCGCAGGCGGGCAGGAAGAATTGCGCCGGCAGCCGCGCGCCGTCTTCGACGTTTGCCCATCGCCGCCGCTGATCTGGTCGAACTTTGGCGCTGGCAACCTCATCACCCTGGCGCGCGCCGGCGTCCCCGCCGAAATCGTCTCCATGCCGCTGGCAGGGGCGGCGGCGCCGGTCACCCTGCTGGGCGCGGTCACCCAGCACGCGGCGGAATGTCTCTCCGGCATCACCATTCACCAACTGGCGAAGCCGGGCGCTCCCATCGTGTGGGGCGGCGCGCCCGCCATCTTCGACATGCGCAAAGGCGGCACACCGATGGGCGCTGTCGAAACCGCCATGATCGATTCCTCCTACGCACAGGTCGGAAAATCGCTCGGCTTGCCCACGCACGCCTATCTCGGCACCACCGAGTCCAAAATCCTCGACATGCAAGCCGGGCTCGAAAGCGGCATGGGCGCATTGATTGGCGCGCTGAGCGGCATCAACATGATCTCCGGCGCAGGCATGCTCGATTCGTTGCTCTGCCAGAGCGCCGAAAAACTGGTCATTGACGCGGAAGGCATCGCCATGGCAAGGCGCATGATCGAAGGCATGAAAGTCCACACCGAGACGCTCGCCACCGGCTTCTACGACAACGAAATCAACTTCAAGGGCGGCGATTTCCTGAAGCAGAAGATTACGATGAAACTGTTCAAAAAGGAACAGCACATCCCCAGCAGTGTCATTGACCGCGACTCCATCCGCGTTTGGAAGGAAGCCGGGCGGCTGGATACTTTCGGACGCGCCAAACTCCGCGTGCGGGAACTGCTCGCCTCCTACACCCCGCCGACGCTTGATCCTGCCAAAGTGGAACGGCTCCACGCCTTTGTCCTTGACCTCGCCCGCAAGGCGGGGATGAGGGCACTGCCGGCGCACGAACTCTCTCCCGTCACCGCCTGAGAGAATGCTCGACCTCGCCCAACTCCTGCGCGTCCCGCATGTGGACCCGCTCTTCGACATTGCCCCGGACAATTCAAAACTCGCTTTCGCCTGGAATCAAACCGGTGAATGGCAGATTTATGAGATTTCTTTACCGCCCCCGCCCCTGTCCCCTCTCCCGCTCGGAGAGGGGAAGATCGTCCAACTTACCTCCGAGCCGGGCGGCAAGTTCAACCCGCGTTATTCGCCCGACGGTTCGCGCCTTGCCTATGTGCTGGATGCCGACGGCAGTGAAAGTTATCACCTCGTCGTTTACGATTTCGCCGCGCAGCAGCACACCGACCTGACGCCCGGCATTCCCCACGCTCTTCAGCCCAACTTCTGCTGGTCGCCGGACGGAAGTCAACTGGCTTTTCTCAGCGACGAAGCAGGTCACTTCAGCGCATACATCGTTTCGGCGCAGGGCGGCAAGCCGCGGCTCGTGCTGGATAGCGGTCACCCCGCCTGGCAGGTGGAATGGTCGCCGGACGGGAGGCATTTGGCGGTCAGTTGCGAAATGCACGGGCAGGATTACGGCATATTCATCGTTGACCTGGTGACGAGGGAAGTCATCCAACTGCCGCTGAACGCCGGCGAACCTCACTGGTCGCCGCAGGGCGGGAAACTGGCGTTCCAGTCAGATGAACGCGGCTGGTTCGACGTTGGGCTTTACGACCTTTCCACACGGCAGATCGAGTGGGTGACGCAAAGCGAAGGGGACTCGCAAATGCCGGTTTTTGCGCCTCGCGCTTCACCCAGCACACAACTTTCAATTCTTGCCTACACGCAGAGCAAAGGGGCGGTCAACTGGGTGGAAACTATCGGGACGGAGGGGACGAGGATAAGGCTCGAGGTGGGAAAAGGCGTCCATGGCAGAATCAGGCTTACGTCTGATGCGAAGCGGGCGGTGACGGCGTTCAGCAGTCCGCGCCAGCCGTCCGATTTGTGGATGTTCGACCTCGAGTCAGGGGAGTCCGTCCAATTGACCCATTCTCTGCCGGAGGAGTTGCGGCGGGCGGAGTTCATCCTGCCGGAGGAAATCGAGTATGCGGGCATGGATGGCGCGTCTGTTCCTGCACTGTTGTTTCGTCCGAAACAAACGCCTGCGCCGGCGGTGGTGATGATTCACGGCGGACCGAACTGGCATTACGCCGCTGAGTGGAATCCCGTGATGGCGCATTTGGCGAGCCGCGGCTATGCGGTGCTGGCGCCGAATTATCGCGGCTCGACCGGCTATGGGCGCGTGTGGCAGTATGCGGCGCGGTTCGATCTGGGCGGCGTGGATGCGGATGACGTTGCGGCAGGGGCGCACTACCTTTTGCGCGAAGGGTTGGCGAATAAGATTGCGGTGACGGGGCGCAGTCACGGCGGGTATTTGACGATGGTCTGCCTGACGCGCTTTCCCGAGTTGTGGTGCGCCGGGTCGGCGCTGGTGCCGTTCACCAATTGGTTCAAGTCGCATGAGGATTCGCGCGAAGATCTTCAGCATTGGAACATCGAAAACATGGGCGACCCCAAAGAGCATTACGAGAGGTGGTATAACGCTTCGCCGTATTTCTTTTTGGAGCGGGTCCGCGCGCCGGTGCAGATGATTTGCGGCGGCAGAGACCCGCGTTGTCCGGCGTCCGATTCGCTGGCGGCGCGTGATAAACTTCTGGAACTCGGCAAGCGCGTGGATTTTTTGCTGTACGAAGAGGAAGGTCACACCTTTTTGAAAATCGAAAATGTGCTGGATGCCGAAACGAAGCGCGTGGCGTTTTTGGCGCAGCACTTGGGAAGATAGGCACGCACACATGTGCATATCTCCCCTTTGGAGCCATCATGGAACGACTCAAATTCCTTTCCGCCGAAGAGATTCAAGCCATGCACGAAGCCACCTTGCGGGTGTTGAACGAAGTGGGCGTAATTTGGACTCACAAACCCACGCTCGACATCCTGACCGATGCGGGCTGCACCCTCAAGGGCAATCGCGTTTGCTTTCCGCCGAACCTGGTGATGGATTGTATTGCACGGGCGAACAAACGCCCGGTCATTCGCGGGCGCAACGGGCAGGTCAACGAATTGGGCGGCGGGAATTTGTATTTTCACAACCTGGGCGGCGCGCGGGATGTGTTCGACGCTCAAACCGGCACGCGCCGCATCGCCACCCAGCAGGATGTGGTGGACGCGGCGCGACTGCTCGATGCGCTCCCCCACTGTCATACCGTCACGCCGTTCTTCACGCCGCGCGATGTGCCGGGCGAACTCATGTCGCTGTTCATGTATCGTCACACCCTGCCGCACACGACCAAGCCGGTGCAGGGACCGGGTATCCAATTTGCGGAAGAGGTCAAGTATGCGGTGGAGATGGCGGCGGTGGTCGGCACGCCGCCGCACGAACTCACGTTGTCGCTTTCGCCGGTCAGCCCGCTGACGGTTCACGACCACGCCGCGGCGGCGATCCTGGAGATGGCGCGGGCAGGCGTCATCTGCTCGAACCTGCCCGCCCCAACCGGCGGCGCAACCTCTCCCATGACCATCAGCGGGAGCCTCGTCCAGCAAAGCGCGGAGACGCTCTCCCTGCTGGTGCTGGCGCAGATTGTCAACCCGGGCTGCGGCGCGGTGTATTGCGGACGGCTGGGGATGCTGGAGCCGCGCACGGGATTGATTTGGGGCGGCGTCGAACTGGGTCTTGCCTCCGCCGCCACGGTTCAACTCGGACATTTTTACGGGTTCTCCGTCAACGTCTATGGGTTTTCAACGAACGCCCATACACTCGACGCCCAGAACGCCTTCGAGCGCGGACTCAACGCCGCCATCCCCGCCCTGGCTGGCGCGGACGAACTTTCCGGCATCGGCGAGATGGAGGCGGGCGTCATGGGGTCGTATGCGCAGATGGTGCTGGATGACGAACTGGCAGGGAGCATTCTGCGGTTGAGGAGGGGCTTGTCGGCGGATGCGGAGCATCTGGCGGTGGAGGTGATTCAAAACGTGATGGACGGCACGCGCAACTTCCTCGGGCAAAAGCACACCATGAAGCATCTGCGGGCGGGCGAACTGGCGCTCACCAAACTGGCGGAACGCAATTCCTGGGAGACGTGGGAAGGGAAATTCGGACGCAAACAGATGGCGGATTATGCCATCGCCGAAGCGGAGCGGATTTTGCGCGAGCATGTCGTCCCGCCGCTGGAGCCGCAGCAGGAAGCGGAACTGGACCGCATCATGGCGGCGGCGGAGAGGGAGTTGGTGAGGTAGTTGTCAGTTATCAGTGATCAGTTATCAGTGATCAGTTGAGGAAAAGAGGTAAACGATGATCAAGCAGGCACATGCGATTTCGGAAGAGTTGATCGAGTGGCGGCGCGATTTTCACATGCACCCGGAGATCGGCTTTGAACTTCACCGCACGGCAAAGATTGTGGCGGATGAGTTGGAAAAGATGGGGTACAGGGTCAGGCGCGGCGTTGGAAAGACCGGCGTGGTCGCCGAAATTGGAGAGGGCGGCAAAGTGGTCGCCATCCGCGCGGATATGGATGCGCTTCCCATCTTCGAGCAGAACGAATATGAGTACGCATCCAAGACGCCCGGCGCGATGCACGCCTGCGGACACGATGCCCATACTGCCATGGCGCTTGGAGCGGCATTCCTGCTCGCGAAAGAAAAACTGCCGGGGCGGGTGAGGTTTCTCTTTCAGCCCTGCGAAGAGACAACGGATGAGGAAGGCAAGAGCGGCGCTCAACGCATGGCGGCGGAAGGCGCGATGGACGGCGTGGATTTCGTCATCGCCCAGCATGTGGACCCGGCGCAGCCGGTCGGGACGATTGGCATCAGCGCCGGTCCGTGTTCGGGCGGCGTGGATAACTGGTACGGCGTGATTACCGGCAAGGGCGGTCACGGAGCGCACCCCGATCAAACGGTGGACCCGTTTCATCTGCTGGCACACGTCATCTTGGGGTTGAATGGAATCGTCTCGCGCCGAATCAATCCGTTCGAGCCGGCAGTGGTCAGCATCGGCGTCATCAACGGCGGGTTTACGGAAAACGTGATTCCCGATCAGGTAAAAATCAGCGGCACGTTCCGCTACGCCAACCCCGAACTGCACGAGCAACTGCGCGTCGAGATTCGGCGGGCGTTCGAGATTGCCCGGGCGATGGGCGGTGATTACGAACTGCGCTTCGAGTACGGCGGTCCGCCGATGGTGAACGACAAGGGAGTTGCCGAGGTCATTGGCGCGGTGGGAAAGGAGCTGCTCGGCGCCGGAAACGTGCACGAAATCGGGAAGACGCTCGGCGCGGAGGATTTCGGGGAATTTTTGCGGCTGGCGCCCGGTGCGATGTTCACGCTCGGCACGCAAAAGGCAGGGCATGAAGAGTACAAACTCCACCACCCAAAATTCGACCTGGACGAGCGGGCGCTTCCGATTGGCACTGCCATGCTGGTGGAAACCGCAAGACGGTTCCTTGAAAACGGCTGAAACCTTTGGGCATCCCGTGTGTCATGAGATACACGGGATGTTTGTTACTTGCGGGCGAAATGAGGAAATTGCTATAACGTAATCATAATGTTCCTTTGGGATAAGAATGTTATCCCAAACTCACAACCATAGAAAGTTCTTCGGGGCATTCAATGCGGGACGAATTTTTGCGGGTGTGTCTGTGGGTGTATCTCATTACCTCGTTGATATTATTTCTATCCATGGGGTATGCGTACTATGTCAACGCCCGGAAGCCCGCCGGTGACCCGCAGAAGCGGGATTATCACCCTCTGGCGTTTACTTTGCTGCCCTTCTGGCCCCTGGAGTTGTCGGTCGTGCTTGTCCTGTTCGTCCTGCGGGCGCTGCTTTATGGGGTCTTTCTGGTGTTGTTTACCCTTGCCTTGATCTTCATTCGCAAGCCGTTCCTGTTGATGTGGCTGGCAAAGGCGGCGCAGTATATCGGGGACCGTATGCTCAGGCTGAATACGTGGATCGTGAGGCTGTTCATTCCGCCGCCGGTGCCGCAACCGGTATAAAGCCCCCATCTTTTGTTGTATCTGTTCGGCGCAAGAGAGCAGGTACACACAAAAAATTACCAACTGATGTTACGCAGTTTTCTCGCAGCGCGACATTGATGTCGCCCGAAAGCGCGAGATGCCTTTCGGCAGGTTTTCGACAGGCTCAACCTGCCAGTTCAGAGCAAGAATCTCGCGCCACTGCGTAGGATATGCTTTTTGCTTTATTAGCGCAGCCGGCGGATGTAGAGATGGTAGGGGATCATCATCAAAAAGCCCAAGGCAATCACAATCTGACCAATAAGCACTCCCCCAGATTGCCAGGGACCGAAGTAAGGTCTCATCGGCGGCAGGTGCGAGCCCATGCCAAACACGTCTGCCATGCCGGTGAAGACGGAAATCACAAAGCCGGTGCCGACCAGCCGCATGCCAATATCCGCCACGATGCTGCGCGGCTCTTTTCCCCACAGGGCAATCAAGCCGGTGTAACCGCCGATGCAAATCATCGCCAAACCAATCAGGAAGACGGAGATTTGGATGAAGCCCACCACGGGACTACGGTCCCAGCCGTACCAGCCAGGCTTGGCGCCCACCGTGAACACAAAGAAGCCGAAGAAAATCATGGTGAGGCTGAAGCGGATGCGCACATAGGAGATTCGGGAGTCTGAGCCGCCGTTCATGTTCATGAGGGCAAGTTCCTCCTCAGGAATCTCAGCCAGTTGCCGCCGAGGATGTTTTCCACGTCGGTTTGGCTGTAGCCACGTTCGATGAGTTTATCGCCAATCAGGGGCAGGTCGGCGATGGAGTCGAGTTCGGGCGGGACGGATTGCAAGCCAAAGCCGCCGTCGAAGTCGGAGCCGATGGCGGCATGTTCGGAATTCCCCGCCAGTTGACAGATGTGGTCAATGTGAGCAATCAGCGCATCCAGCGGGACCTCTTCGCGGCGGCTGCCCTGTTTGCGGAGCCAGCCCACTTTGAGGAAGGTATTGAGGGGAATGACGCCGATGACGCCTTCACGTTCGATCAACGCACGAATGACATGGTCTGGCAGGTGACGGTTGGTTTCCGCGCCGCGCAGGAGGGCGGCGCAGTTAGCGTGGGATGCCATGACGGGAGCCGGGTAGCGGTCGAGCGCTTCGAGGGCGGCGGCTTCGTCCATGTGACTGAGGTCGAGGATGAAGTTGTAGTCTGCCATGGCGCGCAGGAGGCGGCGTCCCTCGTCGGTGAGGGGACCGGGTTCGCCGGTGCCGCCGCAGTAGCGGGTGCCTGCCCAGGCTAAGCCAATCATGCGCAGACCGAGGTCCCACCATTCGGTGAGTTCGTGCGGGGAGCGGATGGCGTCGGCGCCTTCCATGAGGTAGAGCAAGCCAACGGGGTGACCGCTGGAATCCAGTTCGGGGCGAGACCAATGTTCGAGGACGGCGTCCAGTTCCGAGGTCGAGGCGATGAGGCGGAATTTGTCGGGGTGGGAATCGGCGAGTTGGCGGTAGAGGTCAATTTGCTGACGGTAGAGGCGGTGGGCGGTTTCGGAGTCTTGATAAAGAAGAATGTCGCCCGGTTCCTTCTTTCGGAGGGGGGCGGCGAAGAGGGTGGCAAAGATGACCGCGATTTTGCCGCGCTGGTATTCGTGCCAGCCGAGGAGGGAGTCGCCGTTTTGTTGGGGGGTGGGGGTGCCGGCTTCGAGGCGGCGGGTCTCTTGCACGGAACGGGTGTAGTCGCGCCCGTAGGTGAGCATGTTCCAAGCAAGGTCTTGATGGGAATCAACGATGAGCATGAGAGAAAGAACTTCCCGCCTGAGGCGGGAAGTTTGTGGTTCAGGCTAGGCTTCCGAGTCCGCTTTGGGTTGGTCTTCGGCAGGGGGTCCGTCGGGCTCTTCGTGCTCGAGAGCGTCGAGTTCGGCGGTCATCAGTTTGAAGTCTTTGTCGGCAAAGGCGGCGGAGTCCACTTTGCGCAGGCTCAAGCCGATGCGGTGCTGTTCGGGGTCAATGCGGATGACGCGCAGGGTCTTGACATCGCCTTCCTTGAGGACTTCCTTGGGATGTTCGATGCGGTTTTCGGAGATCTCGGAGATGTGGATGAGACCTTCGATGTCGCCTTCGAGGCGGGCGAATGCGCCAAACTTGGTGAGGCGGGTGATGACGCCTTCGACCAACTGCCCGACGCTGTATTTGGAGAGGCGGGCTTTCCAAGGGTCTTCCTGCAGGGCACGAATGGAGAGACCGATGCGCTTCTTTTCACGGTCAATGTTGATGACTTTGACTTTGACCTCCTGCCCCACTTCGAGCGCTTCGCGCGGGTGTTCGATGTGGTCCCAGGAGATTTCGGAGAGGTGCACGAGACCGTCGGCGCCGTTGACGTTGATGAAGGCGCCGAAGTTGGCGATGCTGGTGACGCGCCCGGTGTACACTTCGCCTTCCTTGAGTTCTTCGAGGACGCGTTCTTTGATGGACTGGCGCGTTTCGGGGCTGGCGGCTTTTTCGGAGAGAATCAGGCGGCGGCGTTCGCGGTCCACTTCGATGACGCGGACGGAGATGGGTTCCCCGACCATTTTTTGCCAGCGCTGTTCGGGGGTCTCACCTGTGGACTGCATGCGGCGCAGGGCGCTGACTTGTGAAGAGGGGATGAAGCCGCGCAAGCCTTCGACAGAGGCGATCAGACCGCCTTTGTTGAAGCCGATGATCTTGCTGTGGATGACGCTGTTTTCTTCGAGGTGCTTTTCCACTTTTTCCCAGGCGATTTCATCCTGGGCGCGTTTCAAAGACAGGACGACGTTGCCGTTGGCATCTTCGGGGCTGAGCACATACACATATACTTCCTGCCCGACCTGCAGCGCGTCGCGTTCCTTCGCCGACAACTGTTCCAGTTCCTTGCCAGAGACCACGCCCTCGGACTTCGCTCCGATGCTAACGAGAATCTGCGAGGGGCTGATGCTGGCAATATGCCCCTTGCGGATCTCTCCCGCCTGGGGCAGGTCAATGTTCAATTCCTGCTCATTGAGCAGGGATTCCATGGTCTGGTTATTGTTGTTGACGCCGGGTTGTTCTCCCTGCTTGATGGGTTCGCTCCCCTGAGCGGGCAGGGTCTGATTCTGATCTGTCACTTGAGATACTCCGATTACGAAAATGTAGCGAGATTATACAGGCGAAACAGGAACTTTGCAACCCTGATGTAATGAAGAATGAAGGGCGTGCGTAATTGCGCAGGCTTGCGAAACATTTTCACCACAGAGAGCACGGAGAAAATTCTGAAACCGGCAGGAGGGAGGTTTGCACAGCAATCGGATTCACGCGTTATAATCACCCTTCGGAGTTTACAACCAATGCCACCAATTTTTCCTTTCACTGCCATTGTCGGACAGGAGCGCATGAAACGCGCCCTCATTTTGAACGCCGTTGACACGCGCATCGGCGGCGTGTTGATTCGCGGCGAGCGCGGCACGGCAAAATCCACCGCGTCGCGGGCGCTTGCCGCTCTGCTTCCAAAAGTTAAAGTTGTGGATGACTGCCGCTTTGGCTGCGATCCCGACAAGCCCAATAGTTGGTGCACCGAGTGCAAGGAACGCTTCGAGGGGAAAAAGGAAATCCCCTTTCATATCCGCGCCACGCCGTTCGTCAATCTGCCGGTCTCTGCCACCGAAGACCGCGTGGTGGGAACGCTCGACATCGAGCAAGCCATTCAAAAGGGAGAACGCCATTTCGAGCCTGGCGTGCTTGCCTCCGCCAACCGCGGTCTGCTTTATATTGACGAGGTGAACCTGCTCGACGACCATGTGGTGGATGTGCTGCTGGATTCCGCCGCGATGGGCGTGAACATGGTGGAGCGCGAGGGGATTTCCTTCACGCACCCCGCCCGCTTCATTCTCGTCGGGACGATGAATCCTGAAGAGGGAGAACTGCGTCCCCAACTGCTCGACCGTTTCGCCCTCTCGGTGGACATCGTGGGTATTCGCGACGCGCGTGAACGGGTCATGATCATGGAACGCAACCTGGCGTTCGAGCAGGATGCGGAAGCCTTCCGCCAGCAGTGGCTGCCGAAGGAGGAGGAACTTTCACGGCAGATCGAACAGGCGCGCGAACTGGTGGCGCAGGTCAAGCACACCAGCCGCGACCTGCTTTCCATCGCCGCGTTGACCTCCTCCCTGAATGTGGACGGTCACCGCGCCGACTTGGTCATCCTCAAAGCCGCGCGCGCACAAGCCGCCTTCGAAGGGCGGACGAAGATCAACGACCACGACATCGCCCTCGCCGCCGAACTGGCGCTCCCCCACCGCATCAAACGCACGCCCTTCCAGCAGGCGGAGATGACAACCGAACAGTTGCAGGAGCGCATCGAGCAGCTGGCAGGTCAATCGGTTCCGAATGAGGCGGAGTCGGACGAATCCGAATCCCAACAAGGCAAACCCGAGGAAAAAAAAACTTAAAACTGGAAGATGAGCGCGAGGAGGGTCCGCAGGAGGGCAAACCCGAGCCGACGAAGCAGGACGTGTTTGCAAACACATCGGCAAATTGGTGGGAAGGCGGACAAAAGGTGAAAGCGGGCGAAAAGTTTCAGCCCCGCAAGTTGAACACGCCGCTCGACAAACTGGCGCGCAAACATGCGGGCAGACGTTCGCTGACCAAGACCGAGCGCAAACACGGACGTTATATCAAAGCGCGTCCTGCCGGCAACAAACGGGACGATATTGCCTTCGACGCCACCTTCCGCGCCGCCGCGCCATATCAGAAACGGCGGATCGAAAAACGCAAACGGCTGGCGTTCGCCATCGAGTCGTCGGATTTACAACGCAAGATCCGCGTGAAGCGGGTGGCGAATCTGGTTCTGTTTTTGGTGGATGCTTCGTGGTCCATGGCAGTGGCGGAGCGGATGAACGCGACCAAGGGCGCGATACTTTCCCTGCTCACCGACGCCTATCAACGCCGCGACCGGGTGGGGCTGATCGTCTTCCAAAAGGACCGCGCGACGCTTGTCCTGCCGCCGACCAATTCGGTGCAGCTTGCCCAGCGCGCTTTGATGGACATTCCCGTCGGCGGGAAGACGCCGCTTTCAGCGGGGCTGCTGCTGGCGGCGGATGTGCTGCGGCAGGAGAAACTTCATCATCCCGACATCGAACCGCTGTTGATTGTACTGACCGATGGGGCTGGGAATGTCTCCATTGGCACGCTGCCGCCGCAGGAGGAGGCGTATCGCTTCGCCGACTTGATTGCGCACGAGAAAATCAAGAGCGTGGTCATCAACATGGAGCACGCCGCCTTCGACCAGGGACTTGCCCAGCAGTTGGCAAATCACCTCAAGGCGCCGTGCTATGCGCTCAGCGAGTTGAAAGCGGAGAGCCTGTATCACGCTGTGAAGGACGAGATGGCGAAGAAGTAAGTCACCTTACGCGGTGGCGTGAGATTCTTGCCCTGAGCAGGCAGGTTGAGCCTGTCGAAACCCTGCCGAAGGGTATCTCGTGTTTTCAGGCGGCATCATGTCGCGATACGAAGTAATGGCGTAAGGTGAGGAAGTAAAAGAGAGCCCTCCGAGGTTCAAAACCCGGAGGGCTTTGTTTATTCCCGTTTTCCTTGTCAACAATTCATCCACCCGTGCTTCCGCCACCCATAAGGCGGTTTCACCTTTGAAAAGAGGAAACTTTCAGGGTATCGCTGGGGACCAAGGTTCCAAACCGGCTTTCCTGCCAGCCGTCCATAGGTCGCGGTCAAAAACAGCAAAGGTAACTTTGGCATCCAATGCCTCTTGCCACATTAATGCTGCAGCGAGGTGAAGCGAGTCATATCCTCGCAAGCCGTATTTCCAGGCAATTTCACTTGCCCTTTCAACTGTACTTGTGGTGACACGCAGGCGAGTAAAAGCATCCCAGTCATCCAGAAAATCCTGCCAGGCTTGGGCAGCATGTGCAGGAAGCGAGCCAGAAACTCGTATCGCCCTTTGAATGGCGGAAGCCATCTCTACTTTTGTAAGCACAATACTTCCAAAAAGATTTTCCGCGTCATCCAGCAATGCCAGGACTTCTTTCGAACCGTCTTCTTGCACATAGGCTTTCAGAAGCGCACTGGTGTCAAAATAGACGATCACCGCCTGTCCTCCATAATCAGGTCCGACATCATTTTGCCGCTTTTGTTGATGATTTTGGGTTTATGAGGCTTTGGTTTTTCCCCATTCCAATCTGCCAATCCCGCCTCTACCATTGCCCAAAGACGTTCTTCGATTGTTTGTTGGGGGGGGCTGATTTGTGCGACAACATTCCCGCGTTCGGTAACGATAATCGTTTGTCCCTTTTTGACGCGGCGAAGATATTCGCTTAGTTTGTTTTTCAACTCGCGAGTTCCTACACGTAATTCATTCATAGCGGCTCCTTCATGTGGTCACATTGTACCATCAAGTAGCCACATTAAACATTGGCTTTCTTACTTTCCCTTCAGTAACTCATCTACCAGTGACTCGGGCACCTGCACGGCGACCACCTCCCCGCGCACGGTGATGACGCCGTTGGCAATGATCCACTCCTCGATGACCACTTTGCGCCCTTTGAGTTCCTTTACTCTGCCGCGCACTTCCAATTGGATGCCAAGAGGAGTCGGTTTGATAAAATCCACATGCAGAGAGGCGGTGAGCGTGCGGGTGTTGGGTTCGGCGTTGGGGTCTTCGGCTTTGGCGGCGCGGTACAAGGCGGCAGACGCCGTCCCCGTGCCGTGACAGTCAATCAGCGAGGCGAGCAGTCCGCCATAGACGTAACCGGGGATGGCGATATGGTAAGGCTGGGGCGTAAAGTAGGCAACCGATTCGTCGCCATCCCAATAAGATTGGAGGTGGTGTCCGTGTTCGTTGAGGCGTCCGCAGCCGTAGCAATGAGCGAGGGCGTCGGGGTAGTAGTCCTGGAATGATTTTTCGGTCATGGGTGGATTCCTTTGAGGGGGGTATGAATGTGAAGGCGTCAGTGTGGAGACTGCCTCTCGAGACAAGACCAGCCGTCCGTTAAGGAGGAGGCGGGGTTTGGGAGGGAGTGCCAGTTGGGGTGCGCGTCACCGTTGGGGAGGGAGTCAACGTCGGCGTACGGGTAATCGTCGGAGAAGGAGTGAAGGTAAGGGTCGGGGTGGGAGCCGCTGTGGGCGCATCGCCTTGCAGGATGAATTGACCAACCACTTTCCATTCCAGCCCCACGAAGATTTGCACTTCGTAAGTGCCGGGCAAAAACTCCGAGGCGGGCGCCCTCCATTCGGTGAAGCCATAGCCGCCCACCTCCCCGTCCCAAGGGATGGTTTCGTAGTGGACCAGTTTGCCGTCGCGGTACCAGAGCGCCGTCCATTGCGCGCCGGGCACCATTTGGTCGTAGGTGAAGACGGCGCAAATATAGGTGGTGGGGTTCTCGAAGACGGTGGCAGCGGTAAAGTTGGTGAAGTTGGAGCAGTCGCGCGTGAACTGCAAAGGGCTGAACACGGCGGCAGGATTGGGCGTCACTTCGCTGACAAAGAGCGCTTCGATGACCGGCGGGATGAACGGCGTGGGGGTGATGGTGGGCGTGTCGGTCACAGAGGGCGTATTCGTGATGGTTGGGGTGAGGGTAATGGTTGGAGATAACGTAATAGTGGGCGAGAGTGTGATGGTCGGAGAAAGGGTGATGGTCGGTGAGGGCGGGAAGTAACGATAAGCGACCGGCTCACCAAAGAAATACAACAGGGCGGCGAAACCAAACAGGACCAGCGATCCGAGGATGGTGAATAGACCGGCTCTCACCCGCTGACGTTTGATTCGGTAAAACGTCAGTTTCCTTGCCGAAAGCCAAGCGCGGTAGCCGCTGCGAAAGACAATGACGCCCCCGATGACGGATAACAGAATGGCGGCAATGATGCCTGCACGGATGTCCATGCGGGGAATTATAGCATTGTGAAACGGCGTCGAACGCACCCTGGTTTTCGAGAGAGTGTCTAAAAGAATGGGCTAAAGATTTTTCTGCCACAGAGCTCACAGAGACCCCCCTGAGAAAAATCTCAAAATCTCTGCGCTCTCTGTGGCTAAGCCCACGACATTGGGCACTCCCGTTTTCGAAGCAGGGTTGAGATGGTTTACAATTCATCAACGCTCGCAATCACAGCAGAGGGTATCAGGTATAATCCCGCTGTAAGAGTTGGTCCCATTTCTTTTTTGGAGGTGTCCTGGTGGATCTCTCGAAGCACGCGTTTTTTGAGGGAAAAATCGTGCCTCTATCAGAGGCAAAAATCAGCATAGCCACACACGGCTTTTTGTATGGCACAGCGGTATTCGGCGGCGTACGAGGTTACTGGAACGAAGAGATGCGGCGTCTCTTCGTTTTTCGTCCCTATGACCATTTTCGCAGATTACTGCATTCGGCGCGGATGCTGGCAATGCAGACCGATTACGACGAGGAAAGCCTGATTCAACTCACGCTCGATCTCCTCCGCACCGATAACTGGCAGTGCGATATTTACATGCGCCCCACTTTTTACAAAGCCGACCTGGGCATCGGCGTAAGACTGCACGACCTGAAGGACGAGTTCAGCATGTTCGTGATAAAGTACGAAAAGTACGTCAAGAACGACACCGACGCGCACGTGACCTTCTCCTCGTGGCGGCGCATTGACGATAACGTCATCCCGGCGCGCGGCAAGGTTGCCGGGGCGTATGTCAACTCTGCGCTGATCAAGACCGACGCCGCCCGCGCTGGCTTCGACGAGGCGCTCGTCCTCGACCAGAACGGGCACGTCTCGGAAGGCTCGGCGATGAACGTCTTCATGGTGCGCGACGGAGTGCTGGTCACGCCACCGGTGACGGATAACATCCTCGAGGGCATCACGCGCAAATCGGTCATCGAACTGGCGCGGGAGGAACTGGGCTTGGAAGTGCGCGAGCGTTCCATTGACCGCACGGAAGTGTTCATCGCCGAGGAACTATTCATGACCGGCACTGCCGCCCAAATCACCGCCGTGACGAGGGTGGATCACCGCCCCATCGGCGCGGGGGTGATGGGTCCGGTCACCACCAAACTCCGCGCCCTTTACGAAGACGTTCTGAGGGGAAGGAACAAAAAGTACGCGCATTGGAACGTGGCGGTGTAAAGAAAAAACTGATTGGTCAGCCACAGATTCTCACGGATCTTGATTGACCGCCCAAAGACAAGTTAATCACTCACCTTACGCGGTGGCGCGAGATTCATCTCGCGTTTTCAGGCGACATGAATCCCCATGCGGGGACAATGTGTCGCGCTACGAGAAAACTGCGTAACATGAGTTAATCAAAAAGCCAACCCGCTGAAAAGGGTTGGCTTTTTGTTCGTGTACATCTGTGAAATCCGTGGCTACGTGGTCGAATGATTCTTTTTGAGGTTAGTCACTCACCTTACGCAGTGGTGCGAGATTTTTGCCCTGAGCAGGCAGGTTGAGCCTGTCAAAACCCTGCCGAAGGGTATCTCACGTTTTCAGGCGACATGAATCCCCATGCGGGGACAATGTGTCGCGGCACGAATAGACTGCGTAACATCAGTTAGTCATGTTGGTTCAACGGGTCTTCTTGAACTTCACCAGCACCAGATTCTTGGTGCAGTCGGCGGAGGTCACAATCTCCACCTTGTCCGAAAGCGGCAGACCGCTCAAATCCACCAGTTGCACGTAGAGGGTCTTGTTCGAGGCGACGGGCTCACTCCCGATGACAAACTCGAACCCGGAAGGACCGTACTCCTTGTTGACGCCGGTCACTGTGGTCAAATCCACCGTGCTGCCATTCAACGAACCGCGCAGGACGACCACCGTGCCAATTACCGGGCTGTTGTTGGCATCCACCACCGTCCCGCCGATGCCCGCCCAGTTGCAGGCAACATCGGGGTGAATGATGGTGCTATCCACCTGCTGAACGGAGATGGCAGTAAACGGCGCTTTGGGAGTGCTGGTGGGTTTGGGGGTGCGGGTGGGCGGGACGAGCGAAAACGGCGTGTTGGTGGGGATCGGCGTCCAAGTGGGGATGAGGGTATTGGTCGGCGTGGCTTCCAGCGTAGGGCTGGCGGTCCAAGTGGGAGGAAGCGTAGCGGGCGCCGGTGTAGGCGTGGAGGTAGGGGCGAGCCGCCCGCCGGGCGGCAGAAAGTTCAGGGAAGAATTCGGGTTGACGAAAATCAGGGCAAAATACCCGGCAAGGCAGGCGGTCAGCGCCAGCACGCCGAGCGTGAGAATATCCCAAAGTCCCAAAGGCGATTGTGATCTCATCAAGTCACTCCGTTGCAAGTTACGGCAGAAGGATTTCCACTTTCGCAAACTGCTTCTGCTCTTCCACCCAGCGCTTGAGCGTTCGTTCCTGCAGAGCGAGGTAGGCATCGGGCGAAAGCGGGCGGTTGGGGTCGCGCTCCAGCACCTTCACGATGTGAAACCCGACCTGCGTCTCGATCACGTCGCTGTACTGCCCCGCCTCGAGGCGGAAGGCGGCTTCTTCAATTTGCGGGTCGAGCAGGTAGCCGCGCGGCACCCAGCCCAAGTCGCCGCGCGTGAGCGGGTCGGCGCGCAAAGCCAGTTCGTCGAAATCGGCGCCGCCGTTCAATTGCAGCAAAAAGCTCTGAGCCGTTTCACGATTATAGAGCAGAATTTGCTGGACGTGTACCTGCTCGGCAGTACCGGAGATGGAGGTGACGATTTTGTCGCGCATCCATGCCGCCTCTGCCGCACGCCTCAAAGCGGACCGAAAGGACTGGTCGCTGTACCCATGCGCCTGCTGCCACGCTGAGAGCGCTTCTGCCCCGCCGGCTTGCGCGGCGAGGGCATCCACCCGCGCCTGCAGGGCGGCGTCATCGAGGCTGAAACCGTTGACGCGCGCGCCCTGCGCGAGGAGCAGTTGCGCGATGAAGTCTTCTGCCACAACTTGGGCGGCGGTTTGCGGGTCCACCGATTTGCCCAGCGCAGCCTGCGCGGTGATATAGCGCTGGACTTCCGCTTCGAACTCGGCGATGGGAATGCCCTCCCCGTTCACGATGAGCGCCATCGGCTCGAGGGTGGGAGTGGGCGGCGCCGGCGTAAACGTCGGCTCGGGGGTGGAGGAGGCAGGTGCCGGCGTCGTATTGGAGGCGCAGGCGGTCATCCCCAAGAGAAGGAAAAGGATCAGGAAAAGTCGGAGAAAGAAGTGACGGGGTAACATCGGGTTGATTATACGTTAAAAATAAACCCCTCTCCCGCGCGGGAGAGGGGAAAGAGGCAGGGGATGGTTTAGTAATCCATGCCACCAGGCGGCATCGGAGCGGGTTTTTCCTTTTCGGGAATGTCGGTGATGAGCACGTCGGTGGTCAGGATCATGGAGGCGATGGAGGCGGCATTTTCGAGCGCACCGCGCACCACTTTGACCGGGTCAATCACGCCGGCTTCGATCATGTCTTCGTACTTGCCGGTCAACACGTTGTAGCCGATGTTCTTGTTCTTCTTCTCGGCGGCAGTGCGGCGGACAGTGTCAATGATGACAGAGCCGTCCTGCCCGGCGTTGGCGGCGAGTTTACGAATCGGGGCTTCGAGCGCCTTCTTGACGATGTTGATGCCAACGCGGATTTCTTCGTAGTCGCCGTTTTCCTTCGCCAGTTTGTCCAGTTTGGAGGCGGCGTTGATGAGGGCGATTTCACCGCCGGGGACGATGCCTTCTTCGACAGCGGCGCGCGCGGCGGAGAGGGCGTCTTCGACGCGGTGCTTCTTTTCCTTCAGTTCGGTTTCGGTCGCCGCGCCCACGCGGATGATGGCGACGCCGCCGCTCAGTTTGGCAAGGCGTTCCTGGAGTTTTTCGCGGTCGTAATCGCTGGTGCTCTTTTCGATTTCGGCGCGAATCTCTTTGATGCGTCCTTCGATGTCGCTCTTCTTGCCTTTGCCGCCGACAATGGTGGTGTTCTCTTTGTCGGAGACCACTTTCTCGGCTTTACCCAGGTCCTGAATGGTGGCGGTTTCGAGTTTGCGTCCGGTCTCTTCGGAGATGACCGTGCCGCCGGTCAGGATGGCAATATCCTGCAGCATGGCTTTGCGGCGGTCGCCGAAGCCGGGGGCTTTGACAGCCAGCACATTCAACATGCCGCGCAGTTTGTTGAGGACGAGGGTGGCGAGGGCTTCACCGTCAATATCTTCGGCGATGATAACCAGGTCGCGCTTGCCGATCTGGACGAGTTTTTCGAGGATGGGGACGATATCCTGTGCGGCGGAGATTTTCTTTTCATGAATCAGGATGTACGGTTCGTTGATGACGGCTTCCATCTTGTCGGTGCTGGTGATGAAGTAGGGCGAGATGTAGCCGCGGTCGAACTGCATACCTTCGACGTATTCGGTCTCGAACTGCAGGGACTTGGATTCTTCGACGGTGATGACGCCGTCTTTGCCGACCTTGTCCATCACGTCGGCGATGAGCGCACCGATCTGCTCATCGGCGGCGGAGTTGGTGGCGACGTGACCGATTTCCTCTTTGGTGTCAATCTTGACCGCCATCTTGCGGAGTTCTTCCACCACGCTTTCGGTCGCCAGCATGATGCCGTTCTTGAGGAGCATGGGGTTAAAGCCGGCTTCGAGGGCTTTCAAGCCTTCGTTAACGATGGCATGAGCCAGCACGGTTGAGGTGGTGGTACCGTCGCCGGCGATGTCGTTGGTCTTGGACGCGGCTTCCTTGAGCAGCTGCGCGCCCATGTTTTCAAACGGGTCTTCGAGTTCGATTTCCTTCGCGACGGAGACGCCGTCGTGCGTGATGGTGGGGGAGCCAAACTTGCGGTCCACCGCCACATTGCGTCCTTTCGGACCGAGGGTGGCGCTCACCGCATTTGCGACAATATTCATGCCGTTTTTGAGTTTGCGGCGGGCATCTTCAGAAAAGAGCAGTTGTTTTGCAGCCATGTTTTATTACCTCCAGATTTAGCCTTCAATAATTGCGAGAATATCGCTTTCGCGCAGGATGAGCAGTTTCTTGCCATCCACTTTTACTTCGGTGCCGGAATACTTGGCGAAGATCACACGGTCGCCGACGTTCACATCCAGGGGGATGCGCTTGCCCTCGTCGTCGCGGTCACCCGGTCCCGCCGCCAACACTCTGCCTTCCTGAGGTTTTTCCTTTGCGGTTTCGGGGAGATAGATGCCGCTGGGCGTCTTCTCGTCTTGCTCAATCGGCTCTACGATGACGCGACCACCAAGGGGTTTCAGTTTTAACTTATTAGCCATCTTTCTGCCTCCTCATTAGGATTTGTTTTTTGATCATCATGAAATTAGCACTCTAACTTTCAGAGTGCTAATGCAATCTTACCTATTTCACAAGGTCAAGTCAAGGGAATTGGAAAAACTCTTATATTTCTCTGATACCCCGCAAATGGACAGGGGGGATTATGGCGTCGGCGTGACTGACGGAAGGGCTGTCGCTTCGCCCGGGACCGAGGAGGCGGGCGCACCGCCCTCCGCCAGCGAATTGCAAATGAACTCGCCGTCCTCGATGATGTTCAGGATGACCGACGCGGCGTCGGCGTAGGCTTCGGGGTTGGCGGTGAGTTCGTTCCGCACGTCCTGAAAGACGCGCATCGCCTCCCCACACTTGTTATCACGCGGACGGCTGAGCGCCGCCAGCACCGACCCGTAGGTGTAGTAATACACGACCGTATTCGGGTCAATTGGCAAGCCGCGAATTTCCTGCGGGTTCTCGGCCAGGTCGGGGTAGCACTGGTCCAGTCCGCGCCCCAGGCAGGACTCCTCGCCGGAACAGCCGTAGGTGGCGCACTTGAGGGAGTAGATGGAGCCCTCGTAGTTGCGCGAGCGGAAATAGACGATGCCCAACTGCCCGTAAATATCGGCGTTGGTGGGGTCGTATTCGAGGGCTTTTTGCACGTTGCGGGCGGCGGCGAAAAACTCGCCCAACTGCGAGTAGGTCCGCGCAATGGACAGATACGGCGTGGGGTCGTACACCTTGAGTTGTTCGTTGATACGCGCTGCCTTGTCGAAATATTCGAGCGATTGCTCATAGACTCCCCGCGCCGACTCGGGGTTGGGAATTTCAAAGGCAAGGCGGCGGTAGTTGGCGCCCGCCCGCAGGTAGAGGAAAGTGAAATTCGGTTCGAGGGCAATCGCCTTGTCGTATTCGGTGATGGCGCGGTTGTATTGACCGAGCGTCTCCAGCAGGTAGGCGTTGACGCGGTGCACGTCCATCAGGCGGTCGGCGTCTTCGCGCTGGAGCGCCTGGTTGATGTATTGCTCTGCCTGGCTCCATTTTTGCTGGTCGAGCAGGACTTCGGCGTAGAAAGCCAGCGCCAGAGTGTTGTTGCTGTCCAACTGCAGGGCGCGGACCGCCTCCTGCTCCGCCTCGAGGAGGAATTTCTGAACCTGCTGAGGGTCGTCCTTGTAGATGGTGGAGTCGGCATTCCAATCCAGCGTGAAGGCGAGGATGGCGTGAGCAGTGCTGTCATCGGGGGCAAGTTCCACCGCCTTGCGCGCGGATTCGAGAGCCTCCAGTAGGCGCGCCTGGCGCTGTTCGGTGGTGATGAGAAAAGCGGAGGAATAGGTTTGGATGCGCGCCAGTTTTGCCCAGGTTTGGGCGTTGTTCGGGTCCACGCGCACCGCTTCTCGGTAGGCTTGAATCGCCGCGTCCAGGTTGCCGGCGGTGAAGTTGGCGTCGCCTTCCAGAGCGTAGGAATCCGCCGAACGGGTGGGCGTCAGGGTCGCTTGAAAGAGCGGCTGGATGGCGCCTTTGTCAATTTGCTGGAGCATCCAGACAAAGGTGAGAAGCAGCGTCACCCACAGGAACATGCGGTAGATGTTCGACTGCGGGCGGCGGTTGAAAAGTGGACGGCGGGGAGAAACGTTCATGGCGTGGGGGTTGCGGCTGAAGCCGGCGTTGGTGTGGTCACCAGCGGAGTGTTCAGTCTTTCTTCACAAATGCGAATGATCTCGCTCGCGGCGAACATCGCATTTTCATCTGCAGGGACCTTGGCTTGCAGTGTTTGCACAATCTGAAGCGCCTCGCCGCACTGATTGGTGCGCGCCAGCGCCAAGCCATAGGTGTAGTAGTATTCCGCCACGCGGAAATCGTTGGTCAGCGGGATGCCCTCGATCTTCACGCCGTCTTCCGTTACGCCGCCGTAGACGGCATATCCCAACTGCTGGATGGCTTCGGGCCAGTAGTTGTTGCGGTAATACATCACCCCCAGGTTGCCGCGCAGGCTGGCATCGTCGGGGCGGTCTTGCACGGCGGTCTCAGCATATTGCAGCGACTTGGCGAATTCACCGATGGTGGCATAGGTGCGGGAGATGTACAGGTCCGGGAAGGGGTCGGCGGGGTTGAGGGCGTTGGCGCGCGTAAAGGCGGTAATGGCTTCGTCGTACACCTGCAGGACGCGGTAGTTGAGTCCCAGCCCGATGTAGAGGTCGGGGATGTTCGGGTTGATTTGAATCGCCGCCTGATATTCGGCAATGGCTTCTTCGTAGTTGGTGGTCGCCTCGAGGAGCAGGGCGCGCGCGCGGTGCGTCTCAACGATGTTCGGGTCGAGCGCCAGCGCCACCCGCGATTCGTCAATGGCTTTTTGCACACCGTCGAAGCCGGAGTTGATGAGGATTTCCACGTTGTAGGCGTGAATCAGGGCGTTGTTCGGGTCGAGCCGCAGCGCCTCCTGAATCGAAGCCTGCGCCTCGGCGTTCTTCCCATCCTGAAAGTTCAACGCCCATGCCAACACGCCGTGCGCCAGCGCGTTATTGGGATTGAGCAGGACGGCGTTCTTGGCGTTCTTCTCCGCCTCCGCATATTGACCGGCAAACACCTGCACACGCGCCAGCGCCACATAGAGGGAGGAATCCTGCGGCGAGGCGGCAATGGCAGATTTGTATGCTTCGATAGCGGGCAGCAGTTTGCCCTCGGCAAAGAGCGCCTGCGCCTCGGTCACGAACGACTCGGGCGAACGCGTGGGAGTGGGCGTCGGCACGAATGGGTTCGGCTGGGAGGGCAGGTAAATCTGATTGAAGTAATATCCGAAGAGCAACACCAGCCCCAGCAGCGCCAGACGGAAGTAATTCGGGCGGCGCCGGCGGCGGGTCATGCTCCATTTACTGCTTCTGGGTAGATACATGGCAATTCATATTACCATCCCCCGCAACACCCCGCAAGCCAGTTCTAATTTACCTCTTATCTATGCTAGAATTCAGCCATGCAGTTCGAGGTCTTCACCCTTCTGCCCGAAGTCTTCCCTCCCTATCTTCAATCCAGCATTCTCAAACGCGCCATCCAGCGGGGATTGATCAGCGTCCGCATTCACAACATCCGCGATTACACCCACGACAAACACCACACCACCGACGACACCCCCTACGGCGGCGGAGGCGGCATGGTCATGAAGCCGGAACCGATTTTCGAAGCCGTCGAAACCGTGCTAGGACTTGCCCCGCATCTGACTCCGCCGGAACCTGCCGCAAACATCCCGGTCATTCTCCTCACCCCGCAGGGACGCGTCTTCAACCAGCGCATCGCCGAGGAACTCGCCCGCCACGAACGCATCGCCCTGCTGTGCGGACGGTACGAAGGCGTGGACGAACGCGTCCGCGAACACCTCGTCACCGACGAAATTTCGGTGGGCGACTATGTGCTGACCGGCGGCGAACTCCCGGCGCTCCTGCTCATTGACGCGGTCTCGCGTCTCATCCCCGGCGTGCTCGGCGACCCGACCGGCGCAGAAGACGACTCGCACGCCATGGGCTTGCTGGAATATCCGCACTACACCAAGCCCGCCGACTTCCGCGGCTGGAAGGTGCCGGAGGTTCTGCTCTCCGGCGATCACGCCAAGATCGAACGTTGGCGGCGCGAACAGGCGCTCCTGCGCACCTTTCTCAAACGCCCCGACATGCTGGAAAAGGCGGAACTCAGCGAACAGGACAAAAAATTCCTTGAAGGTCTCAAGTCAAAAATCGAAAGTCAGGACGTTTGACCTTTGACCTTCGACCTGTGACCTTTAACTCACAACTGGAGGCAACCATGTCCGCACGGCTCAACTACGGCAAGACCTTCCTGCTTGGTTTCGGTTTCTTTGGCGTCAGTGTGATTTGGGGGGTGTATAACGCCTTCGTCCCCATCTTTCTTGCTGAAAAATTTCACATCGCCGCCGGCTGGATCGGCTTCTTCATGACGCTCGACAACATCGCGGCATTGTTCATCCAGCCGCCCGTCGGCGCCTGGTCGGACCGCGTGCGCACGCCGCTGGGACGCCGCATCCCCTTCATCCTCGTTGGCGCGCCGATTTCCGCCATCGCCTTCGGGCTGATTCCGCTGGCGGCAGTGCTTCCGCTGTTTGTGGCATGTACCAGCACCCTGCTGTTGAGCGCGGCGTTGTGGCGCACACCCGTCGTCGCCCTCATGCCGGATATCACCCCCTCCGCCTTCCGCTCGCAGGCAAACGGCATCATCAACTTCATGGGCGGCGTCGGCACCATTGTCGCTTTGCAGACCGGCGGGATGCTCTATAAGATAAGTCCCACCTTCCCCTTCTGGCTTGGCTCGGCACTGGTGATTCTCGCCGCGCTGATTGTCTATCTTTTCATCGAAGAACCGAAAGAGTATGAACAGACCGAGAATCAGCCGGGCATGCTCGCCAGCCTGCGCGAGGTGTTCGCCGAACAGGAAAAAAGCGGCTTGCGGATTTTGCTCGCCATCTTCTTCTGGTTCATCGGCTTTTCGGCGGTGGAGACCTTCTTCACGCTCTACGCCAAAAACCACCTCGGTTTGGAGCCCGGCGACGGCGCGACCCTGCTCTCCGTCCTGCCGTTGTTCTTCGTATTATTTGCCATTCCTTCCGGTTTCATCGCCGGCAAAATCGGACGGCGGATGACCATCTCCATCGGCTTGATCATCCTCATCATCATCACGTTCCTGCTCTACATCACGCCGGCGGAGGTGCTGTTGACCGCCATCTCGCCTCTGCCGGTGGTGGGCATTCCGCTGGAGGAGGGCGGCGCGCGCATGTTGACCCTCGCGGGCGTCCTGCTCATCATGGGCGGCATCGGCTGGGCGTTCATCAACATCAACTCCCTGCCCATGATCGTGGACCTGACCAGCGCGGCGCGCATCGGCACCTACACCGGCTTGTATTACCTGTTCTCCACCCTTTCCGCCATCGTCGGTCCCAACATCAACGGCTGGGCAATTCAACTGACAGGCAACAACTACAACGTCATCATGATCCTTGCGCCGCTCTTCTTCGCCATCGCCTTTGCCATGATGCAGGGCGTCCGCCGCGGGGAGGCGGCGGCAATCCCCGCATGAGGTACGCTTCCATCGCCCGGCTGGCGGCAGCAGCATTGATGTTGGCTATGGGCATTTCAGCCTGCTCACCCCAGCCGGACTGCCGCCGCGAGGAGGTATTCTGCGCCGGGCTGGTCACCGATACGCGCGGCTTGAACGATTTCGGTCTCACCCAAAGCACCTGGGCGGGGCTGCAGCGCGCTCAAGCCAACGGCACGGCAGATCACATCGCCTACATCGAGTCGCTGGATCAGCGAGATTACGAAAAGAACATCGCCTTCTTCGCCGAGGAAGGTTACGATGTCATCGTCACGGCGGGCGCCGGCTTGCAAAATGCCACGCTTCACAGCGCGGACCTGTATCCTGGCACCCGTTTTATCGGCATGAATCAACCCGCCGAGGAATCTCCTCCCAACTTCATCGCGGTCACGTTCCCCGAAGACCAGATGGGGTTTCTTGCCGGCCTCCTGGCGGCGCGTTTGACGCGCTCGAAGACCGTCGGTGCGGTGTGCGAGGCTTCGGGGATCGATTCGATGTGGCGGTATTGCGAGGGATTCCGCGCCGGGGCAAAATACGCCGACGAGACAGTGAAGGTCATCGTCATTTATCGCGACGAAGGCAGCCGCAGCAAACTGTTCAACGATCCCGATTGGGGAGCCGAAACGGCGCAAAGCCTCATTCAAAGCGGCACGGATGTAATTTTCGCGGCGGGAGGCGAAACCGCCGCCGGCGCGTTGCGTGCCGCAAACAGCATGAAGACTCTTACCATTGGAACGGAACGCGACCAGTCGGCGGCGCTGGGAGAAGAAGGCGCAAGTGTGGCAGCCTCTATTGTTGGCGGCGCCAGTGCAACGGTCGAGGAATTGATGCGGAGCCTGCGGGCAGGGAATCCGCCGGTTTCTCAAAATGGCTTTGTGGAGGTCATCCTGTCAGCGGAAGTCATTCCCAGCCGGTTGGCAGCCGAGGTACAGGAGGTAGTGTTGGGGTTGAGGGAGGGAAAAATTAAGACAAATGTCATCCCTGAGAAACCATGAATATCACGGAACGAAAAGGGGTTGAGGGAGGGAAAAATTAAGACAAATGTCATCCCTGAGAAACCATGAATA
>DYID01000001.1:0-142710 GCA_020723805.1 Anaerolinea sp. | reverse complement strand
TCACGGAACGAAAAGGGGCTGGCTTGCGGAATCAATTGTTACGATTTATACTATTAAAGTTGTAAGGTGTTGCGGCATGCATGCCTTTCACTATCCACAATTTCAAGAGGAGAAGAACACATGAAAAAGCTGTATTCTGTCTTAGCCCTGCTGATGATTGCCTCGCTGGCGCTGAGCGCCTGCACCGGAGGCGGCGCGGCAGCCAAGTTCAAGGTAGCGCAGGTGACCGACCTGGGCGGTATTGACGACAAGTCGTTCAACGCCACCGCCTACAAGGGCATCGAGCGGGCGGTCGCTGAACTGGGCGTCGAAGGTAAGTATCTGGAATCCCAGCAGCAATCCGATTACGCCAAGAATATCCAGCAACTGATTGACGAAGACACCAACCTGATTGTCACCGTGGGCTTCCTGCTCGGTGTGGACACCGCCACCGCCGCGAAAGCCAACCCGAACACCAAGTTCGCCATTGTGGACTATGCGTATCCGGACTGCTTCGGCGACCAGGTGGAAGGCAAGGACTGCGGCTCCAAGACCGAACTGCCCAACGTGCTGGGGCTGACCTTCGCCACCGACCAAGCCGCATTCCTGGCTGGCTATGCCGCTGCGGCAAACACCAAGACCGGCAAAGTCGCCACCTTCGGCGGCATCAACATCCCGCCCGTCACCATCTTCATGAAGGGTTTCGAAGCCGGCGTGAAGTATTACAACGAGAAGAACGGCGCCAACGTGGAAGTGCTCGGCTGGAGCACCGCCGCCAACGACGGTTCGTTCACCGGCAACTTCGAATCCACCGATGACGGGCGCTCGTTCGCCGAGTCCTTCGTGCAGGAAGGCGCCGACATCATCATGCCGGTGGCTGGTCCTGTGGGTCTCGGCTCCGCCGCCTACTGCCAGGAGACCAAATCCTGCATGATCATCGGCGTGGACACCGACTGGACCGTTTCCGCGGCTGAATACACCGATGTGATCCTGACCAGCGTGCTGAAGAACATGGACGTGGCTGTGTTCGACGCCACCAAAGCCGCTGTGGATGGCACCTTCAAAGGCGGCGTGTACGTTGGTACGCTTGCCAATGGTGGTGTAGGCATTGCCCCGGTCAAGGGCGCTTCCGCCGAACTCAATGCCGCCCTCGAAGAAATCAAACAGGGCATCATCAACGGCACCATCTCCGCAGGCGGATAATTGACCTTTGTGCGTGTGGGTCGGGGAAGAGATTTTCCCCGACCCTTTTTATTCAGGCAATCATTTCTAGAATCCGACTTCACTTATAGATGACCGCCGGCAAATTGGATTTCTGACGCTTTCCCGGGGAGGCGAACAAAACGCGAATATCAACAGGATGTACACGATAGGCAGGATGCCTGTAGAGTACACCACCCTATCCTTTATCCTGAATATCCTGTGCATCTTGTTTGTTTTGCGTAAGTCCAATCATGGCAATTCGACACAATTCATTCCCCGGACGTGGAGGTTTGCATGACCAATGTTTTGGAACTGCGCGGCATCACCAAGCGCTTTCCCGGCGTCCTTGCCAACGATCACATTGACATCACCCTGCGGGAAGGCAAGATCTTGGCGCTGCTGGGAGAGAACGGCGCGGGTAAATCCACCCTGATGAACATTTTATACGGCTTATACAAACCCGACGAGGGCAAAATCATCGTCCGCGGCGAAGAGGTGGAAATTCATGGTCCCAACGACGCCATCGCGCGCGGCATCGGCATGGTGCATCAGCACTTCATGCTGGTGCCGGTCATGACCGTGACCGAAAATGTGATGCTCGGCGTGGAACCCACAAAAAACGGACTCTTTCTGGATAAGGCAAAAGTGGCGGCTCGCATCCGCGAAATTTCCGACCAGTATGGGCTGGAGGTGGACCCGGACGCCTACATCAAAGACCTACCGGTGGGCATTCAACAGCGGGTGGAAATCATCAAAGTCCTCTACCGCTCCGCCGACATCCTCATCCTCGACGAACCCACCGCCGTGCTGACGCCGCAGGAAGTGGAGGGCTTGTTCAAAATCATCCGCTCGCTGATCGAAAAGGGCAAGTCCATCATCTTCATCACCCATAAACTCAAGGAAGTGCTGAAGATTGCAGACGACATCACCGTCCTGCGCCTCGGCAAGGTGGTCGGCTCCATTTCCCCGCAAGATGCCACCCCCGAAATTCTGGCTTCCATGATGGTCGGCAGAGAAGTCAACCTGGTGGTGACGAAACAGCCTGCCCAGCCCAAAGAAGCGGTGCTGGAGGTGAAGAACCTGTACGTGCGCGACGAGCGCCAAAACCTGACCGTCAACGGCATCTCCTTCGATGTCCGCAAAGGCGAGGTGTTGGGCATTGCCGGCGTGCAGGGCAACGGACAAACAGAACTGGTTTACGCGCTGACCGGTCTGCTTCCCATCGAAAGCGGCGAGATCCATTTACTGGGACAACCCGTCCACCGCAACACCCCGCGCAACATCCTGGAACGCGGCGTGGCGCACATCCCCGAAGACCGCCAGCGGCACGGCTTGATCCTCTCCTTCCCCGTGCATGACAATCTGGTGTTATGCACCTACTACAAGCCCCCCTTTGCCAAAGGCATCAACCTGCAGGAAAAAGTCATCTACGAAAACGCTGAGGCGCTCGTCAAACAATTCGACGTGCGAACGCCTTCCATCTTCGTCAACGTGGGAGGACTTTCCGGCGGCAACCAGCAGAAAGTGATCGTTGCCCGCGAATTTTCCCGCCCGATTCAATTGCTCATCGCCTCGCAACCGACCCGGGGACTGGACGTCGGCTCGATTGAATATATCCACTCCCAAATCATCAAAAAACGCGACGAAGGCACCGGCGTCCTGCTGGTCTCCTCCGAACTGGATGAAATCCTCGCCCTCTCCGACCGCATCGCGGTCATGTACAAGGGGCATATCATGGATATTCTCGACGCCAACAAAGTCAACAAGGAGTATTTGGGCTTGTTGATGGCAGGCGTCCACCCTGAGGGCGCTCCGCTTCCTGCCGAAGGCACAGTCCCCGAAAAAGTATTCTAGGAGAACGCTGTGACCAAAAAAGACAAAACTCAAACCAAGACCACGGAGGGCATTGGCGGCGGTTCCCTGCGGGATGCGCTCCGTATTCCGGCGCTGGCAGTGCTGACCGGACTTCTCATCGGCGCCATTTTCATTGTCGCCAGCGGCTCGAACGTATTCGAAGCCTACTATGCGTTGTTCGTCGGCTCGTTTGGCGACCCCGTGCGCTTCTACAACGGTTTTCAGCAGTTTTTCTCCACCGGCGAAACCGCCGGCTTGCTGAGAGCCATTTACCCCTTTACGGAAAGTCTCGTCACCGCCACGCCCTATATCTTCGCCGGGCTTTCGGTGGCGCTGGGCTTCCGCTGCGGCTTGTTCAACATCGGCGCGGAGGGACAGTTCTTCATCGGTGCGCTGGCATCCGCCTTTGTGGGCTACAGCCTCACGGGCTTGCCCGCCTTCATCCACCTGCCGCTTGCCATTCTGGCAGGCATGGCGGGCGGCGCGTTATGGGGCACAATCCCCGGTTACCTCAAAGCCCGCTTTGGCGCGCATGAGGTGGTGAACACCATCATGATGAACTGGATTGCCTTCCGCCTGAGCGACTGGCTGTTGAACGGTCCCATGAAGGCTTCCGGCTTCCGTCCGGTCACCCCCAACATCGAACACACTGCCGAACTGCCGCGCTTCTTCCCCGATCCCCTGCGCCTGAACTGGGGCTTCATCCTGGCGCTGGTGGTGGCATACATCGTCTATTGGTTCCTGTTCAAGACCACCATCGGCTTCGAAATCCGCTCGGTGGGCGCCAACCCCGACGCCGCCAAATACGCAGGCATGAACATCATCCGCAACTTTGTGATGGTGATGGCGCTGGCAGGCGCCCTGGCGGGCATGGCGGGCGCATCGCAAGTGCTGGGCGTGGATCACTGGGTGGGACAGGGCTTCTCCGCCGGCTACGGTTTCGACGCGATTGCGCTCGCCCTGCTGGGCAAAAGCCACCCGGCAGGCGTGGTGCTGGCGGCGCTGTTGTTCGGTTTCCTGCGCAGCGGCGCGACGCGCATGCAGTCCATCGCCGGCGTGCCGATTGACATCATCTCCATCGTTCAGGGCTTGGTCATTGTATTCATCGCCGCGCCCGATATCATCCGCTGGCTCTACCGGCTCAAGAGCATCAAAGTCGAAGAGACGGTGCTGACGCGCGGCTGGGGCAGATAGGAAGTACAACATGACAACTGCAGAAATCGCCATCAACCCCGCTCGAGTCCGGCGCGCGCGCATTGCCTATGGCATCGTGCTGCTTGCCGTCGGGCTGTTCATTTACCTCGTCTTTGGGCTGAACACACAGCCCGGTTTACAGACCACCTTCGGCATCAACCTGGCTGGCGCCCATGCCGTGCCGGTGCCGGACCTGGTCGTCCCCGCCCAATTGACCGTTTATCTCATGGCGGGCATCGCCATTTTCTTCGGCGCCTTCCAACTTTCGCGCGGAATCAAATCCACCGGGGCGCTGGTCGGTGTGATCGCCGCCACGTTCGTCATCGCCTTCCTCACTTGGGCGGCGCAGGGTAAATCCTTTAACCTGACCGGCATGATCAGCAGTTCGCTGGTGCGCGCCACGCCCATCGCATTGGCGGCTCTATGCGGCGTCATCAGCGAGCGTTCGGCGGTCATCAACATCGGCATCGAGGGCATCATGCTGTTATCCGCCCAGACGGCAGTGGTGACTGCCAGCCTGACGGACAGCCTGTATGTCGGTCTAATCGCCGCTATTCTGGTCGGCGGCTTGCTGGCGGCGTTTCACGCCTATCTCGTCATCCGCTTCAAAGTGGACCAAATTGTGAGCGGCGTCGCCATCAACATCTTCGGCACAGGGTTCACTTCGTTCGTCAGTTCGCGCTTCCTCGAAAAGAACACCGACCTGCTCAATAACTCGGGCGTGTTCCCGGTCATCTCCATCCCGGTCTTGGACCGCATTCCCGTCCTCGGACCCATGCTCTTCGAGAACAACATTGTCATTTACCTGATGATCGTATTGGTGATTGCCATGCACATCACGCTGTTCTACACACCCTGGGGTCTGCGCACGCGGGCGGTGGGCGAACACCCCAAAGCCGCCGACACGCTCGGAGTCAACGTGTACCTCGTGCGTTATATCAACGTCATCCTCGGCGGCATGATTGCCGGCCTCGGCGGTGCATACTTCACCATCGGCTCGGTGGGGCGCTTCGACGAAATCATGACCGCCGGCAAGGGCTTCATCGGGCTGGCGGCAATGATCTTCGGCAAATGGAACCCGATTGGCGCGTTCACCTCCTCCCTGATTTTCGGCTTCGCCGATTCGCTTCAGGTCAAACTCCAAATCCTGCGCGTGCCAATCCCCTCAGAATTCCTGCTGATGGCGCCCTACATCGTGACCATGATCGTGCTGACCGGCGTGGTGGGACGCGCCGTGCCGCCTGCCGCCGACGGTCAGCCGTATGAAAAATAGAGTTTGTAGAACAAGTCTATAGGCTTGTTCTACAAACTTATTGCAAAGCGGGAGTCGTTTCGGCGGCGCCCGCTTTTTCATTCACACACCTTGGAAGCATAGGACACGTTCTCTAACGTGTCCGTTCGGCGTTAGAGAACGCCGAGTACGCGCCAAAATGTCTATAAACTCCAAACGACCACTTTAGGAACAAAGGGGAATACAAGTACGTCCTGCATGATGTACAATTATTGCGTTGATTGAGGAGAAACCATGTCTAAATTCATCCGCCCGTTCTTCATCCTGAGCGTATTGTTTGCCATCGTGTTGGCATCCTGCAACCTGCCTTCACGCGCGCCGCAAACCCAGGAACCCAATGCCATCTTTACCCAAGCCGCGCTGACCGTTCAGGCGCAATTGAGCCAGACGGCAACCCCCGCGCCATTCAACACCCCCACCCTGCCGCCGCCCCAACCGACCAATACGGCGGTCGTTCTGCCCACACAGCCGCTCGTCACCAACACTCCGCTTGTCTCCCCCACCCCGCTGTGTGACCTTGGGCAATTCGTCAAAGACGTGAACATCCCCGACGGAACCACCATTGCCCCCGGCGCCGCCTTTACCAAAACCTGGCGCATCCGCAATGCCGGCACCTGCACGTGGTCGGGCTACTCGCTGGTATTCGACAGCGGCGACTCGATGAGCGGCACCTCCCCCATCGCCATCGGCACGGTGGCGCCCGGGCAGGAAGTGGACCTCTCGGTCAACCTCACCGCACCCGCCACCAACGGTTCTTACCGCGGCTACTGGCGCATCCGCAACGCCTCCGGCGTGCTCATTCCCATCCTGAACGGCTACCAGGGCAAATCCTTCTTTGTGGATATCAAAGTTGCCGTCACCAGTTCAGGGTACGACTTCTACACCCGCGCCCCCTCCGCCGTTTGGATCAGCGGCGCCGGCACCCTGACCTTCGGCGGTCCCGACACCGACGCCAACGGCTTCGCCATGTACAAGGACAACCAGAAACTCGAAGACGGCACCCTCACCTCGAAAGTTCTCGAAACCCATCCGCAATGGGTGGACAATGGCGTCATCTCCGGGCGCTTCCCCGCCTATACCGTCGTACAGGGCGAACACTTCACCGCCAAGATCGGCTTCCTTGCCCTGGCAGACGGCTCCTGCGGCGCCGGCAACGTCAAATTCCAATTGAACTACCGCGAAGGCGGCGGTCCCGTCACCCCGCTCGGCGAGTGGACCAAATCCTGCGACGGCACGCTCAAATCGGTGGACGTGGACCTCACCCCGCTCAAAGGCAAAACGGTCGAATTCATCCTCGCTGTCCTGGCAAACGGACCCGCCAGCCAAGACTGGGCAGTCTGGATCAGACCTCAAATCGCCCTCCCCTAAAAGAACCAGACGCCCGGCTCCCCACCGGGCGTCTTCATTGAACGGTATAATCATAGCCCCTACAGAAAGGAACAACATGCAGTTGAGAAAAAACAAACTCCTTCCCATCCTCCTTGGCATTGCCCTGCTTACAGCATCCTGCGGGACCTCCACCCAACGGGATGCGGAAATCGCCACCGCCGTCGCCCAAACCGTTCAGGCGCAGGATTCGCTGACGGAAGTGGCGCTTCTTCCCACGCCGACGCCTGCTCCAACCCTCCCAGCCGAATCCACCCCCGAACCGACAACTCCCACCGACACCCCGGCGGCGCAGGCGGCTCCCAACCAGTTCTGCACCACATCCGCTGTGCTGGTGGGCGAAAACCCGCCCGATAAAACCGTCTTCCTGCCCGGCGAATACTTCTGGAAAACCTGGACCTTCGTCAACACCGGCACCTGCACTTGGGATAAGTCTTACAGCCTCGTCTTCTGGAGCGGCGAGCAAATGGGCGGCTTGGTCTCCTACCCGCTCTCGGAGGTCGTCCCCCCCAACGAAACCATGGACATCTCCATCTACCTGCAAGCGCCCGCCACCGAAGGCATGTATACCGGCTACTGGCGCTTCAAAAGCCCCTGGGGAGCCGATTTCGGCGCGGGCCCGCTCAGCAGTTCCTTCTACGTGCAAATCGAAGTCTCTGCCAAGCCCAAATATGCCATCACCAACGTGAAATACGAACTCGTCCGTGACCCCGCTCAGGGATGCCCCACCAACGTCCGCTATACCGTTTACGCCACCATCACCACCAACGGTCCGCTCGCATTCGACTACCGCTGGGATCAAAGCGACGGCAACGAAAGCGGCATTAGAACCATCACCATGACCAGCGCCGGCACCAAGACCATCAGCCGCGAATGGATGATCGGACGCGGCGACAGCCCCAACCCGCGCTGGATTCAACTCATCGTCCTTGCGCCGCAATATCAGGAATACGAGAAAGTCACCATCCTGAACAACTGTCCGTAAACGGCGGCAACTACACTCGCAAAAACAACACGTCCCGCAGGCATGAGACACCTGCGGGACGTTCCATTTTTTACGAATGACAAACATCAAAACAACTTCAGCACCGCTGTGCTTGCCCACTCAAACAGGGACTGCGGCAGGAGGCTGAAGACTACGGTCACAATCGCAGTCAAGGCGGTGGTGAGGCTCAGCCAGGTTTCGCGCACGGTTTCAGGTTCGCCTTCCTTCATGTACATGGTGACGACCACGCGCAGATAGTAGTATGCGGAGATAAGGGAAGTAAGCACGCCGATGATGGCAAGCCCGGTGAAGCCGCCGGCGATGACGGCGCGGAAGAGATAGACCTTGCCCACCAGCCCCAGCGTGGGAGGCAAGCCGACCAGCGAGAGCATGAAGACGGTCATGGCGGCGGCGAGCAGGGGATGTTTGCGTCCCAGCCCGGCATAATCCGCAATGGCAAGCCCCTTTTCTTCCTTCTTTTCAAGGGCAATGACCACACCCCACGCGCCGAAGTTGGTGAAGGCATAGGCAACGAGGTAGAACAACCCCGCAGCGATGGACACATCACGGACGGCGGGATTGCCGTATGGCACAAACGCCATGAGGATGTATCCCGCATGGGCAATGCTGGAATATGCCAACATGCGCTTGATGTCGGTCTGCGAAATGGCAATCACGTTGCCGACAATCATGGTCAATGCGGCGAGCGCCCAAAGCACAGCGGTCATATCCACGGCAAGCGCGGGGAAGGCGGTGGCAAAGACCCGCAGCAGGGCGGCAAAGCCCGCAATCTTGGCGCCCGATGCCATGAACGCGGTCACTGCCGTCGGCGCACCCTGATACACGTCAGGCGTCCACATGTGGAAGGGAACGGCGGCAACCTTGAAGCCGAATCCGACGAGGACGAGAGCCGCCCCGATGGTCAGGAGCAGGGTCGAGGTCGAGGGGGAAGCGGCGGCAGCGACAATGCCGGCGAGCGAGGTTGTCCCCGTCGCGCCGAAGACCAGCGCAGTCCCGTAAACGACGAAGCCGGTTGCAAAAGCGCCGAGCAGGAAGTATTTCATCCCCGCTTCTTCGGAACTGAGCTGCGGACGCGCAAAGGCGGCAAGCACATAGAGCGGGATGGAAAGCAGTTCGAGGGCGATGAAGACGATGATGAGGTCGGTGGCTTGCGCCATGAGCATCATGCCGCTGACGCTGAAGAGCAGCAGGGTGTAATATTCGCCGCGCTCGATGCCCATGCGTTTGACGTAACCGTGCGCAAGAGCAATGCCGAGGATACCGCTAACGAGCAGCAGCGCGTTGACGAAGGTCGAGAAGCCGTCGAGCGCCGCCATGTTGAAGAAGCCCACCTGCTCGATGCCCACCTGCGAGAGGGTAACGCCCAGCGTGACTGCCAGCCCCAGCGCGGCGAGCAGGGCGGTGACGCTCTTGCGCTCTTTGGGGATGAAGAGGTCCACCAGCAGAAGCACACACGCCCAGGCAGTGAGCAGAATGTAGGGAGCGAGAACTTGGTAATCTTGAGATGTCAGATTCATAGCATTAGCCGTTGGCAATTAGCGGTCAGCCGTGTTCAACCAGCCGCGAACAGCCCTAGGGGATGGGCAGCATTCCGACCAAGTGTTCCACCGCCGGAGCCATGAGGGCAAAGAAGGGCTTGGGATACAAGCCAATCCAGAAGATGAAGATGAGCAGGGGAACCACAGTGACGATCTCGCGCCAGTTCAGGTCGCGCAAACCGTGACCGTGTTTCTTGACCTCGTCCACGATCTCGCCTTGCGGACCGAGGAACATCTTCTGGAACATGTAGAGGATATAAACCGCCGCCATGATGACGCCCAGCGCCGAGGCGATGGCGTAGGCGGTGTTACCGATGGCTTGCGAACCGAACGCGCCCAGCAAAATGGTGAACTCGCCCACGAAACCGTTCAAGCCGGGCAAACCCATCGAGGAGAGCGAGACAATCAGCATAATCGAGCCGAAGACCGGGGTGATCTTCCACAAGCCACCATAGACTTTGATTTCGCGGGTGTGGGTCTGTTCGTAAATCATGCCGACGAGGAGGAACAACGCGCCCGTGCTGAGACCGTGATTGATCATCTGCAAAATGCCGCCGGCAATGCCCTGCGGGTTCATCGCAAACAGACCGAGCATGACGAAACCGAGGTGGCTGACGGAGGAATAAGCGACCAGCTTCTTCACGTCTGCCTGGGCGTAGGAGACCATCGCGCCGTAGAGGATGCCGATGGTGGCAAGCAGCGCAATCCACGGGGCGGCGCGGACAGCCGCTTCGGGGAACAGGGGCAGGTTGAAACGTACAAAGCCGTAAGTGCCCATCTTCAGCAGAACGCCCGCCAAGATGACGGAGCCGGCGGTCGGCGCTTCGACGTGGGCATCAGGAAGCCACGAGTGCAGGGGCCACATCGGCACTTTGATGGCAAAGGCGGCGGTAAACGCCAGGAACAACCACCATTGAATGTTGGCGGGGATGTTGCCCAGCGCCACCAGGTCTGGCACAGAGAAGGTGCCGCCGTAGATGCCCAGCCACAGGATGGCTAACAGCATGAGAATGGAACCCGCCATGGTGTAGAGGAAGAACTTGATGGCGGCGTAGATGCGGCGCGGTCCGCCCCAGATGCCGATGAGGAAATACATCGGCACGAGCGTGAACTCCCAGAAGATGTAGAACAGGAACAAATCCTGCGCCAGGAACACGCCGGTCATGCCCACTTCCAGCAGGAGGAAGAAGATCATGAAGTCCTTGACTCGCTCCTCGACAGCGGTCCACGTGGAGAGGATGGAGATCGGCGTCAGGAAGGCGGTCAGCAGGACGAGCAGGATGCTCAACCCGTCAATGCCGAGGAAGTATTGGATGTTCCAGCCGGCGACGGTGATCCAGTCGTAACGGGCGACCAGTTGCAGGTTCACGTTCGAGGCGTCGAACATCGCCAGCACCCAGAGGGAAATGCCGAACGTGATCAGCGAGGTCGCCAGCGCCACCCAGCGGATGGCGTTCTTCGCTTCGGCGTTGATGAAGAGGATGAGCAGCACGCCCAACAGCGGAAAGAAGGTCAGCAAAGTGAGAGGTTGCAAAAGAAATTCCATGTTCATTCCTCGAGGTCGAAGTCACAGCCTTCGACTTTTGACTTTCTACGATTTCAAAATCAGATATCCCAGGATAAAGACCACGCCCACCAGCACAGAGAGGGCATACGAGCGCACGAATCCGTTCTGGACCTTGCGCAGGGTCGCCGACAAGGACTGGGTTGCCGTCCCAAGCCAGTTCGCAAAAGCGTCAATGCCTTTCTGGTCGGCGTAGAGGTTGAGACCGATGTTGCTCAGCCAGTTATAGGTTCCCGCAATGACCGTTTCGTGGAACCAGTCATGCCAGAAGCGCCAGTCCACAACGTCTGCCAGGAAGTAGGAAAGTCTTTTGAACGGGTTGATGATGACGGCAAAGTAACCTTCGTCCACGAACCATTTGTTCTCCATGCCGGTGAAGATGAAGCCGAGCGGTTTCTTCAACGGGTCGGGCTGACCGGCTTTGAGCGGGTTGCGCCCATAAATCAGCCAGGAGAGGAAAATGGCAGTCAGCGCCAGCAGGGTCGAAATCCCCGCCACTTGCAGGTCGAGCGGAAGCGCCTCCACCTCGTGCAGGGTGTATTCCAGCCAGTGACCGAGTTGATGGAAACCCTCGAACGGCAGGTTGAGCGCACCGCCCAGGAGAGAAAGCGCCGCCAGCACCATCAGCGGAGCGGTGATGATGGGTTTGCTTTCCTCGGCATGAGCGGCGGCTTCATGACGCGGCTCGCCAAAGAACACCATCCAAATTTGTCGTCCCATGTAGAAGGCGGTGAAGAAGGCGGCGATGCTCAACAGAAGGTACACGGTTGGGTAGTGCAAACTGGCATCGAGCAGGATTTCATCCTTCGACCAGAAGCCTGCAAACGGGACGATGCCCGCCAGCGCGAGCGTTCCAATCATATAGAGCCAGAAGGTGACCGGCATGGTCTTGCGCAGCCCGCCCATGTTGCGCATATCGCCGGGGTCGAAGACTTCTTCATGTCTGTCGTGCGCGCCATGCCCACCTTCCACTTTCGACTTTCCACCTTTTCCCTTTGACTTCTGCTCATGATGAGAATGCTCCGCATGATGATGCCCTCGCTCCAATCCCAAAATCACCGAGCCCGCCGAGAGGAACAGCAGCGCCTTGAAGAAGGCATGCGTCACGAGGTGGAACATGCCCGCCACGAAAGCGCCCATGCCCACTGCGGCAACCATGAAGCCCAGTTGCGAAATGGTCGAATACGCCAGCACCTTCTTGATGTCGTATTGACCGACGGCGATGGTTGCGGCGAACAGAGCGGTGATGGCGCCGGTCATCGCCACGATGTATTGCGCCTGCGGCACCAGCGTGTATAGTTCCGCCGAGCGCGTGATGAGATAGACGCCCGCCGTCACCATCGTGGCGGCATGGATCAGCGCCGAGACCGGTGTGGGACCTGCCATCGCGTCGGGCAGCCAGACGTAGAGCGGAATCTGCGCCGATTTGCCCGCCACGCCAATCAGCATGAACAGGGTGATTGCCACAATCACGCCGGGCGCAACGGCGTGCGCGGCTTCGAACACCTCATCGAACTGAAAACTGCCGAACGCCCAGAACATGAGGAAGGCGGCAACGAGAAAGCCAAAGTCGCCCACACGGTTGGTGACGAACGCCTTCTTGGCGGCGTTCGAGTTTGCCCAAGACGGTCTGCCCAGCGTGTCCATGTCGTACCAGAAGCCGATGAGCAGGAAAGAACACAACCCCACCCCCTCCCAGCCCACGAACAGCATCAGGTACGAATCGCCGCTGACGAGGATCATCATCATGGCGATGAACAGGTTGAGGAAAACGAAGAAGCGGCGGAACCGTCCGGGGTCCCCTTTGAAGCGCACGTCCTCGTGCATGTATCCGATGGCGTAGATGTGGATGAGCGTCCCGACGCCGGAGACGACCAGCATCATCGTGGTGGAGAGGGAGTCCACGCGGAATGCCCAGTCGAGTTCGAGATTGCCGATGTGAATCCACTCGAGGAAGGGGACGGTCACCGCCGCCCCGTGACCTGCCGCCAGCGACCAAGCCAGCAGCACGCTGACAACGAACGACGCGCCCGACGCCAGGCTTGCGACCGTGCCAATCACCTTTTCGCTGAACCTGCCGCCGAAAATGATGTTGACGAGCAAGCCGATGACCGGTGCAAAAACCAACCAGGGGGCGAGGAAGAAATATCCTGTGGTTGCTGTTTCGCTCAGATGCATGATTTCTCCTTACCCTTTCAACGAATTCATCTGGTCCACGTCAATGCTGTGCTTGGCTTTGAAGATTTCGACCATCAGCGCCAGCCCCACCGCCACTTCTGCTGCGGCAACCGCAATGACGAAGAACACAAACACCTGCCCGCTGAACGACTTCAGCACACTGCTGAACGCCACGATGGCAAGGTTGGCGGAGTTCAGCATCAACTCGATGGACATGAAGATGATGAGCGCGTTACGGCGGACGAGCACACCCGCCACGCCGATGGCAAACAGGATTGCCGAAAGAATGATGTAATATTCCACAGGGATCATGATTTCTGCCCTTTCTCCCTCCGCACCAGTACGATGACGCCCACCATCGCAACCAGCAGCAGGACGGACGTCACCTCGAAGGGCAGGAGATAATCGTTGAACAGGGTCATTGCCATGGCGCGCAGGTTATCCACCGTGTTGACCTCCGCTCCAGGCGGCAAGACAGCCCCCGACGGACGCGCCTTGGTCCACAACAGGTATGTGGATTCCAGCGCCAGAATCACGGTCAGCACGGTTGCCAGCGGTTTTTGCCACGGCAGCACATGGGTATCGGGCAGGCGTTCTGCGCCGAGCAGCATGATGACAAACAGGAACAACACCATGATGGCGCCGGCATAGACCGTAATCTGCGCCATGGCGATAAACGGCGCTCCCAGCAGGAGGTAGAACACCGCCACCGTGACGAAATTCAGCACGAGGAACAACGCGGAATACACAGCGTTTTTGCTGAACAACATGCCCAGCGCGGTGGCTACGGCAACGAGGGCAAGGATGAGGAAGAGGATGAGGTTAGGGGTCATAGTCTCTCCCAGTGTTCAGTTAACTGATAACTGCTCACTGATAACTGATCACTGATCACTGAACACTGAACACTGAACACTAGTCTTGAGGATCCTTCATCTCCGGCACCGAGCGTGTGAAGACGCCCGGCTCCACCTTGCGCGGCGTGGTCATCTCCACCGAGGGGACGGGTTCCAACAGCATCTCCTTGGTGTAAATCGCCGAGCGGCGGTCGTAGAAGGAGAGTTCATAGTTATCGCCCAGCACAATCGCCTCGGTCGGGCAGGCGTCCTCGCAGAAGCCGCAGTAGATGCAGCGCAGCATGTTGATTTCGTAGGTGGAGGCGTAGCGCTCACCGGGTGAGAAGCGTTTCTCGTCTGTGTTTTCGGAGGCTTCCACGAAGATCGCATCCGCCGGGCAGGCGGCGGCGCACAGCGAACAGCCGATGCACTTTTCCAGCCCGTTTTCGTAACGCTTCAGCACGTGGCGTCCGCGAAAACGCGGGCGCACCGGTCGCTTTTCTTCGGGATACTGATACGTAACTGGCTTGTCCAGCGCCATCTTGAACGTGGTACCCAGACCACGCAGCAACTCAAGCAGGGGATCAAACACGCCCATAGGCTTTTCTCCTCAACTCACGGTAGATGACCGCAACAGTAAATAAACCAGCCAAAACCGAAACCACCGGGATTGCCCAGAAATACAACGGGTTGCCGGACAGGTCCGCCAGCAGGATGCCGGTCGCAGTGATAAAGGCAATCGCCAGCGAAAGCGGCAGCAAAATCTTCCAGCCAAACGCCATCAGCCGGTCGTAGCGGATGCGGGGCCAGGTGGCGCGCACCCAGATCATCACGAACAACAGGATGACGATTTTGATGATCATGTAAATCGGTCCCAGCCAGGGGAAGCGGTCCACAAACGGACCGAGATACCCGCCGAAATACAATGTCGCCAGGATGGCGCTGACCACGATCATCTTCTGATATTCCGCCATGAAGAACAGCGCAAACTTCATGCCCGAATATTCGGCGTGATAACCGGCGGTCAATTCCTGCTCGGCTTCGGGCATGTCGAACGGAGCGCGGTTGACCTCCGCCAGCGTCGCAATCCAGAAGATGACCGCCCCCACCGGCTGAACGACCACGAACCACAGATTTCTCTGCGCCTCCACAATATCGAGCATGCGCATCGAGTTGGCAAGGATGATGGAGGTGGCAAACGAAAGCCCCAGCGCCAGTTCATACGAAATCATCTGCGCCGAGGAACGCAGACCGCCCAACATGGCGTACTTGTTGTTCGAAGACCAGCCCGCCAACACAATGCCATACACCGCAATCGAAGCGATGGACATCAGATACAGCACCCCCACGTTGAGGTCGGCAATCGAAAGCCGTATGACGCGCCCGAACATCTCGATGGCGGGTCCCCACGGAATGACCGCCGCGATGATGAGCGAAGGAATCATCGTGATGACCGGCGCCCAGAAGAACAGCGTCTTATCCGCCTTGGCGGGGACGAGTTCCTCCTTGAAAATCAGTTTGATCGCGTCGGCAATGGGCTGAAGCAAGCCCTGAGGTCCGGCGCGATTCGGACCGATGCGCGCCTGAATGCGAGCCAGCGCGCGGCGTTCGTACCACGTCAGGTAGGCGAACCCCGTCAGCAATCCAAAGGTCACCACCAACGATTTGATTAACCACTCGAGCCAGAGAGTCCAATCCGATAGCATCATTTCACCTTCACTGCCACAGGTTCACGGATCGCCAGCCCCATCGAACGGGGAATCAGCGCCACGCCCACAGAAATCGTGTCGGTCAATTTCACCGCCGCTTCGCCATTCACGCCGTTGAAACTGACGCTCACTTTCTGATCTTCCTCCACGCCCAGGCTCTTCGCCGTCTCAGGATGCAGGATGACCTTTGCCTCGCCGATGCGCTCATGCAGCAACTCCGAAGGCAGGATGGTCGTGCCGCGGTCATACAACTTCGTGACCGGCACCGCCAGCAATTCCTTCTCCTTGGGACGGACAAGCGCTTCTTTCTCGACCTTGGGGATGCTCACCTTTTCCCCGCGCCCTGCCGCCGCCGACAACTGTGCGCCCATGCCCTGCGTGTTCTCGTAGGTCGTGCCGCCGTAATACAGGTCACTGCGCCCGACGATGGGCCACTGCGGGCGGACTTCCGCCAGTCTGGCATAGGTCAAGCCTTCGAACGATTTGACCGACGCCGCCAGAATATCGAACACCGCCGAGACCGACGTCCCCTCCAGGACGATGCCCATGTGACGGGCAATCTGCGAGGTGATGGCAAAATCCGCCTTTGCTTCGCCCGTCACCGGGACGGCAGGATAAAAGCGCTGCACCCGCCGCTCTCCTGAAGTCAGCGTCCCTTCGCGTTCGGTGAACGCCTGCGCCGGCAGGACGACATCCGCGATTTCGGTGGTGGCGGTGGTCATCACATCCTGTACGGCAACGAACTCCGCACCTTCGAGCGCCTTTGCCAGTTTCGGGTCGTCTGCCACGGGGTCGGCGCCGGCAATGTACACGGTCTTGCCCTTGAACGCCTTCGCCAGGTCTTCCTCCACCTCGAAGCCCATCTCCCAAGCGCCCTGGTCGTTGGCGCGCCCCCACACGCCGATGAGACCGTTGTTAGGTCTGCCGGTGAAGCCGTTATCGTGCAGGAGTTTGGCGCAGGCGGAGGCAAGCGCCGCGGAGCCGGAAACACCCAAGCCGTCGCTGCCATACAGGATGACGGCGTTCTCCGATTTCAGGAACGTGTCGCCGATTTTGCCTTTTTTGGCGAGGTCGCTCACGGCTTTGACCTCGTCGCCATAGGCATAACGGACGGTGAACGAAGCGTAGCGATCGAGTTTGGTTTCGCGGGCGTTCATCACAATCAGGTTTGCGCCGCGCGCCGCCGCCTGTTTGATGCGCAGATACCAGACGGGCGCCTCTTCATACAAATCAGAGGCAACGACGACAATCGTCGTCCCCGCGCCCATGCTGCCGAAGTTCGTCCCCTCCCCCACCCCCACCAGCGAGGTCAGTTCGCCGCCGCCCATGTGTGAATAGATGTAAGCCTTGCCGTCCGCATGTTCGGCGAGCGATTTCAGGTTGAACAAATCTTCGTTGGAGAGCCTGCCCGAAGCCAGAATGACGAAGTTCTTCTTTGCCTTTTGGAAGTTTTCGGCGGCGAGTTTGGTGGCGGCGTCCCAAGAGGCGCGTGTGAGTTTGCCGTCCTTGCGGATCATGGGACGGGTCAGGCGCTGCTTCCCTTCCGTGTAATGATAGGCGAAGCGTCCCTTGTCGCAGATCCAGATTTCGTTTACGTCCTCGTTCTGGCGCGGCATGACGCGCTTGACTACGATCCGCCCGCCCGACTTTGCCTCGCGGCGCGTGTTCAGTGTGGTGTTGCAGCCGACGGGACATTGCGTGCAGATGGAAGCGTGCGCCTGCAACTCCCAGGGGCGCGCACCGAAGCGGAAGTCCGAAGTGGTCAACGCGCCGACCGGGCAGATGTCGGTGGTGTTGCCGGAGAAAACCGAATCAAATCCGGGGTCCGAGAAAGAGACGATTTGGGTGGCGCGTCCGCGCTCGTCGAAGCCGATGACCGGGTCCCCGGCAATCTCGTTCTGAAAGCGGATACAGCGCGCGCACTGGATGCAGCGTTCGCGGTCGAGCCAGATGAGTTCGCCCAGCGGCACCTGCTTGTCGAGGTGCATCTTTTCGTCGTAGAGGAAGCGGCTCTTGCCGGGACCGTAAGCCACGGTCAGGTTTTGAAGCGGGCATTCGCCGCCCTTATCGCAGATGGGGCAGTCGAGCGGATGCGAGGTGAGCAGAAATTCGATGGTGCCTTTCTGTCCCTCCACCGCCTTCTGCGAGCGGGTCAACACCACCATGCCTTCCTCGACCTTGTTGGTGCAGGCGGTTTCGAGTTTGGGCATGAATTGGATTTTCGGCGCGCCGTTTTCCATTACGAACTGTCCGGTGGCGCGGTCGCGCACAGGGCGCCCGATTTCCACCAGGCACATGCGGCACATGCCGACCGGTTCGAGTTTGGGGTGATGACAGAAAACGGGAATATCTATACCCGCCATCTTGGCGGCATCCGCCACGAGCGTCCCTTCGGGGACGGTGACCTGTTTTCCATCAATGGTTAAGGTGACTTGTTTTGCCATAAACATTCCTGTGCGTATTCCGCGCTCTCTGGCACGGCGGACGGAAGAGACCGTCCGTTACGCAAAACCTTATGCTTTTACTACCTTGTCGAAATCCTGCCGGAAGCGTTCGATGCCGGTCACGACCGCCATGGTGGAAAACTCGCCGAGCGCACACAGACATTTGCCCTGCATTTGTTTTGCCACATTCAACAGCAAATCCACATCGGCGCGGGTGGCGCGTCCTTCGTGGATGCGTTCGGTGAGGTGCGACATCCAGTAAGTGCCTTCGCGGCAGGGAGTGCATTTGCCGCACGATTCATGGCGGAAGAAGTGGACGGTCTTATTGATGAGCCAGTCCATCGAGACGGTGTCGTCTATGACGATGACCGAGGCGGAGCCGAGGTCCGCGCCGAGGGTGCGGACGGAGGCGTAATCCATCGGGGTGTCGAGGACTTTTTCGTCGTCCACCAGAATGAGAGAGGAGGAGGCGCCCGCCGGCATGATGGCTTTGACCTTGCGGGAATCCTGCACGCCGCCGCCGTAGGTGTAGATGAGTTCGCGGAAGGTCGTGCCGAAGGGCAGTTCGTAGTTGCCAGGCTTGCGCACACGCCCCGAAAGCGAGAAGATTTTCACGCCGGCGCTGTCGGCGGTGCCCATGGATTTGTACCACTCCGCGCCGTTGGCAAGGATGAGCGGGACGTTGGTAAGCGTCTCGACGTTGTTGACGATGGTGGGCTTGCCATAGAGACCGTAGGAAGGCGGGAACGGCGGACGCACGCGCGGCTGTCCGCGTTTGCCTTCGATGGATTCGAGCATGGCGGTCTCTTCGCCGCAAATGTAGGCGCCGGCGCCGAGGTGGGTGTAGATTTTGAGGGAGTAATCGGTGCCGAAGAGGTTTTTGCCGAGGTATCCCGCCGCTTCCATCTCCGCGATTTTCTCATCGAGGAAGGCGGCAATCTGCCAGAATTCGCCGCGCAGGTACACATACGCCGCATTTGCGCCAACGGCATAGGAGGCAATGGCGACTCCTTCCAGAAATTGGAAGGGGTTGCTTTCCATGATTTCGCGGTCTTTGAAGGTGCCCGGCTCGGATTCGTCGGCGTTTGCCACCACGTAATGGGGCCAGTTTTTGTTGTCAATGAACGACCACTTCATGCCGGTGGGGAAGCCGGCGCCTCCGCGTCCGCGCAGGCCGGAGTTCTTGACCACCTCGGTCACCTCGTTGGGCTTCATCCTGGTGACCGCGTTCTGGAACGCGGCAAAGCCGCCGTTCTTTTTATAGACTTCGAGTTTGTGAATGTCGGGAATATCCCGATGCCGTAAGAGAATATGTGCCATAGGTCTCTATTCTGCGAGAGGAATGATTTTTCCTTCGCGGCGGGCAATTTCGATAATTAAGTTTGAATCGTCCTCTTCGAATTGCTTTTCGCCAACCGGTATTGGTTCGATGCGGACATCCGTTTCCGCGGCAATGCGCCACAATTTCACCATGTCCTTGTAAGTGCGGCGCTTATCATACAACGGCGAGACAACCAATAAATCAATATCGCTCCACGTATGCTGTTGATTTCTCGCATAAGAGCCAAACAAAACCCCGTATTTGACAGGGATCCTTTTTCGTTTGACAAACTCAAGATATTTTTGAACGGATTTCACAATTTTTTGATCAACCATTCCAATACTTCCTTTGCGCGCTTTACCATGTCTGCAGCCTGTTCGAAAGAAGGTATCTGCCCTACAGTTTCACCGGGATAACGGGCAACAATGTTCATGGGGTTCAATTCGACCAAAGACAATGCATACTTCGACGGCAGTTTTAGGTTTGCGAGGTTAGCGAGCGCCATCAAATTGTGAATCATGGGAGGCAAATTCTTTGTCTGCTTTACAACATGCGCCTTCAACGCCTTTTCAAGAGCAAGGTGGGCAGCGAATAATGCAAAGGCGATCCGCCTGCCGCTCATAGAATGATCCACATCCTTCCATACTTCCAACGCGCCATCGCGCCAATAGGCGATATGCTTTTCGACGTTGATTTTCGGCTTTTCGCTCACACTCGACCTCATGCTGCTTCAAGCACTACTTTTCCTGAGCGCTTCGATGAGTTCCATCGTCTTATCCACGGTCATGTTCTCGTGATATTTGATGCCGTCGGGTCCCTGCGTTTGGAACACGGGAGCCTTGTCGCAGGCGGCGAGGCACATGACTGCTTCGAGGGTGATGACACCATCCGGTGTCGTCTCGCCGACTTTGATGCCCAGGTTGGCACACAGGTTGTCGAGGAATTCATCCGCCCCGCGCAGGGCACACGGCAGGTCGGTGCAAACCTGCATGCGGTACTTGCCCTCTTTCTTGTCGTGGTAGAGGGTGTAAAAGCCGACGATGGAGGCGACATCGGTCTCGCTGATGTCGAGCATTCGGGCGATGTCTTGCATGGCGGCTTTGGTGATATAGCCTTCCTCGCGCTGGGCAAGGTAAAGCAGCGGCATAACCGCCGAGCGCTTGTGCTCCGGCGGGTATTTGGCAAGGATTTGCTTCACTTCTTTGGGGTATTTTTCAGCCAGGCTCATCGGTCAATATCTCCGAGCACAATGTCGGTGGAGGCAAGGATGGCGACCAAGTCTGCCACCAGATGTCCTTTGACGAGTTTCGGCACAACCGACAGGTTGCTAAAGGATGGTGTGCGCCAGTGGACACGGTGCGGTTTGGGTCCGCCATCGCCTTCGAGGTACACGCCCAGTTCGCCGCGCGGCGATTCGACCGCGCTGTACACCGAACCTTTGGGGGCGGAAAAACCTTCCGTCCACAATTTGAAGTGGTGGATGAGCGCCTCCATGCTCACGCCAATCTCGGAGCGCGGCGGCGGGACGAATTTGCGGTTGTCGCTGCGCACGGGTCCCATCGGCAGTTTGTTCAGCGCCTGCTCGATGATCTTCATGGACTCGCGGAATTCCTGCACGCGGACGAGGTAGCGGGCATACGTGTCGCCCTCGGTGCGGACGGGGATGTCGAAATCGTACTGCTCGTAGCCCATGTAGGGGCGGGCTTTGCGCAGGTCCCACTTCACGCCCGAGGCGCGCAGCATGGGACCGGTCACGCCGTGCTGCAGGGCGGTGGCGGCGTCCAGTTTGCCGATGCCCAGCAGACGGTCCAGAAAGAGCGGGTTTTTGGTCAACAGGGCTTCGTATTCGTCCACCCGCTTCGGGAAGATTTTGAGGAAGTTGCGCACCGCCGTCTCGAATTCCACCGGCACATCGCGCCACAAACCGCCCGGGCGAATGAAGGTCGTCATCATGCGCTGACCGGAACACAACTCGAAGATGTCGAGGATTTGTTCGCGCTCGCGGAAGGCATAGAGGAACACGGACATCGCCGCCAAGTCGAGACCGAAGGTGCCGATCCAGACCAGATGCGAGGCGATGCGCTGCAACTCCACTAAAATCACACGCAGGGCTTGGGCGCGCGGCGGCACGTCGAGCTCCACCAGTTTTTCGACCGCCATACAGTAGGCAAGGTTGTTGCCCAAGTTGTTCATGTAATCGAGGCGGTCCGACATGACCTCGGCTTTGAGGTAGGTCTTGGCTTCCATGTTCTTTTCGACGCCGGTGTGCAGGAAGCCGATGTCGGGCACGGCGTTGACGATGACCTCGCCGTCCAGTTCGAGCAGGAGGCGTAGCACGCCGTGCGTGGACGGGTGCTGCGGTCCCATGTTGAGCAGCATGGTTTCGCCGGTGAAGGCGCGTTCCGAAACCAGATGGCGGTATTGTTCGTAGTTGACTTCTTCGATCTGGGTCATGCTTATTCCTTTGCGTACGGTTTGCGCAGGTCAATCTCTTCGAAGTTGAAGGTGAACTGCGGCTCCTCGTAGCCGAGCGGGAAGTCCTTCCGCAGGGGATGTCCCTCCGTGTCTTCGGGCATCAGAATGCGGCGCGGATCGGGATGACCTTCGAACTCGATGCCGAACATGTCGAAGACCTCGCGCTCGCGCCAGTTCGCCGTTTCGTACACGCGCGTCGCGGTCAGGACCTTGGGCTGGTCGCCGTTTACCGGGACTCTCAACTGCACCGTGACATTTTTCGCCAGCGACGAGAGTTGGTAGATGACGTGAAAACGCGGCGACCTCTGCGGGTAATAGTCGGAGGCGGTGATCGTCGAGAGCATTTCGAAGTCGAATTTGTCGCGCAAGAGGGTCAACGCCTCGACGATTTGTTCGGCGGCGACGAAGACATGCACTTCGCCGCGAAACTCTTCATAAGTTGCGGCGAATTGTTCCTGCAAAGCCTTTACGATGGGTTCGAGTTTTTGATCCATAAAACTACCCCGCAGCGCCGACTTAAGTCGGTGCTACAAACTTCTCCCCTTTGACTTTCTCGTACAGGGTGATGATGCCGTGAATCAACGCTTCCGGGCGCGGCGGGCAGCCCGCCACGAACACATCCACCGGGACGATTTCATCCACCCCCTGCACCAGGGCATAATTGTTGAAGACGCCGCCGCAGGAGGCGCAGTCGCCCATGGCAATGACCCACTTGGGCTCGGGCATCTGGTCGTACAGGCGGCGAAGCACGGGCGCCATCTTGCGCGAGAGGCGTCCGGCGACAATCATCAGGTCCGATTGGCGCGGGCTGGCGCGCATCAGTTCCATGCCGAAGCGGCTCATGTCATAATGCGAAGCCTGCGCCGCCATCATCTCAATGGCGCAGCAGGCAAGACCGAACAACATGGGCCACATGGCATTCGTGCGTGCCCAGTTGACCGCGTCCTCGAGCTTGGCGGTCACAATGCCCATATTGCCGAGTTTTTGTTCTACTCCCATTCCAAGGCTCCTTTCTTCCAAGCGTAAATATAACCAACCAGTAAGATGACAATGAAGAGAACCATTTCGATCAGTCCGAACAACCCCAACTGACGAAAAGCGATTGCCCACGGCAAAAAGAACACCACTTCGATATCGAAGAGGATGAACAACACCGCAATCAAATAGAAGCGGACGGGCATACGCCGCGTCCCTTCACCGAACGGGTTGATGCCCGATTCATAAGGCTGGGCTTTTACCGCAGATTGTTTCCGTGGACCGAACAGATACCCCAAACCGATCGCAGCCAGAGCAACCACCAACGCCAGTGCGATCAACAACGCAATTGCAACGTATTCGAGCATTTTGGCACCTCACGAAGTCCCGATATTTTCCGGGAAAACGCCCTCATGGACGGAGTTTGTGCTTTCTCGCACGTTCGGCAAAGTATAACATAAGTGTTTTTCAGGGGCTAGGAAAAGTGCCTCTTTTCACAAAATTGGTGATATTCGTCATATTGCCACAAGAATTGACAAAGCATACCAATTCCCCCAATAGCAAAAACGAAATTACCCCAAATACTCCCTCAGCGTCTTGCTGCGCGAGGGGTGCCGCAGTTTGCGCAGGGCTTTCGCTTCGATTTGGCGAATCCGCTCGCGGGTCACATCGAAGAAGCGGCTGACCTCCTCGAGGGTATGGTCCTGCCCGTCCACGAGACCGAAGCGCATTTCGAGGACTTCCCGTTCACGGTCGGCGAGGGAGGTCAAAGCAGAGCGGATCTGCTCGCGCAGCATCTGACGCGCCGCCGCGTCCATCGGCGAGATGGTTTCTTCGTCCTCGATGAAATCGCCCAGCGAACTGGAATCTTCATCCCCCACCGGTCCGTCAATGGAGACCGGCTCTTCCGCCGAACGGAGGATGCGGTCAATTTTGCGGGTGGCAGTCTCCAGTTTGTGTTGAAGCGCCGGCGGCAGCGGCTTCTTCTCGGCGTGGGCGCGCAGGATGGCTTGCACGTCGGAGGCAGGCAGGTAGCCGATTTCAAGGGCAATTTCCTCGGTGGTGGGTTCGCGCCCCAGTTCCTGCGTGAGTTGGCGCTGGACGCGCATGATGCGTGTGATGGATTCGAACAGATGCACCGGGATGCGGATCGTGCGCGCCTGTTCGGCAATCGAACGGTTGATGGACTGGCGAATCCACCAGGTGGCGTAGGTGCTGAATTTGAATCCGCGCCGCGGGTCGAACTTGCTGACCGCCCGCAGAAGACCGATATTGCCCTCCTGAATCAGGTCGAGAAAACTGATGCCGCGCCCGAGGTAGCGTTTGGCGACACTCACCACCAGCCGCAGGTTGGCGCGGATGAGCGCCTGATGCGCTTCCTTTGCCTGATTTTTGATGAGCTCGAGTTCGTCCAGAATTTCCTTATCCTCCGGCAGGCGGCTGGACATGGTGCGCAGGCTGGGCAGTTCATGTTTTTTGTTGATATGACCCAGGAGCCATGCCGCATAATTGAACGGGAGCAGATAGAGGCAGAGAAAAACCGAGTAGGCTTTCCGCGCAAAATCGTCCCACAGCGGGTCTCTCCCCCATTTACCGTTGTCCAGAAAGGCGCGCAGATAGGAGGGCGCATCCGAAGACCAGCCGGCGCGCAGGGCTTGCGCCTCGCTGAGCATCAAGCCCAAGTTGGGCGTGTCGTGATGCAGACGCTCGGCATCCTCCCTCAGGCGTTCCCACGAGGTCTTCAGTTCGGAAAGAATGGCATGACAAATGGAACGCGGAGCGCTCATCCCCTTGCGGGGCGGGTGACGGCGCAGGGCGCTGACGAAGCGGTTGGCTTCGATCATCGTCGCCAGGCGGAATTCGCTGTCGGCATCCAGCAGTTTGACCTGACCGATTTCGCGCAGATACAGACGCACCGGGTCTTCGGATAGTTCGGCGGCAAGTTTCGGGTCGTGCAGGTCGAGGTCTTCCTCGAGAACATCCTCCTCCTGTGCGAGCAGACTTGCATCCGGGTCGCCGCCCTCCTCCCCCATCAGCGCCAGTTCCGTCAGACCACTGCCGTTCAATTCCAAGCCATTTTCGGCAAACGCCTCTTCGAGGGACGATTTACGCCGCGCTGAAGAGGAACTCGCCTGCGCGCCGGGTGAATGCTTCTTGCGTTTCGAAGGGATAGGCTGCTTTATGGACATCATCACTTTACCAGACGCCGCCGGCAATAAAGCGTTACGTCACTCCAAACGTTTCTGCGTCATTTTACGATACGCCTCGTCCAGTTCGCGCAAAAGACGGGTGTGTCTCAACACCAGTTCCATGTAAGACGAGGCGCGCAAGTCGCCGGATTGATGCGCTTCCTCCTGCAAAAAACGCAACTGATTCAAGTTCTCGCCAGCCGCCTGCCGGCGCAGTTTGATCACGCCGCGCAGAAGTTCCTCCAGCAGTTTCTCCTCCCGCTTTTCCACTTCCACCGCCTCGCGCATCAGCTCGACGGAACGCGCCACCAGCGACTCGGGCAATGCCTGCACCACAAACTTGTGATGCTCCGTCTGATACTGCTCCACCGACTCGCGAATGAGACCAAACAGTAGTTTATGGTCGGTGTAAGCAAAGTCCTGCGCGTCCAGCGGCGTCAAACCATACTCCTGCAACAGACGGTCAAGACGGTACAACAGTTCGGGCTTTTGGAACAGCACACCGATGACATACTCCTCGACTTTCTTGCTCGACGAAACCGCCACGACGACTTTGACCGGCTCCTGCGCCCGTTCCCGAACCTTCTCCCTCGGCCGCCTCACCCTCGGACCTTGAGCCTGCGTCCCCGTCAATGCACTTTCACTCACCTTGAGCATTCGCGCCAGCGCCTGACGGTACGTGTCGCGTTCCAAGGGATTGGGCAAATCTTCGATGAGCGGGAGCACTTGCGCGGCAATCTGATTCTTCACCTTCGGGTCGTTGAGATTCTGCCCCGCCGCAAGCGTTTCCATGACGTGCGTGACGATGGGCTTGGCGTTCTCGATCAAACGCGCCCACTCCGCTTTATCCCGCGCCACGATTTCATCGGGGTCGAGGTCATCGGGCATGGTTGCCACGCGCAAATCCGCCTGCAGCCGCGACTCGTTGCGGAGCAGACCGCGCGCATCGAAGGCAAGTTCCCCCTCCTTGTCCATGGCGGAGCGCGCCGCATCCAGCCCGCGCAGGACGGCTTTCTGCCCGGCAATGTCGGGGTCGAGTGCGAGGACGATGCGCCGCGTGAACTTTTTGAGCAGGCGCAACTGGTCTTCGGTCAGCGCCGTGCCCATCGGCGAGACGACGTTTTCATACCCCGCCTGATGCAGGGCAATGACATCGAGATACCCTTCGACAATCACCGCCTGGTCGGCGGCGCGGATGGGTTTGCGGGCGCGGTCGAGTCCGTAGAGCAGGCGTCCCTTCGAGAAGATCGGGGTTTCGGGCGAGTTGAGGAACTTGGGGATGTCGTTCGGGTCCACGATGCGCGCGCCGAAGCCTGCCATGCGTCCCTGCTCGTCACGGATGGGAATCATGATGCGGTGGCGGAATCTATCGTAAACCTGTGTACCTTCCCCCTCTCGCACCGTGAGCAAGCCGGCGTCAATCAAATCCTGTTCGCTGTAGCCGCGCGAGGTGAAATGCTTCAGGGCGTTGTCCCAGCCCGGAGGCGCGTAGCCCAGCCCAAAGGTCTCGATGGTGGCGTCGGTCAGTCTGCGTTTTTCGCGCAGGTAAGCGAGGATGTCCTTGTTGGCGAGCAGATGACTGCGATAGAAGATGACCGCATCTTCCAGCAGTTTGCGGAGGTGGTCGTATGCCTCTTTTTGCTGGGGCGTCTCGCGCTGATATTCCTGAAGTTGCACGCCGACGCGGGCGGCAAGCTTTTGTAAAGCCTCCTTGAAATCAATCCCGTCCTTCTTCATCACGAACTTGAAGATGTCGCCGCCCTCATTGCACGCGCCGAAACAGCGCCACGTCCCCGTCTCGGGCCAGACGACGAAGGCGGGCGTGTGCTTGTTTTCGTGGAACGGACAGAAGCCCGTGTAGTTCTTGCCGGCATGACGCAGTTTGACCCCTGCCTCGGAGACGAGGTCCACGATGTCAATGCGGGATTTGATTTCGTCAATGGTGGACATGTTGGTAATTGGTGCGTGGTAATTTGGACGAGATGAATTATAGACGGGTTTGGGGATTTGGCAAAAGAGGAAAACACAAGGGCGTTGAGCCGTCTGGTTCAACGCCTTTGTTCAAGGATAAAACGGATTAGTACAAGACCAGTCCGCAGATGAGAAAGTGGGTCGCCTTCCCATCCCACATTCTGCAAGTATTAAACGTCAGTTCGGGATAAAGATCAAGCGCTTTGCCCGACGCTAGAGAGCGTCTCTTACGCCCTGCGTAGAGCGGACGTTCTCTAACGTCTGCTCGCTTATCACGAATTCACGTTATTAACATTCCGCGCGCAGGGCTTGGATCACTTCCAACCCGTCAATCTGGAACACGACCGCGCCGAATTTCTCCCATCCCCGGATCTCCACGATGACCTCCAACACCCCATCCTGGTTCAGGTCAATGAAGTTCGCGAGCGAATAGGTACGTGGAAAAGTCAGTTCCAATTCTTCCGAGCGATATATATCTCCGATGACAAATTTCGTGACGACGTCACCATCGGAGATTTTGCGCATCAGAACGACCGAATAATCGCCCGCTTTCGTCGTGTGTTGTGATTCATCCAGCCGGGTCGCGCTGATAAAGACCTCGTCCGCGCCGTCGCCTTCAATATCCACGCGAAAGATTTGTAATATCCCGATCCTGGGAGAACTGACACCTTCAGCCTCCAGCCAGTCAATTACTGTATCCTGGTAGAACTCGCCATCCGCAGAGAGTTCGGTCACTTCGCGTTTCGTGACAGCCCAGCCGTCCAGCGTGGCGACAAAGCCAGCCTCGTCAAGCCCTGCATCGGTGCGAACAGAGTACGTTTTGCAGGTTGGCGAGAATTCAGGGGACCCGCCCCAGAGAAAATATTTATCCACATACTCCATGTTGTGCAAGCCGTATGCCGCCTCGCCGGAAAAACGAGCAACGCTCATGTCGGGCGCGTACCATCCCTCCCGGCTTACGCCGCCGAGCAGAAGGAAGGATACGGCGTCATACAGTTTTCCTCCATAGAGAACGGGCGAAAAATCGGTCGGCTTTTCTATGCCCCCCGAAGTGAAGGTGGGAAAAGGAGACGCTGTGGATACGGGTGTTGCCGTTAAACTTGACGCCAAGGCTGTATGCGTATCTACAGCCATGGCAGTCTCCGTCCCAGCCGCCCAAGGGGTGAAGGTTGGAGTAACAGACCCCGGCGGAATGCCCGGCGCCGGCAAACAAGCGAAGAGGGCAGGCAACACAATGAACACAAGTATTTTTTGCAGGCGGGACATCCCAACTCTCCTCTTGGTGATAACCACTAAAACGGTGTCATCTTTTACTTCGTTCCAATAAAAAACCCAGCCGCTGAGGGCTGGGCATGTTGGACAGGTTAGAACCCTTCGAGTTTGCTCAAATCCGCAATCCCTTTGGACAAATTGGCAATTTGCCCGACCAAGGCGAGGCGGTTCTGCCGCACCTGTTCCTCCTCCGCCATGACCAGCACCTTGTCGAAGAACGCGTTGATGGACGGGATGAGTTTGACCACCGTCCCTAAAAATTCATCCACATTGGACGGCTGGCAGTTGACGCCTTGCAGCGCCTCATACAACCGCTTCTCCTCCGCCTCCGCCAACAACTGCTCACTGATAACTGATAACCCTTCGACTTTGCTCAGGGCAGGCTGCTCACTGCTCACTGAAGCCGAGCGGATAATGCGGACGCACCTCGCGTACCCCGGCAGAATCTCGCGCCAATCTTCGCGTCCCACCCAGACCTGTAACTGCTTCACCGCCCGAGCCGACGCGGCCGGGTTGGCGGATTGCTCCGCAAGCACCGCATCCACGACATCGTAGCGGTAACCCATCTCTTTCAACGCGACAGACAGACGCCCGGCGAGGAATTCGAGAACCTTTGCCTGCGTTTCTTCCGTGACCTCGATGGGCTGGGTTTTGGCAGAACGCTTCACCGCCTCCGCCAAATCGAAGTCGGCGTCGTGTTCGATGAGCGGCTGGACGATGCCAATCGCGGCGCGGCGCAGACCGAAGGGGTCTTTCGCGCCTGTGGGAGCCAGCCCCGCGGCAAACAGCCCAACAAGCGAGTCGAGGCGGTCGGTGAGCGCGACGACCAAGCCCGCCTTCGTCTGCGGCACGGTTTGATACTGCTCGGCAATCGCCCGCGCCACTTCGAGGGTCTCGCCGCTGCGCAGGGCGTACTCGCCGCCGATGATGCCTTGCAGGGAGGTCATCTCGGTCACCATTTGCGTGACCAAATCGGCTTTGGCGAGGTAGATTGCCCGCGCCAGCGTTTTGATGGTCTCAGCGTCTTTGATGTGGAGCAGGTCTGCCACTTCCGCGCCGAGTTTCAACATGCGCTCCGACTTGTCGAGCATGGAGCCGAGTTTGGTGTGGAAGGTCAGACCTGCCAGTTTCGGGCGGAAGTCTTCGAGTTTGTGCTTGAGGTCTTCGCGGACGAAGAAGTTCGCGTCAGCAAAGCGCGCGCCGAGGACGTGTTCGTTGCCTTGACGGACGAGGTCGAGGTGGAGGTCGTCGCCGTTGCGGATGGCGATGAAGTAAGGAAGTAATTGGTAATTGGTAATTGGCGATTGGTTAGACTTGGCAACGGGGAAATAGCGTTGATGCTTTTTCATCACGGAGACAAGCACGTCTTTGGGCAGAGATAAAAATTCTTGATCGAAGCCGCCCATGACGGCGGTGGGCATTTCGACGAGGTTCGCCACTTCGTCGAGCAGGTCTTCTTCGATGATGGCTTCGCCGCCGATCAGCGCCGCCGCCTGCTTCACCTGTTCCACGATGGCGGCTTTGCGCTCTTCTTTATCAAGAACGATGCCCGCTTCGCGCAGTAGGTCAGCGTATTTCTCGGCGAAGGGGATGGCGATTTCGGGCGAGTCGTAGGGACGCAGTCCGCGCGTGACGTTGCCGCTGGTCACGCCCGCGTACCCGAAGGGGATGACTACCTCGCCAAACATCGCCACCAGCCAGCGGATGGGACGCGAGAAGGCGACGCCTGAGTCATTCCAGCGCATGGTCTTCTCGAATTTGATTTCGGCAATCAGTTTGGGCAGCGCCTCGGCGAGGACCTCGGGGGCGGGGCGTCCCTTTTGCTTGACCACCGCGAAAACGTATTTGCCTGCCGCGCTTGCGTCCTCGCGGACGATGAGGTCTTTCACATCCACACCGTTCTTTTTGGCGAAGCCCTGCGCGGCGGGCGTCGCGTTTCCGTTTTTGTCGAAAGCCTTATCGGCAGGAGGTCCCTTGACGAGGTCTTCGCGGTCGGGCTGCTTCGGGGAGAGAGAGTCTATCGAAACGGCGATCCGCCTCGGGGTCGAGAAGATGCGGATGTCGCCGTGGGCGAGGTGGAGGTCGGAGAGGAATTGCGGGATGCGGGCGATGAGTTGGTCGCGGGCGGAGTCCACATCGGAGGCGGGGAGTTCTTCGGTGCCGATTTCCAGCAAGAAAGTCGAAGGTCGCAGGTCGAAGTTCGAAGGTTTGGCTTGACTTTCGACTTTCGACTTTTGACTCTCCTTGAGAAGCGGGTATTCCAGTTCCTTGCGCTGCTCCTCATAAGAAGTTGCCACGCGGCGGGCGAGTTCGCGCATACGGCGGAAGAATGCCTGGCGTTCGGCAACGCTGACCGCGCCGCGCGTGTCGAGGATGTTGAAGGCGTGCGAGCATTTGAGGACGTAGTCGTGCGCGGGGACGATGAGACCGTTCTCGAGGCAGGCGTCGGCTTCGGCGGAGTAGAGGTCGTACATGCGGCGGACGCGCTCGACATCGGCAATCTCGAAGTAGTATTTGGAATGCTCGAATTCTTCGCGGCGGCGAATCTCCCCGTAGGTGACCTGCTCGTTCCAGGGTTCGTCCCAGATGGCTTTGGCGTTGTTGAGGGCAATGAGGATGCGCTCCAGCCCGTAGGTGAGTTCAACGGAGACGGGGTTGAGAGTCACGCCGCCCATCTGCTGGAAGTAGGTGAATTGGGTGATCTCCTGCCCGTCGAGCCAGACCTCCCAGCCCAGCCCCCAAGCGGAGATGGCGGGCTGTTCCCAGTTGTCTTCCACGAAGCGGATGTCGTGCTTGCGCGGGTCAATGCCGAGGGCTTTGAGCGAGTCGAGGTAGAGTTCCTGCGGGCCCGTCGAGCCTGGTCGAGACGCGGGGTCGGGCTTGAGGATGACCTGGTACTGGTAATGCACCTGGAAGCGGTTGGGGTTCTCGCCGTAGCGCCCGTCGTCGGGGCGGACGGAGGGTTCGACGTAGGCGACGTTCCACGGCTCGGGTCCGAGCACGCGCAGGAAGGTGGCGGGGTTCATGGTCCCTGCGCCGACCTGGGTGTAGTAGGGCTGGGTGATGAGGCAGCCGTGGGAAGCCCAGAAGGATTGGAGTTTGAGGATGATTTCTTGGAAAGAAGATTTTTGCATTTACGATTTCCGATTTGCGATTTCCGATTGGCGAGGGGATTATAACTGATGAAAAGAGGAAAGATGAAAGAAAGCGCCTCGCTCCAATCGGAGAGGCGAAGGGAGCAGGGATGTACCAACTGCTCACAGTTACGCCACTTCATTCGTGCATTCGTGGAGAATTCGTGGACGGCACCCCGCTTCAGTTTTTCAGAACGCCAGCATTCAGAATTGCAGGACTAGGGTGAGCGGGAGCAGCGGAAGCCGATGTAGTTGCTCCAGAGATCGGGTACGAGCCAGTGACGGAAGGAAGCGCGGACGTTGTCATCGTTGTAGTTCCACGAGCCGCCCCGCAGAACGCGAGAACTGCCGCTGGAGGGACCCTGCGGGTTGCGGGAAGGCGATCGGTCGTAGTAGTTTTCGTCGTACCAATCCGCCACCCATTCCCAGACGTTTCCTGCCATATCATATGGCCCGTAAGGGCTTTTGCCGTTTTCATAACTGCCGACTTTGGTTGTGTCACCAACACAACCGTAGTAATTGGCTTTATCGCAGTCAATCCCTTCGCCCCAAGGGTAGGTGCGGCCGTCCGTCCCGCGCGCGGCTTTTTCCCATTCGGCTTCGGTGGGCAGGCGCGCCCCGCGCCATTCGCAGTAGGTTTTGGCCATGTTCCAATCCACGTAGATGACGGGGTAATCGTCGAAGTCGGGGTTGCCGTAATAACTGGAAGGGGTGTAGGAAGTGGTCTGGTGCGGCGGGGTGCAGGCGCCGGCCTGCACGCAGGCGCGGTAGAGGGCGTTGGTGACCTCGTAGGTATCCATATAGAATGCGTCCAGGTAGACAGTGTGCACCGGGCGCTCGTCGCTGGCGCCTTTTTCGCTGCCCATGGGGAACTCGCCCGCCGGCACGAGGCGCATGGAGATTGGATTGCCGGCCGGGTCGGCGAGAGAAATCGGCGTGGGAAGCGGAGTAGGAGTAGGAGTAGGAGTAGGGGTTCGGGTCGGGGTATTCGTGGGCGTAGCCAGGCCTTTGAAGGGGCCAAAGCCCTGGAGGCCGAGATCCACCAAACGCGGGACACTCCAAAGCCCGCACAATGTGAGAATGACCACGCCAGCCACGGCAAGGAGCAATGCTGGCGGGATTCTGACCTTTCGGCGCGGGAGCATGACCTTCGACGCAGTAGCTTGCTGGCGTTTTCTTTCCGCCGCTTCGCGGTTTGCCCGTTCCTTTGCAATTCTCTGCTTTTCCCGTTCTGCGGCTTGCAGGCGCGCTTTCTCGCTCAACTCTTTTTCGCGCGCGGCTTTTTCAGCCGCCTCTTTCTCCGTCTTTTCACGAGCGGCTTCCTGTTCCGGGGTGATTTTCGGGCGGGATACGGTGTGACCGCGCTGGCGCAGCGCCGCGCCGATTTTCTCGGCACGAAGGCGCAAGGCAAGCATCAGCCTTTGGAAGCCATCCTCCTCAAACAAGTCCACCCAATGCCATCTTTGCAGGCTTTCGAGATTGTCACATTCTTCCAGCCGCGCAGGGATGATGAAAATCTCGCCTTCGGGTTTTTCCATGGCGGTATCGAGGGCAAGGCGCACTTCCTTTTGGCGGAATCCTGCCTGATTGAACTGCTTGGAAAGGCAAACCACCACCACGTCCGCTTCGCGCACCGCTTTGCGGATTTCATACTCCCAATCCGCGCCGGGCAGGAGTTTTTCCTTGTCCAGCCATGCATCCACGCCTTCATTGGTCAGGCGGGTGTAAAGAGCCTTCACGGCGTCACGGTCCGCGTGGGCGTGACATAAAAATACTTTCAAAGGCTGCTTCGTTTCACCCATTTTCTTCCCTGTTACGACAACTCGACAATGTGATTTCTCAGCCAAGCTGTGAACGCCTCACGGTCTATTTTCCCGGAAGCAACGCCAAGAACGATTTCCACTTGCTCGTCCACGCTGGCGGAAATCTCGTAGCCGTTGAGCATGAGAAACGTTTCCAACGCGGCGTGCCCTGCGCGTTTGTTTCCGTCAATGAAGGGATGATTTTGAATCAACGAAAATCCAAGCGCCGACGCTTTTTCTACGATGGTTGGATACAGTTCTTCACCGTTAAATGTCGCACGCGGTTGGGCAACTGCCGATGCCAACGCGCCCAGATCGAGAATTCCCACCGAGCCACCCGATTGCTTCACCACGCGGCTGTAAATTTCAAGAACTTCACCCACCGTCAAATAACGCATGAATTATGCCAGCCGTTTGTAGAGGTCTGCATTTTTGGTGAGGACGCGTTCCAGTATTTTTTGGAATTCATCCAATGGACGAGTCAACAATTCTTCGAGACTCGCGCGCACCAATTCTTCGGGCGCGATGCGGAAACGCTCGGCAATTTGCTTGAGTTCTTTCGCTCGCTCATCGGGGATGGTAATGGTAAAGGTGGTCATAAGTTGCCTGCTTTCTTTTACGAGCAAATTATACCGTCATCGTCATTTCCCAAGGGCTTTGACTTTGTTACAATTGAATACATGCAAAACTCGATTACAGGTGAACCCCAATGAAACTTCTCAGCATCAACATCGGCAAGGAACGCCAGCAGCAACGGAAAGATTACGTCGAGACGACGGGCATCTACAAAATGCCGGTGGAGGGTGCCGTCGAGATTACATCTCTCGGCATTGCAGGCGACGCTGTTTGCGACACGAAGAATCACGGCGGACCCGACCAGGCGCTCTACCTCTACGGCGGCGCGGACTACGCCTGGTGGGAGCAGGAACTCGGGCAACGACTCGCGCCCGGCACATTCGGCGAGAACCTGACCATCAGCGGACTCGAAAGCACGGCGTTCAACGTCGGCGATACTCTGCACATCGGTGAGGTGATTCTGCAGGTCACTGCGCCGCGTATCCCCTGCGGGACGTTCGCCACGCGCATGGGCGACCCGCAATGGGTCAAAAAGTTCCGCGCGGCGGAGCGACCCGGCTTATACGTCCGCGTCATCAGAGAAGGCGTCATCAAAGCAGGCGATGCCATCACGGTTGAAAAATACACGGGGAAAACAATTTCCATTTTGGAGATGTATCGCGGGCATTACCTGAAGGACAAAAGCGAGGAGTTTCTGCGGCGGCATCTCGACGCCCCCATCTCGATCCGCGCGCGCAGGGATTTGGAAGAGGAATTAAAAGGTTACCTTACGCGGTAGTGCGAGATTCTTGCCCTGAGCAGGCAGGTTGAGCCTGTCGAAACCCCGCCGAAGGGTATCTCGTGTTTTCAGGCGACATGAACCCCCTTGCGGGGACAATGTGTCGCGCTACGAGAAAACTGCGTAAGGTGAGTTAAAAGCAAAGACTTCGGAAGCCTGAAAGACATCCGAAGTCTGCGGTTCGAATTACAGCAACGCCTTCACCTGTTCAATGGCAGACGCCGCATCCTTGAAATGGATGCCTTTCATGCCCAGTTTTCGACACGCCTCGACATTTTCGATGAAATCGTCCACAAAGACCGCCTCGCTTGCCCGAACCTGAGCCTGCTCCAGCGCAATCTGATAGATCTTCGGGTCGGGCTTTGCCGCCTTCACCTCCGCCGAGATGACCATGTGATGGAATGCGTCGTCGAACTTTTCGCGCACGATGAAGGCGCGCAGTCCGCTCCAGGCGTTGCTGATGAGCCCCGTCTTGACCTTCGGCTTGATGGAGCGCAGAAAGTTCAGAAGGCTGTGGTCAAGCACATCGCCGGCAAAGAACTCGTCGCGGATGCGTTCGTAGTCGCTGACCGGCAGTTTGAGGGTTTTCATCACGTTGCGCCAGTGTTCCTCCTCCGTGATTTCGCCGAGCGAGGCGCGGGCGGCGGAACCGTTCGCGCCTCCGCCAAAGACGATTTTTTCGATGTCGTCATAGTCCATGCCGAGGCGCTCGGCGAGATGCTGACGCGGCGCTTGAAATTCCGTGCGGAGGATGACTCCGCCCAGATCGAAGAATACGGCTTTGATGGTCATTTGCTTTTCTTGGCGGTCGCTTTCGGTTGTTTGGCGGGCTTTTCAGCAGCGGGCTTTTCGGCTGCCGGTTTCTTCTTTGCGGGTTTCTCTTTGGCGGGTTTCTCTTCCGCCGGTTTTTCTGCCGCCGCTTTCTTCCTGGCAGGCTTTTCTTTGGCAGGCTTCTCGCTGACGGGAGGCGGCGGAGCGGGTTTGCCAGCCCGCTTGCGATGCTCAGGCTTGGACTCAGCCGGGGGAACAGGAGCAGGCTCCGGCTTGGGAAGAGGCGCTGCCGGTTGAGGGTGCGCCGCCATTTCCTTTTCCAGTTCCTGAAGCGCTTCGCGCCAGTTGGGCATGGTCATTTCCAGTTTTTGGCGCGGGACCGGCGTGGCGCGCCGGCAGCGCGGACAATGCGCGTCATAATGGTTCAGATTCTTCGCATATATTTCCTGCAGGGCGTTGAGTTTTTCGATGCGCCCTAAGGTGAAGGGGGTCTGACAGTAGGAACAACGCAGGTTCATAGAGGTCTCCTTGTTGTTGACCGCCCCGAAGGCTATTGCGATCCTTTGGCTTCGCTTCAGGATAAGCCTTGGGGACGATTTATTCGTTAAAGCGATTGTACACTGATTTCCCGGCCGGGTCGGAGTTCCTTTTCATAAATGACATATTCGGCGGCGACTTTCATGCCAGCCTTTTGGTATAGGCGCGTCGCGCCGGTGGGATTCGCCGCATCCACGCCCAGACCGATGACCTTCATCCCGCGCCGGTAAAATTCGCCGAATGCGTGAAGAAGGAGTGCCTCGCCCAATCCGCGTTTGCGCCAGGGACGGCGGACGCCCAGCGAGCCGACCCAGCCAATTCCCATGCGGAAGCGGCAGAGGGCATACCCGGCAATTTGTCTGCCATCCCAGGCGATAAACCAGAGCGAAGGATCGCGGTCTTCGAAACGATGCAGCCACTCCTCGTAGGGATGAGGGACATGACCCCAATGGTCGCTGAACGCCTCTTCGTGCGCTTCATACACCGCCCGGTCCTGCTCCATCTCGAACGGACGCAGTTCAACCCCTGGCGGGAACTTTGGCGCATGCGGCGCCTCATCGAGCCTGATTTCCATCCGCCACGAGTAACGGATGGGTTTGTAGCCTTCGTTTGCGTGCAGTTCACAGCCGATTTTGTCGCCCGCTGCCATGCCGTTGCGGATGAACACGCGCAGGTCGGGGTCGGCGAGTTTCATTTCCTCGCGGGCGCGCGCTTCGAGGGCGCGCAGGAGAGCCGTGCCAATGCCGCGACCGAGAAACTCGGGGTGGACGTAGCCGTCGCCGCGCAGGAAGGCATGCCCGTGAACATTTTCGAATTCCTCGTAGCCCACGATGCGCCCATCGGATGTTTCGACGACGAACGCGTCCGTTTCGAGGATAAAGCCGGGGGTCTTCCAGCCGCGCTCCAGTTCCTGCGGCGTGACCGCCACGGTCGGGTCGCCGTCGTGGGTGCAGACTTCGAGGATGAGTTTTGCCACAGCGTCCACGTCTGCCCATTGGGCAGCACGCAGGCGCAGGGTTGAGTCAAGAAGCGTTTTTTCAGTTTGCAGGTTTGTTGTCATTTTGTTCCATCCATTCTTCGCGCAGGATGCCCATCACGAGGATGTCCCAGCGCCTGCCTTCCTTGTTCAATGCTCCGCGCATCCGTCCCTCATGGCGGAAGCCCGCCTTTTCATAAGAACGGATGGCGCGCGGGTTGTACTCGAACACGGTCAGGGTGACGCGGTGCAGGTTGACTTCGGTGAAGGCGTAACGCAGGATGACGCGCATCACGTCGGTGCCGTAGCCTTTGCCCCAGAACTCGCGCTCGCCAATACCCAGTCCCACGAAGGCATCGCGGGCAGACCAGTTGTACACGTACAGGTCAATGTCGCCGAGCAGACGGTCGTCGTCCAGTTTGCGGATGCTGAACCAGTGCTGGTTGACGGACGCTTCCTCCAGTTCTTTTTCCAGCCAGGTTTGCGCGGCTTTCGCAGAATGGAGTTGTGCCACATCACTGCCCAACAGCCGCCGAAACTCGGAGTCGCGCCCCCAGCGTGCGAATGCCTTGCCAGCCTCCCCGGCGTCCATGGCGCTCAAGCGCACCAGTTCGCCTTTGTAAATGTCTCTCATACTTTCTCTCCATTTTGCATCGCCAGCCATTCCTCGCGCAGGATGCCCATCCACAGAGAGTCATGGCGTTTCCCTGCGCGCTGCACATCGCCGCGGGTGCGTCCCTCCAGCCGAAAGCCAGCCTTCTCATACGAACGCAGGGCGCGCGGGTTATAGTCCATCAAACCGAGCGACACGCGCTGCACGTTCAACTCGGTAAAGGCATATCGCAGGCACAGCCGCATCGCATCGGTGCCGTAGCCCTTGCCCCAAAACGCGCGCTCGCCAATGCCGATGCCCACCCAGGCTTCGCTGTGAACCAGGTCCACCCACAGGCTAAAGAAACCAATCAATCTTTCCTCCGCCAGCGTGCGGATGGAAAACACGTAACGGTTGGGACCGTATCCTTCCTCGTTCCGTTTTTCGAACCAGTCCTTCAGCCACTTTTCGGATACGACCATCGCCGGCTCGGTATCCAGGAACCGGCGATACTCCGAGTCTCGCTGCCAGTGGACTTCGATTTTTGCGCGCGTCTCCGGGTCTTCAGCCGTCAGGCGGACCAATTCTCCGCGAAATAAATCTCTCATTGCATTCTCCTTTCGGATGAAAATCCGCTTCAGCCTACGCCTGAGGCTGCTTCACCCATTCGTCCTTCAACAAGCCGAAAACGAGCAGGTCCCAGCGGCGGTCGTCACGCTCCAGCGCCTGCCGCCGGCGCACTTCCTCGCTGAAGCCGAACTTTTTCAACAGGGCGATGGCGGCTTGGTTATATTCCTGCACGCGCGCCGTCACACGATACAGGTTCAACTCGGCAAAAGCGAAGCGGAGTAGCATTTGCAGGGCTTGCGCGCCGTATCCCTTGCGGCGGTCATCCGCCGAGCCGATGCCGAGTTCGATCCAGCCGTTGCCGTTGGACCACTCGATGCGGCTGATGATGGCTTTGCCGATCAGGCGGTCATCTTCGCGGGCGCGGATGGCAAAGTAGAAGAGGTTCTTTGATTCTTCGATTTCCTTTTCGAGTTTCTCGTACTTTTTCTTCACCATCGCCGGCGACAGGGGGCGCGCCGGTTCGATGTCATACAGACGCATGAAATCCGAGTCATGCGTCCATTTGGATTCGACCTGCGGGTCCTTTTCATGGTCAATGGGCCCGAAACGGATGTCGCGTCCTTCGAACAATTGGGTTTGAATGTCGAACATGGTTAGCTCCTCCCCTCACCCCTTGCCCCTCTCCCGTTGGGAGAGGGGTTGGGGTGAGGATTAAATAAAAAAAACAGCCACGGGCGAGTGCGCCGCGGCTGTCATTTACCGATACTGCGTGTAAATTACCGGCGAGCAGGCGCACTACGACAAGGAACGAAACCAGCGCCGCCTTTTTCGAGGCGGAACGACTTCGCGATGATGGTGACGATGTTCATTGCCATGTCTCGTGCGTCTCCTTTCTGTGAAATTTACCAGCGCGGTGAGTGTAACATGCAGGTTTGTTTTCCGTCAAGTAAACAGAGCGAAAGGTTGATTTATGGTTACTTGGAAAACGGATATTGACACGATCCCCCTCCATACGGTGTTAATCGCATCCGACCACCCGGAGGACATCTCTGCGCTGGAAGCGCTCTTCCAGCAGAGGAATTGTATTGTGCTTTCCGAAACGACTGTCGCCAATGCCCTGCAAACGGCGCGGCTGGTCGGTCCCTCGCTGATGCTGGTGGACATGAAACTTCCCAAGGCGGCGCGCAATTCGATGCTCAGGGAACTGCGCAACGCCAGCCGCGGACCGATCCTTCTCCTCACTTCGGCAAACACCGTTGAAGACGTGATGGAAGCCAATCAAGCAGGCGCGGATGAATGCCTGGTGAAGCCCATCAATCCGGCGGTGCTGGTCGTCAAGGCAATGGCATGGCTGGGACATGGGCAGCGTAAAAAGTATCCCACCGGTCCGCTCAGCGTATCACCGGCTGTGTAACTTCCTTCTGGTTTCTCCTCCTTTTGAACTGACCCCCCCGCTTTGAGCGGGGGGGTCAGTTTTTCACGGCGCGATTAAACCTGCCTGCAAATCATCCAGCGTTTGTTGAACGAGCCGCAGTTTTCCCGGGGAGAGTAGGCTGGGGTCCACATCGCTCAAGCCGAGGGGAGCCTGAACCGTCACGCCGCCCTGCCCGGCGAGCAGTTGAGACCAGGCAGTCTGGATGGCTTTGACGGTGTCCGGTTGAATTGTCATCACCCAGCCCGCTGGGCGCTGCTGCGGGGTGACAGTTCCAATCATATACACGCCGGTGGTGCCGATGTAATCCACCAAATCCTGGGTCTGAATCGCCGGGTGAATCAGGAGAGTCCCTGCCTTGCGCTGGAGGATGAGAATGTCGGCGTAGGCATCGTAGTTATTGGGGTCTTCATCAGCGGGGATTTCGAGATACTGCGGAAACGACCAGGGCAGGAAGAAGTAGGGGCGGCACAAACCGCAATAATATCTCATGCCGTTGGCATAGGAGTTGAACATGCGGATGGCGTCGTTGTTGTCCTTGGGCATCAACATGCCAATGCGATAATCGTCGGTGAGCATGGCGGCGGTGTATCCCGCCAGAAAGCCGACCACCTCAGCCTGGGAGGTATCTCCCAACACGCTGACGTTTCCGCCGGGCGTGATGCCCGGAATGCCAATGGCAAGGAACTGCACCTGCGGCGCGGCAGGCGCAAGCGCCGCAAGACCGGGATCTTCAAAAAGCACAATGACGATCTTCAGCCCCGGTTCGAGGTCGGCGGTCGTCAGGTGATTGCGCACTTGAAAGCGCATGCCCGAAGCCTGCGTGAGGTCATAGACGGTTTTTTGGTAGAGGTTGGATGCTTCCGGTTCGAGGTCGGCGGGCAGGACGAGGACGGCAAGAGGGACGGTCGGTGTGGGGGTGAGCGTGGGGACAGCGGCGGTGGCAGAGGGAACTGCGGACGGTGCGGCAGTGGGCGTCTCTGCGCTGCACGCGCTCAACAGGGCAATCAGGATGAGAAGGATAAACAGTCGAAAACGCACGAGAATTCTCCAAAGACGGGAATGGGCGAATTATACCCGCTGGGATTAAGAGACGAGACCGCGCTTTTCCACGCGGTCTCGTCTCAACAGGTCTGCGCTTCTTACTTGACCTTGATTTTGATCTTCTTCGGTTTGGCAGATTCTGCCTTGGGCAGAGTCAGCGTCAGCACGCCGTCGGCGATTTTCGCTTCCACGCGGTCGGCGTCGAGAGGGGCAGGCAGGCGCAAGGTCCGCGAGAAGGAACCGCGCGGCAGTTCCTGCATCAGGTATTCTTTGTCATCCTGTTTGTACTCGCCCTCGATGCGGACAACATCATCCAGCACCTGAATATCCAGATCTTCGGCAGTGAGCCCCGGCACAAGCGCGGAGAGGATATAGGCGTCGTCCTCTTCGCGAATGTTCACACCCAGGGCGTGCTGGTCATTTTCCACCCAGCGGCGGTGCATGTGGCGGTACGGACGGTGATACGGGTAAGTTTGCAGATAGAAGGTCATGGCTCGACTCCTTGATTGTTTGATTGAGTTGAGCGTAGTGTATTTCGAAAGTATAAGAAAAGAGGCGGCGCTGTGTAGAAAGAGTATAAGAAAATCCCCTGCCGGGTTTGTCCCGCAGGGGATTGGAAGAAACAGTTGACGAGTTTGGTTTAGGGGACGGCAGAGAGTGCCGCGTCGGCGGTAATCAAACCCGAGCCGGTGGCATCAGCGCCCCAGCAGAAGGTTGTCACCACGCCCGTTGGCTCGAGAACATTCCGGCATCCCGGAGGAAGCGGAATGGCGGCGCCGGTGAGGATGGTCTCAGCCTGAGGTGCGGTGAGTGCGGGATATTTCTGCGCCATCAATGCCACAATGCCTGCCACATGGGGGCTTGCCATCGAAGTTCCTCCCAGGAAGTAGTAGGTGGGTTCGTTGCTGCTGTTGGTTTTGAAGGGACCCACCACCCACGAACCGGGCGCGGCAACATCCAGGTCCTGACCGGGTTTGGCGCGGCTCGAAAAGTCGGTGATGTAGAAATCTGCCGGGCTGGTGGGTTCGGCAACATTGCTGTTGTACCACCAGGCACGGTTGCCTGCCGGCGCCCACTCCCCCACCCAGCCGGAAGCCGCCACCGAAATGACCGGGGCATACGCGCCGGGATAGCCCATGCCGCGATCACCGCTGTTGCCCGCCGAGGCAACAATGATTACGCCCTTTGCAATAGCGTAATCAATCGCGGCTTTTTCGACGGCGTCCAATACCGGTCCGCCCAACGACATATTGATCACCACAGGATACGCCGCCAGCGGTCCAGCCTTCAAGTCCGCCACATAGACGATGCCGCGGGCAACCACAGAAGACCAGCCGGAACCATTTTGATTAAGCACCTTGACCGGTATCACCGTTGCCATCGGCGCCACGCCGTTGACCGGCACGCCGCGCAGGCTGTACCCCAGAATGGTGCTGGTCACATGAGTGCCGTGCGAGTTCTGGTCATGTTCCCATTTATTGGGCTGTTCGGAGACATTTCCCACCTCACCGCCTCCGCCGCCGAAGGACTTGGCAAATTCCTCGGCAATGCGCTCTTGCGGAAAGACCTGCCGCCAACTATCCACCAGACCGGTATCCAGCACCGCCACATACACGCCCGTCCCATCGTAGGGAACCTGGCGGTTGGCAAAGCCAAAATCGGTCACGTTGACTGCATCCAGGTCCCAGGTGCTCAGACCGTTGAGGAAATCTGTCACAGCCACCGTATCCACCGGGGCGCCATTCCGTTCGGCATCGGGATTGGCGGCGGCAACATACGGCAGTGCGCGGATTTTCGCCAGGTCTCCCTCGCGAACCTGCATGGTGAGCGCGTCAATTTCGTAAATCACATCGCGCACCTTGCCATACACACCCAAATCCGCAAGAATGGCGGGGGTTACATCGGTCTTGAGCAGAATGTTAATCCCCATCATTTTGCCGCTGGGAGCCGCTCCGGCTGGGATGACAAGGGCAACCGCCAAAACAGCAATCATCATTGTCGTGAAAGCGAACCGTTTCATAATACTCTCCTCTTCAAGGTTGGTTTACGAGATGTCATGAACAACAGTCTTTGTTTGTGAGCCTATCGAACCTCCTTTAGAACAAAATCAACGTAATTCACCGCCCCGCACATCCTGCTGCCAGTGCCGGATTACCCACACCCCCACATTGAGACGGATTTATGATTCGAGAAAAACTTATAGTACAAAAACATCCAAAAAGCAAGCCTCGCATGATTTCAAAAGGTTACATCTCACCTTCGGCAAACCAATGCAAGGAACATTTACGCTGCATATATCGTCTCGGATTAAACTGCCCACATTGTGCAAAGTATCCAGGAGGTTCCTTCCATGAAGAAGTATTGGCTTTGGTTTGTATTCGTCTTGATACTGACTCTGACAGGATGCGGAGGAAGCGGGAATCTGACGCCGGGAGAACCTCAAGCGCCGCCGCTGGAAGAACCGGCATCGCCGCCGCAAAATTCGCCCAACGCCACCCCGCTGGTGGAACTTACGCCTCTTTCCACACCCTCGCCTGATCCAGCCCTTCAGGGAGATTCCCCATCCATGCCTGATCCTTCCGACCCCACCCTCCAAAAATTGATTGCCATCGCAACCGAAGACCTGGCAAAGCGCTTCACCATCCCCGCGGAACAGATACAGTTCAAGGAAGCCGCCGCCGTCACCTGGCCCGACTCCAGCCTGGGATGCCCGAACCCTTCCTCGATGTATCTGCAGGTTCTCACCCCCGGCTACCTGATCCGCCTGCAAGCCGCCGAGCGCACCTTTGAATATCACACCGACCTGCGCGAAACGGTCGTCTATTGTGAGAACCCGTCGGCGCTTCCGCTGGATGCGCTTCCGAAGGAATAAAAGTTCAGGCTGGCAGAGGTTCTCTGCCAGCCTGATTTACTTACGGAGGTTACGCAGTTTATCCGTGCCGCGACATTTATGTCGCCTGAAAACGCGAGATAAGTCTCGCCTACCGCGTAACATTAGTTACTTACACTTGACGCTCAACGATTATGGACGGTCAATGCGAATGACGGGCGACATCCAGTGCTCCCAATGATCGGGATTGCCCGGATCGCCGCCTGCCTTGAGGACTTCCAGTTCAAGGATGTAATCGCCATCCGGCAGGGCTTTCACAATCTTGCCGTTCTCGCTCATGCGGTTACCGTCCCACGCGAAGGCAAAGAAGCCCGAAGAGGTAGAGTTGCGCGGGAAGTACTTTTCAGCGTAGGCATAGTTGTGAACCGGGTGAACGGGAGTGCCGTCTGCCTTGTAGATGTGGATATGGACGATTTCAGCCTGATGGTCGAAGTGCGCCAAAATCCACGGCACATCCTCGCCCTGCATGGTGTACACCCAGTCGGCGGGACCGGTGACAGGTCCGTAGAAGGAACCCTGGTAACTGATCGCCAGCCACGGGAAGCCGTTGGCGGTCGGCGTCAGCACCTGAATGCCCTGATAATCGCCCACGAAGCCGGCATAGGGGATGCGGTAAACCTGCCCGCCATCGCGCGGCGTGAAGACGATGTAACCGCCGTAGATACCGTTGACAGGACCCGTTGCGGCATGGATATAAGCCTCGATGGTGTACTTGTTCCAAGCCGGCACCGTGATGGTCGACTCGCTGAATTCAACGTAAGCATCCGACAGCCAGAAGGACGGGGTGATCACGCCGCCGGTGGAAAGGGCGTTGACGTAGGTGATATCGTAAGTCACCGGTGTGTTGGAGTTGTTCGTCACGTCAATCGGCTGCACCCACGGATCCATCACTTCCCAATAGTCGCCGGTGGCAATCTTGCTGGGGGTAATGACAGTCGTCGCTCGGATGGAATCGTCAATATCGAGCATGCCGGCGCCCTGGCGATGGACGTTATCCAGGAAGCCCGAGGCGGGGCTGCCCCACCAGACTTTCGGGTCGGCGCTGTTTTGCAGAATGCCGCGCACGTCGCGCGCCTTCAGTTTCGGCTTGGCTTCGAGCAGCAAAGCCACCGCGCCCGCCACATGCGGCGAGGACATGGAAGTGCCGCTCAGGGTGGCATAACCGCCCAATTCCAGCGGGAAGGTGGAATAGATGTTGCCGCCCGGCGCGCCGATGTCAGGCTTCAGGCTCAAGTCGGGAGCGAGACCGTAGGAACTGAAGGAGGAAATCAAGCCGCCGTTCGGGTTGGGGAAGGAACCGATGCGGTCGGTCCAGGTCATCATCACCGGCGCAGTCTGCGAGCGGATGTACATGCCGTCTGCCAGTGAGATGGAAACGACCGGCACGCTGCCATCGCCGATGGGAGCGCCCAGCGTACCGCTGAAGAGACCCGCTGCGTTGTTGTGGATGACAACCGCTGTTGCCCCGGCGTTGATGGCATTGGTGGCTTTTTCGGCAAAAGTACAGGCGCCGCGAACCACCAGCGCTACTTTACCAGCCGGATTGACCAGCAGAGGATCCACATTACAAGCGCGACCAACGTACACGATTTCTTCCGTGCCAGAGGTGGGAACGGGTCCCGAGAACGACATGGGCAGATAGCCAATGTCTCTGCCGTTTACTTCGAAGACGTTGGCAGTGTTATGGGTGTTATCGAAAGAGGCAACGCCGATCACGTCCTTGCCCAAGCCCGGCGCGCCAGCCGAGTACAAACCGTTGGCGCCGCTGTTGCCGATGGAGGCAACCACCACCACGCCCTTCTTGACGAGACGGTCGGAGGCGACGGCGGTCGGGTACTGGGGCCAGGTAAAGGCGGAACCGATGCTCATGTTGAGCACCTGCATCTTATCCGCCAGCACGCGCTCCATGGCGGCGATCATAATATCCGCAGTGGTGGAGCCGGAGCAGCCAAAGACGCGGTATGCGCCGAAGGTGACATTGGGCGCCACGCCCTTCACCGTGCCGTTCGCGCCGACGATGCCCGCCACGTGCGTACCATGACCGTTGCAGTCATCGGGGATTGGATCGGGGGAAGGAATCGGGTTGTAGGTGGGAGAAGTCTCATCGGCGTTGAACGCATCGCCGACGAAGTCATAGCCATACGCCACGCGGCAGCCCGGACCGAAACAACCGCCCAGGTCGGGATGATCGAAGTCAACACCGGTATCCATCACCGCCACTTTGACGCCTGCACCGGTGTAGCCCATCTCGTTCTGGGCAATATCGGCGCCGGTCATTTGAATGGCGGTCGCCAGTTCGGGGCTGGCATTGTCGAACGTCTGCGGCAGCGGGATGGAAATGACCGGATACACCGCCACCACACCGGGCAATGTCTTTAGTTTGTTGACATCAGCGGGATTTACTTTGATGGAAACACCATTCCACAAATTATTGAAGGCAAACCGCTCTGTAAATTGGATCCCCTTTGCTGCGGCAGCGGCGCGGAACTTCGCCTTATCGGCGTCCGTCAGGGTCTTGGAACCGCCATCTGCCAGAGGTTTACTGGCGAATTCCACAAACCACAAGTCGGGCGTTTCGTTTACAAATTCGCCTGAGTCAGCCGAGGGAACCGGGACAAGCGGCTCCACCTTGGTCACGCCATCGCCAGCGCCGGCAACCGGCACAATCGCGAGCGTCAAAATGACCACGGCTGACAATACACTGAACCACTTTGCTTTCATCACTATTTCTCCTCTGATAGTTTGAGATTTGCTTTCGTGGACATCACAGGCAATGGTTCTATTTGATTGTTAGGGCGCTGCACCTCCTGAAAAAACAAAAACGCCGAAAAAATAATAATTTCGGCGGTCTGGCGATCCCACTCCTCTATGGGACCCATGACTTTGCGTCCCCGCCTTGCGACGGGTTTGCCCTTTCGACACCTAAATTATAGCCCACCCAAACAAAATTACAAGCAATGTGCGCCATTGAAAATTAGAAAAGGTTACAGCGGTATAATCCTGCCCTATGCCAAGACGCTCCCTCATACTCTCTGGTGTGATTGTGGCAGTCATTACCGCGCTGGGAACTGCGTTTTATCTATACCGTCCCAACGCTGCGCGGCTTCTCGCCTTTCGCACTTGGATGCGCAACCCCGCCTCACACCCAGACTGGAGGCTGGCAGCCGGTTCCCAATGCGGCTCCGCCCCTTTTCTTTTCCCCACCAATGGTTTCGTCGGTTTTCTATGGGGCGATTCTTTTCGCCCGGGTCACAGCCACCAGGGCATAGATATTTTCGCCGGCGGCGAGGCAGGCGTGACGCCGGTCATTTCCGCCTACCCCGGCTACCTCACCCGCCTGCCCGAATGGAAGTCTTCTGTCATCGTGCGCGTCCCCAGCGACCCGCTCCAGCCCGGCGTCCAAATCTGGCTATACTATACCCACATGGCAGACCAGTTCGGCAATTCGTTCATTTCGGAGAAATTTCCCCCCGGCACGACTGAGCAATTCATCGAAGCAGGGACCTTTCTCGGCTATCAGGGAAATTACTCAGGCGACCCAGCCAATCCTGTGGGAGTGCATTTACACTTTTCCATCGTGAAGGATGACGGCAATGGACAATTCAAGAACGAATTGGAAATCCGCAACACGCTCGACCCTTCGCCTTATCTTGGCTTGCCGCTGAACGGCTACGAAAACCGTGACCGGATTCCGCTTTGTGAATCGCACGAATGAAAGAGGAAAAATGAAAGAGGAAAGTGGTGAGTGGCAAGTGGAAAGTAAAAAGTGGAAAGGACTCGCGGGAAAAGTGGTTCTCATCACAGGCGCGGGCAAAGGCAGCGGGCGAAGGCTGGCGCTGGCATTTGCCGAATACGGCGCGATAGTGGCGGCGAACGATATTTCGCCGATAAATGTGGAGGAAGTGGTCGCTCAGATTCAACAACAGGGCGGGCGCGCGCAAACTTTCGTGGAAGATGTTGCCAAGAAGATGGGAGCGCAGGGTTTAATCAAGCAGGTGGAGGATGAATTTGGCAGGATAGATGTGCTGGTCAACCATGCTGCGGTCCAACCGCGCGTTCCCCTGCTGGATATGGACGAGTGGGATTGGCACCGCACGCTGGATGTCACCCTGACAGGCGCGTTTTTGATGACGCAATCGGCGGGACGCGTGATGCGGAGTCAAGGCTCGGGGGTGATTATCAACCTCGTGACGTTGAATCAGGAATCGGCGGAGAAGGAAGCGGCGTTCGTCTCTGCCATGCACGGGCTGGCTGCCTTCACGCATCAAGCCGCGCGTGAGTTGAGTCCCTATGGCGTTCGCGTCCATCTTGTAGAAACGGGCGAGGGTGTCGTCGAAAAAGTTCTGGCGCTTTTGGAGGAGATATGAAAGAGTTGACGGAATATCGCACGAAGTTGTTGGAACGGCTGACGAATGCGGCGGCGGAGTTCCGCGATGCCTGCCTGGCGGTTACCGACCCGTTCGCGCCGATTGACGGCGGCTGGAACGTCCATCAGATTGCCGCCCACACGCGCGATGTGCAGAGGTTGGTGTACGGTTTGCGCGCCCGCCGCACGGTGGAGGAGGAGAATCCGGAGTTCCCCAACTTCGACGGCGACGCTTATATGGCTGAGCATTACGACGCCGGCGAGCCGCTGCGGGAGATGCTGGATAATTTTGTGGCGGAGGTGGAAGCGTTGACCGAGATGCTGCGAAAATTGCCGGCGGAGGCTTGGTCGCGGGAGTCGCGTCATGCCACGCTGGGAAGCGGCTTCACCCTGCAGAGATGGGTGGAGCGCGCTTTGGCGCACATCGAGGAACACTTGAAAGCGGTCAGACAGAGCGGGTAATCGCTACCAGAGCGGGAAGCCCAGCCAGGCAGTGAGCGCGGCAAACACCCCTTCGTAGATTTGCAAACCCGCCGCAGCAACGACCACGCCCAGCACGGCGCCCGCCACCACATCCGAAAGGTAGTGGACGCCCATCGCCACACGCGCCAGCGCGACGAGCGGCGCCCAGACCCAAAGCAGGATGCCGAGCCAGGCAGGACCCAGCGCCGCGCCGATGACGGCAATCAGAAACGCCCGCGCCGCGTGACCGGAGGGAAAGGAGTGCGGATCGGTGTTGCGGTAGATGCCTCCCCATTCTCCTTCGGGACGCCTCCTCCGCACGAGGAATTTGATCGCCATCACCAGAGCCGCCAGCACGCTGATGGCGGCAAACTCCACCACTTCCCATTGTCTCCAAAATGAATTGCTGAAGAACCACAGCAGAATCAGCGCCGCGCCCCAGAACCACGAGTCGCCGGAGTGGGCGAAGAACACCGCCAATGAACGCAATGCGCCTGGCTTCTCAGCCACGCGCATTTTGTCGGAGAGGCGTGCATCCAGTTCGAGGATGGAACGCAGTTTCATTGTTTCTTGGGCTTCGCTTTCAGCGCAGGTTTGACAGGCGCGGCTTTTTTCGGAGCAGGCTTCGCCTTCTTTACAGGTTCAGCAGCAGGGGCGGCTTTGCGGCGTGCCACTGCCTTGGCAGAGGCTTTCCGCTGTTGGGCGGCAAGGTCTTCACGCAGGATTTCCAGTTGATGGGGCTTGTCCACGTCCATGCAGGCTTCGGCATGTTCCCAGACAATGGCGCGCCCTTTGATGCCAATCCGTTCACAGACGCGGCGCACCGCCTCCTCAAGCGTGAGTTGACGGGTCAGCAGTTTGAACAGCGTGCCGAAACCAATGAGGCTGGCTTGGCGAAGCGGACTCTTGCGGCTGCCAATCAGGGATTCCCACATATCGAGGTGTTCGGTCGCCATGCGCACGTGGGTGATGTTGATGTCGGCGCCGCACAGTTCCGCATCCTTGAGACGGGTGTAGGTGCGCTTGGAGCCGGGGTAGCGGGCTTCCATCACTTCGCGCGTGCAGACTCCGTAATATAAGTCGTCTTTCGTCTGCATGGCGGTTTCCACCAGCCAGTCCACCATTTCGGGTTTGAGGGCGGGAATATCGGAGGAGGCGACGATGACATATTTGTTCTTCTTGTTCAGTTCGAGCGCCTTGTTCACGCCTGCCACAATGTTGGCGAGCATGCGTCCCTGGTTGGAGACGAAGTGCAGGGGCTTTTTGCAGGTCACTCCGCTTTTGGGAGAAAGCCCGATCACGATGACATTGTCCACGTGCCGGGCGTCGCCTAAGGCATCCAACACCCATTGCACCATGGGCTTGCCAGCCACATCAATCAGCGCTTTGGAGTCGCCGTTGGAATAGGCATATAAGGGGTCGTCGGGCTGGGGAATTCCGCCTGCGAGTACGAGTGCGTCCATAAAATCTCCTGGGATTTACGATTGTAGATTTACGATTTCGGATTGTGCGGTTGTAAACCCAATCGTCAATCGAAAATCGCAAATCGTTAAATTAATTGACTGATGTTACGCGGTAGCGCGAGATTCATCTCGCGTTTTCAGGCGACATAAATGTCGCGCTACAAAGGAACTGCGTAAGGTGAGTTAATTGAGTTCCTGTAACTGCGGCTCGAAGCCGAGTTTGTCGAGCAATTCATCGTATTCCGCCCAGGTAAGGGGACGTCCCTTGCCTGAGACTGCCACCAGCGCGGCTTCCATCATGTTGGTGCCGAAGGAACGTCCATCCAGCACGGGCGTGGTGGTGACAAGGTATTTCACCCCGCACTTCCTGAAAAGTTCCACGTCTTCGGGCGTGGTGGTGTTGGTGACGATCACCTTGCCCTGCATGTCTTCCGGCATGTGGCGTTTGATGTAGTGACAATCGCCGGCGATCACGGTTGCCCAGCGATAGTATTTTTCATATTTGGGGATGCGCTCCTCCTGTTTTTCGCCGGTCGGGTACAGCCACTCGAACGGGAAGCGCGTGACGATGGGAATCATGATCTTTGCCAGCGTGCGCAGTCCGTTCATGGTGCGGATGGGAATGGGCACGCCCAGGGCAAACATCAGGTCGCCAAACACAACCTCGTAGCCCGCCTCGACAAAGGATTTGGACAGCCCCCAGCGGTCCACGCCGAGGGTGACGAAGACTTTGCGTCCGCGCTGGCGGATGTAATCGCCGATGGTTTTATCGAGGAAGGCAGGGGCGCGGTTTTCGAGTGTGTTCTTCAAGCCACCGCCATCCACCAGCGGGGTCTTCTTCACGAAGCGCACCATCGGCTGGACGGAATGGAAGGGATAGAATTTGCCGTCTATCAGGGCGCCCAGGTCTGCGCCGCCCACGCCAAAGGCATCCACCGTTCCATCGAGTTCCTTGTATTTCAGGGCGGCGGCTTCCATGTCACCGTCGGTGCCAATGCGTTCGATGCTGACTTTTTCGCCCAACAGTTCCACCGTCACTGCTTTGTTGCGTTTGGACGATCCGATGCTGATGCTGACGGCTCTTTTCATGCAAGTTCTCCTCGGGTTGAGATGAGGCTATTATAACGGAATCAGGCTGGAGGTCCGGCGGGAGGCGTTTGCGCAGAGGGAAGGGTGAAGAGAAAGGTGGAGCCTCGTCCCGCTTCGCTCTCGACCCAGATCCTGCCTCCGTGAACCTCGACAATGCGCTTCACGAGAGCCAGTCCCACCCCTGTGCCTTCGCTTTGGGCATCCAGTTTGTTGAACAAGCCGAAAATACGGTCATGGTGTTGAGAAGAGATGCCGATGCCGTTATCGCGCACGTAGAAGATGGCTTTGCCGTTTTCCTCGCCCCTGCAGCCGATTTCGATGCGCGGCTGCGGCTGACTGCCCATGTACTTGGCGGCGTTGTCGAGCAGGTTTTGCAGAACTGCAATGAGGCGCGCCCGGTCGCCATGAACCCACGGCAGATCAGGCTGGATGAAGACGCTCACGCCTCCCTCGTCGAGCCTGCCCTGGACAAGGTTGATGGCTTCCTGAACCATTTCGATAAAGGGAACGGTTTCGGGAGCGTTCATCAGCCTTCCGATGCGCGAGAGTTCGAGGAGTTCGTTGAGCAGTTTTTGCATTTTGTAAACCGCTTCGTTGATGCGCTGGATGTCCTTTTTCAGTCGTGCGGCGTCGCCGGCGAAGGCGTCCTGTTCGAGGTAGCCGAGGAAGCCGCTGATGGTGACAAGAGGCGATTTCAAGTCGTGAGAGACGGTGTAGGTAAATTGTTCCAGTTCGGCGTTCTTGGCGGAAAGTTCGGCAATGAGCCTTTCGCGTTCTTCCTGCGCCCATTTGATTTCGGTCAGGTCGGTGATGGAGGAGATGGAGCCGGCAAATTTGCCGTCTTTGAAACGCGGCGCGCCGGTGATGAGGACGGGAACGAGTTTGCCGCTTTTGTGGCGGAGCAGGCTTTCATAGGTGGTAATCAATCCCTCGCGGCGCTGGGCAAAGGCATGTTCGAGGTCCTGCAGGCTTTCAGTGAAGGTGAATTGGGGCGGGCTTTTGCCGAGGAGTTCGTGCGGTTCGTAGCCGATCAGGCGGGCATAGGCAGGGTTGACGAGTTCGAATGCCCCGTCGGCATTCGTTACGGTAAGCCCCTGACCGAGGTTGTTGATGATTTGGAGGGCAAAGTCGCGCTGTTCCTCAAGTTCGCGTTCGAGGCGGCGGCGTTCCGCCAGTTCCTGTTCGAGGTCGCGGGAGTAGCGGTCATTGAGGGCGGCAAGCGCCGAACGTGCATCAAGTTCCCTTTTCAGCGCCTCTTCATTCAATTGACGCTGAATGGCGGCGCCCAGCACATTGGCGGCAATTTTGATGACATCCACTTCCACACCGCTCCATTCGCGTTCGGTCACGGCATCGTCGAAGCCGAGAGTTCCCCAGGGTTTGCCGTTTACCAGAATCCGCATTTCGAGCAGGGCGTTGAGTCCCATGCGGTTGAGCCAGGCACGTCCTGCTTCGGGAAGGCGGGATGCGCTGCCAACGTACGGTTCGCCCTGCGCCAGAATTTCGTAATACTCCTGGAATTCCGGCTCGTCTCCTTTGAGGTTTTGGTAGGCGGGGTTGTCCATGTCCGATTTTTGACCGGGCGCCACCCACTCGTAGCGCATCGAGCTCAGCATCTCGCCGTTCGGTCCGGCGTGGAATTCAAACAAGTAGGCGTGCGAGGCGTGGAACACCCTGCCCAGCCGTTCGAGTACCTGATTCATGCCGGCGCGCCAATCCGGCGAACGGAGGATTTGTTCGGCGGCAAAGGTAACGGCTTCGAGCATGGATTCGCGCTGACGCAGGGTCTCTTCTACGCGGCGGCGTTCAGCAACTTCTTTTTGCAATTGCAGGTGACTATGGAACACTCCGCCTGTCAGGCGCTGCGCCATGACAGCAGTCAATCCAATGATGAGCGAGGCGGAAAGAAAATTGTCCCATGGATTGTGCGGGAGAGAAGCCGCTGGATACCAGCCCAATGCTTCTCCAAATGAAAGCCAGGCAATGCACAGAATGGTAAAAAACGTCAGAAGGAAGAACGTGCGACGACTTGTCACCAGGCTGGCAATGATGAGAATGGCAGGGAACGCCAGGTTGTTGATGCGAAAAATTCCGCCGTCCTTGGTGGAAACAACGGTGTTGAGCAATGCGAGCAGAATCGCCAAAAAAACGGCGGCGGTTTCGAACTTCTTTTTCTGGACGAGGCGGAAGGAGGCGAGCACCGGCAGGATGGCAAGCGCCATGATGGCGGCGAATAAAAATTCTTTTCGGGTTGCAAGCGCAATCATTGCGCCGCCAGTCAGCCCAATAAGAACAAGAACGATAAATTGGCGAAAAAGTTTGAAGACGATGTCGCTATCACCATAAAGTTCGCTCAATGGGAATTCGTTTGTTTCCTGTGTGGAGGGCGGTTTGTTCATACGCCTTTTCCTTCCGCTGCCCCGGGCGGCGCGGCGGACTGTTCCGGCTTGCCTGCCGCTAAGGTAAAGTAAAAGGTTGACCCTTTGCCCGGTTCGCTCTCGACCCAGATTCTGCCGCCGTGAACCTCGACAATGCGCTTCACAAGCGCCAAGCCCACGCCCGTCCCTTCGCCGCTGGCGTCGAGTTTGTTGAACAAGCCGAAGATGCGTTCGTGGTGTTCGGGAGGGATGCCGATGCCGTTGTCGCGCACATAGAAGATGGGTTTGCCATCCTCTTCGCCGGCGCAGCCGATTTCGATGCGCGGCTGCGGCTGGTCGCCCATGAATTTGGCGGCGTTGTCCACCAGGTTTTGGATCACCTCAATCAGGCGGGGACGGTCGCCAAACACGAGCGGCAGATTGGCGTCAATGTGAACGGCGGTGCCGCGCTCCATGAGGCGTCCCTGCACGAGCGTCACCGCTTCGCGCACCAGTTCTTCGAAGGGGATTGCCTGTGGTTCGTTCATCACCCGCCCGATGCGCGAGAGTTCGAGCAGATCGTTCAATAACTGGTGCATTTTGTCTGTGGCGGCGACGATACGGGCAATGTCGGAGCGCATACGCTCGATGTTGCCCGCCAGCGCGTCCTGCTCGAGGTAGCCAAGAAAACCGCGGATGGTGAAGAGGGGCGATTTCAGGTCATGGGAGACGGTGTAGGTGAAGCGTTCAAGTTCGGCGTTTTTGGCTTCCAACTCCGAGATGAGGCGCTGCCGCAGGGCAAGTTCAGCCTGCAGGTCCGAGTAGAGGCGGGCGTTTTCGAGGGCAATTGCCACCTGGCTGGCATAGGTCACTGCCAGTTGGGCATGTCTTTCGTTAAATTTGCCAGGCTGATAGCCGTCGAGCGCGATGATGCCGATGATGCGGTCTTTGACTTTGAGTGGAACCGCCATCCAGGCGCGGATGCGGCTATGCGGCGAGAGGGCAAAGGCGTTAGTCACCGTTTGCACGTCGTCGAAGAGGACATATGGCGCACGTCCGATCAGAACCGGATAAGACACTTCCCTTTCATTGATTGCGAAGATGCGCTCGGCGGGATTATCGCCCAGCGTGAAGCCCCGTTCTCGGACAATCTCGAGCATATTGCCATTGATGAGTTGAACGGAGGCGCTGTCGTAGGGGATGACGCGTTCGAGTTGCTCGAGGATGCGGTCAACGGCTTCGTTTTGTTCGAGCGTTGCGACGACAATGGCGGCGCTTTCGCGCAGGGTTTCGGATTCGATGTTTTTCAGTTCGAGTTCACGGATAAGGCGCTTACGCTCTTCCAATTCGGCTTGCAGACTGGAGAAGAGTTGGGCGTTTTCGAGGGCAATCGCCACCTGGTCGGCAAAGGTAACGGCAAGGCGGGCATGATGTTCGTCGAATTGACCTCTTTGTTTGCCGTCCAGCGCAATCAAACCGATGACTCTGCCGCGTACTTTGAGAGGGACGCCCAGCCAAGAGTGGATGTAGTTGTGCGGCTCCTGGCGGAAACGCGGAAATTCCGCCTGCACGTCGCGGCTGATGAGGTAGGGCAGTTCGCCGCGAAAGATGGGGGCGGCGTGGTTTTGTTCGTCAATTTCGAATTCCAGGTCTTGGGGAAGTTCGGGCGGCAAGCCGCGGCTGCCGATGAGGATTTGTTTTTTCCCCTCCAGCCGCCAGATGGAGGCGCTGTCGTAGGGAACCACCAGTTGAATTTGGTCGAGGATGCGCTGGACGATTTCGGAGAATTCGAAGGTTCCGACGATGCTTGCCAGGCTGGCACGCAGGGATTCGGATTCAAAGTTCTTTTCTTCGAGTTCATTGATGAGTTGTTCGCGCTCGGCTTCGATCCACTTTTGCTGGGTCACATCGCGGAGCATCACCGAGGCTGTATCCTTGAAGACCGGCACGACGCGGGCTTCGAGAACGCGATAATCGTCCCTCATTTTTTGTTCGAACTCGAAGGCATGCATCTGACCGGTCGCCAGGGCGCGTTCGATGGCAAAAAGCGCCTGCGCCGCCGCCGATTCGGACAGCACTTCCTCCAGCCGCCTGCCCACGAACATATCGGGCGGCATGGGCGCTTCCATTCCCTTTGGCGGGACCATGTTCTTGATGATGCCCTCGCGCGAGATTTCCAAAATCATATCCGGGAAGGCTTCGAGCAGGATGCGCAAGCGGGCTTCGCTCTGACGCAGCGCTTCCATCGTCTTCTTCTGTTCGCTCATGTCGTAGAACATGGAGATGATGCGGTCTTCGCCGCCGATGCGCACCCGTTCGTAGAAGCTGATGACCTGTTTGAGGTTGCCCTGTTCGTCGTAGAAGGAATCGTCGGGGTTGTAGAGCGAGCCTTTGCGTTTGAGTTCTTCGAGGAATTTTGCGCGCGCTTCGGGCGTGCTCCAAAGTTTCAATTCATCCGCGGTCTTTCCCAGCGAGGCGGCTGGGTCGAGACCGGTCATATCCCAGTAGGCGTAATTTGCTTCCAACAGACGCCCCTCGTCGAAGGTGGTGATGCAGATGGCGATGGGGCTGGCGTGAAAGATTTTGCGGAATTTTTCCTCGCTTTCGAGCAGGGCATTCTGCGCCTGCCGCCGTTCCTCGAGTTCTTTTTGCGCCGCTTCATACAGACGGGCGTTTTGAATCGCCACCGAGGCAAGCGAGGCAAAACGCTCGAGCAAAGTCACCAGTTCACTGTGAAAGCGCTGATCTTCTTTTTCATACAACAGCGCCAGAACGCCGATGACTTCTTCGCCGGATTTCAGCGGCAGTCCGACAATGGCATAGAACCTTCCGTCCACTTCGGGATCGCGGTGTTCCCAATGCGAATAATCGTTGATGAATTGCGTCTCGCCGCTTTCCCACACGCGCCCGGTGAGTCCTTCGCCCTTGTAGGTAAGATGCCCCACAAACGGTTCAGGGATGCCCAGCCCCAGTTCCAGCCGCAGGGCGGATTTATCCGGGGTCACAAGTTCGATCAGCGCATGACGGGTGTCAGCCAGTTCACATGCCCGCGCCAGGATGGATTCGAGCAGGGGGCGCAGTTCGAGGCGATTGACAATGCCGAGGGTGGTCTCATGCAGAGCATTGAGATAGGCGGCTTGCTGTTGAAGAGCGGCTTCAACCTGCCGGCTGCGGTGAATTTCTTTTTCGCCTTCGGCAAGCGACTTTTGCAACGTGCGAATCAGAAAATGGAGCAGGAGCCATGTCAGCAGAAAACTGAGCGAAAGATTGAAAGCATACGCAGAAGGATTGAGTCCGGTGGCGGCGGCAAGACTCAAGACACTGGCATCGGCGTAGGCAAATTCCCAAATCACCGCGAGGCTCACTATTAAGAAGAACAGGGCTTCGGCACTGCCGAAGAGAAAGCCAGCCACCAAGGCAATGGTCAGGAAACCGATGATGCCAATCCCTTCCAATTCATGAGAGTACCAGACCAGGACCGTAAAACCGGTCCACACCAGAAAGGTCAACGCCAGCCCTGCCCAACGGACGTATCCCCGCTTGAGCGCCAGCCGCCCAATCAAAAACATCGCCAGCATGAAGCCCGCATACAGACTCACATCGCTGAGAAGGCTTTCACCCCCCAATAACCGAAAGACAATAACCAACAGCAGGATGGGAATGCCCCATAACGTGACCAAATGGATGATTCGCCCCAAATGCGCACTCTCCCCTTCCAGCGTTTTTGGAGGGGAGAGAAAATTTCTAATCCATTGACCTGCCATTTCAATTTATCCTGTAAGATGGATATATTTGGATTCGCAAAGGGGGCGTAAGGACCATGTGGATTATAAAGCAGGTCATATTTCGGAAAACATACAATGTCGTTAATGACAATGTGGCGGCTCTTTCACCGCCGTTTCATTTACGGGGTACAGACCACCTTGAAGGTCGCTCCGCCGCTGCGGTCGTTGGGAATCAACACATGCAGGTTGACCCAATAGTCGTTGACGCTGCCCACCGTAACGAAGCCCGTCACTTCTTTCGTCCCTTCGGATTCGAACAACAGCGCCGCCGGCTCCGAGGCGTAGCCGTTGCTCGCCTCCCAGCGCCAAGTGACGATGGTCGGACCGTTGGCGGTAATCTGCCCGAACACGCTGAAGGTCTGCGGGAACGCCGTGCAAGCCACGTTCATCACCGGCGGTTCCACCCGGACCCGGATATTGGTCACCCCAATTTCGGGCGGACTGACCACCGGGAGCGCCTCCACATTCCCCGTGACGACGACGAAATCTGCCGAGAGCCAGCAGTTGGTGGAAGGGTCACTGGGGTTGCGGACATACCACCAGGTAAAGTCCGTGTTCCTGCCAACCACTTCCGCCTGCCTGCCTGCAACCAGCGCGCCGACGATGGCATAGGAAACTTCCGGTCCGAAGCGGCAGTTGACCGGCTGGTCTTTGGGCGCGGCAAGGACCATACGCGGCGTGGCGGTGGGCAGGGGCGAAGGCAAGGTGGGTGTATCAGCCGCCAGCAGAGTCTCGATGGGAAGAGGCGTGGGGGTGGATAAGTTCGATGTGGGAGAAGCGGGCGCCGGCGAGGGAAGAAGCGGCGCAGTCGGCGTCGGCTGGACGGCGGTCAGGTTGCAGGATGTCAGCAGCAAGGCGGCGAGTATCCAATGGCGGGTGTTCATCTTTCCTCCTTGCTTTCATCTTATCCGCCAGAGAGGTCTTCCGCAATAGCCCCGATGGGTCAGTCAGCGAGGCTGGGGCTTTGAGTTACGGTTGTAAACAGGCAGGGATGGAATCGCTCGCCCCGCCCGGGGTCTGTGTTGTGCCGTTTTGGTCGTAGATTTTGACGAATTGAATTTCGGGGAACTGTTTGAGGTTGAGGAACAGCAGATTGGCAATGGTGTAGGTTTGCCCGGCGCGGTCGCACGCCCCCTTGAGGTAGAGGTGAAGGACTCCGTCGCGGAGTTCGAAACGGTCATAGCCGGTGAAGCCGTTGTAGAGCGCCATCCAGCCGGAGGATTTTTCCTGCGCGCCGGGTCCTTTGAAGTATTCGTCCAGCACTGCGCCGATGGGGTTGCTGGTGCGCACCCAGCGGACCCCCGTCCGTTCGAAGGGCGGAATGTTGTTTTCGTAAGCAAACCTGCCGACAAAATACACGTTGACCAGCCTCCACTGCGGCGTGGCGGTGGGACGGCGCGTGCTGGTGGGGGGCGGTGTCCGTGTGGGGGTGCGGGTGCGGGTCGGCGTGCGGGTGGCGGTGGGAGTGCGCGTGGGTGTGGGCGTGGGGGTCTTGTATTCGGAGAGGCAGAGCGGCTCCGAGTCGCTGACGCCGCTGGGGTCGCGCGTGGAGCCGTTTTGGTCATAGACCTTGACGTAGCGGATTTCGGGGAACTGCTTGAGGTTCAGCGAGAGCAGGTCGGCGATGTTGAAGTCTTTGCCTTCGGAGATGCACGCGCCGGTCAGATAGACGCGGGCGATTCCATCCTGAACCTCCAGCCGGCTGTAGCCGGTGAAACCGTTGTTGACGGCAATCCAGCCGTAGGAGGTGCGCTCGACCGCCCCGGGACCTTTGAAGTATTCGTTTAGCACGGAAGTGTAGAGCGCGTTGGAGCGGACGTAGCGCTGTCCTGCCACTTCGATGGGCGGCAGGTTTGCGTTGTAGCGGGCGCGGCTGGCGAAATACACTTTGACCAGGTAATACTGCGGCGTCAGCGTGGGACGGCGGGTGTGGGTTGGGGTGCGGGTGGGCGTGGACGAAGGAGTCCGCGTGGCGGTGGGCGTGCGCGAGGGCGTAGGAGTCCGCGTGGGGGTGCGGGTGGCGGTGGGAGTCCGCGTGCGGGTTGGAGTACGGGTGATGGTCGGCGTGCGAGTCACCGTCGGCGTGCGCGTGACGGTGGGGGTGAAGGTCGCCGTCGGCGTGCGGGTAATGGTCGGTGTGCGGGTGACGGTGGGAGTGAAGGTGCGAGTCGGCGTGGGGGTGACGGTGGGCGTCCGTGAAGGAGTAACAGTAACCGGCGAGGGAGGAGTGGCGGTTGCGTCTCCCTGGAAGACAAAGCGCACGGCGTCTGCGCCGAGGTCGAGGTCGGCGATGGCAGCGGTTTCATCCTGCGTGAGGTTGGAGAGTTCGATGTATTCGTCCCCTGCGCCGCTGAAGTTGTATTTGCCGGCATAGACCCAGCCGTCGGTGACGTAATACATGTTAGGGAAGACCGCCTGGTTGATGACAATGCGGTCACTGCGCCCGGCGTGACGGATGGTATAGACCGCACCCTGGCTGGTGGCTTTGACGGCGGGGATGCGGATGTACACTGCGTACATACCTTCGCGGACGCCTGTGGGAAATGCCCAGCGCCCGGAGCAGGTGGCGGAGGCGGTGCGCGGTTTGACGGTGCTCATGCGTCCGTTGGTGGCGCTGGAGGCGGGGACTTGCGCCCAACAGCCGTCGGGGGTTTCGTCGAATTCGAGCGAGCCGTCGTCCACGATGATGCCGCCGGCGGGACGCGGCGGGAATTCGAGCGGGTTGCCGGAGGGGTAAATTTGTGCGCCGTAGTAGGTGAGGGAGGGCAGCGCCGCCCACAGCGACTCTTTCTGCTGAGGCGCCCAGGGGCTGGAACCGCTCCCCTTCCAGCCGTAGGGGTCCACCGATTTGCCGGCCGGGTCGCGGACGAGGAAATGCAGGTGCGGACCAGATGAATTGCCGGTGGTGCCGCTGATGCCCAACACCTCGCCGTGAGGGACGAAGGTACAGCCCGGCGTGGAGCAGGCTTGCACCGCAACGGAACTCATGTGTCCGTAGTAGGTGTTGTAGCCGTTGGGATGGCGCAGGCGGACGTAGATGCCGAGGTTGATTTTGTGATTTTGCGGGTCCCACCAGCCGGCGTAGACGATTTGGTCGGCGTCGGCGGCGGCATAGACGGGACGGTAGGAGATGCCGTAATCCACGCCGTCGTGACCGTCGTAATAGACCCAGTCGCCGAGGCTGTAAGACCAGTAGGCGCCGCTGCCGGCGTTGCACACGCCGCTTTGCGGAGGCGGTGTGCCCGGCGGCGGGGGGACAGGGCAGTTGCGGTTCGCCTCGTCGCCGGCGTAGGTCAGCACCTTGTTGTCATATTGATAGATGGGTTTGGAATGGTCGAAGACGGATTCCTGCGAGGCAGTGCCGGGATAAGGCGGGTAGAGGAAGGGTGTCACTGCCTGAGCGGGAGCAGAGGCGCGTTCGGCGAGGGCAGCGCTTGCCCCCAAAAGGGCGGCGCTGACCATCAAGGCGGTGAAGAGGTTCCGGGCGGTGCGGGTCACGAGGGTTCACCTAGGGGGTGGGAGTGGCTTGGAAGGAGGGAACAGACCGCAGCGTGGTCAGAACCGTTTCGGCGTCTGCCAGGCATTGGTCTGCTTGTTCTTCGAAGGAAACTTGAAAGGCGGTGAAGATGACGCCGTCGCCGCCGGTGTAGGTGACGAATTTCTTCACGCCGTTTTCATAAGCAGTGCCGACGTAGAAGGTGACGGTCTTGGTGTACAGAACATCCTGCTCCACCGAGACGTTGGGAGGCAGCCCGCGCCCCGAGGTGACCGAGATGACGCAATAGGGGATGGCGCGGTGCGCGAGGGCGGGGAAGCCAAACTGGTCTTGTGTGAGCGCCCAGATTTCAGGGTTGTACAACACGCGAAACGCGTAGCCGGGTTGAGAGTCGCCAAGGTAGGTGGGAACGCCGTCCCAAGCGAGCAGGGCAGGGGCGCTGGGGATTTCCGTTGGGAGTTCGAGCGGGGGCAGGGGCGTTTCGGTGGGAGTGGAGGTGGGCAGAGGAGTCTGCGTGGGGGTGGGCGTTTCGGGAAGGAACGCCTGGGAAGTCGGTTCGAGGGTCGCCTGCTCCGCCGTGGGCGCAGACGTTCCTTCGGTGGCGGCAGGAGCGCCTCCGCATGAGGCAATGAACAATGACAGGAGCAGGAGGAACAAGACTCGGCGAAACATGAGGACTCACTTCCGCATCCACGCGGGACAGCAGGCTGGTTCGGTCTCGAGGGGCTTTACCTCACCTGACGCCGTCTCCACGATGAACACGCTCATTCTACCATCTACGACCCGGTTGAACGCCAAGATGTTCCCCTGCGGCGACCAATGCGGGGTCTCGACATAGCCCTGCTCAAAAAAGGTGAGAGGGGTCATCTGCCCGCTGTCAACTTCGACGATGTAGATGTTGCTGATGAGCGCATCGCTCGAGACATCGGCTTGAGGGTCAGCGGGGTTTTCGCGCACCACGAAGGCGATCTTCGTTCCATCGGGCGACCAATTCGCGGCGTAGCCGTGACCGGCATCGGCGTCGGCGAGTTTACGCGGGTTCGAGCCATCCGCCTTCATCACCCACAATTCGCCCATTGTGAAGGGAGTCTGCGTGTCGGGAATTTTGATGAAGGCAATTTGCTCCCCATCCGGCGAAAAGCGGACAAAGGAAATGTAGTGGTATGGGTCGGAATACAGCAGGGCGGCGCGGCGTCCGTCACTGGAGGCGAGGGAAAGTTCACTGCCATAGCCCAGTCCGCGCGAGAGGGTGAAGGTGAAGTGAGGCGAGTTGGGTTGGGCGGCGAGGTCGTAGGTGAATTCGGGGATGGAAAGGGCGTCCTGCCCGCCATCCACGTAGGCGCGGAGGATGCGGGGGCTGCCGAGCGAGTCCACTTTGAGGTAGGCGGCGCGCCCGTCGCTTTGCCAGGCGAGGAAGTGGCTGTCGGTGTTGGGAAAGGGTTGGGATGTGGAGCCCGTTTCGAGGTCGAAGAGGAGAACCGTCTGCCCGCCGGGACAGTTGAGTTCGAGGAGGAGAAACGATCCCACAGGAGCGGGGAAGAGGTCGAAGAGTCCGCAGTTGGGAGGGAGGGAAAAGGGGATTTCGCGCAGGAGGCGGAGGTCTTCGGAGTACTCCAGCAGGGCGGGAGGGGAGAAGCGATAGACGAGGAGGGAGGTTTGGAGGGAAGAAGGGGGGTGAGGGGAACAAGAGGAAAGGAAGTAGAAAGTGATCAGTGAGCAGTAAACAGTGATCAGTGAACAGTGATCAGTGATCAGTGAACAGTGATCAGTGAACAGTGAGCAGTGATCAGTGAGCAGTGGAAAGCGCCGACCTGGATGGAGAGTGAAAAAAGAGTTGAAGGGCATGGGCAAATTATACAGGCGCGAGGGTTATAATCATCAGACAATCGTAAATCCAAAATTGCAAATCGGAAATTGAACCATGCACATTCTTGTCACCAACGACGACGGCGTGACCGCGCCCGGACTGCTCGCCCTGGCGCAGGAGATGCGTAAACTGGGCAAAGTGACTGTCTTTGCACCGGACCGCAACTGGTCGGCTTCGGGACATGTGAAGACGATGGATCGTCCTCTGCGGGTGAGGGAAACGGTCCTCGCCGACGGAACGTCTGCCTTCGCCTGCGACGGCGCACCTTCGGACTGCGTTGCCCTGCCTCTGCTGGGGTTCCTTCAGGAGGAGATTGACCTGGTGATTTCGGGCATCAACCCCAACGCCAACATCGGTCACGACATCACTTACTCCGGCACGGTGACGGCGGCGATGGAGGCGGTCATTGCGGGGGTGAAGGGGATTGCAGTCTCGCTCAATTCGCCGGAGGGACACAAGGGTCCGCTGGATTATTCGACGGCGGCGGTTGTGGGCCGGCGCGTGGCGGAAAAGGTGATTGCCAACGGTCTGCCCGAGGGGGTGGTGTTGAACGTGAACGTGCCATACTTGAGAGAAAGCGAACTGGCGGGATACATGGTCACGCGGCAGGGACTACGCGTGTACCGCGATGCGCTGGATGCACGGGTGGATCCGCGCGGCAAACCGTATTTTTGGATCGGCGGCGAGGCGCCCACCGGCGTGTTCGAGGACGGTACCGACTTCGGCGCGCTGGAGGACGGGTACGTGTCCATCACGCCTTTGCATTTGGATTTGACGAGTTACAAGGCGATGGAGGTGTTGAGGAAGTGGGAGTTTTGATGATAGAAGTGGAAAGTGGAAAGTAGAAAGTAGAAAGTGGAAAGTGGAAAGTAGAGAGCAGCAGCAAAGGCTGTTGTCGAGTTTGGAAAGGAAATTATGAACTTCTTCAAAAGGCTCTTCAGCCGTGAACCTGCGAGACCCGCAAAGCGGTATTACACGTTTCAAGTCAAATGCAGTCGCTGCGGCGAGGTCATCGAAGGGCGCGTGGATTTGGACAACGACCTGAGCCTCAACGATGAGGGGGATGGCTATCTTGTCCGCAAGGGGCTCATCGGGAGCAACCGCTGTTTTCAGCAGATCGAGGTGGAGTTGAAGTTCGACCCGGCGCGTCAATTGCTGGAGAAGTCCATCGCCGGTGGAGAGTTTGTAACTTCATAATTCACCAACTCATCTTACGCGGTCGCGCGAGATTTATCTCGCGTTTTCAGGCGACATAAATGTCGCGCTACGAAGAAACTGCGTAAGGTGAGTCACCAATTCTCATTCCGTAATTACCAATTACTACTTACCATGCAATTCACCTCCCCTCCCAACCCGCAAGCCTATTATGAACAGGTCTGGAACCTGGTGCGGCAGATTCCCAGAGGGAAAGTCGCCTCCTATGGGCAGATTGCGCTGATGCTGCCCATTCCGCCCGGCGTGGATTTTGAAACCTACAAAGCCTTCGGTCCGCGCTGGGTGGGCGGCGCGATGGCAGCCTGCCCCGACGATGTGCCGTGGCAGAGAGTCATCAACGCGCAGGGCAAGATCAGCAAGAGACCCGGCGCAGAGAGACAGCGTCAATTGCTGGAGGAGGAGGGAGTCGTCTTCGTGAAAGACAAAGTGGATATGAAGAAATACGGGTGGAGAGGTGCGGGCGACGATGTGAGGCAGGAAAGTTTGTTTTGAAATCAGGAGATTGCTTCACGTTGGTCTCGATACATCCCGCGAAAAACATGCGGAACTACTCGACCAACGCTCGCAATGAGGTTACCGCGTCAACTCCACCACCAGCGTATCCAGAGCCAGGTCGAGCGTGACCTGGCTGGTCTTTACCCCCTCGTCAATCTTCAACAGTCGGCGATAAATCACTTCGAGCGTTTCCATCGAAAAGTGCGCGGCTTGTTGGGCGGTCTTTTCCGCCACAAAGGGATGCACGCCCAGCGCGCGCGCCACGTCGTCCTTGCCGCCGCGCCCGTCCAAAATTTCACGCGCCTGTAATAACAAACGGAATTGCCGCACCACCATCCCCCACAGCGCAAACGGGTCTTCGGTTTCGAGCAGACGGTGTAGAAGGTGCTGAGCGGATTTGCCATTACCGTTCGAGAGCGCATCCACGAAATCGAAGACGGACTGCTGGGAGGTGACGATGCAGACCGCCTCCACATCCTGACTGGTGACCGGGCGCGCCCAATTGACATACGCCAACAACTTCGAGATTTCCATCCCCGCCTGACGCGTGTCCACGCCGACCATGTCTTTGAGCATTTCGGCGGCGCGCGGTTCGATTTGCCCGCCCTGATTTTTCGTCTCGTTGACGATCCAGCCGGTCATGTCTCTCAACTTCGGGAGCATGAAGGCTTTAGTTTGGATTTTCCCGCTGTTCTTTTCCGCCCATTTGACCAGCCAGTGTTTGTCGGCGTCGCGCGGCTCCACCGTTTCATACATCACCAGCCGCGTGGTGTCGGGCGCGTTTTCGATGAATTCGAGGAATTTCTTGCGGGCGGAAGGATTGTTGTATTTGGCGGAGGGGTTTGCCAGAAAAACCAGCCGCCGCTTGGCAAGGAACGGCATGGCGTTGACGGCGTTGTTCAGGTCGTCTTCGCTGGCAGAGCGCGCGTCGAGGCGGGCGGTGTTCATGTCCGCGCTGGTGGGGTCGGGAAAGTCAGACTCGAAGTCTTTGAGTTTGCGCGAGATGGCGAATTCGTCGTTGCCAAAGAGGAAGTGGAGGGGCATGGGGAGGGGAATTGAAGTGTGAAGAAAGAAGAAAGTAGAAAGTGGGAAGTGGAAAGTGGGAAGTGGAGGAATACGAGTTACGTGTGTACGTGTGTACCTGTGTACTTGTGTACTTGTGTATCGCTGTACCTGTGTACCTCTCACCTCGTCACAACACGATGCACGCCTTTGCGGACGAAGACCACATCCACGATCTGCATTCCGCCCGGGTCGGCTTCGGTGGTGATGTATTTCTGAAGCCAGGGACCGAGGGGCTTGCTGAGGAAGTATCCGAACAGGGCAAGCGCCAGGGCGAAGGGGATGAGGAGGAGCCGCCAGCGGGTGGATTTGGCTCCTCGAAGCGGCGCCCAGGCAAAGGTCGCGGGAAGAACCGCCGCGGCGACCAGGTTGGTGCCGCAGCCGGGGTGAATGGCAAGTCCGCTTTCGCCGGCTTTGAGTCGGGCAAGGGCTTCCGCCGCCGCGGATTTCACGTCTTCGGTGCGAAAATCGCCGAGCAGGAAAAAGCCTGTGGGATTGGAATGTCCCGCCATGGTTTGATTGCGGTATTGGCGCGCAAGGATGTGGAGAGTGGCATGTTCGAGCGCGTGGTTGCGCCGCGTTTCGAGGATGAGGGGAAGGTTCAGGAACATGCGGAGATTATACCGCCTCAGTGATTCGCATGTTCCAGTTTGCGGTAGGTTTCCAGCAGGCTGATCAAAATATCGTCGGTGAAGGTGTGAATTTTGGTATACATCTCGGCGGCGCGTTTGACGGGGATGTTTGCCTCGCTATACACCTTGATGATCGACTCGACCAGCGCATCGCGGAAGAACAGGAACGCCTTCGCCGCGTCCACGTAACTGAGGTTGTAGCGGCGCGCGCGCGAGGCATATTCGTAACCGATGGCATACGCCTCCTGAGCGGCTTCATGTCCGTCCGTGGTCATGTAGGTCATCAGCCCCTGGAACAATGAGCGCGCGCTCATGCGATACTGGGAACGCGCATCCTCATCCAGTTTTTGATACCAAGATTCCTCCTGAAGACGTCCCTCCGAAATCTGCATACGGACGTTCTTCACCACTTCATTCATCATCCCTTCGGGTTCGAGCGCTTCATTCCTGGACTTTGAATTGGAATCCGCCCAAAGGAGGATTTCACTGCGCTTGTAGCGGCGGTGTCCGCCCTGTGTTTTGTGGACAGGGATCGCGCCCTTGTCGGACCAAAGCCGCACCGTACTGGGATGCACGCCAAGCAGTTTTGCCGCGTCGCTGAGGGTAAGCCATTCGTCGGTCATGTGTGTCCATCCTGCGCGGTTTCGGACGTTAGAGAACGTCCGCTACGCAATAACTCAATCTGCCACCACGGCGACCCTGTCGGTAAAGGAGGGTTCGTGGGCTTGTTTCTGGAAGGCGGCAACGTCAATGCGGTAGAGCATGATTGCCGCCGCGAACAACATCAATGCCTCGATGCCGAAGACGACCAAGTATCCGTGCAAAGCGTCGCCGGTGAACGCCGTCGCCACGTCTGCCACCACGCCCGCCATGAGCAGACCGACGAGGCGCGAGAGTCCGTTCGAGAAGCCCCACGCGCCGATGTAGAGTCCGGTCTTCTCCGGCACGGTCAGGTCGAACATGAGCGAGAGGTTGGCAATGGTGGAGATGCCGGTGCCAAATCCCAGCAGGGTGATGCCAATGTAGAAAGCGGTTGTGCTGGCGGTCAGTCCGCTAAGGACGATGGTGAGGAAGCCGATCAGCGCGCCGAGGTTGCCCGATTGGGCGACGTATTTCTTTTTGACGCGCCCGTCGAGGATGCCCGCCACGATGAAGGCAATCAGGGTAAAGGTGTTGGTGATGGAGACGATGCGCGAGGTTTGTTCGAGAGTCATGCCGAAGGCTTGGGCGGCGAAGGGTTCGAGCAAAACGTCCTGCCCAAGGATGGCGGCAAGGAGCAGGAGCAGGTAGAGGAAGAAAATCTTCGCCACGCGGTTTTCGGTGATGGCGGCGGTCATTTCGCGGATGGTGTAAGTGTCCGATTTGGGAGCCCCCCTTTGTCCCCCCATCATGCCTTCGGCTTGAGGAGAGGAGGAAAGGCTGAAGCGTGGCTCCAGTTTGAAGAGACCGAGCAGTCCCAAGGTCAGGGCAGAGGCGGCGACGATGAGGAAGGCGCGTTCGAGGGTGGCAGGGTCAAAGGTCGGGACGAGGCGGCTGAGGCTGATGCCGGTCGCAATCAAGCCGATGACCATGAGCGTGAACATGGTCGCGATGGTTTTGCCGCGTCCCTTTTCGCCGGAGAGTTCGGATGCGAGGGAGAGATAAGAGACGGCGGAGAGGTTGTAGCCCATGCCCCATGCGCCAAAGGCAAGCACGCCCGCGAGGATGCCGAGCGTGAAGTTTTGGCTGATGAGCAGGGCAACCTGCGGCGAGACGGCAACGCCAATCACGCACAGCAGAAGCCCGGCGAGGATGTAGGGCGTGCGGCGGTACCCAAGGATGGGATGACGGTCGGAGAAGGAGCCGATGGCAACCTGGATGGGCGAAAGCAGATAGGGGAAGATGGCGAGCAGGGTGAAGAGGGTCTTGGAGATGCCGAGGTCGAAGATCATGACGCGGTTGAGGGTGCTGTTGATGGGAACGAGCGTCATGGCGACGGCGGTGTGGATGAGGGCAAGTTGGAGGCGTTTGAGGAGCATAGGAGGTTGGTAATTGGTAATTGGTAATTGGTAATTGAGGGAGCGAGGGTTAAACAGGGCAAGGGCGGAATGTGCGCCCTCGCCTCGTTTTTGACAATTTTAGGCAGATTTTTCGGCAAGACAATGTAGATTTACACAGAATTTTACTAGGGATTGGTGAGTGTCTTTCCCCCTCTTTTGGTTTCGGATTCTCTACCGTACAAACTTTGAGCAAAATTCATTTTCAACGCGGATGTCGCGGATTTCGCTGATTTTTTTCAAAAAAAATCCGCGCCATCTGTCTAATCAGCGCAATTCGCGTTGAGGTTTTCACCGTTGTACGGTAGCAAAGTTTCGGATAGGATGGAAACTTACACCAACCACTAAGACGCCGGGGCAGGGATTTTTCCTTTGCGCCCCGGCATCTCAGCAGTTCAAACGTTTTTACAACTCACTTTGCAGAGAACGTCCCGAAAGCATCGCTGGGGGTGAAATTCTCTGAAAGGAGTTTGTCGAGCGGCACAGGACAAACCTTCGAGACGTGTAACATCAGGTTCTGAAATCGTCAGGGAGGAGAGACGATTTGAAACACAAGCGTTTTTTTGATGCGCCGTCTGGGTTTGATTAGACGTTTAGTTGTACTGTTTTTGCCGTTCTGTGGCTGGACCACTGAAGCCCAATGCCGATGGCGGCAAAGTATGCAAGGTATGCGATGACTTCGGTCAGATCGGGGGATGGGTTGTAGCCGAACAGTGCGCTCATCAATTGACCCATTACGGATTCCTTGCTGAGAAGGAAACTGACATCCCAGACGTTTTCCACGATGGCTGGCAGCCAGCCGACTTCGATAAATTCATGGACGCCGTGAGCGAACAACCCCGCCGCAAAGAAAATCAGCAAGACGCTGGTTACCTGGAAGAAACGGCGCAGGTCAAGACGGATCGTGCTTGCAAAAATGGACCATCCCAGCAAAATAGCCGTGACCAGCCCGAGAGCAGCGCCGAGGAGAGTTTGAAAGGAACCGGCGACGAATGTCGCTGCGGTAAGGAAGAGAGCCAGTTCGATGCCTTCGCGCAGGACAGCGATAAAAGCAACGAGGAAGATGGCGCGCCTGCCAAAGTGCGAGGCGCGATGGATATCGGCTTCGAGGGTGGTTTTCAAGGTGCGTGAATGTTCGCTCATCCAAAAGATCATCCAAGTCAGCAGGGCGGCGGCAATCAACATGGTGAAGCCCTCAAAAATGGCTTCTGCCGTTCCTTCCAATTCGAGACCCAGCAACGTCAACAGAACAGCGCTTAGAATGCTGAGGGCAACCGCGCTCAATGTCCCAAACCAAACGGCAGGTATCAGGGCAGGACGTTTGATAAGGCGCACAGCGCCCAATAAAATGCCAATGATCAAGGCGGCTTCAATTCCCTCACGAAGGGAAAGCAGGTAACTTGACAGCATGTAATCCTCCAAAGGTGATTTTTTCAACGGCGATGTTATAGTCAGAATGAGTTCAATTATCTAGATACAACTAGTAAAATTTATTTACACTTGCTTGCAATCAGTTTTCAACGGGATTGATAAATGTAACCCGTTCTGATACCTTTGCATATTGGTTCGGGGGGAGGAAAACGCCAACGAACGCAGATGAACACGAATTTTTTATTCCCGCGTCTTCTGCAAAAATCCGCATCCCCTTTTTGAAAGTGTAAGAAAGTGTGGCTCTCCCGTTGCTGGCGGGATTATGCCTCGTGAGTAAGGTTTTATGCCACGGATTTTTACGAATTTTTAGATAATCCGTGTGAATTCGTGAAATCCGTGGCTAAAGGTTTTGGGCTTTCCCGTTAAAAACGGTAGAACCCAAAAGATTTAACCACGGGGCGCACAAAGATCACGGAGAAAATCTCTTTGAAAAATCTCCGTGGACTCCGTGTTCTCTGTGGTGAAATTTCTTTAGCCCAGCCTTTTAGACACTCCCCAAAAGACCGACTACTTGGCAAGTTCGGGATATGAAAACACTGTCAGCGGATGTTCGGCGATCACCCGCGCCCGCACGCGCGTACCAACGGGAAATATCTTCGTGTGGTCGGTGAAGGCATGCAGGATTTGTCCCGAATTGAGTCGCAGACGATACAAATTGAACGCGCCGCGAAAGAAACGCCCCACAATCAGGCTGTTGCCGCTTCCGTCAATCTCGAAGTCAATGTCGTCGGCGCGGACGGCAATCTCGACGGGCGTCGAAACGGGCAGGTCAACAATTTGGTTCAGCAGACCAATTTCGGTCTGGATTCCGCCCGCCGCCACCCTGCCCCGTAAAAAGTCGCTGTCGCCTATGAACTCCGCCACAAAGCGCGTATTCGATTCGTGGAAGATTTCCTCGGGCGTGCCGATCTGTTCCAGTTCGCCCTTGTTCAACACAGCAAGACGGTCGCCCATGAACAACGCCTCATCCTGATCATGCGTGACGAAGATTACCGTTGCCCGCATGGACTTGAGGATGTTGCGTACATGCTCGCGGACTTCCGCCCGTAAATCGGCGTCGAGACTGCTGAACGGTTCATCCATCAACAGGAGGACAGGACGCGGCGCCAACGCTCGCGCCAACGCCACGCGCTGACGCTCCCCTCCCGACAATTCGTGCGGATATCGCTTCGACAGCGACAACAACCCGACAAGATGAAGCATCTCGCCGACGGCGGTTTTAATTTCATCGGGCTTCTTTCCTCGCAAGCCGAAAGCAACGTTTTCATAGACAGTCAGATGCGGGAACAAAGCATGGTCCTGGAACACCATTCCCACGCCGCGCTGTTCGGGCGGGACAAAAACCGACTCGGAAGCAACCACGCGGTCGTTCAGGCGGATGAGACCCGCGTCTGGGCGTTCGAGCCCGGCGATGAGGCGCAGAGTGGTCGTCTTGCCGCATCCGCTCGGACCGACGAGGGCGAGGATTTCGTCCGCACCCAGTTCGAACGAAACATCGTTCACAGCGGAACGCTCGGAACCATGAAATTTCTTGACGAGATGACGTACTTCCAAAGTTGTCATTTGAAAATTTGCTCCCTGCGCAGGAGAAAAGATAACGGCAATGCCGAAACCAGCACCAACAGCAGCGCGGCAGGCGCGGCTTGATAGTAAAACCCCTCCCCTGCCCACACCCACACACGGACGGCAAGTGTATCAAAACCTGCGGGTCGAAGCAACAGGGTGGCGGGCAGTTCTTTGAGCGAAGTGAGGAAGACCAGCGACCCTCCCGCCAGCAGACCGGGCAGAATCAACGGCAGGGTGACCTGAATCAGCGTCTGCAATGACGTGCGTCCCAGCGTGCGCGACGCCTCCTCCAGCGACGGGGAGAGTTGCTTCAGCGCCGATTCGCTCGCCCTCACCGCCTGGGGCATGTGCCGTAAGACGTAGGCAATCACCACCACAAACGGCGTCGCATATAGGAATGGCAGGAAACGATTCACCAGCAGCACCAGGCTGAGCGCAATGACCACGCCAGGGATGGCATATCCCACCTGACAAAAACGGGAGATGAATCTCGAAAAACGATGCGGATACCGCACCGCCAGCAGCGCCACTGGCAATGACAACGTGACCGCGATCACCGCCGCCGCGCTCGAACTCCACAGGCTGTTCCAGATGTAACTGCCAAATCCTTGTGTGCCTATACGAAACAAAGTCGCCATGGTCTGCGGGTCGAGGAATGCCTGAATGCTCCAAATTAACAGCACTGTGAACGGCACAAGCAAACTTGCCGAGACCACGCCCCCCACAAGCAAAAACGCAGGAAGACGCCACTTGCCCAAAGTCACGAGCGGCGCGGGTCGCCAGGCGCTTTCCATTTGCGTGAAGCGCGCCTGTCCCTGCAAACGGAGTTCGCCCCACAGGATGAGAATGGCTATAGCGACAAGAATGCCGCTCAAGACAGAAGCCGCCGAACGGTCATAGCGACCCGAAAGTTGGATGAAGATCGCCGAGGAAAAGGTCTCATAGCGGAGCAAAGCCACGGTCCCGTATTCGGCGAGGATGTCGAGGGCAACGAGCAAAGCGCCGGCGGTCAATCCGGGTCGCAGGGCCGGCAGCGTGACGTGGAAGAGAGTCTGTATGGGCGTGCGCCCAAAGACACGCGCGGCTTCCTCGAGCGAGGCGTGTAACGTCCGAAACGCCGCACCGCTCAACAGATACACATACGGATACATGAACAGCGTGAGGATAAACGCCGCACCCCCAAACCCCAGCGGACTGGGCGTCGGCACGGGCTGACCGAAGAGACTTTCGAGAAATTGCGGAATGATCCCTCCACGCGGACGGAGCAATGCCAGATGCACAATCCCGCCAATGTACGCCGGGACAGCGAGCGGCAATGCAAGCATCCAGCGGAAGATTTTTTTGCCGGGCAGGTCGGTGCGCTCGGTCAGCCACGCCATGCTCACGCCGAGCAGGAGCGCGCCGCCCGTCACCGCAGCGACGAGCAGGAGTGTGTTGCTCAGCAATTTCCATAGGCGCGTTTGTAAAAGCCTCTGCCAGGCTTCGGGTTCCGCTCCCAGCGCGCGAATGAAAATGTAAAACAATGGCACAGCAACGAACAAAGCCACCAGCCCCGCGGCAATTGCCAATCGAGGGCTGATGGGATAAGAGCGAACATTACGAATAGAGAAAATCGTTGCGCGTGTCGTTTCCAAAGTCCTAACCTGATCGAATTTCAAACAAAGTTTTCAGCCGCGGAATACCGCTCATTTTTTTCTCACCACAGAGACACAGAGATTTATTTCTCTGTGTCTCCGCGTCTCTGTGGTTTGTTCTTGATTTTTAGCGTAACCGTGTAATCCGCAACAAAAACATGAGCCAAATTGTAGCAGAGTTGCTCTGTTGCAAAGATTTTTCCGGGGCGTATTCGGCGGTCTCTACCGCGGCTTTTGCGCTACACATGCCTTGGCGGGCAAGCGCCAGGGGAGAGCGCAAAATATGCAATTTTTTGATTAGCGAAGATTGGCAGACAGCCTTACGGCAGCCCAACCCGTTCCATCAAATCGAACGTCGCATCGAAATCGAGGGAGGCTTTCACCACGTCCACATCTGCCAGGCGCAAACCATCCAGCGGCTGGACGCCCTCACGCAGCGGCACGCCGGGCAAAAGCGGGTACTCATAATTCTGCTCGGCGAACAACTTCTGCCCCTCCGCCGAGACGAGAAAATCGAGGAACGCCTGCGCCGCGGGCAGGTTCTTCCCGCCTTTCACAATCGCCGCCGCCGTCGCATTCGTAATCAAACCGATCTGCCCTTCGCCCTGATCGGGGAAGATGACGCCAACGTTACTTCCCTCCGCCAGTTGCAGATAGTAGTAATAATGATTGACCAGCCCCAGTTTGAACTCGCCCGCGCCGACCGCCTTGCGCACATCCGTGTGACCGCCGAAGAACGTCACCTCATTGGCGATCAAACCATAAAGCCATTCCTGGGTCGCCTCCTCGCCAAGCAGCTGCCGCATCGCCGCAATCTGCGCCTGCATCGAACCGTTGGTCGAGCCAGCCGCCGCAACCTGCCCCTTCCACTTCGGGTCGGTCAGGTCGAAAATGGAGGTCGGCAGTTCGTCATCCGAGACCAAATCCTTGTTGTACATAATGACGCGGGCGCGGCGGGTCAAACCGATCCACGTGTTGTCCGCGCCGCGAAATTCCGAGGGCAACTGGTCAGCCCCCAGCGGAGAATACGACGCGAAAATTCCCTCCCGCGCCAATGCCTGGATCGTGAACAACTCCGTGGTGACGAACACGTCCGCCTGCGGGTTGGACTTCTCCTCGATGAGCGCGTTTGCCAGTTCGCTGTTGCTCCCCGCCTTGAGCAACACCTCCACATTCGGATACTTCGCCTTGAACGCCTCGATGACGGGCTGGATGAGCGGCTCGGACCGTCCCGTGTAAATCACCAGACTGCCTGAGACCTCCGCCCCGGCAGGCGCTTCGGGAATGACGCCCGAGGCTGGTTCGGTTGCATTTGCCGTATCCTCGCTGACGGCTGGCGCGCTCCCGCACGCGCTGACCAGCAGCATCAACGCGAGGGAAACGATGAAGAGTTTCGACTTGCTGAACATTAAGCATGTCTCCTTGAAGAGTGTATGTTTTCGCAAACTACAGATAAAACCTGTCGGTTTTATCTGCAATTTGTGACGTATAGTATAATTTCCGCCAGCCGAATAATCTAGATATTTGTTATAAAATTCCTTTATATCTTATTGCAACGAGTTTTCAACCTGATTGATAAATTCCGATCCCCATGTGTAGATTGCGCTCGCTGGTGCAATCGGCATTGAGAACGCCGGCGACGCAAATCATTTGGAGTTTCATGTCTGTCAGCCCTGCCATGCGGCGTTACGCCGCCGAAATCTACCGCCTGCAGCATGACCACCAGCAGGTATCGCTTTCATTGTTGGGGTCGCACGTCGAAGCCTCGGCGCAGGCGATCTCGACCATGGTCAAACGCTTGCACAAAGGGGGGTACCTCGTCCACGAACCGTACCGCGGCGTGCGCCTCACCCCTGAGGGCGAAAAGATCGCCATGCCCTCCCTGCGCCGCCACCGCCTGACGGAGGTGTTCCTCGTCAGGGTCATGAACTACGATTGGGCAACCGCCCACGAACTCGCCGATACGTTCGAAAAGGGCGTCAACGACGAAATCGAAGACCGCATGTTCGATCTGGCGGGACATCCCACGCGCTGTCCGCACGGAGAGCCGATTCCATCCAAAGAGGGGATCATGCCCGAGGTCCGCGATGAGCCGCTGTTGGAGGTGCCGTCTGGCTCCGATTGCATCGTCAGCCGCGTCCGCACGCACGACTTCGACAAACTGCGCTACATCGGCGAACTGGGTCTGGTGCCGGGGACGCCGTTCCACCTGTTGAGCTGCGCGCCGTTCAAGGGACCGCTGCGCCTGCAAATGAAGCCCCAGGATCACGTCATCGGCTACGAACTCGCCGCCTCGCTCTGGGTGGAGGTGGTGCGGCGCGGCGAGGGAAATAAACTCCCGCCGTTGAAGACGCCGGCACGAAGGAAGTAAAGAAAAACGTCCCGAAGGAACAAGCCCTTCGGGACGTTGCAGGTATCGGGGCGGAATGAAGCGGCGTACATCCTTCTTGTGAAAATTGTGACAAAAATCATTATCCCAAATTGGGGGACGGTGAAATAATAAGGTCAGCCATAAGATTTTTGAAAGGGTTGCCTTATGTCCATGCCGCAGTTGAGCGAAAGCACGGAAATGTATCTGAAGGCGCTGGTCGAACTGGGTGACCGCGATGTGGCGATTGCGCGCCTCGCCGAACGCCTGGGCGTGACGCACGTTTCGGCAAACGAGATGATGCGGCGGCTGGGCGAGCAGGGACTGGTGAAGCACACGCCGTATAAGGGCGTGACGCTGACGAAGAAGGGACGCGAGGCGGCGGCGAACGTCCTGCGGCGGCAACGGCTGTGGGAGGTGTTCCTGTATCAGCATTTGAAGATCGAGTGGGCGAAGATTTACGAACTTGCCTGCTCGCTCGAACACGCCACCGCCCCCGAAGTGACCGAGGCGCTGGCGGCTTTTTTGGGAAACCCGACGGTCTGCCCGCGCGGCAATCCCATCCCCGACGCAAACGGAGCGTTTACCCCGCTGAACGGACGGTCGTTGCGCGAAGTGGCGCCCGGCGAGACGGTGACGGTGCGGGCGGTCAATGCCACATCAACTCAAGTACTCAAGTATTTGCAGGAGAAGGGCATTCTGCCAGGGCAGACGGTTACAGTCATCGAAGCCGCGCCGCTGGACGGTCCACTCACCCTGCTGGTGAACGGAAAGGAAGCGGCGCTGGGACTTTCGATGGCGGAGTTTGTGATTGTGGAATAAACATACCTCCGCTAATCCACGCCAATCCTCACGAATCGCTCGTGGGTTAGCGCCGACTGATGACGAGTAGCAAAAAAACCCGGAGAAACAGAACGAAATGTCCAAACCCATTCAACTTCATCTTCTCCGCCCCGGACAAAGGGCGGTCATTACCAAAGTCAACGGCAATGGCGCACTGAGACGACGTTTCGTGGAGATGGGCATCGTCAAAGGCGAGACGATTCTCATCGAACGCCATGCCCCGCTCGGCGATCCCATCGAATATTTCATCAAGGGCTATCATCTTGCACTGCGCAAGGAGGAAGCCGCCAACATCGAAGTGACCCTGCACGGAGAATCGCATGGCTGACCTCACCATCGCGCTGGCAGGCAATCCCAACGCGGGCAAGACCACCATCTTCAACGCCCTGACGGGGCTGCGCCAGCACACCGGCAACTGGCCCGGCAAAACCGTCGAGAAGAAGGAGGGCGAAATCGAACATGCCGGCAAGACCATCCGCATCGTGGATCTGCCCGGCACGTACAGTCTCACCGCCTATTCACCCGAGGAAATCATCGCCCGCGATTTCATCATCGAGGAGCGCCCGGATGTGGTCATCAACGTGGTGGATGCGACCAATCTCGAGCGCAACCTGTACCTCACCGTCCAACTGCTCGAATTGGAGGTTCCCGTCATCCTCGCCCTCAACATGACCGACGAACTGCAAAAGGACGGCGCGAAAATAGACGTGGAGCAACTCTCGCAACTGCTGGGGAACATTCCCATTGTGCAAACGGCGGCAAACAAAGGCAGGGGGATTTCCGAACTTATCAATAAAGCGATACGCGCTGCAGGAAAGAAATCCAGCCACAGAGCCACAAAGACACAGAGTCTTTCTTAAGATTCTTTCTCCGTGTCTCTGTGACTCCGTGGCAAACATGACTAACATGACCATTACAACCTCTCCCCTCTTCCAACTCGATTACGGCGGCAAGATCGAACGCGAAATCGCCAAACTCATCGCCGCCTTCGATGAACTGGGTTTCGACACCGCCCGCTACCCCAAACGCTGGCTGGCGCTCAAACTGCTCGAAGCCGATGAAGACATCCTCCAGCGCGTGAGCGAGATGCCCAACGGCGACCGGGTCATCGCACGGGCGCGGCAGGGCGCCAATCATCTGAAAGACATGCTCGGCGACGACGTGGACCTGCTCACCGCCGACCGCCGCTACGGGTACATCAACGGCGTCGTGCGTCAGTCGTTCCACCGCCCGCTCATGGACCGCATCGCCCTGACCGACCGCATTGACGACATCGTCACGCACAAGTGGCTCGGTCTGCCTGTGTTCTTTGCGGTCATGTACGTTGTCTTTCGGCTGGTGATTGACGTGTCTTCCCCCTTTCTGGATTGGACGGACGCGGTCATCAACGGACCGATTGCCCGCCTTTTCCGCTTCATTCTTGACCTCGTAACTGCTCCTGCATGGATACATTCTCTCGTCATTGACGGAATTGTCGCAGGAGTCGGAGGCGTGCTGGTCTTCGTGCCGGGGCTGTTGATCCTCTACTTTTTCCTCGCCCTGCTCGAAGACTCGGGTTACATGTCGCGCGCTGCCTTTGTGATGGACCGTTTCATGCGCGTGGTGGGTTTGCACGGCAAATCGTTCATCCCCATGATTTTGGGATTTGGCTGCGCCGTCCCAGCCATCTATGCCACCCGCACCATCCCCAGCCGCCGCGACCGCGTGCTGACGGCTCTGCTCGTGCCGCTCATGTCCTGCTCGGCGCGATTACCAGTCTATGTGGTCTTCGGTCTCGCCTTCTTCGGCGCACGCGCAGGGACGGTCATCTGGGCGATGTATGCGCTGGGTATCGTCGTCGCCATGCTGGCAGGGATGGTCTTCACCCGAACCATCCTCAAGCCGGATGTCACCTCCGCGTTTGTGCTGGAACTGCCTCCCTACCGCCAGCCCGCGTTGAAGAGTGTGCTCATCCACATGTGGGAGAACACGCGCGAGTTCGTCCGCAAGGCAGGGACAACGATTTTGCTGGCTTCCATTGTAATGTGGACACTGCTCAGCCTGCCCTGGGGCGTGAGCAACCCGCGCGACTCCTATTTCGGCAGGGTCAGCGGCGCGCTTTCGCCGCTCTTTGCCCCGCTCGGTTTCGGCAACTGGGAGACGGGCGGTGCGCTGGTCTCCGGCTTTATGGCAAAGGAAATCGTCGTCAGCACGTTGAGTCAGGTGTATGTGGGAGGGGAGGAAAAGCCCATTGAGGAGCCAACAACTTTCGGCAAAGAACTGACCGTCATCGGTCGGGGATTCGTGGAGGCGGCGGTCGGGTCGGGAAAAATCCTGTTGAGCATCCTGCCCGGCGTGAATCTGGTGGATGAGGAAGCCGCAGGCGAGGACACCGCCCTGAGCCTTGCCCTGCGTGAACACTTCACGCCGTTGAGCGCGGTGGCTCTGCTGGTTTTCGTCCTGCTCTATGTACCGTGCGTTGCCACGCTGGGAGCCATCAAACACGAGTTCGGAAGGTCGTGGGCGGCGACTTCTGCCGTCTATCAGACCGTCGTTGCGTGGCTTGCCGCCTTCCTCGTCTATCAGGGCGGACGCCTGCTTGGGCTGGGATGAGGCGTCCATGCTGAATCAAATTGTGGCGTTGTTGGAAGCGAAGGAGAACGGGTTGAGTCTCTCCGAGATCAGCCGCGCGGTGAACGCCCAGCCATCAGCGGTGTTGTCCATGATCGAGTTGCTGGTCAAAAAGGGGAAACTGCTGGAGATCGGTCCCGATGGTCAATGCTGTACCACTTGCAGCGTTCGGGCGGAGTGCAATCTGTTGAAAGCGAGGGGGAGGAGGTATGTGGCGGCGGCTCTGATGTCAAAGAATTAATCATCAGCCACGGATGACACGAATTTTCACGGATAAAAAGCGGTAAACTCCGTGGCTGAAAATTTCCGAAGTTCTACTTCCCCTTGATCATCCCCCTCGCCACCTGCATCAACTCATGCGCAGACCTGAGAGTCCCCTCCCCCACCTCGCCGAGCATCTGTGAGAGTTCGAGCAGGCGCGCCTCCCCGTCCAGCCGTTCGACACGGGTGATGGTGCGGCTGCCCTGCACCAGTTTCTGAACATGGTAATGCTCGTCGCCGAAGACCGCCAGTTGCGGGAGGTGCGTCACGCAGAAGACCTGATGCAGGCGCGAGAGATTCCATAACTTTTGTCCGACCGTCATGCCCACGCGCCCGCCGATGCCCTGGTCAATTTCATCGAAGATAAGCGATGGCACCTCGTCAGCGCGGGCGAGGACGTTTTTCAGTCCCAGCATCAGGCGCGAGGTCTCGCCGCCCGAGGCGATTTTGACCAGCGGCTTGAGTCCCTCGCCGGGGTTGGGAGCGATGAGGAATTCCACTTTGTCGAATCCGTTTTGGTCGAAAGCGACGCGGTCGCCGTTCCCCAGGGGGATGCCGTTCGGGTCGGGCTTGGTTTGAAAATCCACGCGGAATTGGGCGGCAGACATCCGCAAATCGTCGAGTTCGGCTTCGATGCCTTTGCTCATCGCCTCCGCCGCCGACTTGCGTTTTTCGCTCAACAGACTTGCCTGCTTTGCCAGCGCATCGAGCAGTTTCGCCTCCTGCAATTCCAGTTCTTCGATGCGTTCCGCCGCGCCTGTGATGGTTTCCAGTTGTCTGCGGGCGTCCTGTCCGTAGGCAATGACCGCCGGGATGCTCCCGCCATACTTGCGTTTGAGGGAATGGATGAGGTCGAGGCGCTCCTCCACATCCTCCAGCCGCTTGGGGTTGAACTCGATTTCATCGAGATAATTCCGCAGACTATGGACAATCTCAGAGATGGTATCGAGCAGGACTTCCGCCTGATTTGCCAGTTCGTTTTGGGCTGGGTCGAGTTTTGCCAGCGCGCCCAGCGCCTGCGCCGCCTGCCCGATCAGGTCGCTGGCGGCGGGCATTTCGGGCGAACCCTCGTCGAGGATGGCGAGCGCCTCCTGCGCGTTCTGCGCCAGCGACTCGGCGTTGGCGAGACGGTCGCGTTCCTTGCGCAGTTCTTCGTCTTCGCCCGCTTTCAGACGCGCCGCTTCGATTTCCTCCGCTTGATAAGTCAGCATCTCGATGCGGCGGTCGGCGTCTGCCTGGGCTTTGCGGAGTTCGTTCAACTCGCGGCGCAGATTCAACAAAGCGTGGTAGGTCTGGCGGTAGTCGCTGAGGGGACGCGCAATGTCGGCGTAGCGGTCGAGCAAGCCCAGGTGCGCGCGCGAATCGAGAAGCGAGAGATGTTCCGCCTGTCCGTGAATATCCACCACGAGCGCGCCGATTTCCTTCAGGAGCGAGACTCCCACTGTCCGCCCGTTGACGCGCGCCACACTGCGTCCCTCTCTGCGGATTTCGCGGGAGAGGGTGACGTAATCGGGATCGTCCATCAATTCTTCGCGCTTCAAAACCTCATGCACCGCTTCTCTTTCTGGACCTTTGAGCTGGAACACGCCCTCGACCAGCGCCGCGTCTGACTCCGTGCGGACGTAGGTCGTATCCGCCTTGCCGCCGATGAGCATGACCACGGCGTCGAGGATGATGGACTTGCCCGCGCCCGTCTCGCCGGTAAGGATGATGAGACCGGGACCGAAGCGCAGGTCGAGTTTGTCTATGATGGCAAAGTTTTGGATGTGAAGTTCGGTAAGCATGAATCAGGTCTCATCGGAACAATTGGATGCCCGACAGGCGTGTGTACACAACAGGAACGGCGATGAAAAGATAGATGGCTTGAAAGATGACACCAAACAGGTCGAAGAAAACCAGTTGAGAGAGCAGGGTCGGCAATGCGCCCAGCACCACGCCCGCCGCGACGGTGAGGAACAAGGCGCGCGCCCGCCGCCTGCGAACGACAAACCGCACCGCTTCGGCAATGAAGACACCGGCTGTCGGCGCGCCGGCGGAGATGATGAACCAGCCAAAAATGCCGAAGCCCCCGATGAGGGTCACGAGAAAAGAGGCAATACCCGAAAGCACCGCCGCCACGACAAAACCAATAACGTAGTCATACCATTCAGCGGTGTTGAAGATCTTCTGCTGTCCCTTCACACATTCCTTACAGCGGTAGCCCGTCGGCGTGCGGATCGCGCACGAGACACAGATGGGACGTTCGCAGGTGGCGCAGCGCAGGGTGGTCTCACGGGTTGGGTGAACGTAGCAGTAGAGTGTTTCGGTGGTTACTTCGGTCATCGTGGTCGTCCTGTTTTTTTGCCGCGGCGGGTTACAAAGCGGTACGAAGGTGTTTTTTTTTATTTCCTTTGAGGTTTTCTTATCGTGGCAGCCGCAAAGAGTTTTCGTTCATGTGGGCGGTCAGGTTGCGGTAGAAGTAGCCGGGGTCGCCAAAGCGGACGAATTGGGCGGTGACCTGGGCGGCGCGCACATCCACACGGTCGTCCTCCATCAGGGTGATGGAGGGCTGACCGTCAATGCTCAAGACGGCGTTTTCGCTGTCCACGCGAATGCCGACCATCGAACCTGCGGCAAGTACCACCGCGCGGTCAACGGAAAGATGCGGGGCAATCGGCACGAGCAAAATGTTGCGCAGTTCGGGCGGCAGGATGGGTCCGCCCGCGGCGAGGGCGTAGGCGGTCGAGCCGGTGGCGGTGGCGGCAATCAACCCGTCTGCAACGTAACTGGTTAACTGACGCCCGTCCACAAACGCCGTCAGACGGACGGGGCGCAAAGTCTGCCCGCGCCCAACCACCACCTCGTTCAACGCATCCCACGAACCGACGATTTCGCCAGCCCGAATGTGTTCGGCGTGAATCATCATGCGATTCTCGATCCACGCTTCGCCTGCCAGCAGTTTGTCGAAATATTCGCGCCACTCATGGCGGTCCACCTGAATGAGGAAGCCGATATTACCAAGGTTCACGCCCAGAATCGGAACCCTGCTCGGCGCACAGAGATGTCCCGCCCGCAAGACGCTCCCGTCGCCGCCCGCGATAATCAGCAGGTCGAACTCCCCCGCGCGTACCCGTTTACGCAATTCCTCATCGTAAATCGAGCCGTGCGGCGCATCCAGCCCCCTCTCTTTGAAATACGCCGACATTGCCGCAACCTCCGCAAAGGCTTCGGGCATTTTTGGGTAGGCGGTCACAACGGGATGTTTGGGGATGAAAATGTCGGACATGACGGATGAATTATACCCTTACGCCAACGACTGATCGCACGCATCCCGATACCCGCATCGCTTACAACGGGACGCCTGTTCATGCGACCGAGGGACTTCTTTCCTGCGCTCGTCGCGTTTCATCTCCGCCAGCAGGTCGAGCAGGGAGGCTTCCAAGTCGCGGGTGTAATCCACGGCGAAGTCGCGCCCCTCGTAGTGAATGATCCCATAAGGGGGACGTTTGTGATAGGTCTTTTCCACCAGCAGGCAGTAGGAAGCCAGTTGAAAGATGTGTGAGTCATACGGCGCATCGGGCGCACGCCCCGATTTGACCTCCACAGGAATAATCTGCCCGTTCTTTTCGATGAGGTAATCGGGCTTGCCGGTCAATTCGAGGGGAGCGTAGTAGAGCGGTTTTTCCACTTTGTTCCAGCCGCGAGTATCGGTGTAGATGACGCGCCCACCGGGCAGACCGGCGGCTTTCCGCTGGCGGCTCGATTGCCAGAAGAGAAGGAAGGCGAGGAAGAGCAGGGCGAGGGCAAGGTAGAGCATGAGGCAGTAAGCAGTGAGCAGTAATCAGTGAGCAGTAATCAGTGAACAGTAATCAGTGAACAGTAATCAGTGAACAGTAATCAGTTACGGTTGCAATGAATGGCTAAAGAATCTGTGCCGAGCAGTATGCCACGAGCAGAACGAGGGCAATCATCAGCAGTATCAACCCGATTGTCCGTTTGATGGATGAAGCCAGCACCTGACGTCCATGCTTTCGATGGAGTTCAGTCCCGGCAGCCAGTTCCGCCTGGTTCGCCGGTTCGACGCCCTGTTTTCGATACCACCAGGCGCGGCGGCAATAGAGATAGGTTCCAATATCGGAGGAACGAATGAGGGGCATGACGGGAGTATAGCACAAATTTTCTAAAACCAGTGCGGTGTATAATCGCGCAATATGACCCATTTCAATTTCTATCATCCCATCGAAGTCCGTTACGGGGATTTGGACCCGCAGGGACACGTCAACAACGCCAAACATCTGACCTATTTCGAGCAGGGGCGCATCGCCTACATGATCGCACTGGGACTGTTCACAAAGGACCAGTCCTTCATGGAAATCGGCGTCATCCTTGCAGATGCACACATCGCCTACCATGAACCCATCCATTTCGGGCAGAAAGTGAAAGTGGGCGTCCACGTGGCGAAACTGGGAAACAAGTCCATGACCTGGGAGCAGAACATTGTGGACGCAGAGACCGGCAAGGTGCTGGCAAAGGGCGAGGTTGTCATGGTGACGTATGATTACCGCGCAGGGAAGACCATCCCCATCCCGCCGGAGTGGAGGAAGAAAATTATGGAGTTTGAAGGTTTGAAGGTTGGATGATTGGAAAGTTGAAAGTCGGAAAGATAGAAGGTTAAACTTGCAAACCTTTCAATGGACTTTATCGGTAATTAGAAAAAAACGTCCCGAAGGTTGCTACCAGACGTTCAAATTGCTCAAACCAAACCTTCGGGACGGTGAATGAAGGTTAATTCCGATAAAGTCTAATTTGTAAACTTGTGAACAGAATAAGAGGAGACCCATGTCACTGCCAGCCATCAACCAGGATTATTTCGTTGACTTTCTCGTCAAGCTGCTCAACATTCCCTCCCCCACCGGCTTTGCCGAGCCTGCGATTGCGTTTGTGGAGAAGGAACTTTCACAATACCAGCAATTGGAGCTCTCGCGAACCCGCAAAGGCGCGCTCGTCGCAAAGTGGAAAGTGGAAAGCAATTTACCCCCTGTTGCATTGACCGCTCATGTGGATACGCTCGGCGCGGTGGTCAAGGAAATCAAGCCGAACGGGCGATTGAAGTTGAGCCGCATCGGCGGGATTCAATGGAACAGTGTGGAAACGGAGGGGGTATGGGTGTTCACGTCGAAGGGTGAAAAGATTCGCGGTTCGGTGCTGATTGACAAGGCGTCGGGCCACATCTACGGCGGCGAGGGAGGTAGAACGCCGCGCGATGAAGACCACATGGAAGTCCGCCTGGATGCGCGCACCACCAGCGAAAAAGAAACACGCGAGTTGGGAATCAACATCGGCGACTGCGTGGCGTTCGATCCGCGCGTCGAAGTGACGAACGGATTCATCCGCTCGCGGTTTCTCGACGACAAGGCTTGCGTGGCAAATCTCGTCGCGGCGATCAAGTCGTTGGCAGAATCAGGTCAAAGTCCGGCAAGAACCGTGTATTTCCACATCTCCAATTACGAGGAGGTCGGTCACGGCGCGGCGGCGGGCATTCCCTCCGATGTCGCAGAATTGGTCACGGTGGATATGGCAGTGGTGGGGGCGGGGCAAGAGTCCGATGAATTTCACGCGACGTTGTGCATCAAGGACAGCGGCGGCGTGTATCACGAAGGCTTGAATAAAAAGATGCGCTCGCTCGCCGAGAAGTACGGCATCCCGTACAAAACCGATGTGTATCCGTTCTACGGTTCAGATGGCGAGGCGTTCTGGCACGCAGGCGGCGACGTGGCGCTGGCGTTAATTGGTCCCGGCATTGACGCTTCGCACAACTACGAACGCGCGCACATGGATGGGTTGAACGCCACGACGAATTGGATTATGGCATATTTGCTAAGTGATTAATGTGGCCTCGATACGGCGGCGATGGTCGAGTGTGCGAAGCACGTATCGAGACCCGCCGCCTACTCGACCACCAGGTGAAAAATGAAACTCGATGCTGCACTTCCCATTGTCGGTTTGAAAGACGTTCCCGCGATTGCCAAAGCCGCGGAAGAAATCGGATTCGACGCGCTGTGGACACAGGAGACTCAACATGACCCCTTCCTGCCCTGCGCCTTGATTGCCGAACATACATCGCATCTCAATTTCGGGACGGCGATTGCGGTTTCCTTTGCGCGTTCCCCCGCCAACCTAGCCTACACCGCCTGGGACCTTGCCGCCCAATCCGGCGGACGATTCATTCTGGGTCTTGGCACACAGGTCAAGGCACACATCGAGCGCAGGTTCGGTCAGCCGTGGCCCGAGTCGCCGGTCAAGAAACTGCGCGAGCAAATCGAGGTCATCCGCGCCTTTTGGGATTGCTGGCAAAACGGCACGAAATTGAATTATCGCGGCGAGTATTACAAGATTACGCTGATGTCGCCGTTTTTTCAACCTCCACCCCTGCCCCCCTCTCCTAAAGGAGAGGGGCTGGGGGTGAGGTCAATTCCCATCTACATCGCCGGCGTCAATACCGGACTCGCCAGACTGGCAGGCGAGTTGTGCGATGGATTTCATGTCCATCCTTTCCACAGCCCGCGTTATTTGAAAGAGGTGATCCTTCCTGCGCTTGAAGAAGGAGCAGAAAAAGAAAGTAGAAAGAGGAAAGATATCAGCATTTCAGTGACCGCGTTCATCGCCACCACGCCCGAAGAGATGAACTTCGCGCGGGCGCAGGTGGCGTTCTACGCATCCACCCCATCCTACCGCCCGGTCATGGACTTGCACGGCTGGGGCGGCATTGCAGAGACATTGTCCGCACACGCGGCGAAGGGCGAATGGGCGGAAATGCCCATGCTCATCACCGACGAGATGCTGGGCGAGTTTTGTCTGGTGACCGAGGAAGACAAACTGGCGGACGAATTGAAACAGCGCTACGACGGCATTGCCGACCGGCTGACGCTCTACACCCCCTTCGTGCCGGGCGAAAAAGATGAGTGGTGGAAAAATCTGGTTTCCCGATTTCACCATTAACTCACCTTACATAGTTTTCTCGTAGCGCGACATTGATGTCGCCTGAAAACGCGAGATAAATCTCACGCCATCGCGTAAGGCGAGCATCAACTCATGTTGTTGCCTTGTCTTTTCAAAAGGACAAGCCCAATTCTTTAGCCGCAGATTTCACGAATCCGAAAGACTTCCATAAACTGAGCAAGCGGCTTCCGCCCCGCTCATTGACGTGAATTGAGGGAGTGCCCAATGTCGTGGGCTTAGCCACAGAGAGCACAGAGATTTTGAGATTTTTCTCAGAGATCTCTGTGAGCTCTGTGGCAGAAAAATCTTTAGCCCATTCTTTTAGACACTCTCTGAATTGATAACGCCCATGTGCATCCCGCATGGGCGTTATAATTCCCCCTGCCGAAAGGTGATAACTCGCCTTACGCAGTTTTCTCGTAGCGCAACACATTGTCCCCGAACGGGGGCTCGTGTCGCCAAGAAACACGAGATAAATCTCGCGCCACCGTGTAAGGTGACGTGATAAGATATTGCCAGCGCACTTCAGGAGAGTACATTCAATGGATTCCATTGCAAAAAACGTCTATATCGAAGACCGCTTCCCCGGCGTAACGTTGGGCGTCATCGTCCAAACGCGCGGATTGATCCAGATTGACGCGCCCCCCGCCCCCGAAGACGGACGCGCCTGGCGCGCGGCATTGATGGGCATGGGCAACGGTCACGAACGCGTCCTCATCAACCTCGACTCCCACCCTGACCGCACGCTGGGCGTCCGCATGATGGACTGCACGGTCATCGCCCACGAAATGACCGCCCGCGCCTTCCAGAACCGCCCCAACACCTTCAAAGCACAGGGCGACGAGACCGGCGCCAACTGGGAATCCATCCCCGGTCTGGGCAGCGTGCGCTGGGCGCCGCCGGAAATTTCCTTCGTGAGCCGCATGGCGCTGCACTGGAGCGACACGCCGGTTCTCCTCGAGAGTCACCCCGGTCCCACCAGCGGCGCCATCTGGGTCATCCTGCCGGCAGAAAAAATCGTCTTCGTCGGCGACGCCGTCCTCAAGGGACAGCCGCCCTTCCTCGCCCACGCCGACCTGCCTGCTTGGCTCGAAACGCTCGACCACCTGCAAAGCCCCGAATTCAAGGGCTACACCATCGTCAGCGGGCGCGGCGGCGTGGTGAACATGCAAGCCGTCCGCGCACAAGCCGACCTGCTCAAACAGATACAGACCAAGATCGAAAAACTGAGCGAAAAGCGTTCCGTCACTCCCGCACTGACGGACAAACTCGCCGACTCCCTGCTGAAGGAATTCAAGGCTCCTGCCGCAAAGCAAAGACAATACCTGCACCGCCTGCGCTTCGGTCTGCGCAATTACTTTGCGCGTCATTACCCCTCCGCCGCATTCAGCGCCATAGACGAATAATGAACGTACAACCTCTCTTCGAAACCACTCGCGGCGGCATCACCGAATCTATCCACTATGGCTGTATCGCCGTCGTAGATTCCAACGGCAAACTGCTTGCCTCTCTCGGCGACCCCTACCACGTCGCCTTTTTACGCTCCAGCGCCAAACCCTTTCAGGCGCTTCCGTTTGTCGAACGCGGCGGCGTGGAACACTTCCACCTCACCCTGCGCGAGCTCGCCATTGCCTGCGCTTCACATGAAGGAAGCGCCAGGCACCTGCAAACCGTGCGGGAAATGCAAACCAAAATCGGCATTGACGAAAGTCATCTGCAATGCGGCGCGCACCTGCCCGGCGATGTGGATGCCTTCAAAGCGCTCATTCTCCAGGACAAGTCACCCACGCCCCTCTACAATAACTGTTCCGGCAAACATACCGCCATGCTTGCCCACGCCAAAATGCGCGGACTGCCCCTCGACACCTACCTCGACATCCGCCACCCGATTCAACAAGACATCCTCGCTTCGCTCTCGGACCTGTGCCTGATTCCGTCCGAAAACATTCAACTCGGCATTGACGGCTGTTCCGCACCGAACTTTGCCATGCCGCTCTACAACGCCGCCCTGGGCATGGCGCGTCTGTGCGACCCGCACGCCCTGCCTGCCCCCCGCGCCGAAGCCTGCCGCAAAATCACCTCCGCCATGACCTCCCATCCCGAAATGGTCAGCGCCGACGGCGAATTCGATTGCGAGTTGATGCGGGCGGGCGAGGGGCGCATTGTCTGCAAGCGCGGCGCGGAGGGCTATCAGATTATCGGTCTCATGCCCGGCGCACTGGGCAAGGACACGCCCGGCGTGGGCATCGCCTTCAAGGTTTCGGATGGCGACGCCGCGCGGATGAACGACCGATACGAATGGAGCACCCGCGTCCGCCCGGCGGTGACGCTGGAGATTCTGCGTCAGTTGGGCGCCCTGTCCTCGAAGCAGGAACAGGCGCTCGGTCGGTTTGGACCCGTAAAGCCCATCTACAATCACCGCGGCATCCAGACCGGTCTGGCGCGTCCGCTCTTTTCCCTGTAAGTTTCTTTTGAAAGACTGTTGCAACGCCCGCCCGCTCACGATTTGAAGCAAGGGTGTTACAATGGTCAACGCACATTCAGATTGAGAGACATCATGCCAAGTACCGGGGATCGCATCCTGCTCGTCGAAGACGACCCAAAAATCAGCGACCTGATTGCCCGTCAGACTCTCCAATTTGTGGGCTATCAGGTGGATGTCGTCGCCGATGCGTCCTCCGCCATCAAAAAGGCGCTCCACTCTCCCCCCGATTTGATCATTGCCGACCTTAACCTGCCCGGCTTGAGCACCAAAGACCTGCTGGTGGCGCTGGCTTCGCAAGGCGTGGATACGCCCCTGCTGGTGATTGCCAACAAGGGTCAGGAGCAGGACATCATTCAGGCGTTCCGCCTGGGTGCGGCGGATTACATCCTGTGGCCCGCCCGCGATGCCGAAGTGCTCTCGGCAGTAGAGCGCGTGCTTGCCCGCGTGCGCAGTGAGCGCGAAAACCAGCGGCTCGACCGGCAGGTTGCCGAGATGAACGAGCAGTTACAGCGCAAGGTGCGCGAGTTGACTGCCATCATCGGGCTGGGCAAGGCGGTCATTTCCATCACCGACCAGCGCATTTTGTTTCAGAAAATTGTGGATGGCGCGGCGCAAGTCACCGGCGCCGACATTGCCTGGCTCCTCATCCGTGAGCGGGATAGCAAGACGTTCCTTCTTTCCGCCCAGCGTGGTCTGCCGCAGGCATGGGCAAAGTACATGAACATGCCGCTGGACGACGGCATCAGCGCGCTGGTGGCGCTTTCCGGCGAGACGCTGGCAATGGAAGGCGACCCGCTTTCCAAGTTTCGGATTGCCAGTTTGGGAAAATCGGTCTGTGTGGTGCCGATCAAGGTGCAGTTGGAGGTGATCGGCATGTTGGTCGTCGTGCGGAAGGAAGCAAAGCCATTTACTCCTTCCGAACAGACCCTGCTGGAGGCAGTTGCCGATTATGCCTCGATTTCGCTAGTCAATGCCCGGCTGTTCCGCGCATTGAATGAGGCGGTGCAGGCTGCCAGGGAAGCCCAAAAGCGGCAATACCTCACCCTGGAAAATACCCGCAAGGTGGTGATGGAGGAGGTACGCGCGGCAATCCAATCGGTTGATTTGCTTCTGACAGAGATGCCCGGTGTGCTGACCAACGATCAGCGGCAGGCGCTGCAAACTGCACGCGCCGCCCTGCAGAGGTTATCTGCTGCCGCAGAAAAGACCATGCCTGCTGTACCCATGGCACAGAAAACCAAGTAAAATTTTCGCAGACACCCATGCCCAAAAAAGACCTTATCCTGCTGGCGCTCGATGGTTCGCACACCTTGAAGCTGATGGATCGCGCCCTGCAAGCCGTCAATTATGAGACGGCAATTGCGGCGGATACAAAGGCATTGAGCCGCTTGCTGCAGGAAACCACCCCGGCTCTTTTGATGGTGGGCGAAAACTTCGACGGGCATGACGGGCTGGAACTTATTGCCGAACTGCTCGAACGTTTTCCCACCCTGCCTTTCCTCGTCTATACCGAAAAAGCGACGCCGGAGTTTGCCAAGCGGGTCTTCAAACTGGGCATCAACGGTTTCCTTGCCCCACCCCTGCACACCGACGACATCGTGGGCATCGTGGAAGGAGCGCTCAAACATGCCCACCGCGTTGGCGACTGGCTGCGCCGCGAAGTCAAACGGACGACATCCTCCCTCAAAAAACGCGCACAAATTTCGGAGGCGGAGCGCTCCCGCTTGGAAACCGTCATCAACAGTATTCACGACAACGTGATGATTCTGGATGAAGACAACGTAATTCTGTTGGTCAACCCAGCCATGTGCGCTTCCTTCGGCTTGGATGAGCAGGCGGTCATCGGCAAGCCCGTGCTGGATGTCATTCAGCATCCCGATTTGCACGCCCTGATTACCAGCAACCATACTGACGATCCCTTGCAATATCACGAAGTCAATTTTCCCGACGGCAGAGTGGCAAGCGCACAATACACCGCCATCCCCGAAATCGGTTACGTCATCACCATGCAGGACATTACCTACCTAAAGGAAGTGGACCGCGTCCGCAACGAAATGGTGCATACCGTTTCCCACGACCTGCGCTCCCCTTTGACCTCCGTCATTGGTTATACCGAACTGATTGCCCGTGCAGGTCCCCTCAACGAAAACCAGAAAGATTTCCTCAAACGCATTCAGGAAAGCATCCAACACATCACCGCCCTGATCAACGACCTGCTGGACATTGGCAGCATCGAAGCCGGTCTCGACACCCGCCGCGAATGGGTCCAACTGGACGGGCTCCTGCGCTACACCCTCGACATGCTCCAGGGTCAAATCAAAGCCAAGCAAATCAAAGTACAGACCGAGATCGCCTCCTCTCTGCCTCCCCTGCGGGCAAATCCCGTGCGCCTGCGCCAGGTTCTCGATAATGTAGTGGGAAACGCCATCAAGTATTCGAACCGCGAAGGCGAGGTCAAAATTTCCATCCGTCCCGAAGGTGACCAAGTCATCATTCAGGTTTCTGATAACGGTCCCGGCATCCCCATTCAGGACCAGGCGCACATCTTCGACAAGTTCTACCGCGGGCGGAACATCAACGACCAGGAAGGCACAGGTTTGGGACTGGCAATCGTCAAAAGCATCGTGGACGCACACCAGGGGCGCATCTGGGTCGAATCGAATGTGGGACAGGGAAGCACTTTCTTCATCGTCCTGCCGGTCAACAGCCCCACTATTCCCGTTGGAAGAAAGTAAAAGTATTGGCGCACAGCGGATGTTTCAAGCATCTGCACGCCCATCACGAAACACAGCCTTCCTTTTCAAAAGCAATGCCGCCGCCGGGTGATTTGCCCGGCGGCGGCTTTCGCCAAAGGAGGAGACAATGAGGAGCATTTGGAGGTGTCTTTGTGTTGTCTCCATTCCGATAATACCCCACCTGTTATTGATTTTGCCATGCAAAAAATAACCAATCGCCGGTGACATTAGGCAGGATTCCCACCTCGAGACGGCGCTTATCACACGGATGAAAGAAAACGCTCGATGATTCGAATCGCCTCCTCGGGCGTGCGGTACGATTTCACGGTCAGGGAGGAGGCGGGGTTTCCGCTGATCATCTTCGAGAGCCGGCGGTCCTCCCGATGAATCGCGAGTACGGGCTTTCCCATCCCAAGAGCGAATCCAATTTCATACCCCACCCCATGCGATGGGACGCTGACCTCGGCAATCAGCACATCGCAGGCGCGGATCCACGCCGTATCGCGCGCATACACCTCCTGCGGACTCAACGCCGCCTCCAGCGCCCCGACGCTTGACTCAGCCAAATGAGCGGTCGGCACCTCATGCCCTGCCTCTTCCAACGCATGGACAATCGTCTGGTAAACCGGCTCGAACTCGCGCCCGCCGGTGATGGAACAGGCAAAATAAATGTTCATTTTTGGGGCAGTCTCGAAAGCAATGAATCGCGCCGGCGTCCCGTATCGGGTTTTTGCGGCGTGCCGTCCCCCGTGCGAAAACTGTCAATTTCCGTGCTCAGCCCCATCCAGTCCTTCACGAGAAGCACCAGATGAGGGGTTTTGTCTTTGAAGAAAAACCGCGAAAGAAACATGCGCAGCACCCAGGGCGGCAATGGATGCGACTTCAACTCGAGGACAAGAGCGGTTTGCGCGGCAAGCGGCTCGAAGATGTCTCGCATCCAGCCCGACATGCCCCGAGGCGGAAAGAGTTGACGCATTTCGGCGGTGGTTGTTTTGAGCAGCCGCTTGTAAGAAATGTTGAAGCGCAAGAACGGCGTGACCACCTTGAGATGACCGCGAAACGGTTGAACGTAGGCAATTTGACGGATGACCAGAAAGAAGATACCTGTCAGGATTGCCAGAACGCCAATGCCGCCAAGGAATTGCCAGCGCCCCAGAATCCTTCCCACAGGGTCGGCATATTCCCCCACTGCGAGCAAAAGCATCACCAGCCCAATGGCAAACATCGGCGTCCACCAGCGGTTGAGCAGGTGGCGATACACGATGAGCGGATATTTGCGGCCGCCGCGCGCCATGCTCTTTTTTACTCTGTGTCGTTCACGTGGAAGGTCACCCCGCTTCTTTCCTCGACCTTGACCTGGTCACCCCTCAAACGGCTGTCCAGCCGGCTGATGGCTTGGGTCAGGTCTTCGCCGCGCAGGCTGAAGGTGACGTCGCCGCGGGTCTTCTCGATGATGCCGCGCACGTTGTCGGTCTGCCGGCGCAGTCCGTTGGTAATGGCGTCCGGGTAATCCATGGTGACCAGGACGGAGTAGATGTCGTCCATGTGATTGAGCAGGCGCTCTGCCTCTTGTGAATACCCCGAACGAAGGATGTCGAGAATGCGGCGGCGCAGTTCACCGACGACCTCCGCCAGCCCGTTGAGGTAGGTGGTGTATTCCACCCCCAGGTCTTCGGGAGTCTGAAGCGCCTGGTTTTGAATCAAGGCGCAGGTCACGTTGGCTTCGACATATTCCTTGAGGGCGTCCTGCGAGTAGCCGGCGTAGTACAGGTCGGGGTAATCCCGCAGACCGTTTCTCAGTTTGTCGGCGAGCGCTTGCGCTTCCGCCAGGTAGCCTTCCATGACATCGAATTCGTTGCGGTGCACAGCGCGGATGGCAAGCGAGCAGGCGCGGGTCAACTGACGCGCTTGCTTGAGCGCCTCCTCGCGAATGGAGTTGCGTTGTTCGAGGCTCTGACGGATTTGTTCGGCGATCTTTTCGAGTTTGTGCATGGGGACCTTTATCCAGTTATTCTTTGGGCGGTTCGGGCGGCTGAATGCCTTTGAAGAGATTATCCGCGAGCGTGCTGGCGTGTGGGACGGTGATTTCTCCAAAAGCGGCTTCGTAACGCGCAAGGTTTTCCTGCAGGGCGCGCAGCAGCAATTTGGCGCTCAACGGAGACATAAGCAGGCGCGCCTGCACTGTGGCTTTGACATCGCCGGGCAAAAGCTGGGCAAAATCTATCACGATGTCGGCGGGAGAGTGGGCAATCCGCGCCAGGTTGGTGTAGAGCGGTTTGAGGTCCGCGGGCATTTCGAGGCGGGGACCGGGCGGCGGGGGCTGGGGAGTGGGAGTGGTCATAGGGTTGAGTTTATTGAAAAAAAACAGGTCTAATCAAACAGGGCATCCCCGTTTCATTAGACCTGTGTACGGCAGGCTTAGAAGGGGATGTCGTCTTCGGGCGGCATTTCAGCCATTTCGAAGCCGCCGCCCTGCATAGGCGCTTCGCCGCCTTCACTGCGCGAAGATAAGAAGCGGACGGTGTTCGCCGTCACTTCGAAGGAGGCGCGAGGCTGTCCGTCTGGTCCATTCCAAACTCGGGGACCACCGGTATTGGGGTCGGCGTTAATCCGCCCTTCCACCAGTACCATTCTGCCTTTTTTGAGATACTGGTTACAAATTTCAGCCTGTTTGCCCCACGTAGTGACTCGAAACCAGATGGTACGCTTGACTTTCTCACCGTTATTGTTGGTGAAACTTTCGTTTACGGCAATCGAGAAATTGGTCACCGCTTGGCCTGAAGGGGTGAAACGCATTTCGGGATCGCGTCCCAAATTTCCTGCAATTACGATGGTGTGATAGCTCATTGTTCCTCCGGGTGCAAAGTGTAGAGATTACCTCAGAAACGATTTAACCCATGGAGCTTCCTCAGGGTCTAGTTCGGTTATTTTATCAGCAAGTATCCCCAACAGGGTAACCGCCTCTCTTGCCGATTCAAGCAGGGCTTTTGAATATACTCGTTGTTTTTCAAAATACTTGCCTGCCTCAACAAGCGGTACAGGCGGTTCGGATGATTTATAGTGAATGATCGAGTTTCTGGCTTTGACCAATTTCTTCAAAAGGCTGAACCAATTTCCGCTTCGGCTGATTTCTTTGCCGGTGATCAGTTTGGGAATGACAATCCATTTGCTGGATGTATCGAGTTTATCGAGGTGATCCTTCACGTAAAGATCGCCCAGATGCCGGGCGGCATAGTCGTAGATATATGCTTCGAGCGCCATGACGGAAAAGATAATGACGATTAAGGATGTTTCCGCCAGTTCATCTTCGAGCGTATGAATTCTCGCGCTTATTACATTGCCGTCCTCAACCTTTACCTCCTTGAGACGCGAATCGAGACGTAAAATCTTCGCATGGCTTTTCTTTATGACCTTCAAGAAAATGGGGTGGAACGAAAACCGAAAGGTGGAAGCCTGGCGATTCATAGGGCGGGATGCAATGGTACCCGTCGCTTGCGGCGGGGGCAAACATGATAACTGATGTTACGCAGTTTTCTTGTAGCGCGACACATTGTCCCCGAATGGGGGTTCATGTCGCTTGAAAACGCGAGATGAATCTCGCGCCACCGCGTAAGGTGAAATGATAAATTCATTTTACTCCAACCTGTTCCGTTCACCTAGAGAGGAGCGCGGTGGTTTTCCATGCTCGAGGCGTAAGAATAGACGCCGGCTGTGTTGTCAAAGCCGGCAAACCCATCTGCCATTTGGAGGAGAAAATGACCACACAAACCGCCCCTGCCCGTTATCACCCTGTCCATGTTGCCGTGCACTGGTTGATGTTCCTGCTCGTTGTACTGATGCTTGGCGTTGGAAAATTCGTCCTACCCGGCGTGCCAGCCGACAGCCCGCAGAAGCCGGCTATGCTGCAAATCCATGCCTATATCGGCGCGTTCATCACCGTTCTGTTGGTCATCCGCCTGATCGTATATTTCACTACTAAACGCCCCGCCCCCGCCGACGCCGGCAACGCCCTCCTCAACTTCGCGGCGCGGGCAGTGCATTTCCTGCTCTACGTTTTGCTGATTGGCATGGCAGTCAGCGGACTGGGGATGTTTCAGCAGGCAAACCTGCCCGCCGTTTTCAGCGGCGCGGTTCCCTACCCGGATTTCTTCGTCTACTCTCCGCGCCTCGGTCATGGACTGATTTCAACCCTGCTCGTCCTGCTCATTGCCCTGCACGTCGGCGCGGCGTTGTATCATCAATTCATCCGCAAGGACAACCTGCTCGCCCGCATGTGGTTTGGGAAGCGGTAGTTTTTTCATGACACGTCCCGAAGGCTCTTTCCTGAAACCTTCGGGACGTGTTGTGCTTACGCCGTCTTCCCCATCATCAGCCGTGCCGCGCGCCGCCCAATCTCCACCGCGAAGTTCGTCCCCCGGTCCCACGGATAGACCTGACTCATCGAAGCGAAATACAACCCCTCGAGGGGCGTCTGCAGAGCGGGGATGTTCTTCGAATGATTCACCAGCGGCACGGGCTGGGCATAGTTCGTCTTGTTCACCCATACCTTCTTCACCCAATCCCGCTCGAACGCGGGATTGATTTTTTTCAGCGCAGGCACAAACCGTTCCAGCAACTCCTGGTCGCTCAGCGCAAAATACTCGTGCCCCGCTTCCAGATAATCGCCGGCATACACGATATGATCGCCGCCGAAATGTTCCACCGAAACAAAATTCGTATGCTCCACCAGCGCCAAAAACGGATACCCCGCCTCCTTCGGCAGATTGAACCAGTAATAGCCCTCTCTCGACAACTGTTGCTTGAGCGACAGCACCATCACCACCGCGCCCATGGACTTCAACTCGAGCAGACCGCGTAAATAATCCGACGGCAGATCGGGACACAGTTTCGCCATCAGATTCGGCGACGTGGTGACCAGCGCTTTGTCGAACGACTCGACCGTCCCCGCCGCAATGCTGAGACCCTTGTCCTGGTCTCGTTTAATGAACCTCACCTGCGTCCCCAGCCGAATCTCGACTCCCATCTCCCGCAATCGTTCCGCGAACATGTCTGCAAATCGCTGGAAGCCGCCCTCGAACGTGCCCAGCCGCGTCGTCCGCGCCTTGATGCGCGCCCACATCCACGCCATGTTGACATCGCGATAGTACGGACCGAACTTGCCGACCAGCAGCGGCTTCCACATCTGTTCATAGACTTGCTTCCCCGCCCACTTCATCATCCACTCATCCGCCGTGACCTTTTCCAGCGACCGCCAGTCATTCGTGAGGCGGAGAAAGAGTCCGACGAGACCAAAGCGGATTTTGTTCAGACCAAACCCCAGTCCAGGAAAAAGAAGCGCCTTGAGAATCGAATCGAAGGGGTAGAACTTCCCGTCGTGATACATCACCGTCAGCGGGCGCGGGAAGATGACTCTGTCCATCCAGCCCAATTCTTCGATCAAGCCCAGCATGTGCTTGTCGGTTTGAAACCAGTGGTGATAGAACTTCTCCACCGACCAATCCCAATGCGGCTCCTTGAAACCGCTTGCCAGCCCGCCGACAGAATCGGCAGACTCGAAAATGGTCACTTCGTACCCCGCTTTTCTCAAGTCATACGCGGCTGCCATGCCGCCAAACCCGGCGCCAATGATGGCTGTCTTCATTGAAACTCCAACAATGGGTTATTTACTGACGTTACGTAGTTTTCTCGTAGCGCGACACATTGTCCCCGAATGAGGGTTCATGTCACCTGAAAATGCGAGATAAATCTCGCACTACCGCGTAACATCAGTTATTTACTTCTCTTCTCGATTTTTTCCGCAAGGATTTTCAACCGCTCCCACTTTTGCCGCACCACGTAAATCATCGCCAGGTGTTGCAGCCAGCGCATTTCGCACCTGGGGTTTTCCGCCAGCTGCTCGAAGACCTCGATGGCTTTATCGTCGATGCGGCGGGACTTGGCGTACTCCACCGCCAACTGCGCAAGATAGGCTTCGCGCTGGCGTTGAAGCTGCGCCGTCTGCGCCAGTTTGATGCGTATCTGCTCCACGCGCGTGCGCACGCGGGCAATGGCTTCCTCCAGTTCGTCCACCGTGAACGGCTTGATGAGGTATTCCTGCACACCAATGGACATGGCGGCGCGCAGCGTGGCTGGGTCTTTTTCGGCAGAGATGATGATGCAGCCTGTGTCCGGGCGAATCTTCAGAATCTCCTTGTAGGCGGTCAGCCCGTCCATTTCGGGCATATTGATGTCGAGCAAAACGATGTCGGGACGGTGTTCCCTCGCCAGATGCACGGCTTGCAGACCGTTGGATGCAATGGCGACCACTTCCACATCGTCCATGGTTGCCAGCATCAGGCGGGTGTTGCGGCGCGTTTCCTGAACGTCATCGGCGATGAGCACCCTCATTTTCCTGCTCGGTTGTCCTTCGGGCTGAGACATGGGAACACCTTGCCTTCCGCAGACGGTCGAAACTCGAGCGATGATTGTTCAAGTATAACGCAAGCCGCTCCGCATCCCGCATCACTGCGGACCTTGAGCCTGCTCTCCCAACTCCTTGCGGATGTCGTCGCTCCAGCGGATTCCCTCCCGCGCCAGGTAGTACGCGCCCAGCAGGGTGATTGGCAGCCACAAGGCGACATGCAAAACGAGGGTATAGCCAGCCGCCACCGCCTGCTCCACGCCATAGGCGGTAAGGACAGCAATGCCGGGCGCATCGAACGTGCCGATGTAGCCCGGCGCGGAGGGGATGGTGGTCGCCAGGTTGACGATACCGTTCATCAGCATCAGCGCAAAGAACGATACGCTGAAGTTGAAGGCGTGCATCACGAACCAGTATTTCCCCGTCTCCAACAGCCAGATAAGCACCGACGTGAAAAAGACCATCAGCACATTGAAGGGCGAACGCAGCGACTCCAGCCCGCCGAGGAACTTGTTCATCAGACGGATCACCCGTTCATGAAACCGCCGCGGGAGGAGACGTTCGATGAACCATGTCCCGGTCGTTGCCGTGCGGTGCGGGAACATGGCGGCAAGGAGAAAGATTGCCAGCGCCCCAAGGAAGGCTCCCGTTCCAATCAACGCCGCTTGCTGAATGTTGCCCACAAAGCCGGAGGCGTCCGTCAACTTTGCCAGTTCGGGCAGGTTGACGAAGACGAACGCCAGCATCACCACGCCGTCGAAGATGCGCTCGACGATGATGGTTGCCAGCGAAGCCGAGACCGACACCCCCTCCCGCCGCTTGAGCAGGACCGCCCGCAGCACCTCGCCGGCGCGCGCCGGATAGATGTTGTTACCCATGTAACCGATGGTCGTGATAGGGAACATGACAGCGGTGGGTATCTTCTTGATGGGTCCCAGCAGGTAATGCCACCTCCACGCCCGCACCCATACGCCGACGAAATACACGGCGATGCCGGGCAAAATCCAGAGGTAGTTGGCTTGTGTCACTACGCCCCAAAAATCGCCCAAATGCAGACCCCGCAGGGCAAGCCACAAAAATAGGATGCTGATCAGCACCCCGAGCCAGAATTGCCATTTTTTCATGCGGCGGATTGTACCAGAGGCATCAGAGAGCAAGAGGCAGAAGCGCCAAAGGGGAGTGGCTAATGTTGGGGGCTTAGCCACAGAGCACGCAGAGACTTTAAGTTTTTTCTCAGAGAACTCTGCGGACTCTGTGGCAAAGAAAGGTTTAGCCCTTCCTTTTAGCCAATCTCCGCCAAAGATGCAACAGATGAGTCAAAGGAGTTTTTCCTCTGTGCCTTTGGTCCCTTTGTAACCTTTGGGGCTATAATCTTCTCATGCAAATCAACCAACCTGCACCTGACTTTGAATTGCCCGACCTGCGCGGACGCCTGCACCGCTTGAGCGATTATCGCGGGAAGATCGTCATCGTCAATTTCTGGTCGGCGGAATGCCCGCACTCGGAACGCGCCGACCGCTCGATGATGGCGTGTCTCGTGCAGTGGGGCGCGGAGGTGGAACTGTTACCCATCGCCTCGAATCGGAACGAATCGCTTCAGGCGTTGGAAGAAGCCGCTCGAAGCCGGCGCCTGCCCAGGGTCCTGGTAGATGCGGAACATGTCGTGGCGGACCTCTATGAGGCGGTCGCCACACCGCATGTCTTCGTCGTGGATCGGGAGGGCATCCTGCGTTACCGCGGCGCAGTGGATGATGTCACCTTTCGGCATCGCACGGCGACACGGTTTTATCTCGAGGAGGCGGTGGAGGCATTGCTCGCGGGGCGTTTGCCCGACCTCCCCGAAACGCCCGCCTATGGCTGCACTATCGTGCGCGAAATTTGATAGAATCGAACCGTGATCGAAATTCCCGCCCGCATTGCCTTTCTCAAGAAAATCCACCTTTTTTATGGCTTGGACGAAAGCGAACTCGAAACCATCGCCAATCAGTTGGAGGAGGTTTCGTATGCCAGCGGGCAGGTGATCTTCCGGCAGGGCGATAAATCGGAATACTTTTACATGATCTACAAGGGAGGCGTCCGCATCGTCCGCAAGCATGAGCGGAAAGAGATACCGCTGGCTGTGCTGGTCGCCAACGACTATTTCGGCGAAATGGGGCTGCTCGACCGCCGCAAACGCTCCGGCACCGTCACCGCCACCAGCGACACGCTTCTTTTGGTGTTATCCCGCGAAAACTTCGAGAGCCTGTACAAACGATCTGCCCTGCTGCGGCTCAACCTGGACGTGGCAGTGCGCAGCCGCAAACTGGCGCGCACGCTCCAGTTCAAATGGCTGAGAGACGATGAAGTGATTTACTTCCTGGCGCGCAAACATCCCATCGTCCTGTATCAAAAACTCGTCCTGCCCGTGCTTTCATTGGGACTGCCGCTGGCATTGTTCTATGCCTACCTGGCGATTGCCCATTTTCTCATTGTGGCGTTTGCCGCGGGGCTTTCTCTGCTCGCCGCGGCAGGCTGGATCGCTTGGAACATCGTGGACTGGGGCAACGATTACTACATCGTCACCAATCAGCGCGTGGTCTGGCTCGAAAAAGTCATTGGCATCTACGACAGCCGTCAGGAATCGCCGCTCAGCACCATCCTGTCGGTGGGCGTGGAGACCGGGCAGGGCGGGCGCATCCTCGACTTCGGCGATGTGGTCATCCGCACCTTCGTCGGCAAAATCGTGTTCAGCAACGTCAGCCATCCCGAACAGGCGCAGCACATGATCGAGGAATACTGGAACCGCACCAAGGCTCAAGCCGTAAGCCTCGAGAAGGAAGCGATGAAGAACGCCATCCGCAAACATCTCGGACTGCCGCTTCCGACTCCGCCGAAACCTGCCGCGTCGCCCCCAGCCTCCTCTCCCCCCAAGCCGCGGACTGCCAGCGCCCTCCTGCGCCTTCTCGGCGCAAACACCCTCAAATTGCGCTACGAATTCGGCGACCATGTGATCTATCGCAAACATTGGGTGGTGCTTATTCTTCAGGCATGGGCGCCGTTTGGCGGCACGCTTGCTGTACTGCTGGCGTTTCTCATCCGCCTCTTTCAAATCATCTTCGACCCCAACATTTCCTTCTTCCCCCACGCCGACCGCTGGACGCCGGATACCTGGCTGGTGGTGTTCTTCCTGACCTTCTTTCCCTTTGCCGCCTGGCTGGTCTATGAAATCATGGACTGGAGCAACGACAAATACGAAGTCACCAGCGAACAAATCATTGACATAGACCGCAAGCCGTTCGGCACCGAATCGCGCAACGCCGCCCAACTGGAAAGCATTCTGGGGACGAACTACATCCGCAAGGGCATTCTCGGCAACCTGTTCAACTACGGCACGGTCTATATCACCGTCGGCGGGACGAAACTCGCCTTCGAAGATGTGATGGATCCCGCCGCCGTCCAGTCGGATATTGACCGACGCCGCGTGGCGCGGCAAGTAAAACAGAACGAGGCAAAAGTTACCGCAGAACGCGAACGCATGGCGGAGTGGCTCGCCACCTATCACCGCAACGCGGAAACCTTCAAAGAAGAAGAACGCCGCAACCAAAAACCGGAGTAAAATTCGGCTTCATTATCCAAAAAAATAAAGGTACCCTGAATGACCCTGCGCAAGATTGTCACCCTGCCCGACCCTGTCCTGCGGCGAAAAGCCCGCCCCGTCACCAAATTCGATAAAGACCTCCAAACGCTGATTGACGACATGGTGGAAACCATGCGCGAAGCGCCGGGCGTCGGTCTTGCCGCGCCGCAGATTGGACTCTCGGAACGACTGATCGTCGTCGAATATTACGAACGCGAAGAGGACGAAGAAAACGAAGACGCGCCCAAGAAGGTTTGGGCGGTGATCAACCCTGAGATCGTCAAAATCTCCGCAGAGACGGTGATGGGCGTGGAGGGCTGTCTCTCCATCCCCGGTTTGCTGGGCGAAGTGGAACGCCATGTCGAAGTCCACGTGAAAGGATTGAACCGTCACGGCAAGCCGATAAAGATCAAGGCAAAGGGCTGGCTGGCGCGCATCTTCCAGCACGAGATTGACCACCTGAACGGCGTCCTGTTCCCCGACCGCGCTGTGCGCGTCTGGCAGCCGAAACAGGAAGCGGAGCAGGAACAGGAATTTTGATGAGCAACCGCGCTCCTTTCATCTCCTAACGGGTTTCAGGCAAACTTTCGCTTTCCATCCCCGACCTTCCCCCTGAACCCATGTTCCTCAAACACCTTTCCCTCACCAACTTCCGCAAATTTACCCGTCTCGATCTCGACCTGCCGCAGGGGGTGATCCTGCTGACGGGCGGCAACGCGCAGGGAAAAACCACCCTGCTCGAAGCCATTTATTTTCTGGCGGCGTTCACCTCCTTTCAAACCCACGCCGACCGGCAAATCGTCAACCTGGAGGAAGCGAAGAAAGGCTCACTCACCGTGACGCGGCTGGTGGCGGAGTTTCAGCGCGAGAAACGCCGTCACCGCCTCGAGGTGCGGCTCATCCTCGAACCGGTCGGCGTGTTGAACGGTCAACGCTTGCGCAAGGAGATTTTGCTCGACGGCGTGAAGAAACCCGCCGGCGACGTGCTCGGTCAGTTCAACGCGGTCATCTTCGTGCCGCAAATGTCGCAAATCATCGAGGGCGCGCCCGAAGAGCGCCGCCGTTATCTCAACCTCGCGCTGGCGCAGTCGGTGCCGGCGTATGCGCGTGTGCTGGGCGAATACAATCAGGCGCTCACCCAGCGCAACGCACTGCTCAAGGCGTTGAGCGAAGGCTTGGGAGGGCGTGACCAGTTGGAGGTCTGGGATGAAGCGCTGAGCCGCCTGGGGGCACAAATCATCCTGTGGCGCATCGGAGCCATCCAGCGCATCGAACATCTCGCAGCGCGCGTCCATCACGAACTGACTCACGGCACCGAAATCCTGCGCCTCGCCTACGAACCTGCCTACGATCCCCTGCCCAAGCCGAACGGACAGTTGGGACTGCGCATGAACACTGTGGTGGACCGCTCGCACCTCGAACTCGACGAGATTCAAAGCGGTTTTCGCGCGCGCCTGAAGGAACTGCGGAACGAGGAGATTGCGCGCGGCGTGACCACCATCGGTCCGCACCGCGACGAACTGCGCTTCCTTGCCAATGACATTGACCTCGGCGATTACGGCTCGCGCGGACAGATTCGCACTGCCCTGCTTGCGCTCAAACTCGCCGAAGTGAACTGGCTGAAGGAACGCTCCGGCGAGTGGCCCGTCATCCTGCTCGATGAGGTCATGGCGGAACTCGACCTTCAGCGCCGCGCCGATTTGCTGAAATACATCGGCGGGAGCGAGCAGGCGCTGTTCACAACAACCGATCTCAAATTGTTCGCGCCGGAGTTTGTGGAGAAGGCTGAAGTGTGGAAAGTGGAAAGCGGAAGAGTGGAAAAAGCATGAACCGTCTGGCACAACGCGCCGTCAAGATTCACGAGACCCTGCTCGCCTTCTATGGCGAACCCGTCTGGCGCAATCCATTGCCCGCCATTGACGAACTGGTCTCCACCATCCTTTCGCAAAACACCAACGACGTCAACCGCGACCGCGCCTTCAACGCTCTGCGCGCGAAATTCCCCACGTGGGAGGCGGTGCGCGATGCGAAGGAAAAAGAGGTCATCGAAGCCATCCGCCCGGCGGGGCTGGCGAATCAAAAAGGTCCGCGCATTCAGCAGGTGTTGAAAGCCATCACGCAGGAACGCGGAAATCTGGATTTATCTTTCCTCTCCGAAATGAGCGTGGAAGACGCCCGCGCCTGGCTGACCAAATTCAACGGCGTGGGACCGAAGACCGCCGCCATCGTCCTGTGCTTTTCGCTGAACAAACCCGCCTTTCCGGTGGACACCCACATCTACCGCGTGACGGGACGCATCGGACTCCGCCCGCAGCGGATGACTGTCGAACAGGCGCATCCTCATCTGGAGGCTTTATTTCCTCCCGAAACCTACTACGCCGCGCACCTGAACCTCATCCGCCTGGGACGCGAAATCTGCACCGCCCGTAAGGCGATGTGCGAAAAGTGTCCGATTGTCAAACTTTGCGATTACGGAAAAAATCGTCAGCCGTAAATCGTCAATCGCAAATCGAAAATCGCAAATCTAAAATCTACCGGTTATCTCCGTCCCCTCGAATCTTCCCCCTCTCCAAACGGTCATACAACTTGGCAATATTGTATTCGGCGATTTCATCGAGCGTCAGCCCCAACTCGGTGGCGACCTGCGCGAGGTACCACAATACATCGCCAAGTTCTGCTTTGAGCGCCTCGCGAGTCTCCTCACTGATCTCGCCATCCTTGTCGCGGAACACTTTCTTGATCTTGCCCGCCACTTCGCCCGCCTCGTTGGCGAGACCCAAGACCGGGTAAATCACAGGATGCCCAATGGCGGGATACCCTGCTGTCTTGCGTGATTTGGTCTGGTAGTCGTTGAAGTTCATGAATCAATTTGAGCAAAATGAACGTTTATACCGCACTCGGTTGAGAATTGCGTTTTTTTAGAAGGCGGGAGACGCAATTCTCAACCGTGGGTATTATATAATTTGCTCCATCCTTTCGCCGCTAGGGTGAGCGCGGAAGACGAACGCGCCCCCACATTCTACCAGCACAAAACCGCCGTTAGATGTAAACACAAACCGCCCCACCTTCCACCTGTAATGAAGGAAAGGAAACTATGACCAACTTCGACGAACGCGCAAAAGACTGGGATTCTGACCCCCAAAAAGTGGAACGCGCCCGTAGGGTAGCGGAGGCGATTCGCCGCACAGTGCCGCTTTCCACGAAAATGAACGCCCTCGAATACGGCTGTGGGACAGGCTTGCTGAGTTTTTTCCTTCAGAACGACCTCGGGCAAATCACGCTGGCAGATACCTCACAAGGCATGTTGGATGTGCTGAGCAATAAGATTGCGAGTTCCGGCGTGAAGAACATGCGTCCCATTCGGCTCGATCTCGAGACCGAACCTTTGCCCGCAGAGAAATATCACCTCATCTATTCGCTGATGGTTTTGCATCACATTCATGATGCAAGAGGCATTCTGAAAAAGTTTTACGACCTGCTCGAACCGAAAGGCTGCTTGATTGTGGCAGACCTGGACAAAGAGGACGGCTCCTTCCACACCGACGGGACGACCGATGTGCATAAAGGCTTCGAGCGGCATGAATTGCAGGCATGGGTGGAAACCATTGGGTTCGAAAATGTCAGGTTCTCAACGGCGTATGAGATTCAGAAAGAGGTCAACGGCAGGCAAAAGACGTTCCCCGTGTTCCTGATGGCGGCGCAAAAGAGATAAGTGAACTTGTCTGTGGTGTAAAATTGAACAAAATAAGTCAAACGGAGTTAACTCATGGCTGAAAATTTCGATGTCGTTGTCATCGGTGCGGGACCGGCGGGATACGTCGCCGCGATTCGCGCCGCGCAACTCAAACAAAAAGTAGCAATCGTGGACAAGCAATGGCTGGGCGGCGTGTGTCTGAACGTCGGCTGCATCCCGTCCAAGTCGCTGTTGAAGAACGCGGAAGTGGCGCACACCCTGCGCGAACGCGGCAAGGACTTTGGCTTCTCGTTCGAGAACCTCAAACTGGATTACAGCGTGGCGGTCAAACGCTCGCGCCAAAACTCGGACCGCCTGACCAAGGGCGTGGGCTTCCTGATGCGCAAGAACAACATCGCCGTCTTCATGGGCGAGGCGCGTCTCACCAAGCCGACGGTTGTCACCGTGACCGATAAAGACGGCAAAGCGACGGAGTTGAACGCGAAGAACATCATCGTCGCCACGGGCGCAAGCGCGGCGATGCCTGCCGCCTGGAAAGTGGACGGCGAAAAGGTCGTCACGTATCGGGAGGCAATTCTTCAGGAGAAATTGCCCAAGTCGGTGATTGTGATCGGTTCGGGCGCGATCGGCGTGGAGTTCTCGACGGTGTGGAATGCCTACGGCGTGGATGTGACCATCGTCGAGATGCTGCCGCGCCTTGTGCCGCTCGAAGACGAGGAAATCTCGAAGGAACTCGAGAAGGAGTTCAAGAAGCGCGGCATCAAGTCGCTGACGGGGCATAAGGTCGAGTCGGTTGAGGCGACGAAGACGGGCGTGAAGGTGGTGGTTTCAGCAGGCACTTCGACGTCGCTCAGTGCAGGCGGCAAGCAGACCACCCTCGAAGCGGAGCAGGCGCTGGTCGCCATCGGGTTCCGCCCGAATTCCAAAGGCTTGGGGCTGGAGGAGGTTGGCGTCAAAATCAACGAGCGCGGCTTTGTCGAAATCAATGAGAAGATGCAGACCAGCGTGCCGAACATCTACGCCATCGGCGATGTGACCGGCAAACTGATGCTGGCGCACGTCGGCTCGGCGATGGGGATTGTGGCGGCGGAGGTCATTGCGGGCGTGGAGACGGTGACGCTCGATTACGAGATGATGCCGCGCGCCACGTATTGCCAGCCGCAAATCGCTTCGTTTGGGTTGACCGAAGCGCAGGCAAAGGAACGCGGCTATAACATCAAGATTGGGCGCTTCCCCTTCCAGGCAAACGGCAAGGCGCTGGGGCTGGGCGATTACGGCGGCTTCGTGAAAATTGTGGTGGACGAGAAGTACGGCGAGATTTTGGGCGCGCACATGATCGGTCCCGAAGTGACCGAACTCCTGCCCGAACTCACGCTGGCGCGCATGATGGAACTGACGCCGCACGAGATCGCGCGCAATGTCCACGCCCACCCGACGCTTTCGGAAGTGTTGATGGAAGCGGCGCATGGGGCGGCGGGAAGCCCGATACACATTTGAGGAAAAAGCGGAAAGTGGGGAGTGGGGAGTGGAAAGTGGGGAGTGGGAAAAGAAAGAGGAAAGAAGAAAAGACAGCCCGGCGAAGGTTTGCCGGGTTGTCTTTTGTTTTGCACGTGAGTTCGGGATAAGAGATTTACCTGCCTGGTTTACAGAGAAAGGCTTTCTGATCCGCTAATCTGCGCCAATCTTCGCGAATTTTGAACGGATTAGCGCAGATTAGCGTGGATTAGCGGAATAAAATCATGTACGAAACCCGCCGTCTGTTCGTGTCGTAACGCCGCCATTCTCCAAAAGCCTTATCCCGAATTGACGTTTTTGCGGGCAGCGGCAAAGGGATTACGCAGGAGGCTTGTCAGGTGAGGCGGGAACTTCGTCCGACGGCTCGCAGTCTTATGGGTATAATGACAGTCCGTCTTTCAATTTGAAAAGAATTTATCGCAGCAGGGTAGGAGGTCAGTATGAATGACCGCAGGAGTACGTCGCCGTCTCCCACACAACCGCGCAACGGGCATGTTTCGCAAAGGGGAATGTTTAGCCTGGTCATGCTGATTATCAGCCTGGGGGCGCTGGGCATTGCCATGCTCGGGGGAGCCAAACTGGCGTATGACATCCTTGGACCCGCCAAAGGCGCTTCACCGGGATTGTTTGCCGCGGTGCTTGCACTGGGCATTGCGTATCTGGTCGGCTGGCTGGCGGCAATGCTGGCGATTCGCGTCTATGGAAATTTGATTTTGCCGATTCTCATCAACGGGATGATGTGGGTTTGCCTGGCGGGGATTTGCTATCTCTACGTCGAAATTCTGCTGCGCCTGTACATGCAGGAGTACGATTTCTGGCGCTTCTGGAAGTATGTGATCGTCATGGGGGCGGCGCTGACGGCGCTGGTGGGACTGCACCTGATCCTGGAAGGTCACAATCTGCGCCCGTTTGCCATCCCTTTGCTGGTGACCAGCCTGATTCAACTGGGGCTGATTGTGTTCCGTTATGTCTTTGCGGGCGGCAAGTCCCTCTACATTCTGGGCGACCTGTTCTTCCTGTTTGGCATGTCTGCCTTTTCGATTTTGATGCTGGCGCACATCGGCTTACTCGATCCCTTGCGGACGCGCTTCACCAATTACTTCGACCGCAACAGCACCTCGATTCGGACTCCCGATTAGCCTGTTCCTGTTTCGATACACGCCCCCCACGCTGACGGCATTCTGCATCCTTTGCTTGCTCACCCCCTCTTGCCGACAATTGGCGCATCCAGCGCGTAGAGCAGGTCTATAGACTTGCTCTACGTCGTTTAATGCCCTGACGGGCATTTATTGATTCTGACTTTTTGCCCTCACGGGCAAAAACGGGTGGAAGGCAAACCGGTCTTAATGCCCTGACGGGCATTTATTGATTCTGACGGGTCGTAGTTTGGGATTTGCATGTACCCAACAAAAGTCTTAATGCCCTGACGGGCATTTATTGATTCTGACTTGAATAGAAATTTTATGGCGGGAACTGCCTCAGTGCGTCTTAATGCCCTGACGGGCATTTATTGATTCTGACTGACAAGCGGGTCGCGAAAGAAGTTCCAGATGGCAAGGTCTTAATGCCCTGACGGGCATTTATTGATTCTGACAAAAGATTCCTTTCTGGGCTTGCCGCCCAACGGTTTGGTCTTAATGCCCTGACGGGCATTTATTGATTCTGACCAACATCCTGGACGCCTACAAAGACGTCCTGCCAGAAACGTCTTAATGCCCTGACGGGCATTTATTGATTCTGACCAACCACTAACTTTTTCGACGACCCAACACCGATTTGGTCTTAATGCCCTGACGGGCATTTATTGATTCTGACCAAGATTGATGTGGTAAACGCCGTGGACGATTTGAGGCGGTCTTAATGCCCTGACGGGCATTTATTGATTCTGACAGATGAGCGAAAATGGTTTAATGAATTGCTGAGCAATGAGTCTTAATGCCCTGACGGGCATTTATTGATTCTGACTCGGAACCTTAACAACTTACAGGCTAACGGACTCGGGTCTTAATGCCCTGACGGGCATTTATTGATTCTGACCGATGTGTTTTAACCACTCGATTAGCCATTGTTCCAGTCTTAATGCCCTGACGGGCATTTATTGATTCTGACCCGAGAAATTGAGCGCGGAGAAATCAGCGGTCACAATCGCAAGTCTTAATGCCCTGACGGGCATTTATTGATTCTGACTAAAAATGACGATGACAATGGATGCTGTGAAAGAGTACGTCTTAATGCCCTGACGGGCATTTATTGATTCTGACTGGACTGTTTACCGGTAACAGTCCTCAGTTGCGAGAGTCTTAATGCCCTGACGGGCATTTATTGATTCTGACCGAGGGAATGGAGAGAGTATTACCTGTGAATATAAAAGTCTTAATGCCCTGACGGGCATTTATTGATTCTGACTAATAAAAGAAATCCTTTTCCATAGAAAATACGATGTGTCTTAATGCCCTGACGGGCATTTATTGATTCTGACAAAACGAAAAGGGGGTTCGTATGCCAAGAATGTTTAAGGTCTTAATGCCCTGACGGGCATTTATTGATTCTGACTTAGGGGGATTGTTTTTATCTTTTTCATATTGTTTGGGGTCTTAATGCCCTGACGGGCATTTATTGATTCTGACTCTTTGTTTTTCTGTGGTGGGTCGAGTTTGCACTTGTCTGGTCTTAATGCCCTGACGGGCATTTATTGATTCTGACTTTTTACGCCCGAAATGGGCAAATCTAATTGCTGAGTCTTAATGCCCTGACGGGCATTTATTGATTCTGACTTTTTTCGGGGTTGCGGCTAATCTCGCGGCGTGCGATGAGTCTTAATGCCCTGACGGGCATTTATTGATTCTGACTTTGTGGTGTTGTGCGCGGCTCTGGCGGCGTGTTCGGTCTTAATGCCCTGACGGGCATTTATTGATTCTGACCAAAGTGGCGAAGGCTATAAAAAGCCGCCGCAAGTAAAGTCTTAATGCCCTGACGGGCATTTATTGATTCTGACTTTGCCGCACATTGGCGAACCTGCTTGAATATGTGAGTCTTAATGCCCTGACGGGCATTTATTGATTCTGACTTTCGATTGTAGAGTAACTATGGAACAGGAACCTCAGTCTTAATGCCCTGACGGGCATTTATTGATTCTGACTGGACAAAATGGCTTGAAACCTCTGATACCATTCCTAATATGTCTTAATGCCCTGACGGGCATTTATTGATTCTGACCCGGATGTGAATGTTAAATCCCACCTAAGAAATTTCTGTCTTAATGCCCTGACGGGCATTTATTGATTCTGACGCAAAAGACGCTTTCCCCGCATCCTTGCCAGTCTATCCGTCTTAATGCCCTGACGGGCATTTATTGATTCTGACTCGGGGACTTCGCCTTCAGCGCCTCGGCGCCCCAACACGTCTTAATGCCCTGACGGGCATTTATTGATTCTGACCCTGTTTTTCGCCTGCAAAAAACTGGCGAATGGGTGAACAGAACCTGCGGCATTATACCGCATAAATTCCGAATTTTCATCCAAAACCTGCGCTGTTTGCCAAATTGACAATCCGAATCGCTGTGTGCGTACCCCCCTGCTGAAAACGGGCAAAACCGGGCGAATCGGGCGGGGGGGTACGCGGCGGTCGAGGAAGGCGCGTTCGAGCAGGTTCATACGAGCGTTCCTCCCTATTTCGCCAGCGGAATCTGGATGAAGAACGTACTGCCCGGCAGTTTTTCCTCGTCGTAACCGGGGCTTTCCACCCAAATTTTCCCCTGATGCGCCCGCACGATGCCCGCCGCAATGGCAAGACCCAAGCCCGGTCCGCCGCCCTTGAACTTGGTCCTGCCCGAGGAGTGCAGTTCCACCTTGCCCACCTGGTAGAGTTTCTCGAAGATCATCTCCTTGTCCGCGTCGTTGATGCCGATGCCGGTATCGCGGACGCGGATTTCGCACAGGTCGCCGCGTTCACTGCTCACCACCGAGGCGCTGATGGAAATCGAGCCGCCGTCGGGCGTGAACTTGATGGCGTTGACCACCACGTTGTCCAGCGCCTTGAGCAGGAGTTCCGAATCCGCCCGCAGGGGAGGCAAATCATTGATGGCAGGATCAAGTTCGAGCGTGAGACGACGCGCCTGCAGGTCTGCGGCATAGTCCTTCTGGATGAGGCGCAGGAGCGTCCCGAGGGTCACCTTCTCGAAATGCGGGTTCAACACCTGATTTTCGAGCCGCGCCACGTCGAGCATACTGTTGACCACCTGATGCAGGCGGTCGGTGCCTTGCAGCACGCCGTCCATGGCGAGTTTCAGCGTGGGGTCGTTTTGGATGGCAGCGGCGGCTTTGAGCATACCCATGTAACCTTTGATGACGGTGAGAGGGGTGCGCAGTTCGTGCGCCGCCACCTGGATGAAATCGCTTTTGTTCTTGTCGAGTTTTTCGAGGCGGCTGACGACCTTGTTGAGCTCGTCCACGCGCTGTTCCACCATGCGCTCGAGCATTTGATTGAAGCGGTTCAGGTCGTCGTACAAGCGGGCATTGTCGAGGGCGATGGACGCCTGCACGGCAAAGGTGTTGGCAAGCAGCACTTCATCGGAGTTGAAGGCGTCCGGCTCGGCGCGGCTCATGGTCAGCAAACCGACGACCTTGTTCTTGGCAAACAGCGGAACGCCCAGCCAGGAGCGGTCGAGCGTCAGCCATTCGGGCTGTTTCCAGCCGTTCACGGCTTTCACATCGGCGATGAGCAGGTGTTCGCCCCGCCGCGCGATGGCATGATAGAGATTCCTGCCCTCCGCCTCGTAAAACAGGTCTTCAACCGGCACATATTGGGGCAGACCGACATGCCCGCGCAGGCGCGGTTCGCCGTTGACATCCTCCAAAAAGAGCGCGCAGCGCTCGACCGGGATGATTTGAGTCAACTGGGCGACGATCTGCTGCGGCACTTCCGCCTCGGTGGAGAGGGACGACAACTGCCGCGAGGCGCGGCTGAGCGCCTCCGCCGCGCGGCGGCGCGCCTGTTCGCTCGAATAGAGTTTGGCGTTTTCCGCCGCGATGCTTTCGGCAAATTCCTTGGCGATTGCCAGTTCCTGCGCGCGTTCGCGCGCCTCCGCCAGCAGCTGCTCCACCTGCTTCTGCGCCTGTTCCCTCTGCGAAACCAGCATCGTGCGCAGCAGGGCGCTGCTCACCAGGTTGCGGATGCGGACGTATACCTCCCAGTCCGCCGGTCCCATTTCCACCCACATGAAGCCGAAGCGGTTCTTTGCCAGCGTAAGGGGCATGACGACGGCGGTGTAACGGTGGTCGGCGGGAGTCTTGCCGCGCGGCACGAGTTGACCGGTGCCCAGGGCAACCGGCTTGTGCGGCACTTCGAATTTTGCGTTCTCGTATTGGAAGAGCAGGCGGTAACTTTCCGGCGCGGGCGCGGTGATGGATTGCGGCGCGCTCACGTCGCTGTAGAACATCACATACCAGCGCTCGATACCCATTTCGGGGAAGTGCTTCGAGATTGCCGCGCCGATCTCGTCAATGCTCATGGCGGGCGCCATCGAAAAACTGAAGTTCTGCAGCAGTTCCTCCTGCTGTTCCAGCGCCAGGCGTTGATACGCCTGCCAGCGCTGGGCAAGTTCGCTGGTGAGCAGACGCGCCTGCTGAAAGAGATTCTCCGCATGTAACATCACCATCGGGTTGGTGATTCCGCCCAGGGCATACTTGCGCATCATCGAAAGGACGTTATGCCAGATGAGCGGCGGCAGGTTCTGTCCCTGCATCACCTCGATCATGGCGTTGATGGTCTTCAAAAAATCGTCGCTGGTCGCCTTTTCGTGCAATGCCAGCAAAAAGGCATCCCAGGCGCGCCCAAAGACCTGACGGTACTGCGGCAGGGCGGGGTCCTGTGCGGTGACGCCGGCTGAATTCAGCAGAGCGCGCATGGCGGCTTCGCGTTTGTTTTCCAGTTTGCCGGTCTTGGCAACCTCGCGCGGAGGCACCGCCGCCTGACGGACGTTCTCCGGCAGACAGCCGCACGACCAGCGCACGAGCAATTGGGTGGGCGTCACCACCTGCCGCTGGACGGTGTTCCCGCGAATGCGGTTGACCAGCGTTTGCAGGGCATTCTTCCCCGCCGTGTAAAACGACTGCCGCACCGTGGTCAGCGGCACGCCCAACGCCTGCGCCTCGCGCTGGTCGTCGAAGCCGGTCACAGCCACGTCGTCCGGCACGCGCACGCCGCGCTGCTGCAGCGCCTCCAGCGCCCCAAACGCCATGCGGTCGTTTGCCGCCGCCACCGCCTGAAACCGAACGCCGCGCTCTTCCAGCAAAATTCGCACCGCTTCGCGTCCGCTCTCCGGCGTGAAGTCGCCGTCCACCACCAGTCTTTCGTCGAAGCGCAGGTTGTGCGCCTTGAGTTCATCGCGGTATGCCTGAAAACGCTGGTCGGCATCAATCTGCCCTGCCAGCCCGCGGATGAACGCGATGCGCTTGTAACCGTGATGCTCGATCAAATGGCGGATGAGCGCGCTCATTCCCTGCACATTGTCGGGGATGAACATCGTCGCCCCCGCCAGCGGCACCGACTGAGTCACCATGGGGATGCTTCCGTAGAAAGCGCGGAACGTTTCAAGGTCTTTCTCGCTCACGCCGTGCGCCACATCGGCGGTCAACAAAAGACCCTGAAACTGCGCCGGCGCTGCCAAGTCATACAAACCGAAGGAGGGCTTCGAGCCGCCGTTTGGAGTGGGCGAAAGTTTTCCCCCGATGAAATGCACCAGATTGACGTTCAATTCCTGCGCCGCATCGGTCACCCCCGCGAGAAACTGCGCTCCCCAGGCGCGACCCACCTGTGAAGCAAAAACGCCGATTGTGATTCTTGAGGATGAAGACATGAAGATGCGGCTCCCGGAAGGATGCGAAAATTATATCCGCAAACCACCCAACAAGGATGAAAGAAGAATGACAATTCGATATTTGATTTCGACGCGCATCCCTCCTCACCGGCGCTTGCTCCTGTTTCCCCAACCTTTTCTCCCCGACGCCTCACCGCGCGAGTGTCCGCGCAAAGTTTGTCAATGCCCGCCCGACGACAAGCCGTCGGGCTATCATCACAAAGTCCGCTCCCCTAAAGGGCGCTTCGCGAAAGCGGACTAGTCCCGCCTTGGCGGGACTTCGTACGAATAGCACGGGGGTTCATCCCCGTGCGGAGCGCCTGACATGGTTTGCGTGCACACCCGCGCAAAGATGGTTACGCCCCGCCGGCTTCATCGGGGTACAATTGGGGAAATCAAAAGGAAACCATCTATGGGCAAGTTCACCGGCTATCGTTGTTCCATCTGCGGCGCGGAATACGCCCCCGCTCAAATCACCTACACCTGCCCGCAAGACGGCGGGAACCTCGACGTGGTACTCGACTACAACGCCATCCGCAACAAATACCGCCCCGAAGACCTCTTCTCCCGGCACGACCCGTCCCTCTGGCGCTACTCGCCGCTCATCCCCGTCCCTGCCCCTCAGGGCGAAGCGACTCCTCTCCACGCCGCCGGCGGGACGCCGGTCTTTCAACTGACCTCCCTCGCCGCCAAACTCGACCTCCAAAACCTGTGGCTCAAGGACGAATCGCGCAACCCGACGGCATCCTTCAAAGACCGCGCCTCTGCCATTGTGGTGGCGCGCGCGCGCGAAATCAAAGCCAGGGTGGTGGTGACGGCTTCCACCGGCAACGCCGGTGCGGCGCTGGCGGGCATGGCAGCCGCGGCGGGACAGAAAGCCGTCATCTTCGCCCCCAAATCTGCTCCACAGGCGAAAGTGGCGCAGCTGCTCATCTTCGGCGCCAAAGTCATTCTGGTGGACGGCACCTACGACGACGCCTTCGACCTCACCATCCAATGCGCCAATGAGTTCGGCTGGTATTGCCGCAACACGGGCTACAATCCCTTCACGGCAGAGGGCAAGAAGACCGCCGCCTTCGAAATCTGGGAATGGTGGCATGGGGTGCATCCCGAATTTCATAAACGCATCGGCGAAGGTGTGGATCACAATCCGCTGACGGTCTTCGTCTCGGTGGGTGACGGCAACATCATCTCCGGTCTTCACAAGGGCTTCAAAGACCTGTTCCAACTGGGCTGGCTGACGCGCATGCCGCGCATCATCGGCGTGCAGGCAGAAGGCTCTGCCGCGATTGCCAACGCCTTTCACGGGAACACCGAGACCATCACCCCCGTCTCTGCAAAGACCATCGCCGATTCCATCTCGGTGGACCTGCCGCGCGACGGCGTGAGAGCGATCCGCGCCGCAAAGGAAACCGGCGGCACCTACATCACCGTCTCGGATGAGGACATCCTTCGCGCCATTGCGGAACTGGGCCGCGTTGGCATCTTTGCCGAACCGGCCGGGGCGGCGGCGTATGCCGGGCTGGTGAAAGCGGCAGGCTCCGGCGTGGTCGGAGGCGAAGACCCCATCCTGGTGCTGAATACCGGCAGCGGACTCAAGGATGTCCGCGCCGCGATGCAGGCAGTGACGGAAGCACCCGTCATCGAACCAACTCTGGAGGCAGTCCGAAAGTTGCTATGAGCGAATCGAATCAATGGTCGCCGACGTTTCGTTATGTGGCAGGCATTTTACTGTTTGCCGCCTTTGTCGCCTTTACATTTTACGCGGGCGAAGCCGTGCGCAATTTTGTGATTGCCGGCTTTGTGGCATATCTCCTGAACCCCGCGGTGGATTTTCTGCGCGCACGCTTCAACATGAAGCACCCGGCGGCGGTGAACATGGTGTTCTTCTCCGCTTTGATTTTGCTGGTGGGTGTGCCAGCTGCCATGACGCCCATCTTTTATGACGAAATGCGCATCGTTGTGGAAGACCTGCTCGACCTCTCGCGCCAGGTAGCCGCCACCCTTTCAAGACCGGTGTACTTTGGAAGCCTTGTCTTTCACTTGGAAGGCTGGGGGCGCAGTCTGGCGGAGTTGGAAAACGCCTTTCTAACCCCCCTGCCCGAAGAATTCCTCTCCCTGCTCGAAACCACCTCGGTGGGCGTGCTGTGGTTTCTCGTCATCATCGTCACCGTCTATTTACTGCTGATGCACTGGCACGAGATGCGCGTCAATCTCTTTTCCTTCGTCCTGCCTCCCTATCGCGCAGAAGTGGACGAACTCTACCGCCGCGTCAAAAACATTTGGATGGCATACCTGCGCGGTCAAATCGTGCTGATGCTGGTGGTGGGCGTCATCTTCACTGTCGTCTGGCTCATCATGGGCATCCCCGGCGCGCTCGTGCTGGGCATGGTGGCGGGCTTGTTCACCCTCGTGCCGGATGTCGGTCCGTTCCTGGCGGTGCTTCTCGCGGCGGGCGTGGCGCTGCTCGAAGGCTCCACTTGGATTCCGCTTTCCAACTTTTGGGTGGCGGGCATTGTGGTGGCGGTGTACCTTGTGCTGATCAGCATCAAAAACGTCTTCCTCCGCCCGCTGATTATGGGACGCAGTGTCCACATGAACGAGGGTGTGGTCTTCATCATCATCATCGTTGCCACCATCCTGGAGGGCATTCTGGGTGCGCTGCTGGTCGTGCCGGTGGTTGCCTCGCTGACCATCATCATCCGCTACCTGCGCCGCAAAATTCTGGGACTGCCCGCCTTTGCCGAGGACGACGGCGCGCAGTTTGTCGCCCCGCCCGAAAAGACCAGCCCGCCCAAACGCGGACGTCTCAAACTCCGCAAGGCAAAGGGACAATGATCCCGCCTCATCCCTGACTGGCGCCTGCTCCGCCCTCAGGGAGCGCTTCTCCGCCCAAACCGAATCCTGCTCAAAGAAGACATGAAAATCACCTACTCCATCATCGCTCCCATTTACAACGAAAAAGACAACCTCCCCGAACTTCACCGCCGCGTCAGCGAAGTGATGAAAACCTTGGGGCAGCCCTGGGAACTCATCCTCGTGGACGATGGCTCCAGCGACGGCTCGACCGAACTCATCCGCGAACTCGCCAGACAGGATGAACACGTCCGCCCGGTCATCTTCGCACGCAACTTCGGGCATCAACTGGCGGTGACCGCCGGGCTCGATTATTCGCGCGGCGAGGCGGTTGTCATCATTGACGCCGATTTGCAAGACCCGCCCGAACTCATCCCCCAAATGGCGGAAAAATGGAAGGAAGGCTACGAGGTGGTGTACGCCGTCCGCGCCGAACGCGAGGGCGAATCGTGGTTCAAGTTGTGGACCGCCTCGTTGTTCTACCGTCTCATCTACCGCATCACCGACGTGAAAATCCCGCTCGATGCCGGCGACTTCCGCCTGATGGACCGCAAGGTGGTGAACGTGATGAACTCCATGCGCGAGCGGCACCGCTTTTTGCGCGGCATGTCGGCATGGGTGGGCTTCAAGCAGATCGGCATCGAGTACAAACGTGCCGCCCGCAAAGCCGGCGAGACGAAATACCCCTTCCGCAAGATGTTCCGTCTGGCGCTCAATGCCATTACCAGTTTTTCCTACTTCCCCTTGCAGGTCGCCACGTTCTTTGGTTTCTTCTCGGCGGGGATTGCCATCCTTGCCATTCCGGTGGTCATTTACCTCCGCGCCAGCGGCTCGCAGGCGTTCTTTGGTCAGGCAACCACGCTCATCGCCGTGTTGTTCCTCGGCGGCGTACAGTTGATTTCGCTGGGCATCCTCGGCGAGTACATCGGTCGTCTCTACGATGAAGCCAAAGGCAGACCGCTCTACATCGTCCGCGAAGCGCCGGAGGAGAAGTAGGGGGTAATCAGTAATCAGTGATCAGTAATCAGTGATCAGTGATCAGTGATCAGTGAGCGGGGCGGAGGAGCGCCTTCCATTCCGCGAAGCGCGCACGTCCCTCCGCCGAAAGCAGCAGCGTCATGCCGAAGATGATGAGGACATTGGTGATGAAGAAGAAGACCACCTCCTCCAGCGGCAGGATGCCGAAGAAGAGGATGCCTGTGGTCTGAGACGGGGAGATGGACCACGTGGTCTCTTTGAGCGCGAGGATGTCCATCAGCGAGAGGTACGTCCCAGGGACGAGGATGCTCCAGAAGACCAGTTTACGGCGATGCCAGAGGATGTCCGCGCCGAAGAGCAGCTGCGGGAGAATCGCAGGCAATGCCCAGAAGAGGGTGATGGAGAGGTAGGTCCATTTCATGTCGCCGAAGAAGAAAAGGGCGGTGAAGAGGAGCCAGAGTAATACAAGTACACACGCAGACAGGTACACAAGTAATTTGTTGGGTTTGAACTCTTGCATGGGCGGCGAGATGCGGCGCGCCAGAAACCACCACCACAAGCCTGAAAGAATCGTTTCGAGGACGAAGAAGGTGTATTCTTCAATCGGCACGTAGCCGAGGACAATGCCCGTCACGAGGCTGGGGTTGTAGTACCAGACGCCCGTGGCAACGAGGTAGTTGTCCCAGGGGGTGGTGTAGGCAACGGCGAGAAAGACGTGGACGGCGATTGCAGTCCACACGGCGCGCGGGTTGACCCTCACCCCAGCCCGTTCCCCGTCTGCGCGAGGGAGCAGGTAGTGGATACCGAGGAGGACAAGGATGGGGAGGACGAGGAAGCGGAGGAGGAAGCCGAAGTAAGTCATTAGTCTTATAGTCTTATAGTCTCGTAGTCTTTGGTCTTATAGTTGCTTTGTTGCAATCTTTCAAAAAAGGTCTCTGCGCATTTTGCGCTCTCTAGCGCAAGCGGGCGTTAGGGAACGCCCAGTACGCCCTTAAGCACATGTTTGTAAAGAGCATTCGATGGTTTCAAGGCTTGGGGTGTACTCGCATGAGGACCCCGGGGCGCGGTTCGAGGGTGGCGCCCATGTGGGGGTGGATGGGATGATTGGTAAATTGAAATTGGTAATTGCGTAAGAGGTGCGAAAGGACAATTCGCGCCTCTGCCTGACCGAACGCCGCGCCGATGCACGCCCGCGGTCCGCCGCCGAAGGGGATGTAGGAGAAGGGCGGGGTCTTCCGTCCGTGGGCGAAGCGTTCGGGGCAGAAGGAATCAGGGTTCTCCCAGATTTCGGGGTCGCGGTGGGTGAGGTAAATGGAGTAGAACATGCGCTCGCCTGCAGGGACTTTGCCCTCGCCGAAGTCCATTTCTTCCGCGACGCGGCGGTTGCCGATGTGAATGGGCGGGTACAGCCGCAGGCTCTCCTTGATGACCTGATCGAGCAGAGGCGATTTGTCCGACGCGTCGAGCTCTTCGATCAGGCGTTGGTGAATGTCCGGGTGTTCACCGAGCAAGGCGAAGGTCCAGGCGAGAAGCGCAGTGGAGGTGTCGTGTCCTGCAATGAGCATGGTCAGCATCTGGTCGCGGATGAGGTCGTCGGTGAGTCCCGCGTCAATCAGGTGTTGGAGGAGGTCGTTGGTCGTTGGTAATTGGGGATTAGTAATTGGTAATTGGGGATTGGTAATTGAAGCGCGGCGGGAGGCGATGATTTTGTAGAGGTAGTCGTCGAGCGCGCGCAGATGCTTGTTGTAGCCAGGGCGCGGAATCTTGCGCCAGAGAATCCACGCGCCAGGCGAGATGTATTCGATGGCTTTGAGGATGGGCGTCCAGATGCGCGGCAGGTCGTCCCAGGCGTCTTTGCTGAAGAGCGCCTGCATGATGATGAGCAGGGCGATCTTGCGGCTTTCGACCAGCATGTCCACGATTTGACCATTCTTCCATTGCGATGCGACGCGGTCTGTCTGGCGAATCATCATGTCGGTGTAGGCGGGCAGACGTGAAGGGTGAAGCGGCGGCTCCATCAACGCGCGGTAGCGGTCGTGTTCTTCGCCGTCCACGATGAGGACGCCGCGGCGGAGCAGGTCGGTGACGGGGTCGGTGTTGCGCCACAGGACTTTCTCGCGCTCGGTGACGAGGACCTTGCGGTTCGCTTCGGGACCGAAGACCACATACGGACGAAAGCCCGGCAGGGGAATTTGAAAGAAGCGCCCGACGTGCTGTGCCATGACCTTGAGCGGTCCGAGCGGGGAACGTTCTTTGAGCAGGGCGAGCAGGGCGGCGCGTCCGAGGGAGGGAGTGATGGGTTTCATACTATAGGTTTGCAGGTTTGAAGGTTATAGGTCGAAGGTCGAAAGTCGAAAGTCAGTGCGGACGTTAGAGAACGTCCGCTACGCGGAGGATACAAGGGGTTCATTTGAGAAATTCCACCACTGCCTGCATGAACTCGGCGGGGCATTCCTCGTGCGGGACATGCCCGCATCGGGGGATGACGGCGAGTTGGGCGTTGGGCAATTCGTCTGCAAGGCGAAGCGATTGCTCGGTGGGGACGATGCGGTCGTCGTCGCCTGTGATGACGAGAATGGGCAGGTCGAATTCGTCGAGGCGTTCGGCGAGTCCGCTTTCGCGGCTGGCGAGGGTTAATTCCCAGAGCGCCTTGTCCCAGTCCGCGAGGCGAAGCGGCTTTTTGTAGCCCTCCAGGATTTCGGGCGTAATCTTCGAGGGGTCGTGCCAGGCGAGTTCGATGAGTTCGGGTCCGCGCGTTTGGATTTGACGCGCAAACAGCGGACCGAGATGACGCATCTGCGGCGTGCGGAGCAGCGGACGAATCCACGCAGGCGCGCCGTCTCCGGCGTAGACGGCAGGGTCAACCAAAATCAGGCTTTGCACGCGCTGAGGGTATTTCAGCGCGGTGAGCATGGCGATGGTCCCGCCCGCCGAGTTGCCGACGAGAATCGCCCGTTCGACGCCGAGTGCATCCATCAAGCCGATAACCAGTTCGACCTGCGCGCCCTGACTGTAGGGATTTTCGCCCTCCCAAGTGAGCGGGCGTTCAGTGAGACCGAAGGCGGGACGGTCATAGGCAATGACCGTGCCGTATTGCGAGAGCGGTTGGGTCACCTCGCGCCACGAGAACAGGCTGGCGCCAAAGCCGTGCAAAAGGATGAAGGTCGGTTCGCCCTGCCCGTAGCGTTTGTAGTGAATGTCAATGCCGTTGACTTCGATGAAGCGGCTGTCGGGGTCGGTGAGTTCCCCCACAGGGACGGTGTTTTCCAGCGGCGGCACGGGGACGAGGAAGGGACCGACGAGAAGAAGCAGGAGGAGGGCGGCGAGGAGGATGAGGAGAGGGCGTTTGAGTTTCATGGTCTGGTAGTCGGGTAGTCTGGAGTCTGATAGTCGAAGGTCGAAGGTCAAAAGTCAGCGCGACCTTTGACTTTCGACTTTCGACATGGCATAAGCCGCCAATGTTCGCTCTTTATCGCGCTCGATGATGGGGCGTTCGGGGTAGCCTTTCACTTTGATGCCCTTCTCCCAGGGCGCATGGATGTCCTTTGCATTCAGCCCGCGCAATTCGGGCACCCACTTGCGGATGTAGTCACCGTGCGGGTCGAACTTCATGCTTTGCAACACGGGGTTGAAGATGCGGAAATACGGCGCGGCGTCGGTGCCTGTGCCTGCCGTCCACTGCCAGCCGCCGTTGTTGGGGGCGATGTCGCCGTCGAGCAGGTTTTGCATGAACCAGGCTTCGCCCCAGCGCCAGTCAATCAGCAAATCCTTGACGAGGTACGAGGCGACGATCATCCGCGCGCGGTTGTGCATCCAGCCTGTGGACAGCAGTTGACGCATCGCCGCATCCACCACAGGGACGCCTGTCTCGCCCCTCTTCCACGCTTCGAACTCTGACGCCTCGTTCCGCCAGGGGATGTTGGCAAGGGCGGGGTTGAAGGCGGTGTTTGCAACGTGAGGAAAGTGATAGAGGATCTGGATGTAGAACTCGCGCCAGATGAGTTCGTTCAACCAGGTTGAGTTGCCAAGAGAAAGATGGTGTTGGTTGGCGGTAATTGGTAATTGGTAATTAAGGGCGGCGTGAACGGCGTGGCGGAGGGAGACCATGCCGAAGCGGATGTAGGGAGAGAGTTGCGAGGTGCCGTCGAGGTCGAGGCGGTTGCGAAAATCATGGTAATTGGTAATTGGTAATTGAGCAAAGCGCTCGAGGCGATGTAACGCTTCCTGCTCGCCAGCCGGGAAGCCAGGGTTGGCTTTGAACGGCGGGAGGGGTTCGGTGCGAATCCCTGCGGGGGTGGGGACGTGTTTCGGCGCGGGGAGCAGATGAATTTCCGCCAGTAGGGATTTCCACGCTTTGGAATAGGGCGTGTACACCGTGTAGGGTTTGCCGTCCGCTTTTTTGACGAATTCGGGGTGATGGACGGTTTGTCCGTGAACGAGTTGAAGAGGGAGGTGATGGGCAATTTCGGCATCGCGGCGGCGGGCGTAGGGGGTGAAATCCGCTTCGGCGAAGATGGCGGAGGCGTTGGTCTCGGCGAGGAGAGAGCGAAGAACTTCGAGGGGTTTGCCGCTGCGAATGACGAGATACGAATTGCGAACACGGAGGTCGCGGTCGAGAGCGTGGAGTCCCTCGTAGAGGAAGTCCCGCCGGCGGAGGGAAGAGGATGAAAAGGCTGGGTCGAGGATGAAGACAGGGAGGACCTCACCCGCCTTGCCCTGAGTTTGATCGAAGGGCTCGAGCGCGGCGTGAAGTGCAGGATTGTCATTCAGACGCAGGTCGCGGCGAATCCACCAAAGGGAGGTCATGTTGTGTAAAGCCCCGGGAGCGGTACTTTTCCAGGAAACAACTGATGAAGGACCTCCAACACTTGAAAGGCTGTATCCGCTTCAAAGGTGTAGAAGCCTTCGTACATGCGCGGCTCACCAGCCAGGCGTTCCTCGGGAGTGAGCTCTTCGGCAAGCAGGGTGGCGCTCAAGCCGGGACCATAGGCGAGTACATACCAGTAATGTTCGAGCGGCGTGGCAGTGGTATCCACATAAACGGTGTTGGGAAGTTCAGGCAATTGGACATCTGGCACGCCATACAGCCACAACCCTCGGGAGGATTGCGCTACCAGTCTGTAACGCTCCATTTGGGGCGCCAGCCGCGAGAAGTACTGAAACGAGACATGCGTCTCTGAGACGCCTGGGCTGGAGACAATCAAGTCTTCAATCATGTGACTGATTTCAATCATTCCGTCCACAGTGAAGATGTAGCGAAAGGTCAACCGCTGGAGGTCGGAGGGGGATGTGCGGCGGAGGAGCGCCTCCGTCCGCGGCGGGTAGAGCGGAAGCATCCGCCGATAGAAATTACCGAGAATATCTTTGTTCATGGTTAGTCACTCGCAGAGATGTGCGCCGGCGCAACGGACTGTTCCCGCAAAGCGGCGGCGATGGGATGGTTGTAAATTTTCACGACGACATAGACGGTTACGCTGAGCATGAGGACTGCGCCAAACGCGCCAGGCGCCCATGTGCCGACCTGCTGGAGCAAAGCGCCGCCGAGGACAGGAGCGATGATGCGCGTGGCGGACTCGACGGAGGCGGACAACCCCAAAATGCCGCCCACTTCCTGCGGCGTGACGGCTTTTGTCAGCGTGCTGGAGAGCAGAGTATTCAGCGTCCCGCCCGAGATGGCAGTGGGCGTCAGCACCACCAACAGCCAAAAGACCGACGGCGTCAGCGCCCAGCCGAGCAGGGAAACCGCCATGAGTGCGACGGAAACAGCGATGAGAACGTCTTCACGGAAGCGGCTCGTAAGGCGTCCAACGAGGAAGTTCATAGTTTTCCGTATTCTTTTGCCACAGATTTCCACTGATTTTTTTATTCCGTGTAAATCCGTGAAATTCGTGGCTGGATTTTGAGTCTTTTCCGCTTTTACAGCCGCGGGATCAAAACGGGCGTGTTCTTCTTGTATTCTTCGTACTCCGCCTGCCCGCCCCATTTCGCGTCGGCTTTCTTTTCGAGCAGGGGGATGCCGCTGACGCGGGTGAGGAGCAAAGCCACGAACAGCGGCGAGATCATGGCGACCCACTGCCAGCCTTGCAGGATCGGGACGGCGATGATGGCGACGCCCATCCACAGGAGTATCTCGCCGAAGTAGTTGGGATGCCGCGAGCGCGACCATAGTCCTGTGCGGATGAACTTGCCCTTGTTGGCGGGGTCGGCGTTGAAGCGGCTCTTCTGCGCGTCGGCAATGACTTCGATGGCGAAGCCGATGAGCCACACCAGCGCGCCGCCGATGGCGAAGGCGTCCAGGTCTTTGCGTGTTGTGGAGGTGATGGTCACCAGCGCCGCTGCGGCAGTAAGCGTGACCCACAGCCCTTGGATCGTCCACACGTTGAGGAAGCGCAGAAAGTTCGGCTTGATCTCGTCGAAGCGGTCATCCCTGCCCGCCTTGCGGATGCGGCTGAAGAGGAACGCCCCGAGCCGCACCGCCCAGACGATGACCAGCGCCGCCACAAGAATCGAACGCGCATCCAGCGGAACGGTGTAGCGGCTATAGCAAAGCGCAACGCCCGTTACAGCGATGTAAGTGACGCTGCCCGTGAGGTCGAAGAACTTTTCGGTCTGGAGGAGGTAGGCGGGGATGAACGCCAACCACTGGATAAGGAACGCCAGCGCGACCACAAGCGCGAAGACGGGGGTTCCGCCAAGCGCCGCGCCGCTCTGACCTCCCGCCAGCGCGACGAGGAAGCCGATGAAGACCAAGGTTGGAAATATGACAAGCGAGGAGCGGTCTGTTGATTTCATGTTTTCCATTTTGCGTTGCGTAGTCGGCGTTCTCTTGCGCCGACGGACACGTTAGAAAACGTGTCCTACGCATGTAGTTTGGCAATCTCCTCCGCCAGCCAACGTTTGATGGGTTCGCCCGCGCCGTTGATGTGACGGTCCACCGCTTCGGCATAACTTTGCATGAAGTGGATGAGTTCGGAGACGGGACGGTTGTGTGCCTGCATGAGCGTCTTGAGCCATTCCATCTCGCCGGAGACGTAGTCCATGTCGCCGAGTTGCAGGGCGGCGGCGATGTTGTCGCCGAGATACTGGATGCTCGATTCCAATCCGCTGGGGCTGACGGCAAGGGGCGGGACGAGTTGTTTGAGCGTCAGTTCGATTTTGGCGCGGTGCGCGGTGAAGAATTGATGCGCGGCGAGATGCGCTTCTGAGACCCTCAAGGTCTCCGAAATTTTTAGGGTCTTTGACTGAAGCAATCGTTCCGCTTCGAGTGCGGAGGCTTCGATGGTCTCGCCGAGAAACTGCGCGGGGATTTTCTCCCTCAGCGAGGGGTGCAGGTTGAAGATGCGCCCCCCATACGCCACGCGGACGTTCTGCGCGGCGAGGGTCTGCGCGGCAAGTTGCAGCGACGCAGCGGTGACAAGTGTCTGCGCGACGAGGATGACCAGGTCGGCGCGGACGGTTTGGGCGGTTTCAGCGAAGCGGTCGTTGGGGACGTTCGCGCCGAGGTAGATGACATGCCATCCGCGGCGGCGCAGGAGCAGGGCAAGGAGCAGAGGCGTGAAAGCGTGCCACTCCTCCGCCACACAGCCGATGAGCGCCGTCCCTTCGCGGGTGGGCGCGGGCGCGGCGCTGAGCAGGGCGTCGAGGCGGCGCATGGCGAGAGCGGATGCAAAATGTTCCTGCTGGACGCTCAATTTGTTCTCGTACCAAAGTTCCCCGATTTCAGCCAAGCCTTTTTGGAGCAGGTCCGTGCACACGGCTTCGACAGGGAAGAGCGAGAATGCCTGGTTGAGAATTTGCTCGGCGGCGAGTTCGTCGAATTCCCTGCACGCCTGAATCCAGTCCGCGCGCAGAGAGATGAGCGTTGAAGCGGGAGAAGGAACTGCCAAAGGGGAGGCGGAAGCCGAAGGGGCAAATCCAGCCAGGGGGTCCGAACCAGAAGCGAGTTGTTCGTTCCACAAGTCCACGGCGCGGGAGATGGAAAGTCCCTCCGCCTGACGCGCCATCAACCATTTGATCGTCGCAATGTCGTAGTCCGAGTACAGACGATGTCCGCCTGGCGTGCGCTGAGGGTTGGGAAGCCCGTAGCGGCGCTCCCAGGCGCGCAGGGTGTCGGCGGCGATGCCGGTCTTGTTGAGGACAACCTTGATGTTATAGGTGGGGGTCTGGCTGAGCATGTGGACTCCTGTCGAAAGTCAAAGGTGCAGTTCGAACGTTGCAAGTCAAAGGTCACACGCGAACGTTCTGCAAAAGTTTTGCACTGCTATTGTACCTCTGCCGTTTGCGAAAGGAGTTTCTCCGACTCTCGGCTTTCGACTCTCTGACCTTTGACCTCTTTCAGGATTCGCTCGGTCGTCAGTTTTGCCGAAAGCAGGACGATGGGCAGACCCGTGCCAGGGTGGGTGGACGCGCCCGCAAAGTAGAGATTTTTGTATCTGGCGTGACGATTATGCGGGCGGAGGTAGCCCACCTGCCAGAAGTTGTGACTCAGCCCGAATGCCGCGCCTTTCTCCAGGTTGAAGCGGTCTTTCCAGACTTTGGGCTGGTACACAATCTCGAACTTGATGTGCTCCCTCAGGTCGGTGACGCGCATCTCTTTGGCAAGGCGGGCAAACACGGTCTCGCGGGCGCAGTGGACGAGCGCGTCCCAGTCCTGCGCGGTGCGTGCGTCGAGGTGACCGACAGGGACGAGGACATAGAGCGTGTCCTGACCTGCGGGCGCGGCGGCGGGGTCGGTGCGGGCGGGCGCATGAACGTAGAACGACGGCACTTCGGGCAGGGTGTGGTCCTGGAAGATGCGGTCGAAGGAGGCTTTGTAGTCGCCGCCGAGGAAAACGTTGTGATGAGCAACCTGCGGATACTGCTTGTCCACGCCCCAGTAAAACATGATGGTCGAGCAGGTATAGAGTTTCTTGTCCAGTTTTTCGGCTTCGGCGCGGTCGGGAAGAAGTTCCTTGTAGATGTAGGGCAAGTCCGCGTTGCCGATGAAGAGGTCGGCGGTCAACAGTCTGCCGTCAGCGGTCTCGACACTTTCCACTTTCCCCTTCCCAACATTGATTTTCTTGACTGGCGAATTGTACACAAACCTCACCCCCAAATTTTCCGCCACCTTCACCAGCGCCTGAATCGCCGCGTACATCCCGCCCATCGGATACCACACACCCTCCGCAAGTTCCGTGTATTGAAGCAGGGAGTAGGTGGCAGGCGCGTCGTAGGGACTGAGCCCCAGATACATGTTCTGGAAGGTGAACGCGGCTTTGAGCCGCTCGTCCTTGAAGAAGCGACCCGTGTTGGCGTAGTGTTTTTGCAGCGCTTTGAGTTGTACGATGAGCGGCAGGTTGGCGAGGCTGAAATACTCGAAGAGGTTGTAGAAGTTCCGCCCGACGAACTTCTCCAGCGAGAGTTTGTAATGCCGCGCGCCTTCAGCGAGGTAGGCAAGGAAACCCGTAAAGGCAGTCTTCTCCACCTGTTCCAGTTGTCGCTGCATCTCGCCGAGGTTGGAGGTCAGTTGCAGCTGCAAGCCGTCTTCAAAGTGCACCTTGTAGGTCGGGTCAATGCGGCGCAGGTCGAGGTGGTCGCTCATGCGTTCGCCGAGGGCGGCAAAAGTCTCATCCCAAACTTCGGGCATGAGGAACAGCGTCGGTCCGATGTCGAAGCGGTGACCGTCGCGGACGATCTGATTGGCGCGTCCGCCAGGGGTGGATTCCTTCTCCAGCACGGTCACGTCATATCCGTTTTTCGCGAGGCGGGCGGCGGTGGCGATCCCGCCAATCCCCGCGCCAATCACAATGGCAGTTGGTTTCATGGTTTCTCCTTCTGTAGCGCAAGTCTAAGACTTGCGTTACTCGCGTTACGATAACATGGTGTCAAATATTTGTCAAGATATTACTTTGCAAAACCTTGACAATCTGGACAAAACACGTACAATAACCCCATTCGTTCCGCTCTCCCCGCCTCCACAACCATCAGACTACCAGACCAGGAGACCATACCATGCACGCACAAGCCAACTGGGAAAATCAACTCCTCGCCTTGGCGGGGAACATCCAGCATCCGCACAAGCGTCCCTTCTTTTCGTATTGGGCTGGCGACGCTTCGCTGCGCACCGCGTACAGGCAAGCCGAGCGCATCACGGCGGAACATTCCAAGTCCTTCTACTTGGCTTCGGCGCTCCTGCCCGAGGAGAAACGTTCCGCCGTCCGCGCCCTCTACGCCTTCTGCCGCACGGTGGACGACATCGTGGACGAATCGGCGGACGATGAGCACGACTCAAAACTCGATTACTGGCGCGGGATGGTCGAACACGCCTCTTTCCTCGACGATGACCTGGTTGCCCTCGCCTGGGCAGATACCCTCGCCCGATACCATATCCCCCGCCACTACGCCCTGCAACTGATTGACGGCGTCGCCCGCGACCTGACCCAATCCCGCTATCAGACCTTCGACGAACTCGCCACCTACTGCTACGGCGTCGCTTCCACGGTGGGACTAATGAGCATGTACATCGTCGGCTTCAAAAGCCACGACGCCGTTCCCTACGCCATCAAACTCGGCGTCGCCCTGCAAATGACCAACATCCTGCGCGACGTGGGAGAAGACTACCGCAACGGACGCTTGTATCTGCCGCGTGAGGAACTCGCCTTCTACGGCATCCGCGAGCAGGACATTGCCGAAGGGCGCATCACCGACAACTGGCGGCAGTTCATGAAGTTCCAAATCGAGCGCACGCGCCGCATCTACGCCGAATCGTGGGCGGGCGTGAAAATGCTCGAACGCGAAGGTCAACTCGCCATCGGTGCCGCGTCTGTGTTCTATCAGGGCATCCTCGATGAAATCGAAAAGAACGACTACGATGTGTTTACCAAACGCGCCAGTTTATCGGCATGGGAAAAACTACGCCGCATCCCGTCGCTGTGGATGAGAGTAAAACGTGACGCATAACCACCTTTGACTTTCGCCCTTCGCTTTCCATCGTCGCCGCTTCGGCATGGATCGGCGTCGGCGCGATGCTGACACTGGCACTCTACAGCCTGTTCCGCCGGGCTCAACCGCGCTCTTCCTGACGCCATTTCCCCGGGGTGTTATCTGGCTTTATCTCTCCTCCCGAATTTCCGGCTTGACATGTGACGTAAGAACGGTAATATCACCTCCATCAAAAACGGACAAGAACCATTTTAGAAAGGAGAGAGACATGTCTTACGCACACCCCGAATACCTCGTCGAAACCGACTGGGTTGCCCAGCACCTCAACGACCCCGCCGTCCGCATCATCGAATCGGACGAAGACCCCCTGCTCTACGCCATGGGTCACATCCCCGGCGCCGTGCAGGTGGACTGGTTCACCACCCTGCAGCATCCCCTGCGCCGCGACTTCCTCACCAGGGAACAATTCGAAGAGGTCTGCTCCAACCTCGGCATCGCCAACGACACCACCCTCGTCTTCTACGGCGACAAATCCAACTGGTTCGCCTGCTATGCCCTCTGGCTCTTCCAATACTACGGTCACCAGAACGTCAAAATCATGAACGGCGGACGCCTCAAATGGGAACTGGAAAAACGTCCGCTCGTGAAGGATGTACCATCCTACCCCAAAACGACCTACCGGGCAAAAGAGCCGGATAAATCCATCCGCGCCTTCCGCGATGAAGTCCTCCAGCAAAGCAACGCGCGCAGACCGCTCGTGGACGTGCGTTCCCCCAAGGAATACACCGGCGAACTCCTGCACATGCCCAACTATCCGCAGGAAGGTGCCACCCGCGGCGGACACATCCCCAACGCGGTCAACATCCCCTGGGCAATGGCGGTCAACGAAGCCGACAGCACCTTCAAATCCGCCGAGGAACTGCGCGCCCTCTACGAAGGCAAAGGCATCAAAGCCGACGAGAAAGTCATCGCCTACTGCCGCATCGGCGAACGCTCCTCCCTCACTTGGTTCGTCCTGAAATACCTGCTCGGCTACCCCAACGTCAAAAACTACGACGGCTCCTGGACCGAATGGGGCAACCTCGTGGACGCGCCCATCGAAAAATAAACCGCAGATGCACACAGATCACATCCCATCTGCGTGCATCTGCTTTCATCTGTGGTGAACATGAAACTGCCTCCCAAACTGCAAGAAATCGTGGACGACTTCGCCGCCATGACGCGCGAGGAAAAACTCGAAACCCTCATCGCCTACGCCGAAACCTTCCCGCCCCTGCCCGAACACCTCAAAGACGCACGCTCCAAAATGGAACCCGTCCCCGAATGCATGACCCTGGTCTTCCTCTTCGGCGAGCGCCAGCCCGACGGCGGCATCCTCTTCCACATGGACATCCCCCCGCAATCCCCCACCGTCCGCGGACTTGCCACCATCCTCGCCAACGGACTCAACGGCTGTCAGCCCGAGGAAATCCTCAGCGTCCCTGCCGACTTCTTCCTGCCCATGAACCTGCACGAAGCCGTTTCGCAGCAGCGGCTCAACGGCTTTGCCGGCGTCCTCATGCACATGAAAAATGTCGCCCGCAAAATGCTCGAGCAAAAACTTTAAGAAAATTTCCTCTTGTCAAAATTCAGACATTGAGTAAAATATGCACAGTTCACCCCGACCTGCCCCCCTCAGGCCGGGGTGAACTATTTTGGGTACAATGGCATCATGAAAAAATCGAAGTTTGCCCTCCTCATCCTTCTCCTCCTGACGACCTCCGCCTGCAATTTGGCGACTACGACAAGGACGCCCGCCTCGGACTCACCTCAGCCTGCCCCTGCCTCCCCCAGCCTTTCCCTCACCGAAACCTTTACCCCCATTCCCCCAACTTTTACCTCCACCCCCACCCTGACCTTCACCCCGCCTCCCACCGAAACTCCCACCCAGACTCCCATTCCCACAGTCGAAAGCCTCAAAGCCAAAGTCACCGCAGATAAGTTGAGTTGCCGCTACGGACCCGGCGCAGAATACCTTTACCTCTTTGCCCTGAACGGCGGCGCCAACATCAAACTCGTGGGGCGTACCGACGCCAACAATTGGGTACTGGTGGAAAATTCCCCATACCGCTGCTGGGTCAACGCCAAATTCCTCGAAATCCAGGGCGACCCCAAAGCGCTCCCCATCCTCTACCCCGGCTTGAAGTTGATCGTCTCGCCGTATTACCCCGGTCCCCGTTGGGCAAAGGCAACTCGAAACGGGAACAAAGTCGAGATTACGTGGGAGGCGGTGCCGATCAGCCCGGGCAAATACTCGGACGAATTCATGCACCAGTACATCATCGAGGTCTGGCGCTGTGAAAACGGCGAGATCATCTTCGAAACGCTCGGCACGAACTTTCCGTTCATCACGGTGGAAAACGACGAACCCGGCTGCAGCGTCCCATCCCATGGACGCGTCTTTGTGCAGGAAAAGCACGGCTACGGCGGACCGGTGGAAATTCCCTGGCCCCCCCACGAAGGCGCCGCCTCTACAACCCCAACTCCCTGACATGAAACGACCGGCGATGGATAGGCGATAACCCCAATCGCTCCATCGCGGAGCGATGCGCCTGCGTGCCATATCCCTTGTTTTTCCCCAGCCCATAGCCGGGATACTGCGCGTCCAGTTCGCGCATGAGGGCGTCGCGTTCGGTCTTGGCAAGGATGGAGGCGCAGGCAATGCTCAAACAGCGCGCGTCGCCTTTGACGAGCGAACGCTGAGGGATGTTAATTTGAGGGAGTTCGAGGCGGAAGTCGGTCAGCAGATATTGAGGGGCGAGCGTGATTTGATGCAGAGCACGGATGGCGGCGAGCCTCACCGCACGGACGATGCCCTGCAGGTCTATCTCTTCTGCGGAGGCAAAACCCACCGCCCAGGCAAGGGCAATTTCACGAATGCGCGGCGCAAGCGAGTCGCGCTCGAGGGGAGTCATCTGCTTGGAATCGCGCGCCCCCTTCAAGGTCGAGGCAAGAAGCGTTGAATCTTTGGGGAGAATCACCGCACCGACGGCGACCGGTCCCGCCAATGCGCCGCGCCCGGCTTCGTCCAAGCCTGCAATGTGGAGCAGTCCGCTCTCCCAAAGTTCCGTTTCGAAGGCAAGACTGGGGTCAACGCGCATGGTCGTACAAACCGCGCCAGGCGTTGGCATGGATGCGGAAAATATCCCGAATCATGCGCAGGGCGTCGCGCAGGGCGCTGACTTTTGTGTCGGGGTGGTAATACCAGTGGATGGGGACTTCGTGAATGCGGTAGCCGCGCCGCCGCGCGATGTAGAGCAGTTCGATGTCGAACGACCAGCCGTGCAGGGTTTGCAGGCGGAAAATATCCTCCGCCACGCCGGCACGGAAACATTTGAATCCGCACTGCGTGTCGTTCAAGCCCGGCAGGATGAGCGTCTGAATGATAAAGTTGATGCCGCGCCCGCCAAGATGACGGTAGGCAGGTTCGTTGTAGCGCACCGCGCCTTTTGCTTCGCGCGAGGCGATGGCAATGTCGAACGCTTCGAGCGCGGGAGGGATGAACTTGACAATCTCCTCCACCGGCATCGAAAGATCGGCGTCGCACATAAAGCGGTATTCGCCGCGCGCCTCGAGCATCCCCCGCCGCACCGCCGCACCTTTGCCGCGCTCGCTCTGAATCACGCGGATATTGTCATGCTGCCGCGCAAATTCCTGCGCGATTTCGAGCGTGCGGTCGGAACTGCCGTTCTCGACGATGACGACTTCGGAGGAAAACGCCTGCCCCGCCAGAAAACGAAGCACCTGCTCCAGCGAGGCAGGCAGGCGGTTTTCTTCGTTGTGCGCCGGGATGACGACGGATAAGAAAGTGGACAAGAGATTCCTGCGGTCGAACTTCGGTTTTAGAAGACCGGCACGTTTTCGAGTTCGTCGCGTTCCGCATCTTCGCGGGTGGCGAGGAACTCTTTGCCGTCGCGCGTGACGACCAACACGGGCTTCCCCACCTCGAACGTGCCGCCCCAAAACTCCTTGCGGGAACCGGTTACGAACTTCTTCCCGCTTTTGATTCGCTCCAGCAGGTCTTTGCGCTCGATTAACACGCGATCCGAAAACGACACCCCCCGGCGTTCGTAGGCGCGCACCAGGGCAATTTGTCCATTCTTGAAATGGACGGCTTCAATGATTCCATCGAACTTCTTTGTCATAACGGGTCTCCGCGCAAATTTTAGCATTAAACAACAAAGACACAAAAACACCTCGTGTTTCGTGTCTCTGCCGTTGGTCACCAGTCGGGGCGGGCGGATTTGAACCGCCGGCTTCTTGCTCCCAAAGCAAGCGCGCTAACCGGACTGCGCTACGCCCCGATGCGATGAGTGCGGCGAGTATAATGCTTGGGATGAAGACCCGTCAAGCGATAACACAGACGACAATCCTGCTCTCGCTTCTTTTCGGACTTTCCGCCTGCTCGCCCGCCGAACCGCCTCGCCCCACACCGACGCCGTTTCCTGCCACCGCCGCCCCCGAACCGACGGTTACCTTCACCCCTTCCCCTCCCACCGAAACGCCCACCCCCACCCCGCTGACCTGCCTCACCCAGCCTGGCCGCGTGGAAGAAGGCTTGCTCGAAACCACGAACCCGCCCCAAGCATACTTCATCTACCTGCCGCCCTGCTACGACGAAGAACCAGAGCGGCGTTACCCCGTCCTCTACCTCCTGCATGGACAGACCTACACCGCCGACCAGTGGATTCGCCTCGGCGCAGTGGATACCCTCGATGCGCTCCTCCTCAACGGCGAAGCGCAGCCCTTTATCATCGTCTTCCCCGATGACCGCTACTGGAATCTTCCGCCCGGCGCCGGCTTCGGTCAGCGGCTGGTGGACGCCCTCATCCCCTACATTGACTCCACCTACCGCACCCTCCCCGACCGCACCCATCGCGCCATCGGCGGTCTCTCGCGTGGAGGCGGCTGGGCGCTCCGCCTCGGTTTTACCCGCTGGGACCTCTTCAGCGTCATCGGCTTGCACTCCCCGGCTGTCCTCCAGGGCGACGCCTCACAAATCGCCAAATGGATCGCCGCCATCCCCCCCGATTACCGCCCCAGCGTCTTCATGGACATCGGCGACAAAGACCAGGAATGGCGCATGGCAGTCGCTCTCGAGGCGCAATTCAACGAAAACGAACTCGTCCACGAATGGCGGCTTTATAACGGCGCACACACCGAGGAATACTGGTCGGCGCATGTCGAAGAATACCTCCGTTGGTATGCCGGACAGTGGAACGCGCCGCCGCCATGAATCAATCACTCGCCTTACGCGGTAGTGCGAGATTCTTGTCCTGAGCCTGCCGAAGGGTATCTCGCGTTTTTAGGCGACATGAATATCGCGGTAGGAATAAACTGCGTAACACCAGTCAATCACACGATAATCACCCAGGAGACCCTATGACCTTCACCTTCCACCGCATCCCTGTTGGCATCTGCAACTGCTACCTCCTGCGCGGCGAGCGGACAGTGCTTATTGACGGCGGCGCGCAGGGCAACGTCAAAGCCTTTGTGCGCGGCATGGAACGCCTGCGCCTCGACCCGAAGGAAATCTCCCTCATCCTGCTCACCCACGCGCACTGGGACCACATCGGCTCCCTGCATCCCATCCAGCAACTCACGGGCGCAAAGGTCGCCGTCCATCACCGCGACCAGCCCTGGGTCGAGAACGGAGCGCCGCCCTTTCCCGCCGGCGTCAACGCCTACGGGCGTGCCATGAGCGCGCTGGCAAAAGCCCTCATCCATCCCAAACTTCCTCCCGTCAAAGCAGACCTCGTCCTCGGCGACGATGGCATGTCGCTCGACGGCTATGGCATCCCCGCCAAAGTGGTGTACACCCCTGGTCACTCGATGGGGCATGTTAGCATCCTGGCGGAATCGGGCGATGCCTTCGTAGGCGACATGGCGATGAACGACTGGTACCTCCGCCTCACGCCGGGCTTGCCCATTCTGGCAGATGACATCGGCATGGTCGTCGAAAGCTGGAAGAAAATCCTGCCAATGGGGATCGAGCGAATCTACCCGGCGCACGGCATGGACTTCCCCGTTGAGGTGATGCAGCGGGAAATCGCCCGCTTCGACCGCTTCCATCCCCGCCGATAATTGATCCGGTCTCGATTTGGCACACCTTGAGCGACGGCTTTCCCCGTCGCTTTTTGTTTGTAAGCGGCTGCGCGCTGCCCCATTGCGTTAGAGAGCGCAAACTACTCCAAGTTACGAAACTGGGGAACAAATTGACAATTCAGACCGTCTTGGTATAAAATAAAAGTGAATAATTTCACAATTAAAACCTCCGCTGCCGGCGAGAGGACCAAGACACAAGAAAGCAGGAACTCATGAACGTCAGACAACTCCCCCACGTCGTCATTGTCGGTGCCGGCTTCGCCGGGCTGACCGCCGCCAAACGTCTCAAAAATGCTCCCGTCCGCATCACGCTCGTGGACAAAAACAACTATCATCTCTTCCAACCCCTGCTCTATCAGGTTGCCATTGCCGGGCTTGTCCCTTCGCAGATTGCCTACCCCCTGCGTACCATCTTCCGCAAGCAGAAGAACCTGACCTTCCAGATGGGCGAAGTGACCTCGATTGACTTCGATGTCAAGTACGTCAAATTGAACGGCTCGGTTGTCGCATACGATTTCCTCATCCTTGCCGTAGGGGGTGAGACGAACTTCTTCGGCATGGAGTCGGTACGGGAACACGGCTTCCAAATCAAGGACATCGAAAGCGCGGTCGCCACACGCAATCACCTTTTGGAGATGTTCGAGAAAGCCAGCCGTGAAGCGGACGAGGAAAAACGCCGCGCCATGCTGACCTTTGTCGTGGTGGGCGGTGGACCGACCGGCGTGGAAACCTCCGGCGCGCTGGCAGAGTTGATTTCGCACGTAATGCGGAAGGAGTATCCCGAACTAAATATCCGCGAGGCGCGTGTGCTTTTGCTCGAGGCGGGGAATGCCCTCATCGCCAGTTACCCCGACGAACTGCGCAAGGCGACGCTCAGGTTATTGCAAAAGAAAAATGTGGACGTCCGCTTCGGCGCGCGGCTGACGGATTACAACGGTCAGCGCGTTCTGCTGGCGGATGGGACGGAGATTCCGAGCTACACGCTCATCTGGACGGCAGGCGTGAAAGCGGCTGAGGTTACGAAAAGGCTGGGGGTGGAGGCGGCAGGTTCAGGTCGGGTGAGAAGCGCGGCGACGTTACAGTTGCCGGGTCACCCTGAGGTGTACGTCACCGGTGACGCGGCATATCTCGAAAACGGGAACGGTCAGCCGCTTCCCATGCTCTCGACGGTGGCAATCCAGCAGGGAAAGGCGGCGGCGGAGAACATCCTGCATGTCATCGAGGGCAGGGAGCCAAAGCCGTTCCGCTACAAGGACCCCGGCTTGCTCGCAACGATTGGGCGCAATGCGGCAGTGGCACGGATTTGGGGATGGTCGTTCAGCGGGCTGCTGGCATGGCTGATTTGGGTGGGGCTGCACATCTACCGCATCATCGGTTTTCGCAATCGCCTGACGGTGCTTATCAACTGGGCGTGGGAATATTTCTTCTACGACAACCAGGTGCGGCTCATCACCCGGGAATAACGCCCGGCAGTTGCGTAGTTGCATAGGCGGCGCACAACCCAAAGGCATTGACCAGCACGTGCAGGAGGATGGGAACCCAAACCGAGTTGGTGCGGTGATACAGGTAGGCAAGCAGAAAACCGAGGACGGCGGTCGGGAGGAAGGCGGTGAGGTCGAGGTGCGCCGCGCCGAAGATGAGCGAACTGAATAATGCTCCCTTGACCCAGCCATATTGCCGGCGAAACCCCTGAAAGAGAAAGCCGCGAAAGAAGAGTTCCTCGACCATCGGGGCAAAGATGACGCCAACCAGCATGAACCACAGCGGCGATTCGAGCGCAGAGAACAACTCCAAAACGCGGACACCCTGCGTATCCACGCCCAACAGCATGAGGAGAACGTTGTGCGCCAGGATCACCACATACGCCAGAGGCAGAAGCCCGCAGCCGATGCCGAGCGCGCTCCATTGGAACCTGCCAAACCCAAGCGCTTTGGGATGAATGCGCCGATAAGCAAAGACGACGACCAGAGGCAGGAGGTACGCCAGTTGAATCAGGATCAGCCCGGCGTTTTGCGCGAGTTGGGCGCCCGCGCCCTGCGAGACGGAGACAAACAAAGCCGCATCTATCAATGCCAGCAGGAGGATGCCGACCCAATGATCCATTGGCTTCCAGGGGACGGCATACGCCGCTTCTTTCGCCGCCGATAGTTGATCCTGTTCCATCAGCCTTCTCCCATCTCCCGATATACAAACCACTGACCCTTGCGGTCGTCCACGCTCTTCATGGCTCTGTCGTAATAAATGTCGAACACCTGTCCCGAATCCACCCGCACGCGGAAGTAGAACCGTCCCACGTTCAACGACCCGCGTGAGGCAGCAGCCGCCGCATGAGCGGGACGCATATTTTGCGCCATCCGTCCGCGCCGCTTGAAGTCGCTCCATGAGGAGAGCATTTCGGTCACGCGATAGGTCTTGCCTTCCCAGATGAATCCGTTTGGGCAATCGGGCGTCTTTTCGAGGGCGGGAGGCGCATCGAAGAGAGGTTGAATCGGCTGGTCGAGAAAGTGAAGCGGGACGAGTTCCATGGACGATGCGGGTATAATCTTACTCCAGAAAGACAAACGATGATCAAACTCTACCGTGAAGCGCACAGCCCACAAGCCGACGCCATCGAAGCCGAGTTCCGCGACATGGCGCTCGGCTATGAGCGCGTGGTGATTGAAACAAAGGAAGCCGCGACCCTGTTCGGAATGGGAGCGTCCCTGCCGGTGCTGACGAACAACGAACGGGTCGTCAGCGGCGCGGACATTCCTGCCTACCTCAGAGAACTGGCAAAACTGTGGCGTGACTGGCAGTTGTTCCAGGGCGATTACTGCTACGTGGACGAAGACGGGGAAGTGTGCTGATCATGCCCAATCTCGAATCGTTCAAGGCGTTATCCCAGCCCGCCACCGCGTCGGACTTGTTATCCCTGTTCCAATCCCTGCTGGAAAGGCGCGAGATGACACCGCAGGAAGCCCTGGCGCTGGCTGGCGCGATCCATGCCGGGCTGAGAAAACCGCAGGGATTGAACGGCGCGGCATACGCCCAGTACGCCCGGGCAATGTCTCTTTTGAAGCATCACCTGCCCGACGTGCACCAGTATATCGTTGCCAACTGGCGTCCGCCTGCAATTCGACCGTCCGCGCCGAAGCGAACCTATACCGATTCGCTCTTTGACGACACGGCAGTGATGCCCGTGCCGGGACGCAAAAACGCTTGAGCAAGCGCAGCACATCTCGATAAATTCTATAACTCACAGATTCGCTGTAGGAACGACTTTAGTCATTGATTTATTCACACACCTTACGCAGTTTCTTCGTAGCGCGACATTCATGTCGCCTGAAAACGCGAGATACCCTTCGGCAGGCTCAGGACAAGAATCTCGCGCTACCGCGTAACATAAGTTATTAAGAAATTTGAGCCCAGAAGCGACTAAAGTCGCCGCTACGGATAGTTTTGAAACCATTCGCCAATGCGAAAGAGACGCTCTCCAGCGTCGGACGCACTTGGACATGCTATCTCCGCACAAAATAAACGATGGAAACAATCACGCCGATTGTCACCACCGTCCACCTCAGCGTGGACGGTTTGATTCTGCCTGCCAGTCTGCCGCCCAGCCAGCCGCCGAGCAAAGCGCCGACCGCCATCACCAAAGCGGCAGACCATAGCACCTGCCCCGAAAACAGAAAGTACACCGCGGCGGCGATATTGACCGAAAAAGCCACCGCCTGTTTGAGCGCGTTGAGACGCGTGAGCGTGTCTTCGAGCGTCAACCCCAAGGCGGAGAGAACAATCACGCTCAGCCCCGCCCCGAAATACCCGCCATACACCGATGCCAGCATAACAGGGAGCCAGGTAATCTGTTCCAACTGTTTCCCCTGCCCGGAGGTCATCCGCCGCGTCAGCCAGGCACGGACGGGGTCCTGAACCGCCAGCAGAGCCGACGCCAATAAAATAAGATAAGGCACCAGATTGCGAAAGAGTTTTTCGCCCGTTTGCAAGAGCAGCCAGCCGCCAATCAACCCGCCAATGATGCTGGCAGGGACAATCAACCACAACCTGCCTTTCTGCCCTTTCAGGTCATTCCATTGCGCCAAAGTTCCACCGAAATAACCGGGACAAAGCGCAACGGTGTTGGTCACATTGGCGGCGACAGCGGGGACGCCTAAAAAGGTCAGTGTGGGAAAGGTGATGAGCGTCCCGCCGCCGGCGAGGGCGTTGACCGCTCCCGCCCCCAGCGCAGCAAGCGCAACGAAGATGTAGTGGAGAGGTGTGAGCATGATGAAGTTTTCCTTTGCGCCAAGTATAATCCGCGAACTGCCATGCGCAAAAAGTCAGTCGGCATAAAAAAGAGGAAAATTTCGGGCATAGGGTACTTCAAATGAATTACCGCCTTCGCAAACAACGGCAGCATCCGCGAAATCCGCAATAGAAAATTTCCAACCGCTTGGCGCTTTTTGTTGTAACAAAACTGTGACACAACACATCTTGTAAAGCCGGACAAAAAATGCCTATAATAGAAAAAAACTTCTTCAGGCGGGAAATCCGCATGAATCAAATGTGAAGGGGGAAAATCCCCCTGGGAGAATTCGCCATGTTCACAACATCAAAATTCAACCGCATTCTGACCATCGTTGCTGTATTGACCCTGCTGTTCTCGGCTGTCCAGCCGTCGGCTGTGCTGGCGCAGAGCGGCGATGGAATCAAACGCCAGGTCAACCCCCAAAGCGGACGCGTCAGTTTCATCGGTCCAGAGAGCGGACGCGCCGTGTCTGCCATCCGTGCCCTCGGCACGTTTGCCCGTCCGCAGGATCCAGCGCGGGCATTAGCCAATCGGTTTGCGCCCGAATTTGGATTGAAGAACCCCGCGCGCGACCTTTCGGAGATGAGCGTCGTTCGGTCCGAGGATGGACGCGTGACCGCCCGCTATCAGCAAAAGTACAACGGCGTTCCCGTCATGGGCGGGGAATTGATTGTGAACACGAACGAGCGAGGCGACCTGTACTCGATGAACGGGGAAGTCTCGACGACTCTCTCGCTTCCTACCGCGCCGAAAGTTGATTCTGCACAAGCGGCAGAGACTGCCCTTCAGGCGCTGGCAAAGTGGTACCAGCGCGCCCCCGAAGACTTTGTCGTCTCCACACCGGAACTGTGGATTTATGACGAAAGTCTCCTGCGCCCCAGTACCCGCCCTGCGGAACTGGTCTGGCGCATGGAAGTGACCGCGAAAAACAAGGACATCCCCGTGCGCGAACTGGTGTTGGTCAACGCCGAGCGGGGAAGCATCAGCCTGCATTTCAATCAGATTGACACGGCGTGGATGCCATTATCACCTACTTGGGAAAACCGCCCAAACACAGCGTTATTACAAACAACGAGTTGGCCCCTTTATTTTGAGATTGCCCTTGATGAATCTCGTGGTTGGATTTATGGTTCTGACTCTACGGGCAACAAAATAGATGTTATATCTATGACAACTTTACAATTAGTAAAAAGCATTGTGTTGGTAAGTGGAGCGAATCCGAAAGGAATCGCCCTTAGTCCAGATGGAAACGAATTAGCAATTGCACAAAGTGGAGCGGGTTCTATAATATTCATCAACCCTGATAGCGGAGCAATAATAGCCACAGTAATACCGAATGTAACTGTAGGTCCTAACAAACCATGGGACGTTATTTACGGTCGGCCGGGACGTCTTTATTCAACTGGCAATCCAGACTCGAGCGGATTCGACTATATCCACATTATTGACACGAGTTCACATGCAGAAATAGGTAAGTCATCACATATCGTCAGATCTGCGCCGAGGTTGTCAATTTCAGCTGATAAAAACACCCTTTATGCCAATGATGCCAACTTTTCACCTCAAAAAATTTACAAATACGATGTTTCAACAGATATTATTCCTAATCCAACGAGCACCCCACATACATCCGTTTTATCGGCGAAGATGCATATTGTCGACCCTGTCAATGGCTATGTGTTCACAGACACTGGACAAGTATGGACCTCTAATTTGGCGGCAAAAATCGGCTCCACGGGTGTCAATGGTGAAGTAGCCTATATTCCCGGTCGTAATGCAATCGCAGTAGCATCATCTGCCCTTAATAGCGTCATCTTCATCAGCGTTGATAACTTTTACCCTCTTTCAACTTATCCATTACAGGGACCACTAGGGACACTGACTGCGCAGTCCAATGGTAACAAGTTGTTTGTCAGTACTGGTAATGGAATTGTTGCTATTAATCTAACATCCTTTCCTCCCGGAACACCTGCAGCATTCCCAACAGGCTCTTTGCCATATTCAGACCTTGTCCTTGATGAGACACATGGGGTCTTGTATGGAGCAGATACTACTGGCCATAAAATTGATGTTATCTCATCAACCACTCTACAAGTAGTTACCGAGATTCGCATGACCAATGGCGCAGCCCCAATGGGGATGGACCTTAGTTCGGATGGAAGTGAGCTTGCTGTCGCACTCAATGGGGCAAATCAAATTGCTTTCATTGATACAACATCACTTTCTTTGTCAGCCACAGTCATTCCAGAAGAAAGCGATTTTCCCTTCGATGTTAAATACGGTCGCCCTGGACGCTTGTATTCGAGCGGGAGCCCGTATTCATTTGGGATTGAACGCATTCATGTTATTGACACCACGACACATACAAATGTTAGCAAATCAAGTTTCATTATCCGAGCAGGTCCCTCGCTTGCGATTTCATCCGACAAGAACTATCTCTTTGCTAATGAGCAGTTTTTCCCGAACAAGTTGTACAAATTCAATGTTACAACGGACACAATACCTGATCCAACATCCACACAACATACGTCAGGCTTTACGGCGGGCACGTACATACTCTTAAAAGATGAAAGCAAGGTGTTCACAAGCACAGGGCAAATTTGGTCGAACCCCTTAGATCTCTCATTAAGTACACAACTTGGCTCATTTAATGGTTCAGGTTATTTGGTTGAGATTCAGAGCCAGAAACGTGTTGCCGTGCTTGGTAATTCAGGAATGGTGAAATTTGTAGACACAACGAATTATTCAACAATAGCCACGATAACGATCCCTTCGGTGTCTTCTTTTGGTCCCAGTGTAGTTAATTCGGACGACAGTAAATTATTTTTAAACACAAATGTTGGCGTTTTGATTTTGAATTTAGATCCTCTTGCCCCCGCATCAATTTTGGTTGAATCCGGCTCAGATCAATCAGTGCCGTTGTTGACTCCGTTCAGGCAACCTTTAAAAGCAAAGGTAACAAACTATTTGGGACAGCCGTTGAGCGGAAAAACAGTCACCTTTATGGCGCCGGCAAGTGGAGCCAGCGGAACCTTTGCTGACACGAATACGAATACCACGACAGCAGTTACGGACTCAAGTGGTATTGCAACCGCTTCTGCTTTTATATCCAACAATATAAACGGCAGTTACGTAGTGAAGGCAACAGTAGATGGAGTTGCCAGTTCGGCAGATTTCCAGCTTAACAACGGCGTGCAAGTCAACACTTACACAGCAAACAACACATCATCACTCCCCGGCGACTTTCTCTGCAACCAAAACCAACCCAATTGCACCAACGGAAATAACCCCCATGCGGATGGCGCTCATAAATACGCCATTGGCACCTACTACTTTTACGCCAACAACTTCAACCGTGACAGCATAAATAACAATGGGATGACAATCATTTCAACCGTGCAATACTGCGACCCAGCCTTCCCCTGTCCCTACGGCAATGCCTTCTGGGATGGCGCGCAGATGGTCTACGGGAGCGCCTACGGCTTCGCCCTTGCCGACGACATTGTGGCGCACGAATTGACCCATGGCGTCACCCAATATGAATCCAACCTGTTCTACTACTATCAATCCGGCGCCATCAGCGAGTCCTTCTCCGACCTGTGGGGCGAATACTACGACCAGACCAACGGGCAGGGGAACGACGACGTGACCGTCCGCTGGCTGCTGGGCGAGGATACCAGCGGGCTTGGGGCAGTCCGCAGCATGAGCAACCCGCTGGCATTCGGTGATCCCGACCGCATGTCCAGCCCCAACTACTATGAAGGCGAAAGTGATAACGGCGGCGTGCATACCAATAGCGGCGTCAACAACAAAGCAGTCTCCCTGATGGTGGACGGCGGCGCGTTCAACGGTAGAACCGTCACCGCCCTCGGTTGGACCAAGACCGCCGCCATCTACTACGAAGCAAATACCAACCTGCTTTCCTCCGGCGCCGATTACTCCGACCTCTACTACGCCCTCCAGCAAGCCTGCACCAACCTGATTGGCACCAAGGGCATCACCTCCGCTGACTGTGTCGAAGTCAAAGACGCGCTCGACGCCGTGGAAATGAACGCCCAGCCCGCCCCGAACTTCAACACCGACGCTCCGCTCTGCACCACCTCCGGCACCTATCCCAGTTTCTTCTTTACCGATGACCTCGAAAACGGCACATCCAACTGGACGTTCAACAACGGCTCCTACGTCCGCTGGCAGTGGGATTCGCCCTATGGACCTTTCGTCCAATCGGGCAGTCACTCGCTCTATGCAGATGATTATCCCCCCGCCATCACTGACGCCACTGCACGATTAACATCCTTCGTCGTTCCTGCCAACGCCTTCCTGCACTTTGCTCATGCTTATGATTTCGAGACAGACCTGCCCTATTACTGGGATGGCGGCGTGCTGGAATATAGCATCAACAATGGCACCACCTGGGTGGATGCCGGTTCGCTGATGACGCACAACGGCTATCGCGGTACGATCTATCCAAACTGGAACAACCCCCTCAAGGGACGTGCTGCTTTCGTCGGAACCAGCCACGGATATATCAGCACGCGCCTGGACTTGTCCTCGCTGGCAGGCAAGACGGTCACCTTCCGCTGGCGCATGGGCTTGGACGATACAGGCGCCGCCTGGGGCTGGTGGCTGGATAACATTCGCGCTTACACCTGTGTCTCTTCCTTCACCCTTTCCGGCAACGCGGGCGCATCGGGCGTGACCTTGAGTTACACCGACGGCACCGCCA
>DYID01000052.1 GCA_020723805.1 Anaerolinea sp. | reverse complement strand
TGCTCCGCGGTTGTTCCCACCCCCAGCGTCACCCGCAGGGAGCCCAGCCCCCACTCGCGCGAAAGACCGATGGCATTCATCACCTCGCTGGGTTCGGGGTTGCCGGTCTTGCAGGCGGAACCAGAAGAGCAGGCAAAGCCCGCCGCATCGAGCAGGGTGAGCAGAAGGTTGCCGTCCACCCCTTTGAACACGAAACTGGCATGATGCGGCAGGCGGGCGGTCATATCGCCTGTCAGGCGCGAGTCGGGGATGGTTTCAAGCACCGCGCCGATGATTTTGTCGCGCAGCGGCTGGACGTGCGCGGCACGCTGTTCGCGCTCCTCATACGTCAGGCGCAGCGCTTCTGCCAAACCGACGATGTATGGCACATTGTGAGTCCCCGCCCGCAGACCGAACTCCTGCCCCCCGCCGGTCAGATGAGGAATCAGCGGCGTCCCTTTGCGAACATACAACGCACCGACTCCTTTCGGACCGTAAAATTTGTGCGCCCCCAGCGACAGCATATCCACGCCCAATTCCTGCACATCCAGCGGCAGGTAGGCGGCGGCTTGCACGGCGTCGGTGTGGAAAAGGATTCGGCGGGCGCGGCAGGTTTCGGCGATGTCCCGAAGCGGGTTGATCGTCCCAATTTCATTGTTGGCATACATCACTGAGACGAGGGCGGTCTCAGCGCAAATCGCTTTGGCAACAGATTCGGCTGTCACCATGCCGTGTTCGTTTACATCCAGCCATTCGATTTGGAATCCGTCGTATTTTTCCAACTGCAATAAAGTCTTCGTCACGGCGGGATGTTCGGTGCGCGAAGCGAGGATCCAGCGGGCGCCGTTTTTTTCGCGCATGGCATACGCCGCGCCGCGAATGGCAAGGTTGTCCGATTCCGAACCGCAGGAGGTGAAAATAATTTCATCGGGGCGGCAGTTGAGGACGCGCGCCACCGTCTCGCGTGCGGCATCCACTGCGGCTTCGGCTTGCTGTCCGTAACGATGCACCGACGAGGGATTGCCGAACGATTCGGAGAAATACGGTTTCATCGCCTCGAACACGCGGACATCTACGGGAGTGGTGGCAGAGTAATCCAGATAAATCATCGAGGGGATTATAGCATGTGAGGCGTAGGAACTTCGTAGGGGAATCGTACGTTTAACGCCGAACAAACCCGCTTAAAATTGCGGTTCGTCATATAAGGAGTACCAATGAAACAAACACTAACTATTTTTCTGTTCGCAAGCCTGCTTCTGTTGACAGCCTGCGGAGGCGGCAAGGCAGAACCCACGCCGACCATTGACCCAAACGCGATACAAACTCAGGCAATCGAGACGTTCTCGGCGGTTCTGACTCAGACCGCGCTTGCCGCGCCCACCCAAACCCCTCTCCCCACTCTGACCGCCTCTCCCACCTTCGCGCCGTTTACCGCCAGCACCCCCATGACTCTGCCTGCCGTCACGCAAGCGGGGGTGGGCGTTGCGCCTACGGCGTCCTGTTACCAACTGCGCTTCGTCAACGACGTGACCATCCCCGATAACACGCCCATGGCGCCGGGGCAAGCCTTCACCAAGACTTGGCGTGTGCGAAATACCGGCACCTGCGCGTGGGAGGCGGGCTTCAAATTCGTGTTCGTCGGCGGGGAACAGATGAACGGCGCAACCTACACCCTGCCCACGGCTGTGCCTGCCAACACCGAAATTGACATCTCCATCCCCATGGTCGCGCCGACGAATAAGAGCGGATCCTTACGCGGCAACTGGCGCATGCAAACCGCGTCAGGACAATGGTTCGGCGACGAGGTGTATGTGATTATCGTCGTCGGCGGAGCGACGCTCACGCCCACAAAAGGTACGCCCACCAACACAACGGTCCCGCCTACCGCTACCAGCACCAGCATCCCACCGACTGCGACACAGCAACCCACCGCGACGCCTGAAACACCGACGACTGCCCCTTAACAAAACAAAAAGCGGACGAGTTGCGCTCGTCCGCTTTTTGTTTTCTCTTTGCCGTTCCACACCCCTGCCCCTCTCCCATATCGGGAGATGGGTTTGGGTGAGGGCGAAAAGCAACGCAAAGTGCACAGCAGGCAATCTCTGCAACAGAGTAAATCGGTAAATTAAATCCCTGCATTGCTCAGGGTGTTGAGCATCTGTGAAAGCGCGGCAGTGATGGCGGGATGCCTCACTTCAAAATGGTCAATCGCCGCCTGCACACGCTCCAGGAGCGATTCCGGGTTTTCCTGTGTGGGGTCGAGAAACTTTTGAATATCGGCGTGGAGGCGGGCAAGCATTTCACGTCCCTTCTCATCCACCGACGGGGTGCGGGCGAGTTCCTCCCGCAATTGTTCGAGCAGTTCGCGGAGCCTTTGTTCGGGCATAGGCGTTCTCCTTTCTGCCGGATTGCGACCTCATTCTTATTTTACAACTTTTTCCGCTACTTGCCGCCACAAGCCCCCGCTTGGAAAGAAAAAATCCAAAACTACTTGTGGTATCCTTAACTCACCCAAGGAGTTGACCATGACCATCACGGTCGAATTGCAGGGCGTCACGGCGTGCATCCTCCTTTCAGGCGGGATAGACTATGCTTCGCAGGAGGACTTCCGGCGCGCCAATCAGCAGGCGCTTTCTATGGAAGGTGTGCGCGAAATTCGCGTGGACTTCGCCCAGGCAACGTTTCTGGACTCGTCGGGCATCCGCGCCCTGCTCGACTTGCAAAAACGAGCGGACGCGGCAGGCACGGTTTTGGTGCTGGTCAATTGCAATTCGCACCTGCGCGAAATTTTCGAAATCGGCGGTTTCGACAAAGTCTTCAGGTTTGGCTGATACCACTTACAACACAGGGAAATAAACCATGAAACTCGATTACACCGAATTGGAAAACGGCATCCGCCTCATCAAACTCGAGGGGAGACTCGATTTGAATGGGACGTACAGTATCGAGGTCCAGTTTGTGAACCGTTGTGCGGGCGACGGAGTCCGCGTTTTGGTGGACCTGTCCGGCGTCAGTTATGTCTCGTCGGTGGGCATCCCCATGCTGGTCAACACCGCCAAGTCGGTCGTCAGCCGCGGCGGCAAGATGGCGTTCCTCAATCCGCAGGAAAATGTGACCAAAGTGCTGGACCTGGTGGGCATCCCCAGCGTCATCCCCATTTATTACGACCAGCAAGCGGCAATCGAGGGCTTAAAATAGCCCGATACCGCTCCTACAAATTATATATAATTTTCGTGGTACAATGGCAGCGAAACAGGAGCGAGCCATGTACGCAACGATACTTTTCATCCTGCCCATTGCAATTGTCCTATGGGCGCTATCCAAAACCACCGAGAAAGTGCTTGCCATCCGCCAACGCGAGCGCGAGGCAGGCAGGGAACCAGCCGTTTATTTGTAAACTGGAATTGGTTTCATTGGAGCGGCTCCGGAGACACCTCCGGAGCCTTTTTATTTTTGGACATCTCCCCGCCTCTTTCTCCGCCGGAGGCGGGTTTGGTCACGAACCGCCGCGCCCACTCTGATGCTTTTTACTCACCTCCCCGCCCTTCGCCCGGTAAAACGCCGCCCAGCGCCTGTTGACTTCTTCGGTGGCTTGCTGACGCGTGTACCCATATTTGACCTGCAACATGGTCAAGAATTTATCCTGCTTGTCTGCCGCTTTGTCTATTTTTTTCAAATCATGCTCACCTAACAGGCTGAACCATTCCACCGTCTGCCCGCGGATGAGTTTCCATTTTTGGTCGAATTTCGATTTTTGCACTTTCATTGCCATTTCCTCAACGAGTTAATAATTGGTCTCAATTCGGAGTTTGCGAGATTTCGTCTCTTGCTGACCATCCATTCCCCCGTTTGAATCGGCGCGAACAAAATTGTCAAACTCTTACCTTATTATTGTACTACGCGATTCGTCTAAAATCGAAAGACAGGGGGAGTGCCTAATCTTGCGGGTTTGCAAAAGATTTAACCACGAAGCGCACAAAAATCACGGAGAAAATCTCTTTGAAAAATCTCCGTGGACTCCGTGTTCTCTGTGGTGAAATTTCTTTAGCCCAGCCTTTTAGACACTCCCCAAAAAACAAACTTGGCTTTGCCGTAATGAACGGAGAAAAGCCTAAACACGAAGGACACCAAGTACACAAAGGGGAAAAGACACCGATTTTACAGGCATTGTTCCTTCGTGACTTTTGTGTACGTTTTACCGCCTGATGAAGGCGTTGTCCTGCGCCTGCCGAAGGGTATAGTCCGCCAGACGATACGCGGGCGTGGTGGTGAGACCGGCTGTCCATGTGTATCGCACTTCGCCCTCGCGCAGCATCCCCGAAGTGTAACGGAGGGGGCACGGCTTATACCGCATCTCCGACACTTTCGCGCCGTTGGAATCGGTGGTGAGGCTGGTGGAGCCGAGGCTTGCCCTGAGCGAAGCCGAAGGGTGGTCCCCAAGCCGTGGGCTTGAGTCTGTCAAAATCATGTGCTCTTCTACATCGAGGAAAGGACGGAACTCCAAAGTTCGGTTCATCTTTTCTGTGAGCAACGAATCAAGATGCAATTTTTACTCATTGGCTTGCGATTTAGGGTCTTATTGCAAATGATGAACAAAGTTACTCTTTTAGTGGTCCTAATAGGCACCCGCTTGGCAGCATCCTCCTACTGTCGCTGTCTTCCGTTTGAAGTCTTGCAAATGTATTTTGTTCATCATAAAAGATATAAAATCGTTGTGTGTAATGTATGTCTGTGGTCAGATAATAATAGACTTCTATATGCTCTCCACAATGTAGTACTTGTTCATACTCACGGACAATAGCATGAACTTCTGACACCGACATCCCTGTCTTTAGCTTTGTATAAAAGTATGTGGCTGGAAAGAGGTGCGGATAATCAGCCAGTTGCACTCCAAATTCTTTTGCCAACTCCTGCTGTTTTTTTACCAAGGGGATACTCTTTACGTAAGATTGCACTGATATAGCAACGAATATTAGAAAGCAAATCAACACAGAAACCAAAAGCCAGAAGGCAGGGGGGGATGAACTTTTTATTCTACGCAAGAAATTCATAGTATCACCTATTGATGTTGTTTGTGATCATCACTTTGCCAACTCCCTTATCCAATCGGCAACATCCATCGGTGCGTAAGGTTTCAATCTAGGGTCTCCATAAAACCTAGCGCCGTCAAGCACAGCTGCATTTCCCAATGCGATGTCACCTGGATTGTATCCTTGATCAGGTTTAGGGTTCCAAAAATCGGCATCTCTGGCTAAATTTACAATGATGCCACCAAGTGCTTTTCCGTAATACCCAACAAAAAACAATCCAGCATAATGATGAGAGGCATTTTCGCCTATGTGATTACTATCTTGATATTGATCCTGTAATCCTTCAATCCCTTCATTCAAATAATCATATTCTCCATGACCATGCGTTGCCGCGTATAACGCAGTTTCATGCACGGTTTTTGTTGTTGACATACCAGCAAAAACAAGGGCAAAGTCTCGTACAAACTGTTCTCTCTGATTTAAGCTATATTTTGAGGCAAGGCGTTCTGTGTGCAATGCAAATAACTCCCATCCAGTTACATCATCAGGATTCCGCCAAGGAGTTTGCCCTGCCCATAAACCAGATTGGTTATCGAGGTAATAATTCCAATCCTCTGTTGTCCAAGCATCATTACGACCTGAGCCTTTGAACATGACAGTAAAAGCCCAATTCCGTTTGTCAGCATCAGATTTCGGTTTCCATTCCCCACAGCCTATCGTATTGCACCCATCATCTAGCATATGCCCTGACGGATCTACATACTTGACCGAGTTGTTATTTGCATAGGCGTAGCGGTCCCACCCTTGCACCCCGCCAGGGACGATGCTATCCGCCTGCGCAAACCTCCCCAGCGACGGGTCATACCACCTCGCATTGTAGAACATCAAGCCGAAGCCTTCGGTGACTCCCGCCGTGGACGGGTCGTCCATGTAGGAGAATTGACCTGTGAAGGTATAGTCCGCCAGACGATACGCGGGCGTGGTGGTGAGGGAGGCTGTCCATGTGTATCGCACTTCGCCCTCGCGCAGCATCCCCGAAGTGTAACGGAGGGGGCAAGGTTTGTATCTCATCTCCGAAACCTTCGCGCCGTCCGCGTCAGTGACAAGGTTGGTGGAGCCGAGATGGTCGGTCAGGAAGTATTCCACCGTCATGTTCTGGGGGATGGTGTACTTGCGCATGGCAATACGAGTTGTACCAGCAAAGTAATACTTCGTCACCTGGCTGCCTTTCTGCTCGTAGTAGCTGCCCACGAACAGGGTGGTCTCGCCGCCGATAACCGATTTTACCCGTTTCCCGCCTGTACCCCAAAGGGGTATCGCCGTCGTAAGCCCTCACCCCTGATTTTCCCACCATCCCATCAACTCACTAAGCGGCAGCGACGGCGTCGCATCGCCGTGCCTGCCGGTGTTCCAGGTCACGATCAATTCCTTCTTCGCGCGGGTGATGCCCACATAGAACAGGCGCAGGCGTTCATTGACGTAATCCAGCCGCGAGCGCATCGTTGCCGCGCCTTCCTCGTACCAGTCGTATTCGCTTGACGATTCGAGGGCGGTCAATTGCGCCAGCGCCTCCGCTTCGAGATTCAACCCGCCGCGAATAAACCACTTCTCCGAAATAAATCTATCGCCCGGCATATTCGAGGGAAAGTCGTAGTTGTTCACCGACATCAAATACACGCGGTCCCACTCCAGTCCCTTCGCCTTGTGCATGGTCGTCACCACCACGCGCCCGCGATGTTTCTCGGGGTCGAAGCCCGAGTCATCCGATGAAAAGCCGATGAAACGGCGCTCGTTCCTGGCAATGACCGCCAGTTCCGACGTCAACTCCGGCAGACGCCAGTCGGGGTGATCGTCCGCGACCTGCCTCAGCACCAGCGCCAGTTTGTGCGCCAGCGCCAAATCCGACGCATCGGTGAACACATCCTGCGCGAGCGTGAGAATCAACTGGTCAATGGGAAGCGTGACCGCGTTCAACCAGCGCTGAACGACGACGCGGAACGCGCTCAATTCTTCGACGACCTGCGCCGCTTCTTTCCTCATCCCTAGCCCCTCTCCCTCAGGGAGAGGGGAATTTGCCACAGGGTAAGGGCTGACATACTCTTCTACCTTTTCAACTTTCCTCAGCACGCGCTCCACATCGCTCATGAGCGCCATCTTTTCCGTGTCTTCTCTCCAATCCCTCCTCCACACCTCATACGCCCTCGCCAATTTTCTCGCAGAACCGGTGTCCGCCAGATACGATAACAGGTGATGAATTGCTCCTGCCGCAGCGCGTGTATCGGATGTGCTCTTCAGCATTTCCACAAATTCGATGTTATTTCTTCGCAGTTCTTCAACCACCTTGGCGGCATGGTCATTCTGATAAGAGAGAACTGCAACAGTCCAATCGCTATGTTCGGGCAACCATTTTTTCAACGATTGCACCACTGCCTTGATTTCTTCATCGGGTGTGTACTTCTTGCTAACGAGTTTGATTCCCTCGGGATCATCAGGCGGATTCTGCTGCGGGTCGTCGGCTGGGACAGGTTCGATGTGCGGCAGGGATAACGCCGTCCGCGCTTCGGGGATGGGATGAGAGGTCATTACCCAGTCAATGAGATGATTTGCCAGCGCGATGATGGACGGCTGGGAACGTCCCGACTCGGGCATGGGGATGCTGGGATTGTTTTCGATGAAGGCGCGCAGGAGGTCGGGCGAGGCGGTGGTGAAGGTCTCGAAGATGGCTTGGTTGGGGTCGCCGACTCTAACCCAATTTCCTCCCAAATTGCTGGTTGAGCAGTCCCGCTGCTCTTCGCGGGACGTATCGAAACCAGCAGTCTCATGCAACCCGCTGGTCTCGGTACGGTCTCGGCTATCGCCTCGACCTACTCGACCAGCGGGTCCACCAGATAATAGAGATAATATCCTCTCCTGCGTCAGGCTCGAGTCTTGCGCTTCATCTTCGAGGATGAAGGGATAGCGGTATTGCAGACGCGCGAGGTATTCTTCGTCGGTTTCGAGGAGGGTGAGCGCGAGGCGGATGAGGTCGTCGAAGTCCACGGCGCCACGATAAGCGAGGGCGCGCTGATAGTCGGCGTAGATGTTCCAGCCGAGTTCGGCGAGAGGTAAAGGCGCAGGAGACTGATCCAGTTTGGTGCGCAGGCTTTCGGGAGTCAGGAGGCGGTCTTTGGCGGAGCGGATAAAAGCCAGGGCGAGGGAGTCCAATAAATTGGGCAGCTGCTCGCGCTTGACCCAATCCCGTTTGGAATTGTCGAGGCCGGGGTCGAGGTAGTCATCCAGCGAGTGATTCGCCAGCCAGGCGTTGACCGCTTCGCGGCGGATGAAGCCCGCTTCGCGTTCGTCAATGATGCTGAAGCGCTCCTCCAAACCGACGCGCGCAGGCTTCTCGCGAACGATGTCATGCGCCAGCCCATGCAGTGTGCGGACGCGATACTTGTAGAGCGCTTGCAGAGGGGTATCGAAGAATTTTTTGATGCGCGCTTCGAAGTTGTCCACCGCCGAGTTGACGAGGGTGACGATGAGCACTTCCTGGTCGTCGCCGAGCCAGCCTTCGCGGATGATCTTCGCGGCGAGCGCGGAGAGGATGTGCGTCTTGCCCGCGCCAGGGACGGCGGCAATGCCGAGGCGTCCGCCGCTGTAGCGGAGGATGGCTTGTTGGGAGGGGCGGGGGGTGAAGTCGGTCATCACTGACAGTACTTACGCAGTTGAGAAAATAGAACATTGACAACACAAAAGGG
>DYID01000051.1 GCA_020723805.1 Anaerolinea sp. | reverse complement strand
ATGGGGTTCAGATCCCGAGGAGCAGTTTGAGAATGCCCGGGACGGGGTGGATGAAGGCGCCGCCGTAGGTGCCTTTGATTTGGTCCCGGTCGGAATCACCGGCAATTCGGCAGGCGATGAGGTCGCGCCGCAACCCTGAATGAGCAAGACGACCAAAATCAGAAGAAGTTTTGATGGAAATCGAACGGATGCCATCATCACAACCTGCTTTCTCGGCGCGCAGGGTAATCATCTGATAAACCCGGTAACGCCGTTTCCAAGCGGGAATTCAAATCGCTTACAATAAGACTATCATGACAAAGATAAAGTTCCAACTTCTCTCCTGGCTCGTCGCCATGCTTGTTCCCCTCGCCCTGATAGGACTTGGGCTTCGGGTGCTTCTCACGCCGTTCTTCCTGCAAGTGGAATACAACATGCCTTACTTTCCGCCCGACGAGTACGGTTTCACCAAAGAAGACCGCTTGAAATGGGCGCCCTACGCACTGGATTACCTCGTTAATAGCGAGGACATTTCCTACCTCGGCGATTTGAAGTTCGACGATGGAACACCGCTCTACAACGAACGCGAACTGCGTCACATGGAGGATGTCAAGCGCGTGACGCAGGGCGCGTTGAACGTCTGGTATCTCTCGCTGGCATTGCTGACCCTGCTCGGCATTTGGTCATGGCGCGGGGCGTGGACTCAGGTCTATCGTCAAGGGTTGATGCGCGGCGGCTGGTTGATGGTCGGGCTGGCAGTTGCAATCGGGCTGATTGTCATCATCGGAATTACAATCAATCCAGATGTCTTTTTTAATTTCTTCACAGGATTCCACAGCCTGTTCTTCGAGGGCGATTCGTGGCTGTTCCTGTACTCGGACACGCTCATCCGTCTGTTCCCCCTGCGCTTCTGGCAGGATGCCTTTCTGTGGGCGGCGGTCATCGCGCTGGGAGGCGGGTTCGCGCTGGGGTTGGGGCTGCGGAGTGCGTCGCACCCTTTATGATGCAGGAATTTTCACCAGGGAACGCTAATGCACTCGGCAACGCACATTCCAACAGGTGCGACGCACCCTAACACTTTACATGATGTATAATCCCGCCTGAGGAGATTTGGAAATGCCTGAAACGTTATCGCTTGAAAATCGCGTGGCTGTGGTGACCGGCGGCTCGCGCGGCATTGGACGCGCTGTGGCGCTGGAATTTGCGGCGCGCGGCGCGGCGGTGGTGGTGAACTACAACAAATCGCCCGAAGCCGCCGAGGAAGTGGTGAAGAAGATTCAGGAAGCCGGCGGGAAAGCCGCCGCCTTCCAGGCGGACGTATCCGACTTCAAACAGGCAGAGGCGCTCATCAAGTTCGCCATCGAAACCTTCGGCGACCTGAGCATCCTCGTCAACAACGCCGGCATCACCCGCGACACGCTCATCATGATGATGTCCGAAACCGACTGGGACGCGGTCATCAACACCAACCTCAAATCCACGTTCAACTGCTCGAAAGCCGCCGTCAAACACATGATGCGCAAACGCTATGGGCGCATCATCAACATGGCGTCGGTGGCGGGGCAGATGGGCAACGCCGGGCAGACGAACTACTCCGCCTCCAAGGGCGGGCAGATCGCCTTCACCAAGGCGCTGGCGCGGGAGGTGGCGTCGCGCAACATCACCGTCAACGCCATCGCGCCGGGCTTTGTGGACACCGAAATTCTCGACGCCATGTCCCCCGAAACCCTCGAAGCCGCGCTGAAGATGGTGCCGCTGGGACGCAAAGCCAAACCCGAGGAAGTGGCATACGCCGCCGCCTTCCTCGCCTCCGACCAGGCAGCCTTCATCACCGGTCAGGTACTGGCGGTGGACGGCGGCATGGCGATGATGTAAACCCTCACCCTGCCCTCTCCTAAAATGGGAGAGGGGTAAGGAGAACTCATGACTGAAGAACACGAAACAGGAAAGACCACCGTTGCGCCGGACGTGCTGATCGCCATTGCCAAAATGGCGGCGTTGAGCGTGCCGGGCGTCAGCCGCATGGCAGAAGTCAGCGGAGGGGTGAACCGTCTGTTCAAACGCGGCATCCACGACGGCGTGCGGATTGACGTGGAAGACAATGTCGTCACCGCCAGCCTGTATCTCGTCCTCAAGCAGGATGTCAACATCCGCGAAGTGAGCCGCAACGTACAGGCGCAGGTGGCGCGCGCCATTCAAGAAATGATCGGCATGGACGTGGACCGCATAGACATTCACGTCGAAGACATAGACTACGACGAAGAGGTGACACCCGCATGAAACCCCGCACCAGGGCGCGCGCGCTCGCCCTGCAGGTACTTTACGAAGTAGATATGGCAAACCATCCTCCCGGCGAGGTCTTCAAAGCCCGCCTGGAGGATATGGAAGAAACGCCGCTCTCGCCGGAACTCGTCGAATTTGCCCGCCAGATTGTCTTTGGCGTCCTCCCCATCGTTCACCTCCTCGACGCCGCCATCTCCCAATACGCCCCCGAATGGCCCTTCGACCAAATCGCCGCCATTGACCGCAACATCCTGCGCATGGCGTGCTGGGAATTTGCCGTCTTCCACGACACCCCCGTCAAGGTCGCCATCAACGAGGCGGTGGAACTCGCCAAACTCTTCGGCTCCGACTCTGCCCCGCGCTTCGTCAACGGCGTACTGGGCAGCCTCGCCGAACACCAGCACGAACTCAAACAAGCCTTACAGAAAGCCTAAGCCTTCATGGAAATTCTCGGCATCGGACCCTCCGAACTTCTCTTCATCATCATCATTGCCCTCATCGTGCTGGGACCCAAAGACATGCAGCAGGCGGGCAAGACCATCGGGCGCTGGCTCAACAACCTCGTGCGCTCCGAAGGCTGGAAAACCTTTCAGCAGACCTCCCGCGAAATCCGCAGCCTGCCGACCAAACTGATGCGCGAAGCAAATATGGAACTCCTGGAAGCGGAAAAGGACATCCGCAAAACGATGCAGGATGACCCCTCCCGCCGCCCCGCTTCACGCCCGACCCCCAACCTGATCCGCCCCCAACAGGCTGACACGCCGCCCCAGCCTCCCTCCGCCACCCCCAGCGACGACGCAACCAAATCCAATGAAAAAACTGCTTAGATTCCTCTGGCGGGTCATTACCTTCCCGTTCGTCCTCGCCTTCAACATTCTCGCCTTCCCTTTTCGATTCATTCGCCGGGCATACGAATTCCTCAACCGCGACTTGGACGAAGACCGCTCCCTGATGGACACCTTCGCCAACATCGCCACCGATGAACAGGTGCGCGCCAGCATTTGGGACCACATCGAAGCCCTGCGCATGCACCTCCTGCGGATGGTGATTGCACTGGCAGTTGGCGTGGGGCTTTCGCTCTACTTCACCATCCCGCTGATGGAATACCTCGCCGCTCCCGTAGGCGGATTGCAGAACCTGCAAGCCATCGAAGTAACCGAGGAGTTCGGCGTCTTCATGCGTGTGGCGCTCACCAGCGGCATTGCCATCACACTGCCTTATCTCGCCTTCGAGTTGTGGTTGTTCGCCGCGCCAGGACTTCGTCCGCGCGAACGCAAGATGGGGCTGGCGGGCATCCCGCTGGCAACCGTCCTCTTTTTGAGCGGCATGGCATTCACCTTTTACTACCTCATCCCCGCCGCCCTGCCGTTTTTGGGAAATTTCACCAGCATCTCCCAATTCTGGACGGCGCGCGAATACTTCAAATTCATCACCGGGCTGATGCTGTGGATTGGTCTGTTCTTCGAGTTCCCGCTGGTCATCTACGTCCTGACCTCCATCGGCTTCGTCAAGCCGCACATCCTGCTTCAGCAATGGAGGCTGGCGGTGGTCATCATCGCGGTCATCGCCGCGGCGGTGACCCCCACCGTGGACGCGGTGACCATGGGCTTGGTGATGCTCCCGTTGACGTTGTTGTATTTCATCAGCATTGGTCTGAGTTATGTCGCCTACGCCGGGCGCCGCCGCAGGGAAGCAGAAGCCGCAGAGGAGACAGAGGCGGTTTAAGCGGCTGCCGGCTTCGGGTCCGGCAGGAAGCGTTGGAGGAGTCATGAGTCTGCGTCACAGAATTTCGCGTCCCGTCCTGTTCTTCATCCTGATTTTGGCGCTGACCAGTCAGGCGTGCGCCATTTCCCTGCTCGATCTGCCTCTGCCCGGCCGCTCCACTCCAACTGCGCCTTCCGGGGCGCCGCCCACGCCCCTGCCGCGCGCGCAGGTGAAAATCACCGTACAGTTGCCGGAGCCGCTCCAGCCCGGCGAAATTCTCGCGCTCAGCGTACTGGACGAGGTGACCGGGCTGGAGTTGAACAGCGTGGATTACCAGATGGATGCGGTGGATGCGATCACTTATTCCGCTTCCTTCCCCATTCCCGATAAGGCAGTCATCAAATACCGCTATGTGCGGCGCGGCGCGGCGCGGATCGTGGAAGACACCAACGCCGACCTGGGCATCCGCTACCGCCTGCTCTACGTCAACGGCAACACCGAGATTGTGGATACGGTCAGTTCGTGGAGCGACAAGCCGGTCAATACCCTCTCCGGCTCCATCTTCGGGACGGTGCTGAACGCCGATACCGGCGAACCGCTGGGCGAAGTCATGGTCACGGCGGGAGGCGTGCAAACACTGACCGATTCCGCCGGGCGCTTTGCCCTGACCGGTCTGCGCGGCGGAATGCACAACCTGGTTGCCTACGCCCTCGACGGCTCGTATCAAACCTTTCAACAGGGCGCAGTAGTGGAGGGCAATAAAGGCACGCCGGTCGAACTTCGCATGAAACCTGCCCCGCTGGTCAACGTCATCTTCATCGTTTCCGTTCCGCAAAACACGCAAAGGAGCGTGCCTCTGCGCATTGCCGGCAGTTTGCTCCAGTTTGGCAACACCTTTGCCGACCTGGGCGGTCACCTCAGCACCGTCGCCGACCGCATGCCCGTCATGACGGAACTGCCCGACGGACGCTACTCCGCCTCCCTGTTCCTGCCGGTGGGAGCACATCTTTCATACAAATACACCCTGGGCGACGGCTTTTGGAACGCCGAGTTCAACACCGCCGGACAATACGTCGTCCGCAATCTCATCGTTCCGCCGCAGAATACCACAGTGGAAGACACTGTTCAATCCTGGCAGGCGGGACCCAACGCCCCCATTACCTTTGAAGTGCAGGTTCCGCCGGATACGCCGCCGGGAGACGCAGTCTATATCCAGTTCAACTCCTTTGGGTGGGCAGAGCCGCTCCCCATGTGGAAAACCGGCGCCAACCGCTGGGCATACAAACTCTACGGACCGCTCAATATCATCGGCGCGTTCCGTTACCGCTACTGCCGCAACGCCCAGTGCGGCTCCGCCGATGACGCCGCCACGCCCGGCGCAGACCCGCCCGGCCGCAACGTCACCCCTGCCCTCACCCCGCAAGACATCCTCGACACCGTCAACCAGTGGACATGGCTTCAGCCGCAAAGCACCACCCTCGTCCAAACCGACATCCCCGCCCGCGGCACGGGCTTTGTAGCGGGCGTCGAGTTTCAGCGGTACTACAGCCCCGCCATGCACGTCTTCACGCCGGCAGCGATGCAAAACATCCAAGCCATCGGCGGCAACTGGGTCTTCCTCTCCCCGTCCTGGACGTATGCCGCCGGCGACCCGCTCGTCTTCCGTCAACAGCCGGGGCTCGACCCCTTTGCCTCCGACACCAAAAGCGCCGCCGCCTACGCCCGCTCGCTCAACATGAACGTGGCGCTCTTCCCGCAGCCCCGCTTCCCACAAAGCACCGCCGATTTCTGGAAGAACGCCCCGCGCAACTCCGCCTGGTGGGACGCCTGGTTCAATCACTATCGCGCCTTTGCCGTCCACTTTGCGGATTTGGCGACCAAAGCCGACGCGCAGGCGCTCATCCTCGGCGGAGACTGGATCGCCCCGGCTCTCCCCAACGGGAAACTTGCCGACGGCAACCCCAGCGGAGTCCCCGCTGACGCCGAAGCCCGCTGGCTGACCATCGTTGCCGAAGTGCGCCAGCACTACGCCGGGCGGGTGCTGTTCGCCATCCCTTACACCAACACCGACCTCCAGCCGCCCCTCAACCTGCTCAAAGCCGCCGACGCGATGTACCTGCTGTGGTTTGCCAAACTCAGCGATTCCGTCCCGCCCGACAAAGCGGCGATGACCGCCGAAGCCGGGCGCTTGCTCGACGAAAACATCTTCCCCGTGCAGGCGCAGGTGGGCAAACCGGTCATCATCGGGCTTTCGTACCCGTCTGCATCCTATTCCGCCAGCGGCTGTCTCCCCAACCCTGCCGGAGGCTGTTTGGATTGGACAGCGCTCGACCGCCCCAACCCCGACATCCCGTCTCTCAGCCTCGACCTGCAACAGCAGTTCGACATCTACGACGCCGTCCTCAACGCCGTCAACGGGCGGATGTGGGTGAGCGGCATCGTCAGCCGCGGCTACTTCCCGCCGGCAGTGTTACAAGACAAATCCGCCTCGGTGCACGGCAAACCCGCCGCCGACCTGCTCTGGTATTGGTTCCCGCGTCTGCTGGGAAATGTCAAATAGATCGAATCAGGCTTCAGTCAGGCAAAGAGGCGTGAGTGTCACGTCTCTTTTCTGTTGAACACGTGTTGTACGTCCAGAACTTCAATTCGTCGGAGGAGAAATGTCAAAAGTAAAAATCTACTTGAAACGGGCGGGCATTGGTCTGCTCGTCCTGCTCGTGGCGTTGGGAGCAGGCGGAGGGTATTACTTCAAGAGTTACCTGCCGAACACCGTCGCCCCGAAATCCTTTCCCCAGATTGACGGAGAAATCCAACTCGAAGGGCTGAATGCCCCGGTCAACATCTACCGCGACTCGATGGGCATCCCGCACATCTACGCCAGCACCGCGCATGACCTGTTCTTCGCGCAGGGCTATGTCCATGCCCAGGACCGCTTCTGGCAGATGGACGTGTGGCGGCACATTGGTTCGGGAACGCTGAGTGAAATGTTCGGCGAGGGACAGGTGGAGACCGACACCTTCCTGCGCACGCTCGGCTGGCGCGTCACCGCCGAGGCGGAATACGCCCAACTCGACCCCGCCTCTCAAGCCATCCTCGACTCGTATGCGGAGGGCGTGAACGCCTACCTCAAAGACCACGACACCACCGCCCTGAGTCTGGAATACGCCATCCTCGGCTTGCTCAGCCCCGATTACAAAATCGAACCGTGGACGCCCGTCCACAGCCTCACTTGGGGCAAAGCCATGGCATGGGACCTGCGCGGCAACATGGGCGAGGAAATCGAGCGGGCAGAACTGCTCAAAGTGATGACGCCCGACCAAGCCGCCAAATTCTTCCCCGATTATCCCGCCGACCATCCCGTCATCGTGAACAAGATCGGTGAAGGACAGTCGAATGTCGAAGGTCAAGGGACATCTTCATTGCCTGACCTCCAACTTTCGACTTTAGACTTTGGACCTGTGCAGGAACGCCTCGCCCTCCTGGACCCCCTGCTGGGGCGCGTGGGCGATGGAATTGGTTCCAACTCCTGGGCAGTCTCCGGCAAACTGACCGCCAGCGGCATGCCGCTCCTCGCCAACGACCCGCACCTGGGCATTCAAATGCCTTCCATCTGGTATCAGGCGCATTTGCAATGCCAACCCGTCAGCGACGATTGTCCCTTCAATGTGGCCGGCTTCTCGTTTGCCGGCGTGCCGGGCATTGTCATCGGTCACAATGACCGCATCGCCTGGGGCTTCACCAACCTCGGACCCGACGTGATGGACCTCTACATCGAGCGCGTCAACCCCGAAAACCCGAACCAGTACGAGGTCAATGGCAAGTGGGTGGATTTCGAGGTCCGCACCGAAACGGTGAACGTGGTGGGCGGCGAGCCGGTGGAAATCACCATCAAGTCCACGCGGCACGGACCGGTCATCTCGGAGGTGTATGGTCCGCTCAAGAACGAAGGCGACCCGAAAGACAAGGAGTTTGTCCCGTTCAAAGAGCGGGCGGGCATCGAACTGCCGGAGCAGTATGTCATCGCCCTCAAGTGGACGGCGCTCTCTCCCTCCACGCCGTTCCAGGCAATTTGGGGTTTCAACCGCGCGCAAAACTGGGAAGACTTCCGTGAGGCGGCGCGCAACTTCCACGTGCCGGCGCAAAACCTGCTCTACGCCGACGTGGACGGCAACATCGGCTACCAGACGCCGGGCGACATTCCCATCCGCGCCAACGGCGACGGCTCGCTCCCCGTCCCCGGCTGGACGGACGACTACGAATGGACGGGCTTCATCCCCTTCGAGGAACTGCCTTACACGTTCAACCCCGTCGAAGGCTACATCGTCACCGCCAACAACCAGGCATCGCCGCGCGATTATCCCTATCTCATCACCAACGATTGGGATTACGGCTACCGCGCCGCCCGCATCGTGGAGATGATCGAGAACGCGCCCGGCAAAATTGACATTGCCTACATCCAGTCCATGCAGGGCGACGCGATGGACTTGGGCGCAAAGGCGCTCCTGCCCGTCTGGAAGGAAATTGACTTCAAAGCCGAAACATCCACTCAAACGGCAGTCCTCGACATGATGCTCAACTGGGACTATCAATGCACCGCCGATTCTCAAAACGCGGCAGTGTATCAGTGGTTCTGGTGGAATCTCCTGCAAAACACGCTCAACGACGAACTGCCAGAGCATATCCAAAAGAGAGGCGGCAGGAGCGGCGGCAGTCCCGACTTCGAAATCATGCGGCGGCTGATTCAAACGCCTAACGACCCATTCTGGGACGATAAAAATTCCGAAGGCGTCGTCGAGACCCGCGACGATATTTACATCGCTTCACTGGTGGAGACGGCGGAACAAATCGAAAAAGAATACGGCAAAGACACCGCCAAGTGGCCCCGCTGGGGCGAACTGCACACCGCCACTTTCCGCAACGGAACGCTGGGCGAATCGGGCATTGGCTTGATCGAGGATTTGTTCAACCGCGGTCCGTTCGAGACGGGCGGCGGCAAGAGCATCGTCAACGCCACCGGCTGGGATGTGGGCGTGGGCTTCCGGGTGGACTGGCTTCCCTCCATGCGCATGATTGTGGACCTGGGGAATCTGAACAATTCGGTGACGGTTCACACAACGGGACAATCCGGTCACGCCTATCACCC
>DYID01000021.1:17537-66339 GCA_020723805.1 Anaerolinea sp. | reverse complement strand
ACGGAACGCCCCGGCTGGGCGCACAACGCCCTCGCTGGGGCGTTGTGTTTGAGGCACTTGGGTGATTTGAAAAGGTGCTGGGGAGCAGTATAGTACGCTAATACAAGTTTGTCAATACTTGTAATACCATAAGCAAAAAAAAAGAGCCGACCGGCTCTCTCAAATTTGAACTTTCAACGGTGCTGTTTTTGGCTTGTAAGGCAACCCGTTGTCGTCAAACAACCATTTGCCTTGTCCCCTTCGCTGGTGATATATTTCCGCGCAATAGGCAACGTTCTGTTCGTCGAGAAAAATTTTCTCGCCGCCAGACACCACCGCTCTCTTGATTTCTGCGATATAGCCTTTTTTGTACCAGCGAAACAGAGTAACTTGCGGAATACTGTATTTGGTTGATGCTTCCGACAAGCCGATTTCGACACCCTTCAAATGCGCGAACTTCTTCCACTCCGGCAAATCTTCTTTCCGAGTAACTGCCTGCTCTCTCACTTCCTCTTCGCTCACGACCATTTTTCCTTCTATCACTCCTGCCCTGATTTTACCACTCTCAACAAGCGACCGCAGACGCGCTTGACTCAGCCCGTACTTGCGGGCGGCTTCGGGGAGAGGGATGAAGGTAGGCAGAACCATAGAACAAACCCTCACGAGGAAAGCCTTGGATATTTGTGGGTACAAGGCGTTCTGTAAACTTGTCGGGGTGCGCGGATTTGAACCGCGGACCTCACGGACCCGAACCGTGCGCTCTACCGGTCTGAGCCACACCCCGATGTCCATAGGGGAAAGCGTGCGAATTATACCATTCCCGTTTATTTTGGCAAGTTACGGATTCAACGTCACTTCCTGGCTGTACAGGTAAAACAAGCCGGGGATGCGGTCATCGTCCTGGCGGATGACCAGACGGGCGGGCGTTGCCTCGGTCACCTGATAAGGGATGGTGGTCTCGAACAACTGCGGCTGGATGCTCGTCACATACAGGATTCGCAAACCGAGGGACTTCCCCTCCGCATCCACCAGCTCGAAGATGACCGGCTGAAGATTGAAGGGCCACACATCCCCGCGTACGGTCAGGACTCCGCCGGAAACGGTCTCGCCCGCCCCCGGCTCCACCACCCCGACCGGTTCGGACGGATTCCCCGCCGGCGTAATCTCATCCGCACCGGAAGAAAGCAGCAGCACACGCACCGAATTCAACGACTGGATGCGTCCTTCCTTGTCGAATGTGCTGACCGTAATCCGCCCCACCTCCGCCGCGCCGGGAATCTCAAACGAAATTTTTGCCGTCTGCAAAATGCCGCGGTGGGAGGTTGGCACGTTGCGCTTCAACGTGCGCGAGAGCAGACGACCGTCTTCGCCATACAGGTCAATCTGCACGCGGCGGCTCGCGCCTGCCTGGATGTTCATCCGCAGGCTGATGGGAGAGAGCACCTTCGACATGGGTCCCGGCGCCTGGATTTCGATGGCGGAGGGCTTATGCAGAGGGATGGAGGTTGGCGTGTAGGTGGGCGCCGGCGTGAAGGTGAGGGTGGGTTTGGGGGTTTCGGTGGGGATGCCGGTCGGCAGGGAAGCGAGCGCGGTGGCGGTCGCTGAGTCGCTGGCGGCGCGGGCAATGGCTTCAGCGGTCATGGCGACAACCGTCGGCAGGTATTCGGGCGGATACGGCGTCGGGACGGCAGAAGCCGGGGAGGCGCACCCAGCCAAAAGTCCAAGAAGGGAGGCGAAAAGAGGGAGAATCCGTTTCATTATGAGGGTCATGAAACGAAGCAATCTCCAAATCATCGGGAGATTGCTTCGTCGTTCGTTTCTCGTAATGGCAGAGGCGTTAGAGTCCGTAAATCTCGCTGTATTTCTTCGTCAGGTAGCGGATGTAAGGCTCAGGGGTAATCTTCGAGCCGGTGACCTTTTGGACGAGGACCTGCGGCTCGTACTTCTGCCCGTGCTTGTGGACGTGTTCGCGCAGCCAGCCGAGCAGGGCGCTGAAGTCGCCCTTGCGAATCTGGTCGTCGAGGTCTTTGATGTCTTTGCGGATGCGCTCCCACAATTGCGCCGAGACAAGGTTGCCGAGCGCGTAGGTGGAGAAGTAACCGATGGCGCCATACGACCAGTGAACATCCTGCAGCACGCCCTTGGCGTCGTTGGGCGGCGTGATGCCGAGGTACTCGCGCATTTTTTCGTTCCAAATGGCGGGCAGGTCTTTGATATCAATCGCACCCTCGACCATGGCGATTTCGAGTTCGAGGCGGAGCATGATGTGCAGGTTGTAGGTGGCTTCGTCGGCGTTGACGCGGATGAGGGACGGCTCGACCTTGTTGATGGCTTTGTAGAACGCCTTGACTCCCACGCCGTCCAGTTGAGAGGGGAAGGTTTTCTTGAGGGCAGGGAAGAAATGCTCCCAGAACGGAAGCGAACGCCCGACCAGGTTTTCCCACATGCGCGATTGGGATTCGTGAATCGCCAGCGACGCGCCGCCGAACAGCGGGGTGCGTTCGTAGGCGGGGTTCTGTCCCTGCTCGTACATGGCGTGACCGGATTCGTGCAGGGTGCTGAAGAGGGTCGCCATGGGGTTGTCTTCCTCGAAGCGGGTGGTGATGCGCACGTCGCCCCAACCGAAGGTGGTTTGGAAGGGATGCGGGGCTTTGTCCTGACGCCCGCGCTTCCAGTCGTAACCGAATTTGGTGATGACTTCCACGCCGAAGTCCATCATCTTCTTTTCGTTGTATTTTTTGTGCAAGAAGTCGTCTTTGACCTGCTTCTTGCCGGCGATGGCTTTGATGAGCGCCACCTGCTGAGGACGCAGGGCGTCGAAAATCGCCTTCACGTCGGCGGTCTTCATGCCGGGTTCGTAGTCGTCGAGCAGGATGTCGTAGGGATGGTCGGCGGGAGGGAAGAAGGAGATGTAACGCTTGACCAGTTCCAGGTTCTTTTCGAGATGCGGTTGGAAGATGGAAAAGTCCGATTTGCCTTTTGCCTCCACCCACGCTTCGAACGCCTTCGACGAAACGACCGCCTGCTCCGCCACGAACTCCGGCGGGACGCGCTTGGCTTTGTCGTAGTTGCGGGCGGCAACGCGGATCATGGCGGCTTCGTCCGATTCGGGGTCGGCGCCGGCAAACTCTGCTTTGAGGTCTTCGAGCAGGCGACCGACTTCGTCGCTGGTGAATTTTTCCTGCGCAATCTTGCCGAGGGTGGCGAGCTGCTGCCCGCGCGCTTCGCCGCCGCCGGGCGGCATGTTCACCTGCTGGTCCCAGCCGAGGACGGCGCTGGCGCGCCCCAAATCTGCCACTTCACCGAGAATCGCTTTCAATCGTTCCAGTTTTTCGCTCATGGTTTCTCCTCTAGCCTCACCACTGCCGGGTGAGGAAAAATGTGATTTGCAGGAAGGTAACGCCATCCCGCTTGGAAATAATTACGCAACCCTCCAGCGCAGGGGCTCACCCCGCAGGGCAGACAAGACCTCATGGGCGATGTCTTCCGAAGCGCGGGACTGCGCCTCAGCCGTCTGCGCCCCGATGTGCGGGGTGGCGATCAAGCGCGGATGGGAGACTGCCTCTGTCAAACCGGGCGGTTCCACGCTGAAAACGTCCAGCGCGGCGCCCGCGACCTTGCCGCTGTTCAACGCTTCGACCAGCGCCGCCTCGTCAATGATTCCGCCGCGCGCCGCACAGACGATACGCACGCCTTCCTTCATCTGGGCAAACGCCGCCCGTCCGATCATGTCGCGCGTATCCACCGTCAGCGGCATGTGCAGCGAGATGAAATCGGACCAAGCATAGAGGTCCTGCAAAGAGGCGGGGTCCGCGCCGCGCCGTTTGATTTCGTCTGCCGGGATGAGCGGGTCGTAGGCAATGACGTTCATGCCGAAGGCGGCGGCGCGCTTGCCCACTTCCACACCAATGCGCCCAAAGCCGATGACGCCGAGCGTCTTGCCGTTTAGTTCCACGCCTTCGAGTTCCTTTTTGAGCCATTTGCCTTGCTTCATGGCGGCGTCGGCGCGGGGGATTTCACGCGCCAGGGCAAGGAGCAGACCGAAGGTCAGTTCGGCGACGGCGATGGAGGTGGAGGTCGGCGCGTTGACGACGATGACGCCGTGTCGTTTGGCGGCTTCGAGGTCAATGTTGTCCACGCCGACGCCGGCGCGCCCAATCACTTTCAGGCGGGGCGCGGCGTCCATGACGGCGGCAGTGACCTTGGTCCGCCCGCGAACGATGAGGGCGTCGTAGTCCGCGATGATTTTGAGCAGATCGTCGGCGGAAATTCCGCTTTGGTCGTTCACTTCAGCCGACTGGCGCAAAATGGACTGGCCCGCTGCGTCCAGTCCGTCTGTGAGGAGGATTTTGAAATTCGACATGGGGCTATTTTATCGCATGAAGGCAGGGTTTCAGAAGTTCATGGCAGCGCGTGGGTGGCTAAAGTTGCTTTAGTCGAACGACTGAAGTCGTTGCTACGCTGATTATTCATATCGCAGCGCTTCCACCGGCTCGAGATTGGCGGCGCGGCTGGCAGGGTAAATGCCAAAGAACAGACCAACCGCGGCGGAAAAGATGGTGGCAAGCAGAACGGCGTCAATACCGACGACCGGCGTGAATGCCGTGCCGCTCGCTGCCGCAATCCGCCCGACGACGTAAGAAATCAACCAGCCAAAGGCAATGCCAATCAGCCCGCCGATGAGACTCAATAGAGAGGATTCGGTCAGGAACTGCGTGAGGATGTCGCGTTTGCGGGCGCCCAGCGCCTTACGCAAGCCGATTTCACGCGTGCGCTCCGTGACCGAGACCAGCATGATGTTCATAATGCCGATGCCGCCAACCAGCAGGGAAATGCCGGCAATGCCGCCCAGGAAAATCGTCAGGATGCCGGTGATGGTCTGGAAGGTGGCGAGCAAATCCTGTTGAGTGAAGATGGTGAAATCATCTGCGCCGACCGGCGTGCGGTGACGAGCCCGCAGAATGGCGGCGATTTCCTCAGCGGCTTGGGTCACCTGGTCGCCGCTGACCGCCTGCACGAAGATAATGTCCACGCGGTCGCTAGTGCTGCGGCGGATCAGGCGCGCCTGCGCAGTGGTGAATGGGACGATGGCGACGTTATCCTGACTCCCAAACGAGCCGCCGCCCTTCGATTCCAGCACGCCCAGCACGCGGAAGGGCTGTCCTTCGATGCGGACAGTTTCACCGGTCACGCCGTCGGCATGACCGAAGAGTTTCTCCGCCACTTCGGGACCAAGCAGGACAACCGAAGCGCGTCCCAAAATATGCTCCTCGGTGATGTACTCGCCTTCTGTAATGGTGTAATTGCGAACCTGAAAATATTCCGGCGTCACACCCAAAATCTCCGGCATAGCCTGTTCGCCGCCAAACGAAACGACGCCGCTGCCCCGCAAAGCAGGCGCCACCGCCTCCACCGATGGCGCTGCAAACTGATCGCGCAGTGCTTCGGCATCCCCCAGTGTAAGCGGCTTGGGATTACGAATAGTATCGGCGGGATCGCCGCGAAAGACGAACAGCAGGTTCGTGCCGATGCCGCTGATGGAACCGGTGATGGAGGCTTCCGCGCCGCGTCCCACCGCGAGCATGGCGATGACTGCCGCCACGCCGATCACAATCCCAAGCACGGTCAAACCGGACCTAAGCTTGTTGCCGCTCAAACTTTCCAATGCTTCGAGAAAAGCCTGTCCCAGAGTCATGCCTCACCATCCAGCAAGCCGTCGCGCAGGCGAATCACCCTTTGCGTCTGCTCGGCGATTTTCGGGTCGTGCGTCACGATGATGAGCGTCGTTCCCAGGTCTTTGTTTAGGTTGAGCAAAAGGTTCATGATTTCCTGCCCCACTTTCGAGTCCAGGTTGCCCGTTGGTTCGTCTGCCATGATGATGGCAGGGTTGTTGACGATGGCGCGTGCAATGGCAACGCGCTGCTGCTGTCCGCCGGAGAGTTCGTAAGGGCGGTGCATCATGCGGTCTTCCAATCCCACCGCCCGCAGCGCCTCCATGGCGCGTTCGCGTCGTCCCTCGCGGATGCCGGCATAGCGCAGGGGAAGTTCCACATTTGTCACCGCCGTCTGCCGCGAAAGCAGGTTAAAACTTTGAAAGACGAAGCCCACCTTGCGGTTGCGGATGTTCGCCAGTTGGTCATCGCTCAACGAGGCAACCGCTTCCCCATCCAGCCAATACTCGCCGGAGGTGGGACGGTCGAGACAGCCCAGCGTGTTCATCAGCGTGGATTTGCCCGAGCCGGAAGGTCCCATGATGGAAACCACTTCGCCGCGCCGAATGGTGAAAGACACACCGCGCAGTGCGTGGACCTCCACCTCGCCCATCTTGTAAATCTTGCGCAGGTCGCGCGTTTCGATGACGTTCGTCATATCCTTAATTCCCAAACGGACCGCCGCCCCGCGGACCGAAGAACTCGGTCGGCGGGTTCAAGATGACCAAGTCGCCCTCCTGCAACTCGCCGCCCGCCAGGGCGCTCATCGTGTCGGAGGACAGTCCCAGACGGATGACCTTTTTGACCGGCTGGTCATTTTCCAGCACATACACCACCCGCTCCCCTTCCGAGAGACGGACGGCGCGATTCGGCACGAGCAGAACGTCATCCAGTTCCTTGACCGTGATGTTAACCGCCGCCGTCATGCCCGGCTTGACCTGTGCATCCGCATCGGTCAACTCGACCGTGACCTTGAAACTGACCACCCCAGCCGAAACGGTGCCGGTCTTGGCAACCTCGACCACCACGCCGTTGTATTCCCTGCCAAGAATGGCGTCGAAGGTCAGTTTGACCGGCTGACCTACTTCCACGCTGTTGATATCCACTTCCGAAACGCTGACATCCACCAGCAGGCTGGAGAGGTCGTCGAGGCGGAACGCCACCGTGCCGGCATTGACCAAATCGCCGGGGAGCGGGTACGCCTCGGTCACGATGCCGTTGAACGGCGCGGTCACACGCGCCAGGTTCAGGGTCGCTTTGGCGGCGTCAATGCGCGCCTGTGCGGCAGTAATCTCCACCACGTTACCGCTGATCAGGCGGTCATAGGTGCGCTGGGCATCGTCCAGTTTTGCCTTGGCAAGCGCCAGTTGTTCGTCGGCTTTGGCAATGGTGGTCGGGTCGGCGTATCCCTTATAGGTCTTGACCTCGCGGACCTCGATTTTTCCGAAAGGTGTGTTTTTTGTTTTGGTGACAATTTCCTGAATGTCAATCAGCCCGTTCAGGCTTTCGCGGTGTTTGCGGGCGCGGTCATACGCCGCCTGCGCGTCACGCAAAGCAATGGCGGCTTGGGCGCGCGCCGTATCCGAATTGAGCAGGTCGTCGAGCGTCTTCTGTGCGCTGATCAGGTCTGCCTCCGCCAGAATGATGCTCTGCGGCAAAGACGACTTGGACAGATACGCCATCACAAACCCGGCGGGGACGTTATCCCCCACCTTCACGTTGACCGTATCCACCGTTCCGGCCGTCTGCCAGACCAGAACGGCGGTCTGTTTGGCGCGGACGGTGCCGGTGGCGCCGATGGTGGCGGTCAATTTGCCGCGCTCGATGACGGCAGTTTGAAATGTGTTTTGCGCGCTGGCATCCCTGCTACGGTTGAACCAAACAAACACCCCTGCCGCAACCGCAGCCAGGAGCAGGAGCCAGCCCCAGTTTTTCTTCAAAAATTTTCCCATGTTGTACCTCTGCAAAGAAAAAGTCTTGTCGTACTTTAATTCACTGATGCTGCGTAACTACTCAGACCGACTGGGTGAGCGGGGCTGCCCTAAAGGGTGCTTCGCGAAAGCCGCCTGCTCAGTTTATGGAAGTCCTTCGGACTGGCGCAACGAGTCGGTTTCAACCGACTTTTATGCGCTGAGGCAGGACTTTAGTCCGCCGAAACAGGGCACAGAACGATATGGCTGAGCAGTTACGATGCTGCGCGGTTTATTGGTGCCGCGCCATTATGGACTTCAAGATGCTCTGCTGCAATCATCTAAAGAGTCTTGTGTATTTTGCGCTCACTAGCCCAAAGGCGGCGGTAGAGACCGCCGAGTATGCTCCAGAAAAAATCTTTACAACAGAGCAACCTCAAGAAGATCACCTCGCAACATACGCAGGGTGTGTTCCCTTACGCGCCCGTTGACATTAGACGCTTAGCGCGCCAACTACGCGAATCTGGCATTGCTTCTTTATACGAAAAAAACCAGCCAGAGTTATACCCTGAAAGCCAAAATTCGGCGTGAACGGATTGTGTAGGTTTTACAAAACTCCAACATGACAATTGTGACGATTGTCGTCCAGTTAGGTGACATTTAAGCCTGTGGACGGGTTTGGGGTTTGGGTATGATTACACTGTTATTTGGCTGGAACCCCTTTTCGGAGGAATTCATGCAGTTTATACCCAGTGAAACCCTCACCGTTGACCGTAAGGCAAGAGCAAACATGCCGTTCTTCGATCTCGACCTGCGCTCTCCTGAAGAGCGCGTCTGCGATTTCGACGACGTGGTCATCGAGTTCGACCCTGAACGCGCCATGGTGGAGGCGTCACGCTGTATCCACTGCCCGGATCCCGCGCCCTGCATGCTCGCCTGCCCCACCCACAACGACATCCCCTCCGCCATGTGGCTGATCGAGCAGGGGCGCTTCTCCGAAGCCGCCGACCTCTACCACCAAACCAGTTCCCTGCCGGAAATTTGCGGACGCGTCTGCCCGCACGAACAACTCTGCCAGGGCTCCTGCGTCCTCAATAAACATCAAACGCCGGTCCTGTGCGGCGAACTGGAAGCGTTTACCGTAGACTACAAACGCCGCCACGAGGGACATAACATCCCGGTCGCTCCCCCGACGGGGAAGCGGGTTGCCATTATCGGGGCGGGACCGGCCGGTTTAGGCTGCGCAGATCAACTCGTCCAGCGCGGACACGAAGTTACCATCTTCGACGCCAAACCTGCGCCCGGCGGTCTGCTCGTCTATGGCATCCCCAACTTCAAACTGCCGAAGGAAATCTGGCAGGAAAAGTGGGAGGAGTTCGAACGCGCCGGCGTCAAATTCGTCCCGAACACGTACATTGGCAAAGATAAGACCATTGACGACCTCTTCGCCGAGGGCTTCGATGCCGTCTTCATCGGCGTCGGTTCGGAAGTGGATGCCAAAATGGAAGACACCCCCGGCACCGACCTGCCCGGCGTGTACGAAGCGACCGATTTCCTCATCCGCGCCAACGTGGACCCGCGACTCCTGCCGCCCGATAAACGCCAGCCGCTCGAAATCGGCAAGCGCGTAGTTGTGGTGGGCGGCGGCGATACGGCTTCGGACTGTCTGCGCTCTGCCATTCGTTTGGGCGCCGAAGAGGTGACTTGCCTCTACCGCCGCACCGAAAAGGAAATGCCCGGCGGCAAAAAAGACCGTAAACTCGCAAAAGAAGAAGGGGCGAAGTACCGCTTCCTTACCCAGCCCGTCAAATTCATCGCCGGCGAAGATGGAAGACTTGCCGCCGTCGAATGCATCGAAATGAAACTGGGTGAACCCGACGCCAAAGGCAGGCGTAAACCGGTCCCCGTCGAAGGCTCGAACTTCAGCATCGCCTGCGACACCGCCATTCTCGCCCTGGGTTACTGGCCCGACCCCATCATCGGAAAGACCACGCCCAACCTCGAAACTCACAACTGGGGTCTGATCAAAGCCGACAAACGCACCGGCGCCACCTCCCGCGAGGGTGTCTTCTCCGGCGGAGATTGCGTTACCGGTCCCGACCTCGTTGTCACTGCCATGGTGGGCGGACGCAAAGCCGCCTGGGCAATTGACGAATATCTGCGAAACAAAAAATAACACCGCTGAGGGCAGGTGCTATAAAGAAACGCCTCGCGCTTTGCGGGGCGTTTCTGCTTTATCAGTGTTTCTCACCGCAGAGTCTTTCCCACATCTCCACCCAGGGAATGAGAGAGTGTTTTAAATTTTCCGGTTAGCGCGCAGACGACGTTCTCTAACGTCGCCTGCGGATGCGCAAGAGAGCGCATCCTACGCATTTTTGGAGCAATAGAAATCTCTTTTCAGACACTTTCTAAGGGACATTCTCTACAAACCTCGCGCACCGCCGTAAGGTGAGGGGTTAAAAGCCATTTGAGGGGCTATAATAAGGCAACCTTTTTTCGGAGGCGACCATGTCCAACATCTATGCATCGAAACATCCGCTTGTTGCCCACAAACTTTCCCGCCTGAGAGATAAGAACACAGAGCCGAAGAAATTCCGCGAACTGGTGCGCGAGATCGCCGCCCTGCTTGCCTACGAAGCCACCGCCGACCTGGCAATCATGCCACGCGAACTGGAAACCCCGCTTGCCAAGACGACCGGCTACGAACTCAAGGAGAAAATCGGCTTGGTGCCCATCCTGCGTGCCGGACTGGGCATGGTGGAGGGCGTGTGGAGTCTGATGCCCAGCGCCGAGGTCTGGCACATCGGTCTCTACCGCGACGAGCACACGCTCAAGCCGGTGGAGTATTACAACAAACTGCCCACCGAGCCGCGCGTTTCGGTCTGCCTGATTCTCGATCCCATGCTCGCTACGGGCGGGTCGGCAACCGCAACCGCAGAGATTTTGAAACGCTGGGGCGTGAAGAAAATCAAGTTCGTCGGGTTGATTGCCGCGCCAGAGGGCATCCGCGCCATGCAGGAACAGCATCCCGATATCCCGATTCACATTGCCGCCATTGACAGCCACCTCAACGACAAAGCCTACATCGTGCCGGGGCTGGGCGACGCAGGCGACAGGCAGTTTGGGACGGGGTAGGTTGGTAAGTGGTAAGTGATGAATAGAGAACAGTAAACAGTGAGCAGTGATCAGTGGACAGTGAGCAGTGAACTGTGAATGGACGGTGAGTTCGTATGAGAGCCATGCTTCTGCGTGAGATTACACTTCTCAAAGACAATCCAAAGCCGCTTTCGCTGGAAGATATTGCCGAACCGAAACTGGACGAGGGTGAAGTGTTGATTCGCGTCACGCGCTGCGGGGTCTGTCACACGGAATTGGACGAAATCGAAGGGCGGACTCCCCCTCCGCGCCTGCCGGTGGTACTTGGGCATCAGGTGGTGGGGATTATTGAGCGTAGTGCCGACTTTAGCCGGCGCACAACAACTACGCCGACTAAAGTCGTTACTACCGGTCAGCGCGTGGGCGTGGCATGGATCGCCTCGGCTTGCGGAAAATGTCATCACTGCCTGGCAGGGAACGAAAACCTGTGCGCGGAGTTCAAAGCCACCGGGCGCGACGTGGACGGCGGCTATGCCGAATACATGAAGGTCCGCGCGGAGTTTGTCCACCCCATCCCCGATGCGTTCAGCGACTCGGAAGCCGCGCCGCTGTTGTGCGCGGGCGCCATCGGCTACCGCTCTCTGCGTTTGAGCAACATTCAGGACGGGCAAAATCTCGGCTTGATGGGCTTCGGCGGGTCGAACCATCTTGTTTTGAAGATGGCAAGGCACAAGTTTCCGAACGCGAAAATTTTTGTCTTCAGCAGAAATCCCGCCGAGCGCGAGTTCGCCCTCTCGCTGGGGGCGACATGGGCGGGCGCCATTGACCAGAGTCCGCTCGAGGGGTTGGATGCGGTCATTGACACCACGCCGGTTTGGGGTCCAGTGAATGAGGCGCTGAAGGTCTTGAGTCCCGGCGGCAGGCTGGTGGTCAACGCCATCCGCAAGGAAGAGTCCGATAAGGAGGTTTTATCCAGATTGGATTATCCGTCGCAGTTGTGGATGGAAAAGGAAATCAAGAGCGTGGCAAACGTGACCCGCGCCGACGTGCGTGAGTTTTTGCAGTTGGCGGCAGAGGCAGGCATCAAGCCGGAGTTTCAAGAGTACGAATTGAAAGACGCCAACATCGCGCTGCTGGAATTGAAACAGGGAAAAATTCGTGGAGCAAAGGTTTTAACGATAGGAGATTGAAATGCTCAAAGACCCCGAAGGCAACGAGACCAGGCATCTGCATCAATTCGCCGACTTTACCGGCAGGCGCGTCCTGGAGATTGGATGCGGCGAGGGACGCCTGACCTGGCGTTACGCTTCCGCCTCCTCCTTGACCGTTGGGCTGGACCCTGACCGAAACGCCTTGCGCGTCGCCCGGGTTGACCGCCCCTATCACCTGGAAAAGAAAGTCCACTTCGTCAACGCCCAATCCGAACACCTCCCTTTTCGTAAAGAAACTTTCGACACCGCCATCCTTGCCTGGTCGCTCTGATGAATTGCCCATGCGGGCATGGTTCATGCCCTGGGTGAAATTTACCGCGTCCTCGCACTGCAAGGCATTCTCATTGACCTGCGCCCGCTCAGTGACCGTTGGAGCGTCGAGGTCTTCTCTGCCCGCGAAACGCGTGAAGTGGGGCGCGTCACCGACCTACCGCTGGGCTTGGAAGACGACGCCGCCGCGAATCGCGCCATGACACAAGCGGAAACCAACGGCTGGTTCACACGCGAAAAGGAGACGTTCTTCCCTCTGCATTACGTCTGGGATACCGCCAGCGATATGGAAAAATGGATTGACGATGAATGGGAAAACTTCATCGGTCTCGACGAAGAGACGCGGCGCGCCGCGCGTTCTGCATGGGCGCTGGGCGACGCCGACAGCCGCGTCCGCGTGCGGGTGAAGATGTTGATTACAAGGTGGAAAAGCGGATAGGCTGAAATTCAAGCCACATCCATGCCGGTGAGGCGCGTCAATGCTTTATGAACGAGAAGCGTTGGCAGGAGCAGGAGGGCATGAAAGACCGAGCTCAACCCCAAAATCACCGCCACCGAACTGAGAAAGCCGCTCACCCGCGGCGCGACGTTCTCCAGCATCCACGGACCCGCGCCGACCAGCAGGGCAAAAGCAAAGAGAATCCCCACCGAAATCAACAACTCCAGCCAGGCGTGGCGGTCTGACTCAGAGGGCATCATCGTACTACTCACGGCAAACGCCAGGTAGAACCACAAGTAAAAATCCTTCACCGTTGGCAGAAGCCGGAGCCCCAGCCAGAATAGATCGAACTGCCCGTTGCGAAGGGTATCCCACAACACGCGCATTTCCAAACGATAGACGGCGACATAAGCGACGAACAGCGTCCCGAAAATCAACGGCGCGGCGCCAATCAGCGAATCGCGCACGATGTCCGATTTGGCGGTTTCCACATAGCCGAGTTGCAGGCGTCCGTCTGGCAGGGCGCGCGGGATGACGGAAAACCCGCCCGTCCGCACGCGCAGGAGTTTCGCCGTCAGGAAATGGCTCAACTCGTGCAAAAAAACGCCGGGTAGAAAAAGGATTTGGAAGAACACGATGGTCAGGCGTGCGTCGCGGGTGAGAAGCAAAAACACCGCCTGTATCTCACGATGCAAAAGCCGCTGGAGAAACACCAGCGGCACGAGCATGGCGGCAAACCAGAAAAAGCCGGCAAGTTGATTCATGGGCGAAAACACCAGGGGACGGCGCCTGCCTACTTTACAGCCGCCTTCGTAATGGAGACAAACTCATTTGCCTTCAGGCTGGCTCCGCCGACCAATGCCCCGTCAATTTCAGGTTGCTGAAAGAATTCGGATGCGTTCGCCGCCGTCACCGACCCGCCGTACAGGATGCGAATCGCCTGCGCGGTTGCCTCGCCGAACAAACGGCTCAGGGCTGGACGAATGACCTGTCCATGCACGAAATTGGCATTTTCTCCGCTGGAGGCTTTTCCCGTGCCGATTGCCCAGACCGGCTCATACGCGACCACGATGCGCGCCGCGCTGGCAGGAGCAACGTCAGCGAAGCCCAAAGTGATTTGGCGCAGGACCACTTCCGAGGTCCGCCCCGCTTCGTACTCTTCCAGCGTCTCCCCCACGCAGACGATGGGCGTCAGGTCGTATTTGAGCGCGGCATGTAGTTTCTTGTTGACCGTCGCGTCGGTTTCGCCAAAATAGGTGCGCCGTTCCGAGTGACCAATGATGACATAGCCGCACACTTCCTTGACCATGCCCGGCGCGACTTCGCCGGTGAAAGCGCCTTTTTCCTCCCAGTGCATGTTCTGCGCGCCGAGACCGATGCCGCTCCCCTCCAGCATGGACGAGACGGCGAAGAGCGACGTGAACGGCGGGCAAAGGACTTTTTCCACGCCGGCAATGTCCATCAACGGACCCAGCAACTGCGAGACCAGTTCGCGCGCCTCGGCGGCGGTTTTGTTCATCTTCCAGTTTCCGGCAACGAAGGGGGTACGCATAATTCCTCCAAGTTTTTTTCGATTATAGCCGTAATCACCCGCGTCCATCGCGGATACAAATTGTGGACCGTGTATTTTCCACGGTCCACAACCATCTGACTATCAAACTATCAGACTATCCGACTATCAAACTATCAGACTATCCGACTACGAGACTACTTATCCAGCAGCGCCGCCACGCCGGGCAGTTCCTTGCCTTCCAAAAATTCGAGCGAAGCGCCGCCGCCCGTGGAGACGTGGGTCATCTGCTTGGCGACGCCTGCTTTCTTGACCGCGCTCGCCGAGTCGCCGCCGCCGATGACGGTCACCGCGCCGGAGTCCGCCAACATGCGGGCGAGGGCAAACGTCCCTTCGGCAAACTTGGGCATCTCGAACACGCCCACGGGTCCGTTCCACACGATGAGTTTGGCGCCGCTCAATGCCTGCTTGTACAATTCGAGCGTCTTCGGTCCCACATCCAACATGCGCCAGCCGGCGGGGATTTTGTCCACATCCACGATTTGGGTGTTGGCATCGGCTTCGAACTTATCCGCCACAACCGCATCCACCGGCAGGATGAGTTTGTCACCAGACTTTGTCATGATGGATTTGGCAGTTTCAAGCGAAGCCTCTTCGACCAGGCTGTCCTGCATGTTGAGACCTTTCGCGGCAAGGAAGGTATTCGCCATGCCGCCGCCGATGATGAGTTTGTCGCATTTCGAGAGCAGGGTTTCGACGACCAGAATCTTGTCGCTGATTTTTGCCCCGCCCAGAATAGCAATATAGGGATGTTCGGGATTGGCGACGGCTTTACCAAGATACTCGAGTTCCTGCTCCATCAGGAAGCCGGCAACCGCCGGGAGGAAGCGGGCGATCCCCTCCGTGGAGGCGTGAGCGCGGTGCGCCGACCCGAACGCATCGTTCACATAAACGTCTGCCAGCGCCGCCATTTGCCTCGCCAATTCCGGATCGTTCTTTTCCTCGCCCGGATGGAAGCGGGTGTTTTCCAGCATCAGGACTTCGCCGGGCTGGAGCGCCTTCGCCATCGCTTCCACTTCAGGACCGACACAATCGGGCGCCATTTTGACGGGAATCCCCAACAGCGAAGATAAGACCTCGGCTGCCGGGCGCAGGCTGAATTCCGGGTCGGGACCACCCTTCGGGCGTCCCAGGTGGCTGGCAAGCAGAAGCGAAGCGCCCTGCTCGAGGCAGTACTTGATGGTCGGCAGGGCGGCGCGGATGCGCTTGTCGTCGGTGACCTTGCCGTCCGCCATCGGGACGTTGAAATCCACGCGCATAAAGACGCGCTTGCCTTTCAGGTCAATGTCTCTAACTGTCTTCTTGTTCATATTTCCACCTGTGGAAGTGGTAATTGGTAATTGTGACTTATCAATCTGATGTTACTCAATTTGTTCGTGCCGCGACATTTATCTCGCCTGAAAACGCGAGATAAATCTCGCGCTACCGCGTAACATCAGTTACCAACTACCAATTACCAATTTACAAACTCTTCGCCATCAACGCCGCGAGGTCAGCCGTGCGGCAGGAATAGCCCCATTCGTTGTCGTACCAGGTGACGACCTTGACGAAGTTGCTCTTTTCCTTGCCAAGCACCATGGTGAACTGCAAATCCACGGAGGAGGAATGCGGGTCGCCCTTGAAGTCAATGCTGACCAGAGGTTCGTCCACCGCCTGCAAAATGCCCTGGAAACGCGGCTCCTTTGCGGCATCACGGAATGCCTGGCGGAGTTCCTCGGTGGTGGTTTCCTTTTCGAGTTCGGCGGTGAAATCTACAATCGAGACGGTGCTGGTCGGCACACGCAGGGCGTAGCCGTCGAACTTGCCCTTGAGGTCGGGGATGACCAGCGCAACCGCCTTGGCGGCGCCGGTGGTCGTCGGGATGATGCTCATGGCGGCGGCGCGGGCACGGCGCAGGTCGGAGTGTGGCAGGTCGAGAATCTTCTGGTCGTTGGTGTAAGCGTGGACGGTGGTCATGAATCCGCGCTTGATGGTGAAGCGGTCATGCACCACCTTTGCGGCGGGCGCCAGACAGTTCGTGGTGCAGGAAGCGTTCGAGACCACATGATGTTTTGCCGGGTCGTATTTGTCCTCGTTCACGCCCAGCACCACGGTCAGGTCTTCGCCTTCGGCGGGCGCGGTGATGATGACCTTCTTCGCGCCGCCCTTGGTGATGTGATTGACCGCCCCTTTGACGGCTTTACCCTTCTTGTTCACGCCGTCTTCCTTGATCGTGAACAGACCCGTGCCTTCGATGACGATTTCCACGCCCAAGTCGCCCCAGGGGATCGCCGCCGGGTCGGTCTCTTTGAAGGCTTTGATCTTCTTGCCGTCAATCAGCAAGCCATCGTCCGCCACTTCCACAGCGCCGTTGAATCGCCCGTAGTTCGAGTCGTACTTGAGCAGGTGCGCCATGGTCTTCATGTCGCCGATGTCGTTGAAGGCTACCACTTCCAATTCGTCGGAATAGCGGTCGCGAATCGCCTTGAGGACCTGACGACCGATGCGCCCAAAGCCATTAATACCTACTTTGACAGCCATAATAAACCTCCAGGTTTGATTTGTGATGAAGTTAGCAGAACGATTGTAACATAGAGACTTTGCGGGGAAATGATGACGAAAGTAACTTATTCCAGCGGAGCGGTGCGCTCGGCGAGGATGGACATCAAGACATCAGCCAGTTTCTTCGAGTCATGCCGCCAGGGATAGCCGGCATCCGCCAAATCGGCGCAGCGGACTCGTCCGTCTGCCAGAGATTTTTCGTCCACCTGCACCCATTGTGAGTCGTCGAGCAGTTTTCCAGTGTAATTGTCGTTGCACAATACCACATCGAAGAGACGGTCACCCACATGCTCTTCCAACACCCGTACATGGTCATGGCAGGAATACAAATCGGTCTCGCCTTTTTGCGTGGCGATATTGCTCACATATACCTTGAGCGCCCGGCTTGCCCGTAATGCGCCAAGTAAATCGTGAACCAGCAGGTTGGGCAGGAGACTTGTGTAAAGACTGCCCGGTCCGACCACGATCATGTCGGCGTTGAGCAGGGCGCGGATGACAGGCGGATACGCCGAAGCATCGTTCGGTTCCAGCCACACGCGCTGAACACGTCCCTGCATTTGCGGGATGCGGCTCTCCCCCTCCACCCGAACCTGATTCAACGAATGCGGCAATTGCATGTCTGCGACCAATTTCACGTTATGGAGCGTGGAGGGCAATACGCGCCCGCCCACCGACAACACCTTGCCCGATTCGGCAATGGCGCTCTCGAAACTGCCGGTAATCTCTGCCAGCGCCGTGATGAACAGATTCCCAAACGAGTGACCGTCCAGATTCCCCGCGCCGCTGAAGCGGTACTGAAACAACTGCGTCAACATCTGCTCATCGTTCGAAAGCGCCGCCAGGCAGTTGCGGATGTCGCCCGGCGGCAGGATGCCGAAACTTTCGCGCAGGCGTCCCGACGAGCCCCCGTCGTCTGCCACGGTGACGACGGCTGTCAGATTGCGGGTATAGGCTTTCAGTCCGCGCAGAAGCGTGGCGAGACCATGCCCGCCGCCGATGGCAACGATACGCGGTCCGCGCTCGCGGCGGCGGAAGTTTTCCAAATCTTCCACCACTGCCCGCCCCGGACGAAGATAAGGGCGCAGGAGAGAACGATTCAACTGCCAGATGCCATACGCCACCAACCCTATTCCCAAACCAGCAAAAACGACTACACGCAAAACGCGTGGCAAAAACCGCAGCGATGCATACGAGAGAATGGTCAGCAAAATCGGGTTTGTCGAGTCGGTGCGGTATAAATCCAGCAAAAAGATTGCCAGCCCTACGCCAAGCAGAGTAATTCCCAGCAAAACCAGAAGAAACCACCGCTTCACCCCCAGCCCCGGCACAAACCAGCGCCCCAAGCCGCGCAGGTTTTTCCAAAAACGGTCGTTGTTACGTGTTTTATTCTCACTCATGGTGAGCAAGTCTAGCAGGGAGGGCGTGCAAAGTCAATCGAAGCGCCTTGCCAGATGTGTCTCGGTTATAATTGCCGCCATGAGCCTGATTGTCGCCATAGATATTGGCGGCACGCACATCCGCGCTGCCGCTTACGCCCCCGAAAGCACCCGCCCTATCGCCCATCATAAGACCCGCTCCCTGGCGCGAACGCCCGGCGTATTCGACCGTCTTGTCGAAGCCGTCCAAGCCGTGTGGCAGGAGGGACAGGTTGCCGCCATTGGAATTGCCTCGCCGGGTCCGCTCGACCCGCATACCGGCACCATCCTAGATACGCCCAATATTCCCGAATGGGCAAACTTTCCCGTTGCATCCAAACTCACCGAACGCTTCGGCGTGCCCGCCTACCTCGATAACGACGCCAACCTGGCGTGTCTTGCAGAATGGCAGTTCGGCGCGGGCAAGGGTCACAGCGACGTGGTATACCTTACCATCAGCACCGGCATTGGCGGCGGCGTGGTTAGCAACAACCGTTTGCTTCAAGGCTATCATGGTATGGGCGCAGAACTTGGTCACATGACGATTGACCCGAACGGTCCGTTGTGCGGATGCGGGCATCGCGGACATGTTGAGGCGTTTTCCTCGGGACCTGCCATCGCACGCTACGTCAACGAGCGGCTGACAGCCGGGGACAAATCCACGCTTCAACCCGACCCGAACCTGACTCCCGCGCAAATTGCCGACGCGGCGCTGAAAGGGGATGCGCTTGCGATTTCTGCCTACGCGCGCGCCGGGGAGTACCTGGGCATTGCGGTCGCCAATTACCTTGCCATCTTCGACCCGTCCATTTTAATTTTCGGCGGCGGGGTGTCGCAGACGGGAGATTTGCTGTTCAAGCCTTTCGAGGAAAGCCTGCGACAGCACGTCTTCCACCCGCATTACCTGGATAATTTGACCATCACCCGCGCCGCGCTGGGCGATGACGCCGGTCTGCTGGGGGCGCTGGCGCTGGCAAGGCTCGCTCTCAACGGGAAAAAGTGAGCAAGCGCAGGTAACCATGTGCAAGTCGAAGTTGTACTCGCCTCCCTTATGGGCGGCAACCAAATGGTGGACAGCCGAACGAGCGGGGTAAAGGCTGGTTTCGTAAAAGCAGGTTCCGGCTGAGAAAGCCGCGCTTTGTCCCCTTTGCGACAGGGCGAAACGTTTTTCCATAATTCCTTTTATTCCAAATCATCAACGGAGAGTCTGCTTTATTCATTTATTCGCAGGCTCCCCAAACAGGAGTCTCTCATGAAAAAATTGAATGTGCCGGGTCCCAAAGCCCGGGCTTTGATTGAACGCGATAAAAAGGTGGTTTCCACATCCTACCCGCGCGGGTATCCTTTCGTGATGGATCACGGCAAGGGCGTGGAGGTGTGGGACCCGGATGGCAACCGCTTTCTCGACCTGATGGGCGGCATCGCGGTGGTCTCTACGGGACACGCCAATCCAAAAGTGGTCAAGGCAGTGCAGGATGCCGCCGAAAAGTTCCTGCACATTTCATCCGACTTTTATCACGAGAATTGGATCCGCTTGAGCGAAAAATTGGATGAGATTGCGCCGTTCGAGGAAAACGCACGCACGTTTTTGACGAACTCCGGCACCGAGTCGGTGGAGACCGCCATCAAACTGGCAAAGTACAAGACCAAGCGCCATAATTTCATCGGCTTTTTCGGCGCCTTTCACGGGCGCACGATGGGGTCGGTGGCATTTACCGCCAGCAAGCCGCATTATCATCGCGGATTTTATCCGCTGATGCCCGGCGTGACGCATGTGCCGTTCCCCGATCCCTATCGCCCCATCCTGCACCGCAAAATGGGCGAAGACTACGGCGAAACGGTCGTCCGCTTCATTGAGGAGGAAGTATTCGCTCACAACGTTCCCGGTGATGAGGTGGCGGGAATTTTGGTGGAGCCCATTCAGGGCGAAGGTGGTTACATCGTCCCGCCGGATGGTTTCTTCCCTGCCCTGCGCAAGTTGTGCGATAAGTACGGCATTCTGCTGATTGCCGATGAAGTGCAAAGCGGCATGGGGCGCACCGGCAAATGGTGGGCAATCGAGCACTGGGGTGTGGAGCCGGATATCGTCACTTCGGCGAAGGGCATCGCGTCGGGACTCCCGCTCGGAGCCTGCATCGCCCGCGAATCGGTCATGGATTGGCCCAAGGGCGTTCACGGCAACACGTTTGGCGGCAATCCCATCTCCTGTGCGGCGTCGCTGGCGACCATCGAACTACTGGAGGAACAATACCTGGCAAACGCCGCCGAGGTCGGTCAATATGCGCTGGATGCCCTGCACGAGATTCAAGCGCGTCACACTTCAGTGGGCGATGTGCGCGGCAAGGGATTGATGATCGGCGTCGAGTTTGTGAAAGACAAAGGAACGAAAGAGCCCAACGAGGAACTGCGCAATATGATCGAGAATATGGCGTTCGAACATGGTCTGCTGTTGCTCGGCTGCGGCAAATCGGTCATCCGCCTGGCGCCGCCGCTGTCCATCAACAAGAGCGAGATGGATGAAGCGCTGGAAATCTTCGAATATGTCATTGGCTTGGCAGAAAAAGCACAAGGGATGAGGTAAAAAAATGACCATCGGCGGCTGTTTACGCGAACAGCCGCCGATGGTTTCATAGCCGTTCCTGGTCATTTTCTTACACACTGCATACATGCCGGTGATACAATCACGCCATGCTGCCCGACTTCCGCGTCCGTCAACGCGACTACCTGCTCGAAATTTCCCGCGCCCTCACCCAGGAACTGGACCTGGAAAAACTGTTGGCGCGCATCTTGAAAATTTCCATCGAGATGCTGGCAGGGCAGGCGGGACTCATCGCCCTGAAAGACCAGGATGGCTGGCGGGTTGCCGCCGCACAGGGCATTGCCCCCGCCTTCCTGAGTTACCTTTCCCCTCTGCTGGCAGAAGAAAACGTCCGTGAACTGGACGTGCGCGAACTCAACCGCATGCTCAAGGAATTGACCTACACCGCCAGCATGGGTCTCCTCAACGGCACTGCCCTGCCTCTCGCCGCGCACGGACAGGTCATCGGCGTCATTTTCATCTTTCGCAACTACCCCGACCTCTTCACTCAAAACGACCGCATCCTGCTTCAATCTTTTGCGGACCAGGCGGCAATTGCCGTCTTCAACGCCCGCCTCTACGGACAAATCTCCTTCGAAAAACAGAGACTGGATGCGCTGCTCGACTCCGCCGCCGACGGCATCCTCATCCTCCACGCCGACCTGACCATCGAACGCGTCAACGACGCCTTCGAGCGAATGTATGGCAAAACCCACGATGAACTCGCCGGGCTCCCCCATGACGACGTCATCAAATGGGCGAACGAACCGCAGGGATCAACGTTGAAGGAAGCCATCGCCAACGGCTGGCCCCTCACCCCCAATGCCACCCTCTACGTGGAAGGCGACCTGGCGCGCGAATTCCCCACCCCTTTACCCGTCGGCATCACCTATGCCCCGCTCATGTCGGCAGAGGGCAAACTGCGCAACATCATCGTCAGCGTGCGCGACATCACGCACTTTCGCACCGCCGACGAAATCAAATCCACGTTCATCTCCATCGTCAGCCACGAACTCCGCACGCCGGTGGCGCTCATCAAAGGGTATGCCTCCACCCTGCGGCGCGACGACGCCAAATGGGACAAAGCCACCATCAACGAATCGCTGGCGGTCATCGAAGAGGAGGCAGACCGCCTCAGCAAAATGATTGACGACCTGCTCGACGCCTCGCGCCTGCAAGCCGGCGGCTTGAGCCTCAACCGTGCGGATGTGTCGCTCGCCGCCCTCGCCAGCCGCGTGGCGCAAAAATTTTCCACCCAATCCACCCGGCACACTATCGTCACCGATTTCCCGTCAAACTTCCCGGTCATCCTCGCCGACGAAACCCGCATCGAACAAGTCATCTCCAACCTGGTTTCCAACGCCCTCAAATATGCGCCCTCGGGCGAAATCCGCATCAGCGGACAGGCGCGCCCGGAGCAGGTCATCGTGTGCGTTTCGGATCAAGGTCCCGGCATCGAAGCCAAAGACCTGCCGCACATCTTCGACCGTTTCTACCGCTCGACCAAAGCCGTGAAGAATACCAAAGGCGCGGGGCTGGGACTGTACCTGGCACGCGCCATCGTCGAAGCGCACGGCGGACGCATCTGGGCGGACCCGAAGCCGGATTCCGGCGCCCGGATTTGCTTCTCCCTGCCGCGTTGACCTGCCCGCCCGTCAGGGGAAACAGTATCGGGGTGGTAAAATTCGACGAAACAGAATCAGACCTCCGTTAAGTCAGAAGCGGAAATCCATCAAAACCTTCGAATTGGAAATTACAAATGGCACAGACTCAAATTGCATGTCCCAATTGCCGCCGCATGATTACGGCAAACATCGAGCAACTCTTCGACGTGACTCAGGACCCGCAAGCCAAACAGAGACTGCTTGGGGGCGTCTCGAACATGGCGCGCTGTCCGCATTGCGGGTTTCAGGGGCGGATCGCCACTCCCATCGTCTATCATGATAATGAAAAGGAATTATTGCTGACGTTCTTCCCCCCTGAATTGAACGTGCCGCTGAACGAACAGGAGAAGACCTTCGGTCCGCTCATCAAAAAAGTGACCGACAGCCTGCCGCCCGAAAAGCGCAAGGGGTATCTGCTCAAGCCGATTGCCAATCTTTCGTATGACTCGATGGTCAAACTGATTTTGGAAAAGGATGGCATCACACCGGAGATGCTCAAGGAGCAGCAGGATCGCGTGCAGTTGGTGGAGCGATTGCTTCAGGCGAGTTCCAAAGACGTGCGCAGCGAAATCATCAAGCAAAACGCGAACCTGTTCGACGAACAATTCTTCGCCCTCTTCAGCCGGCTGGCGCAGAGCGCGGCTGGAAGCGGACAAAAGCAAATTGCCGAGACGCTCCTTGAAGTGCAGGAACAGCTTCTCGAAGAGACCGAACTTGGGCGTCAACTGAAGGAATCGGTCGGCGAACTGGAGGCGGCTACCAAAGCGCTGCAGGAAGCAGGGAAGAGCCTGACGCGCGAAAAACTGCTGGAGCTGGTCCTCGCCTCCCCCAACGAGGCGCGGCTGCGGGCATACGTCAGCCTGATTCGCGGCGGCATGGATTATCAATTCTTCCAACTGCTCACCGAGCGGATAGACAAGGCTTCCGGCGAAGAGAGGCAGAAACTGGAATCCCTGCGCACAAAACTGCTCGAATTTGTCAACGAGGTGGACAAGCAATTGGAGGCGCGCTACAAGCAGGCACAGGAACTGGTCGAGAAAATCCTTTCGCAGGATGATGTGGTCAAGGCGGTGCAGGAGAATTTACCCAACATCACACAGGACGTGGTGGATATTGCCACACAAATGCTGCGGCAGGCTTCCGAACGCAACGATTACGCGCGCATGGGCAAACTGCAAAAGATGATCGAAACCCTGCGCCAAGCATCCACGCCGCCGGAGGTCGAATTCATCGAACACTTGCTGGATGCACCTGACGATGCCGCCCTGGAAAAGATACTCGACGCCAACAAAGACCTGGTCAACGATCAACTCATGGAAACGCTGATTGGTCTGGTCGCCCAGGTGGATCAGGCGGCGGAACAGGGTAACCCGGAAGCCAAAGCGCTGAGCGAAAAACTCAGCAAGGTCTATAAAGCCGCGATGAAGTTTTCGATGAAGATGAAACTGGCATAAACAGAAAGACCCCGGTGCGCCGGGGTCTTTTTTTATTTCTGCGCCTCTGCATAGATGCGCTGAAATTCCCCCATGAAGAACTCGGCAATCCGGCGGTCGTACAGGATGACAATGTTTTCATCGTTTCGCTCTTCCGCCGAACGCGAGAAATTGTAAGACCCCAAGATGACGATGCTCCCGTCTATGATGAAAATTTTGTGGTGCATCTGACCGTCGTTCCCGTCCACGCGCACATCCACCCCTGCCTGACGAAACGGATCGAACTCGGTGCCTGTGTTCGACTTAACCTGTTCCTTTTCCATCACCCCCCGCACCGTCAACCCATCCTCCGCCTTTTGACGCACGACCGCGCCCAGTTCATTGGACGTAAACGAAAAAGCAAGAAAATATATGCTCTCCTGAGCATTTTCCAGCAAAGGGTAGATGGCATTCAACACGCCGTCGTCCGGCGAAAAATAGGTGTCCACTCGCGTGCCGTCGAGCGTAACCGTCGGATTGGGAGTTTGGGGGATAATGTCGGATCCGAAACTGCCGCCCTCGAACATCTCGGCAAATTCGGTGGAATAGTTCTCGGCGATTTTAGTCGAACGAATGCGGATTAAATTGTTATTATCGTCATACGTCCCCGAATCGGTGAAGTTCATCGAGCCAAGCCAGACCTCGGAGCGGTCAATGACCATGAACTTGTTGTGCATCAACCCTTCCTGATTGTCGCCCACGATGGGAACGCCCGCTTCCAACAACCTCTGAACATCAGATGTATCCATGTTGTCCGACTCCATCACGATGCGGACATTCACACCGCGGCGGTGCGCGTTAATCAAAGCATTGCGGACGCTGTTCAACGTGATGCTGTACGCCGCCACATCCACACTCAAACGCGCTGCGTTGATGGCGTCCACCAGCGGACCGTCAATGCCGCCCGTCCCTTGTGGAGAAAGCGGGCTGTCTGGGTTGGTCACATACAATTCAAACCACGGACCGCGCACGCCATAGCCCGCCTGCAAATCAATCGGGGTGAGTTCGTCCGCCGGGGGTGAAGGCGGTTCATCGCCCGGCGTCACCGTCGGCGCGGCTTCCCCGCAGGCGGTGAGCAATAACAGCCCAAGCATCAACGCAGTTCCAAGTCGTTTCCAGTTCATAGGCTCCACGGTCAAAAGAGATTTCACGGATTATAATCCTCCCCCGTGACCCATCCCCCTTCTACAGCCAATCGTCAAATCGCCCGCGCCGCCGGAACGGTGATGTTTGCCATTGTCCTCGGTCAACTGGCAGGACTGGCGCGCGGCATCATCGTCGCCAATGCGTTCGGCGCATCCATCATGCTGGATGCTTTCTACGCCGCCAACCGCGTCAGCGAGACGCTCTTCCTGCTGGTGGCGGGCGGCGCGCTCGGCTCTGCGTTCATCCCCACCTTTACTGGACTGCTTGCCAAAGACGACCAAGACTCCGCCTGGAGACTCGCCTTCTCCCTCGCCCATGCGGTCACACTGACCCTCAGCCTGCTCGCCGCGCTCATTGCCTGGTTCGCCCCGCAAGTGGTCCGCTACGCGCTCGCCCCCGGCTTTTCCGCCGACCCGGCAACGTTCGCCCTCACGGTTTCCCTGCTCCGCATCCAACTCATCTCGGCGGTGCTGTTTGGTCTCGGCGGGTTGATTGTTGGCGTCCTCAATGCGCATCAGGTCTTCCTCATCCCTGCGCTGACGCCCGCCATGTACCAGGTGGGAATCATCTTTGGCGCCCTCATTCTTGCGCCCTTCATGGGAATTTACGGGCTGGCTTGGGGCGTGGTCATCGGCGCCGCCCTCTACCTGCTCATTCAACTCCCCTCCCTGACCCAACTCATTACCAATCACCAATTACCAACGGCTCATTTTTGGTCATTGAATTTGAAAGACCCCCATGTCCGTCAGGTGCTTACCCTCATGCTCCCCCGCCTGCTGGGCGTGGCGGTGGTTCAACTCAACTTCTGGGTCAACACCAACCTCGCCTCGCGCATGGAGGCGGGCAGCGTCGCCAGCCTGACGTATGGCTTCTCGCTGATGCTCATGGCGCAAGCCGCTATTGCCCAGTCGGTGGCAATTGCCGCCATGCCCACTTTTTCCGCCCAACATGCCCTCGGCAAGACGGACGAAATGCGCTCCTCGCTGGCGGCTTCGTTGCGGGGAGTTTTGCTCCTGGCGTTTCCCGCCAGCGCCGGCTTGATGATTTTGCGCCAACCGCTGATTTCACTCCTCTACCAGCGCGGCGAGTTCGACCAGCGGGCGGTGGAAATGGTGGCTTGGGCGCTGCTCTGGTATGCGGCGGGACTTGTCGGTCACTCCATCATGGAAGTGTTGACCCGCGCCTTCTACGCCCAACAGGACACCAAAACTCCCGTCGTCATCGGCACGATTGCTATGGGGTTGAACGTTGTCTTCAGCATCTGGTTCTCGCGGCTGTTCGCTCAAATTGGCTGGTATCCGCTGGGCGGACTGGCGCTGGCAAATTCGCTTGCCACCGCGCTCGAGGCGGCGGCGCTCTTCCTCTTCATGCGCCGGCGGCTGGGAGGCATCGAGGGCAAATCCATCGCAGACGGCGCGTGGCGCGTGGGGCTGTCCACGCTGGGGATGGCGATTGGCTTGGGGGTGTGGATTCAGGTTACGGGTAGTTTGAACCGCTGGCTGGTTGCGCTGGGAGGTGTCGCGTTGGGAGCGGTCCTCTACGGCATGGGCGTCGTGATACTTCAAATCCCCGAAATCAAAACAGTGATTCAAGCCATCAGGAGGAGACTGCCCCGCCGGGCGCCCTCCTCCTGATGAAAGTTTGACGTTTATTTCTTTTGCGACGCGGCAAAGAAGCCGCCGAGCAGGTTCATCGCGTCGGCAACATCGAGCTTGCCGTCACTGCCTGCCACGAGGACTTTATCCACGAGCGCATCGAAGGTGTCGGGAAGTTTGTCTTTCAGAAATTGAATGACAATCTTGACCACCTGTTCGGCTGTTTCCTTGGGCAGCCCTGTTTTCTTGACGATGAGGGTGACGAGTTCGTTCATTGTAGTTCTCCTTTGAATGATGTTCACCTTACTCAGTTACTTCGTAGCGCGACATTCATGTCGCCTGAAAATGCGAGATACCCTTCGGCAGGCTCAGGGCAAGAATCTCGCACTACCACGTAACATCAGTGATGTTACTTCCACGCCAGCCACTGTGCAGTGGCGACGATTAAACCAAGCAGAATGCCCCCCGCTACCTCCAGCGGTGTGTGACCCAGCACTTCGCGCAGGTCCTTCTCGCTGAAGATGTGTCCGTGCAGGAGTTCGTCGAACAGCACGTTGATGCGCTGGGCATGGATGCCCGCCTGCCGCCGCACGCCTGCCGCGTCGTATGTGACAATCATGGTGATGGCAACGCCCAGCGCAAAGAGGGGGTTATCGAAGCCGTAATACAAGCCGATGGCAAAAACGGTGCCGGTCATCAACGCCGAATGGGAACTCGGCATACCGCCCGTTGTCAGGAGCAATGCCCAGTTCCAGCGGCGCGTGCGCAGGTAATCCAGCGGGATTTTGACGACCTGCGCCAGAATCCAAGCAATCAAGCCGGCAACCAGCGCCTTGTTTTCGAACAATGCCGTCAGGTTCATTCGGACTCTTCCTCGAAATCGGCAACCTCCCCGCCGGCGACCTGCTTCACTTTGAGTTCTGCCGCATCGAGAAGTGCGCTGCAGCGCGCCGCCAGAGCCTGTCCCCGCTCGAACAGCCGTATCGCCTCTTCCAGTTGACCCTGCCCCTCCTCCAGGCTGGCGACGATCTCCTCCAGTTCGGCAAGCGCCTCCTCATAATTCAATTCTTCGACGGGTTTCTCTTTTTTGGATGATGACTTTGGCATGAATGCTCCACATTGCGATTTACGATTTGCGATTGACGATTTACGATTGATGATTGACGATTGTAGTGTGGATTGTAAAGGTTGCGAATTTGATGCGACAGGCAGGTTAACCGCCTTTTACTTCCGCGTCGAACGCGCCATCCGCCACGCGGACTTGAATGGGCGCGCCGGCTTTCACCTGCCCCACCTGCGACACAACTTTGCCATCCTCTTTCCGCGTCACCACGGCGTACCCGCGCGCCAGCACCGCCAGCGGACTCAACGCTTCGAGCCGCCGCGTCAATCCTTTGACGTGCGAGGATTGTAATTCGATTCGGTGAATCAGGGATGAAACCATGCGGCGGGAGAGTTCATCCAGGCGCTGGGTTTCGGAGAGGATGCGGCGCTCAGGTGAAAAATAACGAAGTTGCGAGAGGAGGGAGGCAACAGCCGCCTTTTGTTCGGCGATCAGGTCCAAGGTCGAGGAGATGAGGCGGGAGCGGAGGGCGGAAAGTTGAAATTGCAAATCGTCGAGTGTGGTCTGGGTCGCCAGTTCCGCGGCGGCGGTGGGAGTCGGGGCGCGCAGGTCGGCGGCGAAATCGCACAGGGTGAAATCCGTTTCGTGCCCCACGCCCGAAATGACCGGCGCCCGCGAGGCGGCAACCGCGCGAACCACCTGTTCGTCGTTGAACGCCCACAGGTCTTCGATGGAACCGCCGCCGCGTGCAATGATGATGACATCGGGCGATTGGGAATTGAGCCATTGAATGGCTTTGACCAGCGCCGCGGGCGCTTCCGTTCCCTGCACGGGCGAGGGGGCGAGAAGCACTTCCACCAGCGGCAGGCGGCGGCGCAGCGTGTTGAGCATGTCGCGCAATGCCGCTCCCGTTGCAGAGGTGACGATGCCGATGCGCTTTGGGAATTCCGGGATGGGACGCTTGCGTTCGGGGTCGAACAATCCCTCCGCTTCGAGCATTGCCTTGAGCCGCAGAAATTCCTGAAAGAGCGCCCCCTCGCCCACCGGGCGGATTTGGTCGGCATAAAGTTGATACTGCCCCTGCGGCTCATACACGCCGACCCGTCCATGCACTTCCACTGCCATGCCGTCGCGCAGAGAGAGGTTCAACCGCACCGCGCTCGTCTTCCACATCACACAGCGCAGGGAGGCGTTCGCGTCCTTGAGCGTGAAATAGACATGCCCCGAAGCGGGGCGCGAGAGATTCGAAATCTCACCCTGCACCCACACATCCTGAAGCGTTTCGTTCTCTTCGAGCAGTTTACGGATGAGGAACGTCAGTTTGGAGACGGTGAAGGTTTGCGGAACCGGGGCAGGGAAAAGGGATGGCTGCATTGATGGAAGGATAATCGGCTTATGGGAGGATGTCAACATATCCCATCAAAAGGGAGTGCCCAATGCCGTGGGCTTAGCCACAGAGAGCGCAGAGATTTTGAGATTTTTCTCAGAGATCTCTGTGATCTCTGTGGCAGAAAAATCTTTAGCCCATTCTTTTAGACACTCTCCAGCAAAAATTACCGACGAACCTCGCGGATTTCTCTGCTAAAATTTACCCACCTATGAATCACCTCTGGTCACCCTGGCGTATGGAATATATCGAAAACAGCGACAAAGAAGCCGGCTGCGTGTTCTGCAACGCACAAGCCATGCCCGACGGCGCGGAAAACCTCATCGCCTACCGCGGCGAACGCGCCTACGTCATCCTCAACCGCTACCCCTACACAAGCGGACATCTGATGGTCAACCCCTTCGTGCATGTCGCCACGCTGGAGGAACTCGACGCAGCGACCCGCGCCGAGATGATGGAACTCACCTCCCAATGCACGACCGTGCTGAAGAACATCTACAAACCGCAAGGCTTCAACGTGGGCGTCAACATGGGCGAGGCGGCGGGCGCCGGCGTGCTTGGACATGTCCACATCCACATCGTCCCGCGCTGGAAAGGCGACACCAACTTCATGTCCACCGTCGGCGGGACGCGCGTCCTGCCCGAAGCGCTGGAGGTCACCTTCGAACGTGTCAGGAATGAATTCCAAAAACTCAGGTAAGCGCTTCCTCTGGCTCTTTCTGGCATGGATACTGATCACAAGCTGCGGGCAAACCCATCAGACTGAAACCATGCCGTCCCTCACGGCGCTGCCTGACATCAACGGAACCTCCCCCGCGCTTGCCGCTGAATCAACCTTCCCGCCTGTCACTCCCACTTCTCTTCCTCCAACCCTCAATCCCCTCACCGGGCTCAACGTCGCCGACCCGTCCCTGCTCGAACTGCCCGCCGTGCTGGTTTCCATCTCCACCTTTCCCGTTACCGCCCGCCCGCAGGCGGGACCATCCTTTGCGCCGTTCGTCTTCGAAATCTACATCACCGAGGGAACCACCCGCTACCTCACGGCGTTCTACGGCGAATTCCCCGCACCCGAAGTCCCCCTCACCGGCTCCTGCTCTGTGCGGCGCGAACCGTTCATCCAAAACGGGCTCATCCTTGGCAATCGCGTCTGGCTGGACTCAAATCAAAACAATCTCCAGGATGATTGGGAGCGCGGCGTCGGCGGCGTGTGCGTCAACCTCTACGACGCCCAGCACAACCTGCTCCAGCAAACCTCCACCGACAGCAACGGCTGGTACGGATTCAACGTCAACCCCGGCACATATTTCGTCGCGTTCGAAAAACCGGCGGGGATGGAATTTGTGCAGAAGGATGCCGGGGATGAGTCAAAGGACGGTGATGTGGACTCAGCCTCCGGCTGGAGCGATGCGCTGGACGTTTCCGCCCCGCTTCTCGATCTGGACCTCGGTCTGATTCTGCACGAGCAGCCTCCCCCCGCCTCCGACCTTCCCCCCGCCCGCGTGGGACCGGTTCGTTCCGGAAGATTGGTCTATGCCGACATCGCCGAATTCTTCGCAGGTTCGTGTCTCATCTACGCCTATGCTTCCGCCGAGGTGCTGGTGGAACTGCCGAAATGTTCGTTCGTGGATCACAACATTCAGGGCGGCGGTTACATGCTCGACATTTCCCGAATGCGCGAACTCGCCGAGGCACGCCGCGACCCGCAGACGGCGGCGAAGTACGCGAACAACCTCTTTTCCGCCGAACCGCCCCAAGGAGGCGCTCCCGCCGCACGGCTGGACGTGTTCATCGCCTGGCTGAACCAGAGCGGCTGGGTCTATGACCCGCTCTCACAGTCCTACTGGCGCTATGTGGACGACGGCGGCGAAGCGACGGCGGGCATTCTGCACCCGGAGGTCGAGCGGCTGACCGGGCGGCAATTACAATTCGAAAACGTCATCATCCTGTTCACCGAACATGACGTCATCTCGCCCACCAACCTCGACATCCACCTCGAGCGCGGACTCTCCGGCAAAGCCCTGCTCTTCCGCGACGGGCAGATGTACACCATCGAGTGGAACACCGAAGACGCCGGTCCCATCAAATTTCAGTACAAGGATAATCACCCCTTCCCGCTCAAACCCGGTCACACCTGGGTGACGGTGGTCACCCCTGAAACGACGGTCACCGAAAGGCGACCCGGCGAGTGGTATTTGCGCTTCAGCCAGCCGCCGGGCGCAAAGTAAAGGCGGAGGCATGCACACCTACGTTGAAGAGTTGCAGTTCCTGTTCAAGCAAAACGCGAATCCTGCACAGGCGACCGGCATGAAGAAGTACATGCGTGACCAGTTCGAATATCTGGGCATCAAGTCGCCAAAGTTCAAAGAACTGATGAGGGAATTCATCGCCGCGCATGGACTGCCTCCCCTCGACGAGCTGGATACGATCCTGCGTGAATTGTGGGCGCTCCCTGAGCGTGAATTTCAATATGCCGCAACCAGCCTGCTTGGCAGGCTCGAAAAAAGACTCCCGGCAGGCATCATCAAGTCCATGGAGTACATGCTCGTCACCAAACCTTGGTGGGACACGGTGGATACCATCTCAGCCGGCACGCTGGGCGTCCATTTTCGGAGGTTTCCCCAAATCAAGGAAAAGTATCTCGCCAAATGGCGCACATCGGAGAACTTTTGGCTGAGGCGCGCCTGCCTTCTTTTCCAGTTGAATTACAAGGACGAAACAGATTTCGAATTGTTGCGTGAAATCATCCGCGAGAATCTTGGCTCGAAGGAATTTTTCATCAATAAAGCCATCGGCTGGGCGCTTCGCCAATATGCCCGCACAGACCCGAAGGCTGTGAAGAAGTTTATCAAAGAGACAAAGGAGTTACATCCGCTCAGCCGCCGTGAGGCGATGAAGCATTTGGCGTAGTGGCTTGTCAACGATGAATCTTTACCATAAAGATTCGGCGGGGGATGAATCCCCGCCTCAGTTCTTGAAAGTCGGTTGAAACCGACTCGGCGCGGCAGTCCGCAGGCGTCGCCGTGGCGACAATTTCCATGCATTGCCTGCACCTTACCGCAGGCACAGGTGAGCAGGGGTTCAACCCCGTTCTATCTGGCACAATAATCAAGTAGTAGCCATATTTTCCCAAAAAGTGCCAAAAGACACTTGGACGTCCCGCTAAGATGGAATATAAGAGCCGCAAACCAAAAAAAGCAGGGATAAACAATGAACACTGAAGACCTTTTGCAAGCCGGCATTGCGTCTGCCAGGGCAGGTGATGTGGAAAAAGCATCCCAATATTTGATAGAGGTAGTTCAAACCAACCCGAATTCGGAGTTGGGCTGGTTATGGCTGGGGTTGTGCCGAACCGAGGCGAAACAAAAGGAGTATTGTTTTCACCGCGTCCTTGCCATCAATCCACAAAACCGGGAAGCCAGGCGCCGGCTTGAATTGCTCCACACAGAGAGGAATACCCTGCCGGAAACAAAACCCGCCGTCCCCGCGCGGGACAACAAAACCGACAAGTTTCAGCCGCCGCCCCCTCCGGTCGAGCGGCACATCCCTGCTCAGCAAAAATCGGGTAAAGGTCAAAACAACGCCCGCGCTGTGGGAAGCAAAAAACGAAAGCAGACCACCCTGCCGCTTGCCCTGCTGGCGGGCGGCGCGGCGCTGGCTGTCTGCCTGGGCGTTTTCGGCATCTACCTTCTCACCAGAATAATTCCCGCAAGAAATGCGGCGTCCCTTCCAACGAGTATGCCGCCTGCGACGGTCACCGCCACGGCGCTGCCGGCGCCCGCCTACACGCCGGTCTTTGAACAGGGGCAATGCGAGTTTGTCGTGCCGCCCCAAGCCAACGTGACCTGTGGCAACATCATCCTGCCAGAGGATCGGTATGGCAATGTCACCGACACGATTAAGATCGCCGTCGCCGTCTATCACAGCCTCAGCGCTTCCCCCCAGCCGGATCCGATTCTGTATTTGCAGGGCGGTCCCGGAGACGAGGCGCTCTCCTGGAGCAGTGAAGTGTACGATGAAGTGATTGCGCCGCTCATCGCTGAGCGGGATTTTGTCGTCATTGACCCGCGGGGTGTGGGGTATTCCAGACCTTTGCTCGAATGCGAGGCGGTCAAGCGCACCTACCTGAGCGACATTCAGGGCAAGTTTCCGGCAGACCAGAGAGTGTCCTATTACGAAGGCGCCTTGTTGACCTGCAAAAACGAGTTAAACGCAATGGGCGTCAACCTTTCGACATATACCTCCACACAAATGGCGGCAGATGCAAAAGACGTCATCATCGCCCTCGGTTATCAACAGGCAAATCTTTATGGAATTTCCTACGGCTCGCGGATCGCTCAACTCCTCATGCGCAATCATCCGCAGGTGGTTCGCAGCGCAATCCTTGACTCGGTCGTGCCGATTGAAGCCCAAATCCTGAATACAGACAACAGCGCCTTTGAACAGACCCTTCAGGCATTGTTCGAGGACTGCAAGGCGGACCCAGCCTGTTCCGCCGCATACCCTGACCTCGAAGCGGTATACCAGGCAGTCACCGCCCAACTTGACTCTCAGCCTATCCGTGTGGAAACACCCATAGATACAGACATGACCGTCGTCCGCTTTGTGGATGGCGCCGCCTTCCGCAACATCATTCTTTGGATGCTGAGGGACCCGAGGACAATAGGCGTCATTCCGCAATTCATCTACCGCACCCGCGACGGCGAGCGGTTCATGCTCAATCTTTCAGTCGCCTTTCCGGTCTATGCCTTCGATTCGATTTCCATTGGAGTTTATATATCGGTCACCTGCCGCGACCAAGTATATGTCATGTCCATGGACGAATTGGACGAGACCATCCGCAATCTATGCCGCGTCTGGGATGCCCAACCGCCCCTGCCCGGCGAAAACGACCCGCTCGTTTCGGATATTCCGACCCTGATTCTCGCCGGCCGGTACGACCCGGTCACCCCCGTATCCTTTGCCAGCCAACTCGCCAGTCATCTCACGCAGGGAAAGGCGATTGTATTTCCAGACCAGGGACATGCCCCGAGCGCCAGCGGAATATCCGATTGCCCTCGCCGGCTGATAGCCTCGTTTTTACAGAACCCTCTCGCTCCGCTCGATACGTCTTGCATCAATGAAAGTCATACCATCAGTTTTGTTACTCCTTTTGATTCAAACACCCCAATTTCTTTCGAGCCTGTTGTCATCGAACAATATCAAGTCGCAACTCGAATTCCCACTGGATGGCAGGCTGCCAAATTCGGCTTTTACAACCGCTACCGCTCCTTCGGCGACATGACGCAAATCGGCATCCAGAGCGCGGCTGTAGCGGAGGCGGATTGGGTCAATTGGCTGTACACCAACTTTCAAGGAGACAGAGGCTTCGACCAGCCTGCCATCAAATATGGCGAACATTCAGCAAACGGCTTGACCTGGTCGCTTTACAGAACAACATCCCACGGGAATCCAGTTGAAATTGGTTTTGCAAAATCAGGAAGAGAGACAGTGATGGTGTTGATGTTGTGCTATCAAGACGAACGCGACGCTCTTTATAATGCGGTGTTTCTGCCTGTTGTGGATGCGACCATCCCCGCCAAGTAGAACAACACTTTGCTCACGATGTCCACCTTAAGACCAAAGCGCCGCCCCAATTTTGCACCCGCAAGGGTTTATACGTTATAATTTTCACAATCTTTGTCCGAAAATGCTCACCGACACCCACTGCCACCTCGACTTCAACAAATTCGACGATGACCGCGACGCGGTGCTTCAACGCGCCCTCGAGGCGGGCGTGGAGCGGATTCTCATCCCCGCGCTGGAACTCGAATCGAGCAAGGCGGTCATTCGGCTGGCAAATTCGCACCCCATTCTCTTCGCCGCCGTCGGCTTCCACCCCACCGACCTGGACGGCTGGAACGAAAACTCCATCGAACATCTGCGTGAACTAATCCACCCTCACCCCCACCCCTCTCCCAGCGGGAGAGGGGATAAAATCGCCGCCATCGGCGAAATTGGGCTCGACTACTACTGGGTGAAGGAGCCCGAAAAACAGGCGAGGCAAAGGCAGGTGTTGAAGGAGCAGCTCCAGTTGGCGCGCGAAGTGGGTCTGCCGGTCGTCATTCACATGCGTGAGGCGGGCGATGCCTGGTTCGGGCAGGCGTCTGTGGACCTGCTCGAAATCCTGACCGAGTGGCAGAGCGGGCTGGCGGCGGAGGGTCATCCGCTGGCGGAAAAACCCGGCGTGCTTCACTCGTTCAACGGCAATCTCGAAATCGCCCAAAAGGCAATCGAGCATCATTTCTACATCGGCGTTACGGGTCCCGTCACGTATAAAAACGCCGAAGAGAAGCGTCAAATCATCCGCCAACTGCCGCTGGAGCGGCTTCTCATCGAAACCGACGCGCCCTTTCTTACCCCTGTCCCGCATCGGGGCAAACGCAACGAACCTGCCTTCGTGGCGCACATTGCTGATACAATTGCGAAAATTCACATGACAACCCGCGAACAGGTGGCTGAAATCACTACTGCCAATGCCAATCGCCTGTTCGGTTGGGGAGGCTGACGTTTGAGCACGGTTACTTTTTTTACATCCGTACAGGATCAACTGAAATTCGTCGAACAACGGATTCGGGAACAGGCAGGCGAGGAACATCATCCCGACCTGCGTTCTGCCTTGGAGCATCTTCTTTCGGCGGGAGGAAAACGCATCCGCCCGACCCTGAGCCTGCTCGTCGGAAACATGCTGGGCGCTCCCGAGGAAAAGATCGTCACCCTCGGCGCCTCGGTGGAACTGCTTCACACCGCCACGCTCGTCCACGATGACCTGATTGACGGCGCGCTCTTGCGGCGCGGCATGCCCACGTTGAACGCACGCTGGTCGCCTGCCGCCACCGTCTTGACCGGCGATTTCCTTTTCGCGCGCGCCGCCAAACTCGCCGCCGAAACCGACTCCCTTCCGATTATGAAAATGTTCGCCGAGACGCTGGCAATCATCGTCAACGGCGAACTGACGCAGATGTTCTCGGCGCGCGGTGTGATTGAGCGCGCCAACTACTATGACCGCATCTACGCCAAGACCGCCTCCCTGTTCGAGATGTCGGCGCTGGCAGCGGCAATGCTCGCCACCGAAAACGAATCCATCCGCGCCGCAATGCGAACCTTCGGCTACGAGGTAGGCATGGCGTTCCAAATTGTGGATGATATTCTGGATTTCACCGGCAGTCAGGTGACCGTGGGCAAACCCATCGGCTCCGACCTGCTGAACGGGCTGGTGACTCTGCCAGCCATTTACTACGCCGAGGAACATCCGGACGATGAGGACATCCTGTCGCTGCCCGACGGCGGCTGGAAGGACACCGACCGCGTCCAGCGCATTGTGGATAACATCCGCAGGAATGCCGCAATCGAAAAAGCGATGGAGGAGGCGCGTCAAGCCGTCCGCCGGGCACTGAGCGCATTGGAAGATGCGCCAGCCGTCCCTGAGCGTGAAGCGCTGGCTGACCTGGCAAAATTCATCGTGGATCGAAATATCTAGCCAGACGCGCTCGTCTGGAGATTCCCATGACCAATCCCCGTAAACCGTTTCGTCTCAACGTCGGCTTCATCGTGCATGAGGAAGTCGGATACAGCCACAGGTTTCCGCTGGACTTCCCGCACGCCGTGCTGGGAGACGATCTCACACTGGATGAGTTCACCTGCCTGATTGTGATTGACCGCACCCAGCAGGGACTGCTCGTGCAGGGTGAGTTTTCCGGCGAGACGACCTTGGAGTGTGTGCGCTGCCTGAAGGAGTTCCGTCAGGCTTTGCACGGCGAATGGACGGAATTGTACGCCTTCACAAAAAAGTCAGTCAGCGAGTCTGGCTTGCTCATGCCGGAGGACGGTCACATTGACTTTGCGCCCGTCCTGCGCGAGTACGCCCTCTTGGAAGTGCCCATCAAGGCGCTGTGCAAGCCCGATTGCAAGGGGTTGTGCATCGAATGCGGGCAGGACCTGAACGTGATGGATTGCGGTCACAGCCAGGGCGAGGATGATTCCCCCTTCTCGGTTTTGAAGGATCTGTTGTAAGAATTAGACTTTATCCGTAATTACGGAAAAACGGTAACTACTCAGACCGACTGGGTGAGCGGGGCCGCCCTAAAGGGTGCTGCGAAAGCCACCTGCTCAGTTTATGGAAGTCCTTCGGACTGGCGCAACGCGTCGGTTTCAACCGACTTTTATGCGCTGAGGCAGGACTTTAGTCCGCCGAAACAGGGCACAGAACGATATGGCTGAGCAGTTACGAAAACCGTCCCGAAGGCTGATATTTGCCCTTTGATTTGCCCAAAGAAACCTTCGGGACGGTTATTTCAGATAATGTCTATTGATTTGGGGGGATTTAGGGCAGTTTTTCCAAGTCGGCAATATCTTTTGTCCTGCCGCTGGCTCGTTTGTTCTTCTTCAGGTTATCCAGATCGATCAAATTGACTTCCACTCCATCCACCTGATCGACAATCCGAGCCTGATAACAATCCTCAAAGTCAACACCGGAAATTTCTGTGGCGATATCAAGCCTCATGGGTGGGAATCCCATGCGGATGATTTTTGGTTTTTGCAGGAACAAATCCGGTGTGAGGTTGGGGTCTTCCAACCCAAAGGATTTCATGACAGCCACAAGCCTGTTCGCATTGTCCGGATGAACCGCGATCCAAATATCGAGGTCGTCTGTTGTGCGGGGGTATCCATGATACCCAACAGCATATCCCCCAATCAGCAAATAACGAACATCATACTCTTTCAACAATTTCAAGAACTCTTTGAAGTCGGGCGGTAGCCGCAGATCCATAATTGATTCTCCGCAGGAGTTCCATGTATTCAAGGCGCTCGTAGGGTGTTTTGGAAAGCCAATATTTCTCATCATCCTTTTCGGCTTCCTCAAAGGATGAGAAGATGGAGATTGTTTTCTTATTCAACTTGGGAAATTGCATTTCTTCCATGCGGCTAGTATAGCATAGCAGTCAGGAGCACGTTCATTCTCTTGGCATCCCCACCTGAATCATCCCATCCACCACTTTGACCGGGTAGGCGGGGATGTCCACCACGGCAGGCATTTGCATCACCTTGCCGGTTCGCACGTCGAACTCTGCGCCGTGACGCGGGCAGACGATGTTGTATCCCTCCAGGTCGCCATCGCCGAGCGGACCATCATCATGGGTGCAGATGTCGCCAATGGCAAACAACTGACCGGCGATGTTGAAGATGACAATGGATTTGCCCTCGATTTCCACAAAGAGCCGTTCTCCGCTGGGGAGTTCGGAAGCGGGGGCAATTTCCACGAATTCGATGTTTTCGGTTTGCTGAGTGTAATTGAACATAAACTCCCTCACCCCTGCCAAAGCGATTATTCCACCAACTCATCGCTCGCTTCGCCAAGACCGTACACGCCCGCCTTTAGGACTTTGAGCGAAAGCAGGGCGCATTTCAGGCGGACGGGTCCCAGGTCAATGCCGAGCAGGTCGAGGATGTGTTGTTTGTTGAGTTGTTTGATTTCTTCGAGCGGCTTGCCGATGATGGATTCGATGAGCAGGTCTGCCGAAGCCTGCGAGATGGCGCAGCCGTGACCGTCGAAGCGGGCGTCCTTGACCACGCCGTCGGGACCGACTTGCAGGGTAATTTCGATGTGGTCGCCGCAGAGGGGATTGTTATCGGCAAAGTGAATGTCGTGCGGTTCGAGATGCCCGCGGTAAGCGGGGTGTTTGTAGTGTTCGATGATGACTTCGCGATAGAGATCGTCCATATCCTACCCAAACAACCTTTTGACTTTATAAATCCCATTCACCAGCAAATCCACTTCCTCTTTGGTGTTGTAGAGGTAAAACGAAGCACGGCTGGTGGCGGGGATGCCAAACTTCTCATGCAGGGGCTGGGCACAGTGGTGACCGGCGCGGACTGCGATGCCGTCCTTATCCAGAATCTGCGCCACATCGTGCGGGTGAATGCCGTCGAGCGTAAACGCCGCCACGCCGCCCTTGTGTGCCGCATCGGGACCGAACACCCTCACGCCGGGAATCTCCTCCAGCCGTTCGAGGGCGTATGCGGTGATTTCGTGTTCGTGTGCGGCAATGGCATCCATGCCAATCGAGGTGAGATACTCCACTGCCGCGCCAAAGCCGACCGCCTCTGCGATGGCGGGTGTCCCCGCTTCGAACTTGTGCGGGAGCGAGTTGGCGCGGAAGGAGCGGAGTTTCACTTCCTTGATCATGTCGCCGCCGCCGAGGAAGGGCGGCATGGCTTCGAGCAACTCCGCCTTGCCGTAGAGCGCGCCGATGCCGGTCGGTCCGCACATTTTATGCGCCGAAAAGGCGAGGAAGTCGGCGTCCAGCGCCTGCACATCCACTTTGAGGTGCGGGACGGACTGCGCCGCGTCCACCAGTGTCACAGCGCCGGCGGCGTGCGCCAGGCGGATGATCTCTGCGGCGGGGTTGATGGTGCCGAGGACGTTGGACATGTGCGTAAAGGCGACCAGTTTCGGGGTCCGGGCGAGAAGCGCTTGATAGGCATCCAAATCGAGCAAGCCCGTCTCGGTTACGGGGATGAAGTCCAGTTCGATGCCGCGTTCCGCCTGAAGCATCTGCCAGGGGACGAGGTTGGAGTGATGCTCCATCTCGGTCAGGATGACGAGGTCGCCCGTCTTGAGGTTGGCGCGCGCCCAGGCGTAGGCAACCAGGTTAATGGCTTCTGTGGTGTTGCGTGTGTAGATGACCTGCCGGGCGGAGGGCGCGTTGATGAAGCGGGCAATCTTCTCGCGCGCGGCTTCATACAGGGCGGTGGCTTCCTCGGCAAGGGTATGCACGCCGCGGTGAATGTTGGCGTTCGAGCGGCGGTAGTAGGCGTTCATCGCCTCGATGACCGGCAAAGGCTTTTGCGAGGTGGCGGTGGAATCCAGATACACCAGTCGAACCCCGTTCGAGGTTTCGCGCTGGAGGATGGGAAAATCTTTGCGGAGTTCGATTACATTGAGTGACATAAGTGGGCAGGTAAACAGGCACACATGTAAACAGGCGATGGTTCGTTGTGTACCTGTTTACTGGTGTACGATCCGCTAATAATCAGGAATAGCCTTTTCCTTTTTGGCAGACTTTTTGGCAACCGGGCGGATATGCTCGGAGTTGAGCGGATACCACAGGATGCGGTCGGGCACCATCCAGCCATCGGTCAGATAGACGTTGGAGCGGAACTGAACGGCGACCATTTTGTTATCCACCTGAACGACGATGCCCGCAATCCAGCCGCGGATGCGTTCGCGTCCCTTTTCGTGGTCGCAGAAGACCTCCACCTTGTCGCCTACCTGAAAGTCGTACATGGCGCCCGGGGCTTTCATGTAATTGTATTGATTGGCTGCCCGCCCGATGCGAACCGGCTTGCGCTCTTCGTTGTTGGAGATGCGGGGAGGAGCAATTTTATTGACGACGCGCACCGGTTCTTCCTGGACCTTGGGACGGGCGGCCGCTTTCGAGACAACCTTTTTCTTCCCACTGTCTTTTTCCATTGGTTTTACCTTTCCACGGTTCGATGTTTTTGGTTTTGCTGCCGCACGTTTGGAACCAGTCTTTTTTTCAGCCATGGGTGATCTCGACTTCCGGTTTAGAGAGTGTTTTATAAGTCCTTTATTTTGTGTCATTTGCGTAGGATGCGCTCTCTTGCGCATCCGTAGGCGACGTTCTCTAACGTCGCCTACGCGCTAAGCGCTAACTCTTAGGACATTTTATCAGCAATGTATTGCTGGAAGCGTTCGCGCACGCCTTCGAACGGGATACGCTGGAAGATCGGGTCGAAGAAGCCTTCCACCACGAGCTTTTCCGCTTCCGCTTGAGGGATGCCGCGAGATTTCAAGTAGAAGAGCGGTTCCTGTTCCAGTTTACCAACGGTAGCGCCGTGTGTACAGCGCACATCATCGGCGAGAATTTCCAAGCCGGGGATGGAATCGGCGCGCGCGCCTTCGCTCAAAACGAGATTGCGGTTTGCCTGATAGCCATCCGTCTTTTGCGCGCCGGGGGCGACGTAGATCATGCCCTGCCACACGGAGCGGCTCCTGCCTTTGAGCGCGCCCTTGAAGAGCAGGTCGCTGGTGGTGTGCGGGGCGAGGTGGTTTTGCTGGGTGTCGTGGTCGAGGTGCTGGTCGCCGTCGGTGAAGTAAAAGCCCGACATGCGTCCGGTTGCGCCTTCGCCCGCGAGGTCGAGTTCGGAGAAGTTCTTGGTAAGGCGCGAGCCGATGGCGCCGAAGATCCAGTCCACGTTTCCGCCGCGTTCGACGCGGACGCGCTCGTGGCTGAAGTTCCAGACGTGGCGTCCCCACGATTGCAGTTCGACGAAGCGCAGCGAGGCATCCTGCATGACCTGAATCTCGACGATGCCCGCGTGCATGGAGTTGGCGCCCTTGAGGTCGGGCGACGCCGCCTCGTGGACGTACGTCACCGAGGCGCCCTCATCCACGAGGACGAGGATGTGCGAGATGTGGGCAATGTCGGGACCGGGACCCCACAGGACGGAGTGCAGGGGTTCTTCCACGGTCACGCCTTTCGGCACGTACAGCACGACGCCGTTCTGGGCAAATGCGCCTGCCAGCGCCGAGAACTTCCCCTCCTCCACGTTGACGGTCTTGCCCATCATTTTGGCGAGCAGGTCGGGGTATTTTTCTTCAGCGGTCAGCAAGTCGGTGAAGATGACGCCCTTGCTGGCAAGTTTTTCATCGAGTTCGATTTTCGAGCCGCCGGGCAGGAGGACGATCTGTCCGCCGTGCTGGTCTGCCACGAGGGGGCGAAGCAGGTCTTCGCGCACGGGAGGCAGGTCTTTATACGCGCCCTCAGGCGCGAACTTGAACTTGTCCACGGGCAGGTTGTGGATGTCGGTACGCCGCCAGGCTTCGAGCGTGGTGTCGGGGAGAGGCAGCTTCTTGAAAGCGGACCAGGCTGAGGCGCGGTAAGAAGCGATGAATCCGCTCCCGGCGCGGATGTCGGCTTCCGTGAAGTTGAAGTCCTTTACGGCGGTTTCGGGTCGTCGAGTCCTTGAAACAACTACTTTGGGTTTTTCCTGCATGTGCGTTTCCTTGGCAATTACCAGTTACTTCAGGTAATTGGTAATTGGTAATTATTAGCCGATCGAGCCTTCCATTTGGAGCGCGATGAGGCGGTTCATTTCGACGGCGTATTCCATCGGCAGTTCCTTGACGAGCGGTTCGATGAAGCCGGAGACAACCATGGTGGTGGCTTCCTCTTCACTGAGACCGCGGCTCATCAAATAGAAGAGCTGTTCCTCGCCCACCTTGCTGACGGAGGCTTCATGACCGATGGTGACATCGTCTTCGTCAATTTCGATGTAGGGATAGGTGTCGGAGCGGGATTGCGGGTCGAGCAGCAGCGCGTCGCAGACGACGTTGGACTTGACGCCTTTCGCGCCCTTATAGACCTTGAGCAAGCCGCGATAGGAGGCGCGTCCGCCCGCTTTGCTGATGGATTTGGACGTGATTTTGCTGGTGGTGTTCGGGGCAAAGTGGACCATCTTGGAGCCCGCGTCCTGAATTTGACCCGGACCCGCGAACGCCATCGAGAGCATCTCGCCGTGCGCGCCCGGCTCCATGAGATAGCACGACGGATACTTCATCGTGACCTTCGAGCCGATGTTGGCATCTACCCATTCGTGGGTGGCGTCGGCAAAGACCTTGGCGCGCTGGGTGACGAGGTTGTAGACGTTCGTGGACCAGTTCTGGATGGTCGAGTAGCGCGAGCGTGCGCCCTTCTTGACGATGATTTCGATGACGCCGGAATGGAAGGAGTCGGTGGTGTACTGGGGCGCGGTGCAGCCTTCCACATAATGCACCGAAGCGCCCTCGTCCACGATAATGAGCGTGCGCTCGAACTGACCAACGTTGGCGGTGTTCAGGCGGAAGTATGCCTGAAGCGGAAGGTCAACCTTGACGCCTTTCGGGACGTACACGAACGACCCGCCCGACCAGACGGCGCTGTTCAACGCGGCAAATTTGTTGTCTTCGATGGGAATGACCGTCCCGAAATACTCGCGGAAGAGGTCGGGGTGCTGCTTCAAGCCGTCTTCGATGGAGAGGAAGATCACGCCCTGCTCTTCGAGATGTTTTTGAATGGAGTGATAGACCATCTCCGATTCATACTGCGCGCCCAAGCCCGCCAGGAATTTACGCTCGGCTTCTGGCACGCCGAGTTTGTCGAACGTGCGCTTGATGTCTTCCGGCACGTCGTCCCATGATTTTTCCTGTTTTTCGGTCGGCTTGACGTAGTAGTAAATGTCGTCAAGGTTCAATTCCTTCAGGCTCGGTCCCCAGTTGGGCATGGGGCGTTTGAGGAAGTGGTCGAGCGCCTTGAGGCGGAATTCGAGCATCCACTTCGGCTCGCCCTTCATGTAGGAAATCTGCTCGACAACTTCACGATCGAGTCCCTTGCGGGATTTGAACGCATAATAATCGTCGCGGTCGTGAAAACCGTACTTGTATTCGCCGATGTCTTCTAAGATTTTTGCATCTTCGCTCATATCAAAACCTTTCCAACCATGAAGGACACAAAGTTCACGAAGGATTTAAGACTGAAACGTATAAAACCTTTGTGTTCTTTAGAGTCCTTTGTGGTTAAGTCATTACGCTGCGGCTTCTTCTTCCACGTACTTCTCGCGAATCCACTCGTAGCCCTTTTCTTCGAGATGCAGGGCAAGGTCGGGACCGCCCGATTCGACGATCCGCCCGCCCATCATCACATGGACGTAATCGGGCTTGATGTAGTTGAGCAGGCGCTGGTAGTGTGTGATGACCAGCACGCCCAGGTCCTTGCTCATGAGCGCGTTGACGCCGTCCGCGACGATGCGCAGCGCGTCAATGTCCAGACCTGAATCGGTCTCATCGAGGATGGCAATCTCAGGCTGGAGGGTTGCCATCTGCAAAATCTCGGCGCGTTTCTTTTCGCCGCCGGAGAAACCGTCGTTGAGGTAACGCCCCGCAAAGTTCGGGTCCATTTTGAGCATCGCCATTTTCTCTTTGAGCAGTTTGCGGAATTCGGGAATCGGGATGCCTTTATCTTCGGGGTTCTCAGCGCGGCGGCGGGCGTTGATGGCGGTGCGCAGAAAGTTTGCCACCGTCACACCGGGGATGGCAACGGGGTACTGGAACGCCAGAAAAATTCCCAAACGGGAGCGTTCGTCCGGCTCAAGTTCGAGGATGTTTTGTCCTTTGAAGATGACCTCACCCTCGGTTACGGTGTAGGCGGGATGTCCCATCAACGTGTAGGCAAGCGTGGATTTTCCCGTCCCGTTCGGTCCCATGATGGCGTGGACCTTGCCCTGCTCCACGGTCAAATCGAGACCTTTGAGTATCTCTTTCCCTTCAATGCTGACGTGCAAATTCTTGATTTCGAGTTGCGACATTCCTCATGCTCCTGATTGCGTAGGGCTCGTTCTCTAACGAGCATGGTGCTGGAAAACGCACCTTACGCATGAAATTTTCAGCCATTTCTGGCGTTTTTATGAGTGCGGCGGGATTATAGCAGGCTCACAGGGAAAAGTCAATATTTATGATATTTTTCTAGTATATTGACAATACCGACAGGGGCGGGTATACTCCCGACCAATGAAAAGCACGAAAGACCGCATTCTTCAAACCTTGCTTCGCAAACCCCGCATCACCATCAACGAAATTGCGGAGGCTGTGGGCATTAACGCCATTTCGGTGCGGCATCACCTGTCGAACCTCGAAAAGGAAGGGCTCATCGCGGCAGAGGAGGAACGTCACGGCGTGGGACGCCCGCGGCTGGTCTATTCGCTGACCGAAGATGGCATGGAGCGCTTCCCCACGAAATATTTACGCCTGACCACCCGTCTGTTGGCGCAGTTGAAAGAGACCATGCCCGGTCCCGTGGTGACGCAGCTTTTCAATCAGGTCGCTGAAGACCTCGCCAACCAGTACGCCGCCGACATTAAAGACCTCAGCATGGAAGAACGGCTGGATTTTGTCAAGGAACTGCTGGCGCAAGAAGGCTTTACCGTCGAATGGGAACTGAAAGACGGGCAGTATCAAATTCATGAAATCTCCTGCCCCTACTACCAGATTGGCGTGTCACACCCCGAAGTCTGTACCATGGATCAGACCCTGATCTCGAAGATGCTCGCAGTGCCAGCCAGCAAGGTACAGTGCATTCTGAGCGGAGGCTCGCACTGCACATACGTTGTGCAACCTGCAACGACAAAGAATTAGCCCAAGAGGACATCCATGACCGAACAAACCGTCAAAGAAATTCAATGGACCATCCATCAGACTCACCCCGAACTGGTCAAGCCTGCGCGAGAGAAACTTTCCGAAGTGGTTGACCCTGAGATTGGGATGCACATCATTCAACTGGGTTTGGTGCGCGACATCTCCATCGAAAACGGCGTCGCTCACCTAAAGATGATTCTCACCACGCCGTTCTGCCCCTACGGTCCCGCCATGATCGAGATGACTAAAGCCAAGGCGCAGGAGGGCTTGAATATGCCCGTCACCATCGAAATGGGCATGGATGTGTGGGATTTCTCGATGATGGAAGACCCGTCTGCGCTGGATTGGGGACTGTACGCGTGACGATACGATACACCATTTGATAAAAAGACCGCCCTGGCTGGCGGTCTTTTTTGATCTTTTAGAATATCTGGCTCTACCGTTTTTAACGGGAGAACACAAAATCTTTAGCCACGGATTTCACGAATTCACACGGATTGTCTAAAAAATTCGTGAAAATCCGTGTAAATTCGTGGCATAGAATCTTACTCACGAGGCATAATCCCGCCAGAAACGGGAGAATCGAATATCTATTACAATTAACCACTGCTACGCAGTTTTCTCGTAAGGTGATATTCATGCCGCCGGAAAAAGCGAGATAAATCTCGCCCTACATCGTAAGGTGAGTAATTATGCGAAACGTCCCGAAGGCTCTCGCAAATTGCGCCTATTTTCCAGCCAACCCTTCGGGACGGTGCGTAACATCAGTAATTAAAACAAAACAAACAGAAAGCTCAACATCATGAAACACATTGTTGCCGCCATCCTGTCTGCTTTCGTTTTCCTGACATCCTGTTCTCCCCACAATTCAAATCCGCCTCCTCCCGACCCGCTCGATCTGGCTGACTGCATCCTGACATCCCCACCCGGCGTGCAATTCGATGCACGCTGCGGCACGTGGCAGGTCCCCGAAGACCGCTCCAACCCCGATAAACGTCAAATCGAATTATCCATAGCGGTTATCCCTGCCGTCACACGCGCCCCCGAACCCGACCCGCTTTTTCTGCTGGCTGGCGGTCCTGGTCAAGCAGCCATAGAAACATTTTCTGCTGCGCTGCCATATCTGTTCAACATCCATCAAAAGCGCGACATCGTTCTGGTTGACCAGCGGGGAACGGGAAAATCGAATCCCCTGCAATGTCTCAGGCTGGAAGATGAATGGGCGGATGATGAGGAAGCAATTGAAAGTCTCCAGTCTTGTCCAAAGGAATTGGACGCCGATGTGCGCTTCTACCATACAGAAATCGCCATGAAAGACCTGGACGAGATTCGTTCCGCATTGGGCTATGAAAAAATCAACCTCTACGGCATTTCCTATGGAACCCGCGCCGCACTGACGTACCTGCGCATGTTTCCGGAACGCGTGCGCACCATCACGCTCGACGCAGTGGTGGACCCCGGTTTCGTGATGTACCAGGATACGGCAGCCGACGGTCAAGCGGCTCTTGAAGCGTTCTTCGCCCGCTGTGAGACGGATAACGCCTGTAAAACGAGTTTCCCGAATTTGAGGAACGAATTCGACGAATTACTTGCCCGCCTGGAAAATACATCGGCGGAGGTCAACATCCGCCACCCGCGGACCAACAAACCGCTTCACTTAACCGTAACTCATGACCTCATCATCAACATGACTTTCCAAACGCTGTATTCGCCGGATCTCGTCGCCACACTCCCGCTGTCCATTCATACGGCATACGCAGACGAAAATTACGCGCCGCTGATCTCGCAGGCATTCCTGGTGAACGCCGGTGTCTATGACGGCATGTACTATGCCGTAACTTGCACCGAAGATGCGCCTTTTCTTCCCTCTGCGGAAGAAATTCCATCATCCGCTAATGAGAACATCTTTGACAACCGGACGACAGATTTTGTAAAGGTCTGCGAGGCATGGCAAAAGGGTGAAGTCTCGCCGGGATTTCGTGAGCCGGTTGTCTCGAATGTGCCGGCGCTGCTTCTTTCCGGCTCAGCAGACCCCATCACCCCACCTCACCACGCAGAAGAAGTTGCCAAATACCTGACCAACAGCGTTCACCTGGTCTTCCCCGGCATGGGACACGGCAATCTTTTCAGCCGCTGCGGCAAAAAACTACTCGAAGACTTCATCCAAACCGCATCTGTCCGTGAACTGGACACATCCTGCGTCGAAAATGTCCAACCGCCACCGTTCTTTGTGAATTTCAGTGGACCCCTGCCATAAAGACCAAAGGGAATTTCCATGATTCAAGTACAAGATTTATCGAAATCTTTTGGCAAAATCAAAGCCGTCAACCATGTGTCCTTTTCCGCTCTCGATGGGCAAATCACCGGCTTGCTGGGACCCAACGGGGCGGGCAAAAGCACCGTCCTGCGTATGCTCTATACCCTCTTCAAGCCCGATGAGGGAACAGCCCAGGTGGACGGCTATGACGTCAGCCGCTTTCCTCTGGAAGTGAAGAAACGGATTGGCGTGCTGGCGGATGCGCGCGGCATCTATCCGCGTCTGACCGCCCGCGAAAACATCCGCTACTACGGGCGCTTGCACGGCGTCGAGAAAGGTGCGCTCGAAAAGCAAATTGACCTGCTGATTCGCCTGCTCGATATGCAATCCATTGCCGACCGCAAAGCCGCGGGGTTTTCAACCGGTGAAAAACTCAAGGTCGCCATTGCACGCACGCTGGTGCATAACCCTCAAAACGTCCTCCTGGACGAACCGACCAACGGGCTGGATGTAATCAGTACCCGCGCCATGCGGCGTTTGATTCTGCGGTTGAAAGAGGAAGGCAAGTGCATCCTGCTCACCAGTCATATCATGCAGGAAGTGGCAGCGTTGTGCGACCACCTCGTGATTATCTCTCAAGGCAATATAACCGCCAGCGGCACCGCCGACGAACTGAGACAATTGACCGGGCAAAGTGACCTCGAAGATGCTTTCGTTGCCGCGCTTGGCATGAAGGAGGAATGGGGATGATAAGAAAAATCCTTGTCGTTACACAAAAGGAAATACTCGACCATCTGCGCGATTATCGCACTGCATTGACGACGCTGCTCTGGGGACTCTTCGTGATTTCCCTGATAGGCGGGATGGCCATGCTGCTCGGCACGAACCTTCGTGAACAAATCGAAAAGCCCTTCACGCTGCGCGTCGCGGGGATGGAAAATGCCCCCAACCTGCTTTCCTTCCTGGAACAGCAAAACATCATCATCGAACCCGCTCCGCCCGACCCAAAAGCCGCCGTCAGCACAGGCGACATCCCCGTCGTTCTGATTATCCCGCCGGAATACAGTGAAGATTTCTCCAGCGGAAAGACCGCCGCCGTGCAGCTCGTCTACGACAGCACGCGCACATCCGCCGCAGTGGACAAGACACGGGTGGAGGACCTGCTCGAAGGCTATGACCGCTATATCGGGTTGTTGCGGCTGAGCGTACGCGGCGTCAGCCCGGAGGTGATTCACGTGGTACAAATCGAAAACGTTGACACCGCCACACC
>DYID01000021.1:0-17437 GCA_020723805.1 Anaerolinea sp. | reverse complement strand
GCAGTCAGCAGGAGCAGGGCAAGCGGCTCCAGCACCCAAAAACGCGACCCATAGAGTGCGCCTCGTGAAAGCCCCTGGTAAATAATGCGCCCCCACGTTGGATAATCGGATTTGATGTTGAACAACCCCAGTGTGGCTTCGAGAAAGACAAAACTCGGAATGAGCGTCACCAGTTGCGGCACAAGCACCGGAATGATGCGCGGAATGAGATAGGTAAAAATCATGCGGGAATTGCTCACACCATAAGCGCGAGCCGCTTCAATATAAGGCGCTTCTTTGACTTGTAGAAAGGCGGCACGAAACGTTTTGGCGGGTGTACCAAACACATTGAGCAGGACAATCGCGCCCAAAATCACCCAAAGATCAATGCCAAACATCGCATACGCCAGCACACTAACCGCCAGCACCGGCAGCACCATGTTCGCCTCTGTCAACCGCTGAATGAGGTCATCCGCCCAGCCGCCCAGCCACACGCCCGTGGCGGCAAGGAGCATCGCCAGCAACGTCGTCAGAAACGCCCCCGCCGACCCAACCGCCAGCGCAAACGGCATTCCCCATAATAACGGAACGAGCAAATCGCGGCGCAGGTAATCCGTTCCTGCCACGCCATACACCTGCCCCAGCAAAACCAATTCTGACCGAACATCCGCATCCCCTTCGAACAAAAGCGACTGCACCTTCAGGCGATACACTCCCCTCAACAATTGCGGCTGAACGGCGGAAGCATCAGCAAACAGGATATAAAACGACGGCGTGGTATTTACCTGACCGAAGTTGAACCACGCCGACCAGCGGGGATTTTCAGCGACCAGCTTCTTCACGTTCAGATTCTCATCCCACGAGTAATTGACGAACCGCTCGACCGAGATGGATTTCGTTTCAATCTCACGCCCATCGGGGGTAACCCAGGTCAACGAAACGAATGGACGTTTTTCGGCGTATTCGGCATCGAGATAGAGAATGGCTTCGCTGGGGAAATCTCCATAGTTGTAATCGAACGTGTAGGTAACCGTCACATCGCGCCAGCCGTTCTCGAGGACGGTTTCGCTGCGGCTGATCGATGGGTCGGCATCAGTCAGCCGCAGAACCGACAGCAGGTCGCGGCGGCGAAAGAGATTCGTCCACGCCGGCTGGGCAAGGCGCGGCACGTATGCCCGCCCGCTCAGCCGCTCGCTGTCCCACAGGCGTCCAATCTGTTCGTAAGGATACGCCGTCACTGCATAGACCGACCCCGCCACCAGCAGAAGAATAATACTCAAGCCGAACACAGCCGATGGATAGCGCCGCAATTCACGGAAGAATTGGACGACACGCCCCCACCCCAATTGGACAAACTGCCACAGCGACGCCCTCACTCTGCGGCGCGGACGCTTCGCCCTACCCGCCGCCTGTTCGCCGAACAAGGTGACTTGTTCCCCCCTCTTCCGCCACAAACTGCGCCACGAGAAACGATGACGCACACGCAAACGCTGTACAGTCTCCTCTGCTCCACCGAGATGCACGCGCGGGTCCACCAGCACGTACACAAAATCCAGCAAAAGCACCACAATCCCCAGCAAATAGGCAAAAATGACCACGATTGCCACTGCAATCAACAGTTCGCCGGGATACATGGACTCCCCCCAGAAGTTCGGCAAAGCACGGTCAATATACAAATATCCGATGCCTGGCCACTCGAAAACCACCTCCAGAGCCATCGTCATCTGCCAGAAACCCACCAGCACCAGCGAAAAACTGGTAATGATGTATGGCAGGGTGGGGCGCAGAATGTACCTTTGCATTAACTGCCGTTCCGAAAGCCCTTTGGCTTTCGCCAAATCTACATAATCTTCCTCGGAATAAATGACAAAAAACGTCCGCCAGGCAGTTACTAGTTGAAAAAGCAGGCTGAACACAATGGCAGTGACCGGCAAAACCATATGCCGAAGCACCACCGGAATGTACCCAATGGGCGTCGCCGGCGGGACGTTATCATACATGCCGCTGATGGGAAACCACCGCAACTCCACGGCAAACACCGCCACGAGCAAAATGCCAATCACCCAACTCGGCACCGACGAAAGAGGCGAAAGAAAGGAAACCAGGCGGTCGGCAAACGTCCCGTAACGGCGTGCAAGATAGAGGGAAAGAGGAATGCCAACCAAAAAGACAATCAGGTTCGCCGTGCCGACCAATAGCAGCGTGCGGGGAAAATGCTCCAGCACCGCCCCGTTGACATCGAATCCGCTGCGTGTTTGCCCATAGACCGGACGCTCTTCAAAACCTCCCAGCCGCCCCCAATTGAAGGTCAACATCTTATACGTCCAAAACAAATGCCTTTGCCAATAGGGGAGGGTCAATCCCGCTTCCTCACGCAGACTCCTCTCAAAGGCTTCGACCTCCTCCGCACTTTGCAAAAAACCACCCTCATAGAGGTAATTGCGCACGGCACGCTCGATTTGCCGCTCGAGACTCGCCTCGAATTGCGGCTGAGGAATCCCCCAACCCGGCGGCGCCGGCTGATTGGCAATTACCACCGTTGCAAACACCCCCAGAAAAACTGTCACGGCAATCTTGATGGCTTTCAAGAGCAAAAAACGCGCCGCGCTCCATAAACGTCGGATGCGAATTGAGGGAGAAAAAATGGCGGAGGTATCTTCGGTGCGGAAGGAGTTGGCAGACATTCGTGTCATTATAGCAACAAAGATTGCAGGACAAAACACACCGCGAGAGGGGTCTTGGAAACGGCAATGGCGTGGAAAAGGCTGGGAACGGCAAAGCAGGTTCAAGGTCCGCAAAGAAGCGCAAAATCCCCTCCTTCCGCCTCATGACATTAATCATTTTCTCATGTGACACAATCCACTATTGTGAGTGCGTTCACAGAATTATGATAACGACGCTTATATTCGTTTATCCGCATATAAGAAGGTAGTCATGGTCAACCCAACCCTGAAACAGGAAATCACCCAGCTCGAAGCCGACTTTTGCTTTGCGCTCTCCGACCCAACGCGGATCCTCATCCTGTATGCGTTGAGCGAAAAGCCCATGAACGTGACCGAGTTGACCAACGAACTGGGCATCCCCCAGCCCACCACCTCCCGTCATCTCAAGGTGTTGCGCGAGCGCGGGCTCGTCTACACGGAACGGCAAGGTACAGTCATCACCTATTACCTGGCAGATAACCGCATCATCCAGGCGATGGACTTGCTTCGCACCGCCATGCGCGCCCGCCTCACTCAGCAGGCAAACCTTATCAACAAAATTTCATAGGAGAATGTATGAAGAAAAGCACTTCGACGAGCTCAGTACACCGCTTCCCCGCCTGGACTTTGGGACTGATCGGCATCCTGCTTGTGATCCTCGTCCCCGTCCTTTACTTCCTCCGCACGGATGACCCTTCTGTCAACCCTGCCGACTACCTCCCCGAAAAGCCCGTTCACGTGGACCACTCGGACATCGTCAAAGGCGATTTCAAAACCGGGCAGGATGTGACCCGCGCCTGCCTCGAATGCCACGAAGATGCCGCCACACAGGTCATGGGAACCACCCATTGGACGTGGGAATCGAAAGCCTTCGATGTTGCCTGGCGCAATGAGCCGGTGACCATCGGCAAAATCAACCAGATCAACAACTTCTGCATCGGCACACAGGGCAACGAAAACAAGTGTATGTCCTGCCATGCCGGCTACGGCTGGGAGCAGGGACGCGAAGCCGCACTCTCCAACCCCGAAAACGTGGACTGCCTCGCCTGCCACGCCGACACCGGCATTTACGGCAAAGGCACCTATGGCAACCCCGCTGAAGGAGTTGACCTGCTCGCTGCGGCAAAATCCGTGCGCCTGCCCACCCGCGAAAACTGCGGCAAATGCCACTTCGACGGCGGCGGCGGCAACGGCGTCAAACACGGCGACCTCGACGAAAGCCTCTACTTCCCCTCCGAAAACAACGACGTCCACATGGGCGGCGAACTCAATATGCAATGCACCGACTGCCACTGGACGAAGGACCACCAAATCCTCGGGCGCATGTTGGCAGATAACTACACCATTGACCCCAAGGAGCAGGTCTCCTGCGAACAATGCCACGTGGACCAAAAGCACAAAGACGAGCGCATCAACACTCACCTTTCCGCCGTCGCCTGCCAGACCTGCCACATCCCTGCCATCGCACTCGAAGACCCCACCAAGGTCTATTGGGACTGGTCGCAGGCAGGTCAGGAGGGACGCACAGACGATCACTTCACCTACCTCAAAATCAAGGGTGAATTCGTCTACGACAAGAACTTCGCCCCCACCTATCTCTGGTTCAACGGCAACAACGAATACCGCTACATCCTCGGCGACAAGATTGACCCCAACGGCATCACCTACATCAACAAGCCGGCGGGCAGCATCAACGACCCCACTGCCAAAATCTTCCCCTTCAAAGTTCACGTTGCCAAACAACCTTACGACGCAGTCTATAACTACCTTCTCCAGCCCATCACCTCGGGCGAAGGCGGCTTCTGGACAGACTTCAACTGGGATCAGGCATTCCGCCTTGCCGAACCCATCACCGGGCTGAAATACAGCGGTCAATACGGTTTTGCCACCACCTACATGTACTGGCCCACCACTCACATGGTCCAGCCCGCCGAAAACGCCCTGCAATGCGACTCCTGCCACGGACCCAACGGACGCCTCGACTGGGAAGCCCTCGGCTACCCCGGCGACCCCATCGAATGGGGCGGCAGAAAATAACGCCACGGACACAACCATGAAACGAACCACTCTCATCATTGCCGGACTCCTCATCCTTACCCTCGCCATCGGACTTGGGACGGCTCTCGCCTCGCCTCAGCCTGCTCCTGCCTCACAAGCCTCTCCCATCCACCCGAACTTTCCCCTGCTCGACAAAAACGGAGAAAACGTGCTGACTTCGGGCGGAGCGGTCTCCACCATGCAAACCTGCGGGCAGTGCCACGACACCAAGTTCATCCAGTCGCACGCCTTCCACTCCGACCTCGGGCTGAGCGATTATCAGGTCACGACCGAATTCAACGCCAGCCCCGGGACCTTCGGCAAATGGGACCCGCTCACCTACCGCTACCTCTCCCAGCCCGGCGATGAGCGCCTCGACCTTTCCACCGCCGAATGGCTCATGCTCAACGGCGCGCGCGTCGTCGGCGGCGGACCCGCCGAAACCTCCCGCAGCGGGCAGCCGCTCGAATCCCTGCCCCTCAGCGCCAAAAACTACGAGACCGCCATCCTCAGCAAAAACGGCAAGACCGAAGCCTGGGACTGGAAAGCCTCCGGCACCATGGAAATGAACTGCTTCCTGTGCCATCTCGAAACGCCCAATAACGCCGCCCGCACTGCCTTCATCCGCAGCGGTTCATTCGGCAGCGCCAACACCGGCACCTTGCTCGGTCTCGGCGTGGTGGATTACGACGGCTCCACCGGCGCATGGACTTGGAATCCCGAAGCCTTCAACGAAGCCGGCGAAGTCAAATCCGAAATCCTGAAGATTCAGGACCCCACCAACGCCAACTGCGCGGCTTGTCATGGCGAAGTCCACACCGGCACAGAGCCCCTCACCTACACCGCCTGCGACCTCGATTACCCGCAAACCGCCACCACGGGGCAGGTCATCTCCGCGCAAAAAATCTCCCTCTCGGGCGTCAACCTGAGCGGTAAAAACGACCTCAACCGCTCCTGGGATATTCACGCCGAGCGCCAACTGCAATGCACCGACTGTCACTACGCGCTCAACAACCCCGCTCACGCCACCGAAGCGCAGGGCAACAACCCCGAACACCTCAAATACGACCCGCGCACTCTCGAAATCGGCGAATACCTTCAGCGCCCCGACCATAACTTTGCCCGCGGGCAAAGCGCCCAATTCAACGTCGCGCCCGAACTCAAAGGCACCATGCGCCGCTGCGACTCCTGCCACGACCCCGACAAGGGTCACGCCGACTGGCTCCCCTACGTGGACGCGCACATGGCGGCGGTCGCCTGCGAAACCTGCCACATCCCGCAGATGTACGCCCCCGCGATCCAATCCTACGACTGGACCGTCCTCACCGCTCAACGCGAACCCGTCAAAACCTGCCGCGGCGTGGAGGGCGAACCCAATCAGGTGACCTCCCTCGTCACCGGCTACCAGCCCGTCCTGCTCAACCGCAAGAACATTGACGGGAAACTTCTGCTCGCACCGTACAACCTCATCACCTCCTACTACTGGGTCTATGACGACGCCAACGGGAATCAACGCCCGGTTCGCCTCCTGGACCTGGAAACGGTCTTCTTCCAAAACGGCTCCTACGCCGCCGACATCGTTGCCGCCTTCGACGCCAACGGCGACGGCGCGCTCTCGAACGACGAACTGGTCATCAACGATGCCGCCAAGGAAGAACTCATCAAGACCAAACTTACCGCGCTCGGGCTGAACAACCCGCGCATCGAGGGACTCGTCCAGCCTTATAGCATCAACCACAACGTCACGCGCGGCGAAAACGCCGTCAACGACTGCCAAGCCTGCCACAAGGAAGGCTCGCGCATCTTCCAGCCCATCAAACTCGCCGACTACGCCCCCAACGGCACGACCCCGGTCTTCGACGCGAACAACAACGTCAACGCCAGCGGCGAGATCGTCACTGGCGCAGACGGCGCGGTGTATTACCAGCCAGTCCCCGCCAATGATGGCATGTACGTCTTCGGCTCCAGCCGCGTGAGTTGGGTGGACTGGCTCGGCGCGCTGATGTTCGCCGGCTCGCTGTTGGGCGTACTCGGTCACGGGACGATGAGATACCTCTCGGCGCGGAAACAGGCTCGAGGTCCGAAGCGAACCGAGCGGATTTACATGTATGAGCCGTACCGCCGCTTCTGGCATTGGCTCCAGACCACCTCCATCATCCTCCTGCTCTTTACCGGTCTCATCATCCACCGACCCGACATCTTTGGCGTCTTCTCGTTCCGCGGCGTGGTGATCGTGCATAACGTGCTGGCGGTTATTCTGGTGGTCAATGCCGCGCTGTCGCTGTTCTACCACCTTGCCACCGAACGCATCCGCGAGTTCATCCCGCGCCCCTACGGCTTCTTCGACGACGCCATCGTGCAGGCAAAGTACTACATCAACGGCATCTTCAAGGGCGAGCCGCATCCGTTCGAAAAACGCCCCGACAGCCGCATGAATCCCATCCAAAAAGCGACCTACTTCGTCATCCTCAACGTGCTCCTGCCGCTGCAAATCATCACCGGCGCGTTGATGTGGGGCGTCCAGCGCTGGCCCCAGATTGCCGACTGGTTCGGCGGCTTGCCGGTGCTGGCGCCGTTCCACTCGCTGGTGGCTTGGATGTTTGGAACGTTCATCCTCGTGCATGTGTACATGACCACCACCGGCGCGACCCCGCTCGAAGCCATGCGCGCCATGGTGACCGGTTGGGAAGAAGTGGAAGTGCATGAACCACATGCAGAAGAGACAGCCGAAGCAAAATTAGATAACGATGAGAAGAAGGAGAATTAATATGACAACTGCTCCTGTTACAAAGAAGAGTATTTTCAAGCGTCCCGAAAAGCCCTATGTCCACCCCTACCTGGGCGGCGTGATTTTGGGCATTGTGCTGTTCCTGGCGTTTTTCCTGACGGGCAACGGGCTGGGTTCCTCCGGCGCCACCAGCCGCATTGACGCGCTCATCGTGGACGCTATCTCCCCCTCCCACGTGGATAACAATCCCTACTTACTGAAAATGGCGGGCGGGGATAAAAATCCGCTCGATGACTGGATCGTGCCGGTCTTCTTCGGCGCCTTGCTCGGCGGTTTCGCCTCCGGCTGGCTCAATGGGCGGCTCAAGTTTACGACGACCAAAGGTCCGCACATCTCCGACCGCACGCGCTGGCTGATGGCGTTCCTCGGCGGCGTGGTGTTCCTCTACGGCGCACGCATGGCGCGCGGATGCACGTCCGGGCAGGCGCTCTCCGGCGGCGCGACGCTTTCCGCCGGCTCATGGGCAGTCATGTTCGCCATCTTCGGCGGCGCGTATGGACTGGCGTATTTCGTCAGGAAGTTGTGGAACTAAACAATTACCAATTACTACTTACCAATCACTGCGCAGTAACTGGTAATTGGTAAGGATATGGAGACATCTTATGAACTTCCCACTCCAGGTCTTCAACACAGCCGCCACGCCCCATCCGTGGTACTTCTACGCGGTGTTCGCGCTGATTGGCTTTGCCTTCGGCTTCACCCTCGAAATGTCCGGCTTCGGCGATTCGCGCAAACTCGCCGCGCAGTTTTACTTCAAGGAACTGACCGTTCTCAAAGTCATGTTCACCGCCATCGTCACCGCCATGGTACTGCTCTTTGGCGCGGTGGGACTGGGCATCCTCAACTTCAACCAGGTCTGGGTCAACCCCACCTATCTGTGGTCTGGCATCGTCGGCGGGCTGATTATGGGCGTCGGTTTCATCATCGGCGGCTTCTGCCCCACCACGTCGCTGGCTTCTGCCTCCACCGGCAAGATTGACGGCATGTTCTTCATGCTCGGCGGTTTCTTCGGCGCGGCGCTCTTCGCCGAGACCGAACCACTCTTCACCAACTGGTACAACAACGCCGGCTACTACGGACGCCTCACGCTCGACCAGGTACTTCATCTCCCGGTGGGCGTGGTGGTCTTGCTGGTCGTTCTCATGGCGCTCTTCATGTTCTGGGGCGCTGAACAGATCGAACGCATCATCGGCAAAAAGGACATGAGCCGCGAGCCCAAAATCCGCATCGTTGGCGCGGGCGTGCTCTTCGCGCTGGCGCTGGCGGTCGTCTTCATCGGTTCTCCTTCGCTCGAGGAACGCTACCAGAAACTCACCTTCACCCGCACCGAGACCATCCCGCAGTTGGAAGGTCAGCCACCCATCGTCAACACCGTCACCTACACTGCCGACGAAATGCTCGCCAACCGCCTCGTCTTCGTCTCACCGGCAGAAGCCTTCAAGGCAAAATACAACCAGGCGATGAACCCGGTCTATCTCGACGTGCGCTCCGAAGCCGACTACAACCTCTACCACATCGCCGGCGCGGTCAACGTGCCGCTGGAACGCATCGAGGAGGTCATCCCCGTTTTGCTGACCGAACCGCCCGCCAACACCGTCTTCATTCTGATGAGCAACGATGAGATTGCCGCCGTCCAGGCGTGGAAGATTCTCGTCGCCTCCAGCGTGCCAAACGTCTACATCCTCGAAGGCGGCGTCAATAACTGGATTGCCTTCTTCGGCGCGGAAGACGAGACGCTCAAAGACGTTCGTCCCGCCCCGAATCCTGCTCCCGACCAACTGGCTTACATCTTCCCTGCGGCATTGGGCAGCCGCTACGAATCCTGCGACCCCAGCCCCATCGAATACGAAGAATTGGAATTCGAAGCCAAGATTCAACTGCAGCTCAAACGCGACAAGAGCGGCGGCGGCTGCGGGTAAAAATCAGCCAGGCACATAAAGAAACACAAAGGAGTCCTCATGCCCACCCTGAGGACTCCTTTCTTCTTTCCTCTTTCCTTTCTCACTCTTCCGTAATCACAATCGTCTCGATCACATCACCCTGATAATCCGGAAACTGCTGCGGGTCGCGGCGGGTAATGCCGTTGACTACATCCATCCCTTCAATGACTTGACCGAAAATAGTGTAACCGCCGTCCAATTGCGGCGCGGGACCAAAGGTGATGAAGAACTGACTCCCGTTAGTCGGCGTCGCCGCGCCGCGGTTTGCCATTGCCAGCACGCCGGCTTTGTCGAACTTCAAATCGTTCGGCTCATACTCGAACTGATAGCCCGGACCGCCTGCGCCGGTGCCGGTCGGGTCGCCGCCCTGCGCCATGAAGCCCTCCAGCACGCGGTGAAAGGTCGTGCCGTCATAGTATCCATCCCGCGCAAGGAAGACGAAATTATTGACCGTCTTGGGCGCCTTATCGGCATAGAGTTCCGCCGTAAACTCGCCGCCCTTTGCCATCACAAAACGGGCAAAGTATTTCTTCGTCGTGTCAATCACCATCGGCGGATAGGCGGCATATTGTTTGGGACGGGCATCTCCCTGCCTTGCCGAGAGCCAAATTCCCAGCACAATGACAAGCAGGATAATCCCCGCCCCGCCGATTTGGAAATACCGCCTCCGCCGAGCCCTTCGCTCTGCCTCCAGCCGTGCTTCGAGTTTCTTCTTGTTTGCCATATCAGTCACTCCATGAAGAGGTCAATTTTCCGCATTGTAGCATACCAGCCCAATCGCTCGCAGACAGCGATAACGATATAATACAGTCATGGCAAAAAACAAACTCTTCCGCAAACACATTGCCATTCCGCAGGATCACGGGTCGTGGGTATTCATCCTCAGCCCGCTGCTCATCGGCATCTTTGCGGGACGGACTTTTACACCCGCCACGTTCAGCCTGGTCATCGCCGCCATGGCGGCGTTCATGCTCCGCCAGCCTGCCTCCACCCTCATCAAAGTCTATTCCGGGCGGCGCTCACGAGACGACCTGTCCGCCGCGCGGTTCTGGTTTCTCGTTTACGCCGTCATTGCGCTGGCGGCTCTAATCGGTCTCATCCTGAACGGCTTCGGCGACTTGCTCTACCTTGCTGCACCGGGCGTCGTCATCTTTGCCTGGCATTTGTGGCTGGTGAGCAAACGCGAGGAACGCCGGCAGGTCAACGTGGAAATCATCGCCACGGGCGTATTATCGCTCGCCGCTCCCGCCGCGTACTGGGTCGGTGTCGGTCACTATGAGCCGGCGGGCTGGTGGCTGTGGGGATTGGTCTGGTTCCAGAGCGCCGCGAGCATCGTCTATGCGTATCTCAGGCTCGAACAAAGGGAACAGGTCAAAGGTCAAGAAAGAAGCGGGATGTGGAAGCGCGGATGGCGTGCCGCGTTGTACACATCGTTCAATCTCGCTTCGGTCTTAATCCTGAGCCTGATCCACGCACTCCCCAGCCTTCTCTTTCTCCCCTACCTGATTCAATGGCTCGAAACGATGTGGGGCATCACCCATCCCGCCATCGGCTGGAAGCCGACGCGCATCGGCATTCGTCAGTTGATTGTCAGCACGCTGTGGACCGTGCTGTTCATTTTGACCTGGAGGTGACATGGACGAATTAAAATGGGAACTGTTGACCGAAGTACAGGGACGGGCAGAGGCGGAGGTTATTAAAGTGTACCTGCTCGGCAACGGCATCGAAGACGTGGAACTCTTTCAAGAGTCGGTGGGGCAACACATCTACCCGACAACGCTCGACATTCTGGGAAACGTGCAAATCTTCGTACCTAAAGTACAAGCGGCGGAGGCGCGACAACTGCTCGAGGAATATAACAACGCGGCTGATGAATCATGAACAACACCGTCATTCTGGTCACCAACAACGGCATGGGAAAGGCAGACGAAGCGCTGTCATTAACCCTGTTTGGCAAATATCTCGAACTGCTCCTGCAAAACAAACAACTACCGGCGGCGATTTGCTTCTACACCGACGGCGTGAAACTGGTCTGCGAAGGTTCGCCCGTCCTCGAACAACTCCGCGAGTTGGAGGCGATAAATGTGCGGCTGATCGTCTGCTCCACCTGCCTGAACTATTTCGGGCTGCAGGATAAAGTGCGGGTGGGCATCGTCGGCGGAATGAGCGACATCCTCGAGGCGCAACTTCGGGCAGAGAAAGTCATCACACTCTAAACAACAAAGGAACACCATGAACTTCGATCTCACAGAAGAACAAAGACTTTGGCAAAAAACTGTCCACGACTTTGTGGCAAAGGAAGTACAGCCCAAAGCCCATGAAGTGGACGTGACCGGCGAGTTCAATTGGGAGGCGGTTCGCAAAATGGGTCCGCTCGGGCTGCTGGGGTTGAGCATCCCGGAGGAATATGGTGGCGCCGGCGTGGATGCCGTCAGCGCGGCGATTGCCATCGAGGAACTGGGCTGGGGCTGCGGTTCGACCGCCCTGGCGATTGCCGCACACAACGGACTTGGCACCAGCCCCATCGTCCACTTTGGGAGCGAGGAACTCAAGAGCACCTGGCTTCCGCGCGTGGCAAGCGGCAAGCACAAACTTGCAGCGTTGGCGCTCACCGAACCGGGCGCAGGCTCCGATTTGCAGGGCGGCGTCACCACCAAAGCGGTCAAGGATGGGAACGAATGGGTCATCAACGGCGCAAAGATGTGGTGCACGAACGCTTCCATCGCCGAATACATCATCACCCTCGTTCGCACCGACCCTCGAGGCGGCTCCCGTTCCCTGAGCATGATCCTCGTCCCGACCGATACGCCGGGGCTGGTCATCGGTCCCGCTGAAAAGAAGATGGGACTGCACGGTTCCCCCACCCACGCCGTGACTTATGAAAACGTTCGCGTGCCGCTTGGCAACCTGATTGGCGAGGAAGGCAAGGGCTTGCAGCAAACGCTGGCGACGCTGGCGGGCGGGCGCATTGGCATCGGCGCGCTTTCGGTGGGGCTGGCGCAGGCGGCGTTCGAACACGCCGTCAACTACGCGCGCGAACGCAAAGCCTTTGGCAAGCCCATCGCCGAACAGCAAGCCATTCAGTGGATGCTGGCAGACGCCGCCACCGAAATCGAAGCGGCGCGCACGATGATCTATAAAGCCGCCTGGCTGAAGGAACAGGGACGCCCTTACAACAAGGAAGCCTCCATGGCGAAGATGTTCGCCACCGAAATGGCGGAACGCGTCTGCCGCAACGCCATTCAAATTCACGGCGGCTACGGCTATTCGAGCGAATACCCGGTGGAGCGCATTTACCGCGATGCGCGGCTGATGACCATCGGCGAAGGCACCAGCGAAATTCAAAGGCTGGTCATTGCGCGGCACATTTTGGCAGAAGAGTAATCAAAACGGCGGCTGGATTACCAGCCGCCGTTTGTTTCACCGCAGATAGAGTTCGTTCAACTCTTTCAGCCTGTCCGCCAGTTGCGGGGTCAGGTCCGATTCGCGCATGCGCCATTCCCAGTTGCCGCCCAGTTTGGAGGGGAAGTTCATGCGGGCTTCCGAGCCGAGACTCAAGACATCCTGCATGGGCGTAATGGCAAAGACCGCCACCGATGACCAGATGCCGCGGATCAGGTCCCAGGCAAAATCGCTTCCGTCCACGCGAAGATAGCGGCGGGCAAAATCCTTTTCGTGTTCCGGCGCGGTGCGATACCAGCCCAGCGCCGTGTCGTTGTCATGTGAGCCTGTGTACGCCACACAGTTGGGAATGTAGTTGTGAGGCAGGAAGGGATTCTTCGCGCTGTCGAAGCCGAATTGCAGGATGCGCATACCGGGCAGGTCGAAGTCGTCGCGCAGTTTCACCACATCGGGCGTGATGAGCCCCAGGTCTTCGGCAATGATGGGGAGTCTGCCATTTTTGCCTTTCAACAGTCCTTTGTTCATGGCGCGGAAGAAATCGGCGCCGGGACCTTTCACCCAGCGTCCATGCTCGGCGGTGGGCGCGCCGAATTTCACTTCCCAATAGCCGGCAAAGCCGCGAAAGTGATCCAGGCGGACAATGTCCACCAGGCTGAGTGTGGTACGGAAGCGTTCCAGCCACCAGGCGTAGCCGGTTTCTTTGTGGACCTTCCAGCGGTAGAGCGGGTTGCCCCACAGTTGACCGGTGGCGGAGAAGTAATCCGGCGGGACGCCAGCGACCACGGTGGGCAGGCTGTCTTTGCCGAGGAAAAAGAGTTCGGCGTTTGCCCAGGCGTCGGCGCTGTCGTAGGCGATGAAGATGGGAATATCGCCGATGATTTTGATGCCCCGCGCGTTGGCATAATCGCGCAGTTTATGCCACTGACGGAAGAAAAGGAATTGGTAAAAACAGTGGCGCTGGATGCGCTCGGCGTGTTCCGCCCGCGCTTTTTTGAGAGCGGCGGGCTTGCGCTTGCGTAGGTCTTCGCTCCATTCGTTCCAGGCGCCGCCGCCATGCGCCTCCTTGAGCGCCATGAACAGGGCGTAGTCGTCGAGCCAGGAGGCGTTTTGTTTGCAGAACTTTTTGTATTCCGCGTGCAAGGCGTCGGGCGCGGAGGAGAAGCGGGAAAAAGCCTTTTGCAAAAGACCAAGTTTCCAGGGGATGAGCAAGCCAAAGTCCACGCGCGAAGCGTCGAAGGCGGGCATGTCCGCAAAATCGTCTTTGGTCAATAATCCGTCTTCGATGAGCGCGTCGAAACTGATGAGGTAGGGGTTGCCTGCAAAGGCGGAAAAACATTGATAGGGCGAGTCACCGTAGCCAGTGGGACCGAGGGGAAGCACCTGCCAGAGTTTACAGCCGCTGGAGGCGAGCCAGTCCACAAAGCGATACGCCTGCGGACCGAGGTCGCCGATGCCATAGGGACCCGGCAGACTAGTGGGATGAAGAAGGATGCCGCCTGAACGCTCAAATTTCATTGGGTTGTCTCCGTGTTTGGATGAATTGTCCCGCCCGCACAGTAGTTTCAGGATAGTCGGAGGCGATGACATCGGTTCCGACCACCCCTTCGGGTTCGACCACATAGCCGGCGGGGATGATGCTGTTTTTACCGACCATTGCAATACGGATGTTGGGTTCCCTCACGCCCCAGCCGACGCGGGCGTTTTGCTCGACATGTACGCGCTTGTCGAGGACGGCGCGTTCCACCACTGCACCGCTCTCGATGACGCTGTCGGTCAGGACGATGGATTCGCGCACGACCGCCCCCGATTTGACAATCACACCCGGTGAAAGCACACTACTTTCCACATGGGCGCCTTCTTCAACGATACTGCCGTTACAGATCATGCTGGCAAAAATATCGGCTTTGCCGGAGAGGCGCACCGGTGGACGTTCTTCAGTGCGGGTATATACCACCCAGCGGCGGTCATAGAGTTTGAGGGCGGGAGAGGGTGCCAGCAGGTCGAGATGCGCCTGCCAGTAGGACTGGACAGTTCCCACATCCATCCAGTAGCCGGTGTAAGGGTAACCAAAGACCCGCGCATTGGACTGAACGAGGCGCGGAATGATGTCCTTGCCGAAATCATGGGAGGAGTTTTCGTCCTGATGGTCTTCCCACAGGATTTTATCGAGCAGTTGACGGTTGAAGAGATACACGCCCATGTTGGCAAGCGTGGAAGGAGGATTGGCAGGCTTTTCGACGAAGGAAGTGACTCTGTTTTTCTTGTCCATGGACAGGATGCCGAAACGGGACGCCTCTTCGCGCGGAACGTTGAAGACACCCATGGTCAAATCCGCCTGGTTGTCAATGTGGAAGGTAATCATCGGCTCGTAGTCCATGGTGTAGATGTGGTCGCCGGAAAGCACCAGCACCAGGTCGGGCGAACCTTGCTTGATGAAGGTGAAGTTTTGCTGGACGGCGTCGGCGGTGCCGGCGTACCAGTCGGAGTCGTTGCGGGCTTTGTAGGGAGTCAGAATTTTGACGCCGCCGGTGATGTCGCGGTTGAGGTCCCAGGGGGCGCCGGAGCCGATATGCTCGATGAGCGACTGCGGACGGTACTGCGCCAGGATCATCACGTCGAAGATGCCGGAGTTGACACAGTTGGAAAGCGTGAAGTCGATGATGCGGTATTTGCCGGCAAAGGGAACAGCCGGCTTGGTGCGCTTGGCGGTGAGGACGCTCAGCCGCGCCCCCTCTCCGCCCGCCAGGATGACGGCTCTCGTTTTCATTTTGATTCTCCGTTGACTGGTTTCCCTTCACGGATCCGGCGCGCCGGAACTGCTTCGGCAGGTATCGGTGTGGCAGCCGTTTCGATCAGCCGTTTGTACAGTTCGAGGTATTTCTGCGCCGAGCGCGTCCAAGAGAAGTCCTGCCGCATACCCGCCTTTTGAATGGCTTCCCAGCGCGCGCGGTCCGAATATGCCTGTAAGGCTCGCTTGAGGGTGTCGTTGAAGGATTTGACCTTTTTATCCACAAAGACGAATCCCGTCTCGCTGTCGGTGACGGTGTCGTGCAGTCCGCCCACCGCGCGGACGAGCGGAACGCTCCCATAACGCATGGCAATCATCTGCGAGATGCCGCACGGTTCGTAGCGCGAGGGCATGAGGAAAATATCGGAGCCGGCATAGATTTGTCGCGCCAGTTTGGCATCGAAGCGGGTTTCCACGCGCACACGGTCGGGCAAGGCTTCCTGCAATTTTTTCGCCTGGTCTTCCAGTTTGGGATTGCCTGCGCCGAGAATGACCAACTGCCACTTCTGTTTGCTGAGCATTTTCAAGCCCTTGAGGGCAATGTCAATGCCCTTGGCTTCGTCCATGCGCGAGACCATGCCAAGCAGGGGAACATCCGCCAGGACGGGCAAACCGAGTTTCTCCTGCAGGGCGGCTTTGTTCGGCTGGCGGGCAGATAAATCGTCGGCGTGGAAACGGCTGGCGATGACCGGATCCGTTTGCGGGTCGTATGAAGCGGTGTCCAGTCCGTTGAGGATGCCGTAGAGTGAATCCGTGCGGTTACGAAAGAAGTCCTGCAAGCCGCTTCCAAATTCCTCATGCAAAATCTCTTCGGCATAGGTCGGCGAGACCGCCACGATGGCGTCGGAAGCCCACAGCCCCAGCGGCATCGGCAGGACGCGTGCCCACTCCGGCAGGTCGGTATTCGCCAGAGGCAGTTCGTAACTTTCCAAAATCGCTTTGACATCGGGACCCAAAAAGGGCAGATTGTGAATGGTAATCAGCGAGGCGATGCGGCGGGTCTTGTCCTCCCAACGCCTCACCAGGTTGCCATAAACGGCAAGCGCCGTATGCCAGTCGTTGGCGTGGATGAGGTTTGGCGTCCAATGAATATGCGCCGGCAATTCCAACGCGGCAAGCGAAAAGAAGACGTACTTTTCCCCATCCAGTTTATTGTTGGAGGAATAGACTGTGCCGCTGGCGCGAATCGGATCGCCGTTGATGAAATAGACCGGCATCCCCTCCAGCGTTCCCTCGAACGCCTCCGCCTGGACCTCGGACTCGCCGCGCGGAACCGAATAGATTCCCAACGGCTTGAGTCCATCCTGCTTGACCACTGTGTGCAGCGGCAATACCAGGCGGACATCTACAATCAATTCATCGGAGGAAAGCGCGCGCAGGGCGCGGGGAAGCGTGCCTGCCACGTCGCCCAGCCCGCCCACCTTCACAAAAGGCTCGGCTTCGGCGGCAAGGAAAAGGATGTTAATGGTCTGGGGCATGTATCAATTTTACATCGAAATTCAAGAGACCCGTTGGTCATTTAAAACCGGGGAGTGTCTAGAAGGCTGGGCTAAAGAAATTTCACCACAGAGACACGGAGTCCACGGAGATTTTTCAAAGAGATTTTCTCCGTGATCTTTGTGCGCTCCGTGGTTAAATCTTTTGCAAACCCACCACTTTAGGCACTCCCCGTTGTGTTTGAAAATGGTTTTCCCATTCAAAGCGGTAGAGCCAAAAAGAAAAAAGCCTCCGCGAGGGAGGCTTTCCAGGGAGCCTGATGGGTTTCGAACCCACAACATCCACATCCACAGTGTGGCGCTCT
>DYID01000020.1 GCA_020723805.1 Anaerolinea sp. | reverse complement strand
TCGTGCTTGAAAGAGGGCAAGGTGTGGATTGGCGGCGACCTGTGCGAACACTTCACAACGCAACAGGAAGTAGTCGCGCCGACGAGTCACCTCGACCCGCCAGAGCAGTAAAAACCTACACCTGGACATGCCAATACTGCGGGCAGCCCTTTACCAGCCGCAGTTATAACGCCCGCTACTGCTCACCCACCCATAAAAAATATGCACAGCGGGAACGGGCGAAACTGTCCACGCCCTGACCGGGGACAAAAACAGCCCTGGAAGCCCCAGGAAGGCGTACAACCGACCTGGGGCTTGGTAAAATAGTAAAAAAGCGCCCTGCGGCGTGCAAGCGCCCAGGGCTGCGACCGAAACGAACCGCCCGCTTCGGTGTGGCAATTGTAGCACACCGGGGGCAATTGGAGATGTGCATGATTACACTGTATTTGAACAAGACAACAGCGGAGCAATTTCGCGCATGGCTGAAGAAGTACGGACAGGAAACAAATCTCAAAGAGTTTCCGTTTCCGTTTCCTGACGCCCCGGAGAAATGGCTGCAGGTGGGGACGAACGTAAACGAACTTGACGATATTGACGTTATTGAAAACATAGAAAACCTAAAGGAAAACCTAGCGAAGCAATTTCGCGCGTCACTGACGTACACGCAGCAGGAAGTAAATTACAAAGAGTTTCCGAAATTCACGGTGTTTTATCCGTCGAATGTAAGCGGAAACAAAATTGACGTTATGGTAAACATATACAGGATTCAAAGAGTCCCGGAAGGTGAGCGCACTAGGTTTTATGACCTTTACAATATGCTGAAAATCGAATGGCTGGAAGTTGGCGAACGCTTGAAGGTGACAATCAGTCATGAGAGCGGCATGACTCTGCCAGTCATTGACTTGTTGACGGCGCTATCGAACGATTGGATAGAGACGCGCAGCGACATCGAGGGATACAAGAAACACCTGGGGGAACAGTACGGCGTCAAAGTTGACACGCCGTCAAAGCCAGTGAAAACACAAAAAAGGCGACGGGGAGAACCGCCCAATAGAACAGCCGACTTGAAAAAATGGGCGGGAACGTATGAGTTTTACGACAAGCATTGCGGAATGGAAAAAAAGAACGCACGTGCTTTTCGCGTCTTTTTTGAAAACTACGATGGCTGGGACAAACAAACTGTTTGGATGCCACAGGATGACGAAACGCTTCAGGCGATAATTGACAATGGGCGAGCGGGCAAGATTCCAAAGTACAGCGACATAAAATAAAAAATCGGAGAAAATCTCCGAAAATCGGAACGGAAAATTTAACGGCGTGTATGATGCAAATCATACGCGCCGTTTTGATTCAACTGTGAGGCAACCATGCAAGACACACAAAACTTGAAAATTTATATCGTTGTGCAAGACACAAAAACCAAAGAGGATGTGAACATTACAGGAAACTTTGAGATTCTGCGCGCCTTCCTGCTGGGCTTGGGTGAACTGCAATCTATCCCCGATGCGCGCAACCAAGCGGAGGCGCAAAGCGAGCCTGCCTAAAAGTGCGAACCGCCCAGCGGCGAACTGGGCGATTCGAAGAAAAGGGTACTAATCTATGAAAAATTATATCCCCAAATCAAACAAAAAACAAACCGGAATCCCGATGTATTCGGAGCGCGGGCAGTACGCCGGCGCCGTCATCGGCAATGAGTGGCGCAAAAACATTGTAACGTCGTGGATGTTACGCAAGCCGCCGGCGCTGGCGGTGGACGTAAAGACCCTGCGCGAGGCAATGGACGCCGGCGCCGAGTGGCTTGTCGTCACGAACACCGAGACGGGCGTCACCTATCGGGCAGCCATAACGACCGTGCTTGAACACGGCTTCGAGTTTGACCGAGGCTTCGGATTGCAGCGCGGGCTTGCGCTTGCCTTTTGGGACGCCGAGCCGCGCGATGAGGATGTGAAGCCGTTGGCGTACAAAAGCCGCGCCGTCAAAGGGATGAAATTCAACGGCAGGCAATTGCCGCTTTTCGAGGTGAAACATGCTGACCGATGAACTGAAAGAGATTTTAGAGCAGGCGATAGTACCACCCGACTTGACCGAGTATTTGAAACAGAACGAGCGCGGGGACGCCGAACTGTTTGCCGTGCTGTACGCCGACAAAGTCGTTTATGACCACGCTCAAAAAGTCTGGTACTTATGGCGCGGCAGTTACTGGGAAGAAGACAGACGGCGGGAAGTGATAGACATGATGAACAGCGTTGCGGCTGAATACCTGGACAGAGCCAGCGAGGAACGCGCGCGCGGCAATATCGAGAAGTCGAACCACTTTATCGAACGTGCCAGGCTGCTGCAAACGCGGCGGCGTATTGAGAACGTCTTATACATTGCGGCGTCCCTGCCGGTGTTTGCGCTGTCCGGCGAAGAGTGGGACGCGCATTCAATGCTGCTGCCTGTGAAAAACGGCGTCATAGACCTGGCGACCGGCGATTTTCGCCCAAGCCAGCCGAGGGATTACATTCGCGCGTATTGTCCGGTTGAATGGCTGGGGCTGGACACGCCGGCGCCGTTGTGGGAGCAGACCCTGCAAGAGATTTTCGACAATAACGCCGATGTGCTTGCATTCATTCAACGCTTGCTGGGATACAGCATTTCAACTTCGACTAAAGAGCAGGTGCTGCCGATATTTTGGGGCGATGGTGCAAACGGAAAAAGTACCATCATGGACACGTTATCGGCTGTCATGGGCGGCGACATCTGCTTTAGCACACAGGCGGATTCGCTCATGGACATTCGGCAGGGCGACGGGGACGGCGCGCGTCCGTTTGTGGTGGCTTTGCGCGGCAAACGTCTTGTTTGGGCGAGCGAGAGCCGCGAGGGGCAGCGGCTGAATGCGGGGCTTATAAAGCAATTGACGGGCGACGGTTACATTACGGCGCGCGGGCTGCATACCAACCCGGTGACATTCAAACAAACGCACAAAATCATCATGCTGACCAATCACTGCCCGCGCATTGCAGACAGCGATGACTTTGCCATGTGGCGGCGCGTTCTGCGTGTGCCGTTCAACGTTCGCTTCGTGGAAAATCCTAAACTTCCGCATGAGCGCAAATTAGACAAAGACCTGCCGAAAAAACTGCTTGCCGAAGCGCCTGGCATACTCGCCTGGCTGGTACGCGGCTGCTTGACATGGCAGCGGGAAGGACTAAACCCGCCGGCAGCTGTAATTGAGTCAACGGAAAAATACCGCGAAGACGAGGACCTGACAGGGCAATTCATCGAGGAACGCCTGATAGTGGGGGAGACGCTCACGGCGGCGGCGGGCGACCTGTACCGCGTTTATAGCCAGTGGTGCGAAGAATACGGCTATAACCCCATGTCGGCACGGGCGTTCGGACAACGGATGACAAAGAGATTCGGGAGCGTCACGCTAAAACGATTGAACGGCAAGCCGCAAAGGGTGTACGAGGGCGTGGGAATTTTGGCGTAAAGACTTTCAAAACGACATTTTGGCTAGACAAATGAGGCAAAAAAAACAAAGGTGTAACGGATGTAACGGATGTAACGGAACTTTCGGTATTTTTTGCTTGTACGCCTTAATTAAGAAAAAAAACCCGATTCTTCCGTTACATCCGTTACACGTTACACTTTTTCGGCTCTTGGCTAGACAAATGAGGCAAAAATGGACGCGATGACAATAAATCAGACTGTTGAAATTCTGCCTTTGTTGAGTCACAGCCTGCGCAAGGCTGGCGCGTACCACGTCGGGGCGTGTCCGTTTTGCGGCGGGCGGGACAGGTTTACCGTCAAGCACACACCAAGCGGCGACCGCTGGCATTGTCGGCATTGTGGAGACGGCAAATACCATACAGTCATTGACTTTGTAATGCGGCGCGACAACGTTGACTTCAAGACGGCGATGAAAATCCTGGGCGGAGAGACAGCGGCGCCGGCTCGACCTGCGGCGCGTCCAAAGCCCCAGCCGCTGCGCCTGCCGTCTGCCGAATGGCAGGCAGAGGCGTGGCATGAGGTGGACGCGGCGATGACACGGCTGACAACGCCTCACGGAGCGGCGGCGCGGGCGTTCCTGCAATCGCGCGGGCTGTCGTTTGCGATGTGGGAGGCGTGGCTGCTGGGGTGCGGCATGGTGTACGACCCGGTGGCACGGCGGGAACGTCCTGCGATTGTCATCCCCTGGCGGGACGCAGAGGCGGGGAGAGACACAATAACCGCCTTGAAATATCGGTTTATTGACGCCGACCCGAATCCGAAGGCGTTGCGCTACTCCAGCAAACGAGGCAGTACGTTCGACTTGCCCTTCGGCATGTTCGACATTTTGCCGGGGTTTCATCACACGCTGTTACTTGTCGAGGGTGAAATCAACTGCATTAGCGTTACACAATGCCGAATGAATGGCGTGAGTGTGTTGTCATTCGGGAGCGAGGGCGGGGGACGGCATGATGTACTGCGCGCCATTGCCGAAAAATACAAGCGCGTCTTTGTTTGGGCGGATGACGTTAACCCACAGCAGGCGAAGCGCGCCGAGGAACTGCGCGCATTGGTACGGGGCGGCGGCAGAGTATTGCGCAGTCCCAAGCGCGACGGCGCGAAGTGGGACGCGAATCAACTGCTCCAGGCGGGCGCGCTGGGCGAGTTTTTGGCGTCGGTTTTTTCGCAGTAAAACGTGTGGAAAATGCTTGCGTATATGTCAATTTACGTAAGTATAAGGCAACAGGAAGCCCCCGGTTATTTCGGACGTGTCGAATGTCGGGGAACGCGCGGAACGGCGCGCAGAAAAAAGCCTGGCGGCGTTTGGGCGGCATTTTCAGCCTTGCCTGCGTGCGGATACACGGCTAAAATAACACAGGCGATTTTTATTTTCCTAGCGTGAAAAGAGAAACACAGGCGCCCTATACGGCAAAATAAGACATATCCGGGCCCATGGCGCAGCGGTTAGCGCAGGCGACTCATAATCGTTTGGTCGCAGGTTCGAATCCTGCTGGGCCCACTTCTTGATTTCAGATTTTGGATTTTGGATTTGACGATTTGGTCGCAGGTCCCCGCAGGGGGGATGATATTCGAATCCATTGTTGCCTGCATTCACGTTGGCGCGCTCTATTCATCTCAAAGGACCAAAGTCGGACCTTCTTTCAGTCCTCAAGAGGGGTTTCAGACAACCGACTGTTGATACAATAAGCGCAATCCCCTCATAAATGGAGTCCCCATGACAAAGCCCGAAAAGAAACTACAGGAACTCAAAACCCGTCTGCTCGAAGTGGGCGACCTCAACCACATCAACGCCCTGCTCGGCTGGGACCAGGCGACCTACATGCCGCCCGGCGGCGCCCCGGCACGCGGACGCCAGTCTGCGCTGCTGGCGCGGATGGCGCAGGAGAAGTTCGTTGACAAGAAAATCGGCAAACTGCTCGACGACCTGCGCCCCTACGAGGAAAGCCTACCCTACGACTCGGATGACGCCAGTCTAATCCGCGTCACGCGCCGCGAGTACGAACGCGCCCTCAAGGTGCCGCCCAAGTTCATCGGCGAGTTGAATGAACATGCCGCTAAATCCTATCAGGAGTGGACGGAGGCGCATCCCGCCAACGACTTCAGCCGGGTGCGCGGCAACCTCGAAAAGACGCTCGACCTCAGCCGCCAATTGGCAGACTTCTTCCCCGGCTACGAACACATCGCCGACCCGCTCATTGATTTTGCCGACTACGGCATGAAAGCCTCCAGCGTGCGCGCCCTGTTTGCCGAACTGCGCGAACAGCTTGTGCCCATCGTGCGCGCCATCACCTCCCAGCCACCCGCCGACAATTCCGTGTTGCACAAACATTACCCCGAAGCCAACCAACTCGCCTTTAGCGCGGAAGTCGTGAAGCAACTCGGCTACGACTTCAACCGCGGACGCATTGACAAGACCCATCACCCCTTCATGACCAAGTTTTCACTCGGCGATGTGCGCATCACCACGCGCGTCAAGGAAAACGACTTCGGCGACTGTCTCTTCAGCAACATGCACGAGGCGGGTCACGCCATGTACGAACAGGGCATAGACATGTCGTATGAGGGACTGCCCCTCGGAGGCGGAACAAGCGCGGGCGTGCATGAATCGCAGTCGAGGTTGTGGGAAAACATCGTCGGCAGAAGCCGCGGTTTCTGGGAGTATATGTACCCCAAACTCCAGGCGAAGTTCCCCGAACAACTCAAGGATGTCTCCCTCGATACGTTCTATGCCGCCATCAACAAGGTCGAGAAGTCGCTCATCCGCACCGACGCCGACGAAGTCACCTACAACCTGCATGTGATGCTGCGCTTCGACTTCGAACTGCAACTGCTCGAAGGGACGCTCTCGATTCGCGACTTACCCGAAGCCTGGCACGAACGCTTCGAACAGGACTTTGGCATTGTCCCGCCCGACGACCGCGACGGCGTCCTTCAAGATGTCCATTGGTACGGCGGCATCATCGGCGGCGCATTCCAGGGCTACACCCTCGGCAACATCCTCTCCGCGCAGTTCTATGAAGCAGCGCTCAAAGCGCACCCTTCCATTCCTGATGAAATGAAGGAAGGCAGGTTCGGCACGCTGCACGGCTGGCTGCGCGAAAACATCTATCGTCACGGAAGCAAATACACCGCGCCCGAAATCATCGAACGCGCCAGCGGCAGTCCGCTCACCATCGCGCCATATATTCGTTACCTCAAGACCAAATACGGCGCGCTGTACGCACTGTAATCGAATGTCCCGAAGGTTTTGCGAGCCTTCGGGACGGTGTATAATTGCCACAACTGAATACAAACCTTCGGGGCAGGGTGTAATTCCCGATCGGTGGTACAGCCCACGAGCCTGTTTGGGTGGAACATCTTTCCTCTTTGGGAAAGCAGGCATGATCCGGTGGAACTCCGGAGCCGACAGTAACAGTCTGGATAGAAGAAGGTCAATTACGCTCTATAGGAGTCTGATTTGACTGTCCCGAAAACGTGCTTTGTTTTCGGGACTTTCATTCGGTTCAGACCTCGCCGAGTCCTGATTCTGCGCCCCGAACCTTCGAGGCGCCTTTTTATTTTGACCTCACCCCAGCCCTCTCCCAGCGGGAGAGGGTGTCCGAAGGACGGGTGAGGGAGAATACACCATGATAAAACGTATTACCCCAATCATCCTCTCCGCTTTCGCCTTCCTGCTCGGATGGCATCTGCTCACGCGTTACAGCGGCATCCCCAACTTCATCCTGCCCTCGCCGCTCAGTGTGTGGATGCGCTTCCTCAAAGCCGTGAGCGACGGGAGCCTGCAGCGCCACACTTGGATCACGCTGACCGAGATTCTGCTCGGTCTGCTGGCAGGCGTGACCTTTGCTACCGTCCTGGGCTATTTCCTCGCCAAGTCGCGTGCGCTGGAAAAGGTGCTGTCGCCGTATTTGGTGGCGAGCCAGGCGATTCCGGTCATTGCCATTGCGCCGCTGCTGGTCATCTGGCTGGGAGACGGCATCCTCTCGAAGGTGGTCATCTGCGCGTTGATTGTGTTCTTCCCGGTGCTGGTGAACACCGTCGTCGGCGTGAGGGCGGTGCCGTCGGCGCTCTACGACCTGATGCGCTCGCTCCATGCCACGCGGGCGCAAATCCTGTGGAAGGTGGAAGTGCCAGCCTCCCTGCCTGTATTCCTCGGCGGCTTGCGCATCGGCGCGACCCTCTCGGTCATTGGCGCCATTGTCGGCGAACTGGTGGACGCGGAGGAAGGTCTCGGCTTTTTGTTGCAGGTGGGCGATTTCCAATACGACACGCCGATGGTCTTCGTGGCGGTCTTCACGTTGATTGCGCTGGCGCTGGCGCTCTATGGAGTTGTGAGACTGCTGGAGAATAAATTCTTGAAATGGCAAGAACGTTCAAACGTCTAAACGTTCGAACATAAAAACACTGACAAGGAGTTTCCATGGTTCGCAAAATTGTTTTACTCATGCTCGGGCTGGCAATCGTTCTTTCGGGCTGTGCCAGGTCCTATGTCCAGAATGAAGCGGGCGCGTTGACAAAAGTCCGCCTGCCGATGGGGTACATCCCCAACATCCAGTATGCGCCGTTCTACGCCGCCGTCGAAAAAGGCTATTTCAAAGAGGCGGGATTCGAAATCGAGTTCGATTATTCCTTCGAGACCAAAGGCGTCGAGTTGGTGGCGGCGGGCGAACTGCCGTTTGCGGTGGTTTCGGGCGAACAGGTGCTGCTGGCGCGCGCGCAGGGACTGCCCGTGATGTACGTGGCGGCGTGGTACCAGCAGTATCCCGTTTCGGTGGTGGCGAAGAGCGAGGCGAACGTGCTTGTGCCGCAGGATTTGAAGGGCAAAAAGATTGGTCTGCCCGGCTTGTTCGGCGCGAACTACATTGGTTTGCGTGCGCTGTTGAATGCCGGCAAGCTCACCGAAGCGGACGTGACGCTGGACGCCATCGGTTTCAATCAAGTGGAGACGATGGCGGCTGGACAGCAGGACATCATCGTTGGATACACAGCCAACGAACCGATTCAGCTGCGTGCGCGCGGTATTGCCGTGACCGAAATCCGCGTGGCAGATTACGCTCAACTTGCATCGAATGGTCTGCTCACCAGCGAAAAGATGATTGCGGAGAATCCCGATATGGTGCGGGCGTTTGTCGGGGCGTTCCTGAAAGGGTTACAATACACGTTCGAACATCCCGACGAAGCGTTCATGTTGAGCGCGGCGTACATCCCCAATTTTGCCGACCTCGACGCGGACGTGCAAAAGCAGGTGCTCGCCACGTCCCTTGAGCAATGGAAGGCGGAACGCCTCGGTTATTCGGACCCGCAAGCCTGGGAGAACATGCAAAATGTTTTGCTCGACATGGGCTTGCTCACCGAGCCGCTCGATTTGAGCAAAGCGTTTACGAACGAGTTCATACCCTAATTACCATTCACCAATTACCAACCGTAAGAAGTAATTGGCGGTTGGTAATTGGTAATTCCACGCCATATGTCTCACACCCCCATCCTCACCATCCGCAATCTGACCACCGTCTTCCCCGACGAGAACGGCGGCTTACGCGCGCTGAGGGATGTTTCGTTCGATGTGCATCCGCGCGAGTTCATCTGCGTGCTGGGTCCTTCGGGCTCGGGCAAAACAACGCTCCTGCGGATTGTGGCAGGGTTGTTGCAGCCTACCGATGGGCAGGTCACGTTTGCACGCAGGCAGCAGCCGCGCATCGGCATGGTCTTTCAGCAGGCGAACCTTATGCCCTGGCGCACGGTGATGCAAAACATCATGCTGCCGCTGGAGATTCACGGGGTTGGCAATCACGCCGCGCAGAAGAAAGCGCGTGAGATGATTGAGTTAGTAGGATTGCAGGGCTTCGAAGACTCGCTCCCGCGCGACCTCTCCGGCGGGATGGCGCAGCGTGTGGCGATTGCCCGCGCGCTCATCCATGACCCCGACCTGCTCTTGCTCGATGAGCCTTTCGGCTCGCTGGATGCGCTCACCCGCGAACGCATGTGGACGGAACTTTCGCGCATCTGGCAGGCGCGCCAGAAGACGGTCATCATGGTGACGCATTCCATCAGCGAGTCGCTGTTTTTGGCAGACCGCGTGCTTGTGCTGACGCAGCGTCCCGGCACACTCAAACTCGACCTGAACGTGGACCTCCCCCGTCCGCGCAGGGATGAGATGCGCTACACCGCCCATTTTGGTAAACTGGCGAGGAGGTTGAAGGAGGCGATAGAGTGAAAGAGCAGCGGATGGCGTTTGCCATCCGCTGAATTGTTATCTTGCCGTTTGCAACGCGCTGAGCATCCTCCTCGTCGCCTCTGCCACCTCCTCCACCGCCCGCTCGAACGCCTCGGCATTGACCCTGCTGGGCTTGCGATAGCCGCTCACTTTTCGCACGTACTGCAATGCCGCGGCGCGGATTTCCTCCTCCGTGGCGGGGATTTCGGCGCTGCGTAAGGTTTTGATGCTTCGGCACATGTGGTACTCCTTGTGGCGACGACTTCAGTTGTTCACCACATCATCATCCCAACCTTTGCCAAAGTCGGGAGAAGGTGTGTAGGCTTTCCAGTGGTCTCTCAACCAATCCCTGCCCATGTCCTCATGATACAACAATAGGCTCGACCAGTGCCAATCGTACGGATCGGTCACGTAGCCATGTTTGACGGGGTTGTAATGGATGTAGTTGAACGCTGTATGAAGGTGGGCGTCGTTCCTTATCATGGTGTCGAAAAATTTATACCAAACGCGGCGTTTTCCCGTTAAATCATCCTCGATGTTCCATTCCCGCGATGTAGTTCCATGCAAGTGTTGCAATGCCACGGACACATGATTCAAGGATTGGACATAGAGCAAGACATGATAATGATTTGGCAAAACCACCCAGGCGATGATTTCGTCCGCAATTGCTTTGAGCGCGTTGAGCAGGCGGGTCTCGAATTCGGTGCGCCGCTGTGGAAGTTTCATGACCGGCTTGTGTTCGTAATTTGCCGCCGAAATCAAATAAGCTCCCGCGTCACGAAATGGATGCGGCGGGGCATGTAAGGGATAGCCGCGTTCGCGGCGATAGTTGACGACCTCTTCGCGCTCTTGGGGTGAAAGTTTGCGGTATTCGTAGGGCATGGCGTTGAAATGTAGTGACAACTTCAGTCGTCAATCTGTAACGACTGAAGTCATCAGTCTGTAACGACTGAAGTCGTTACTACAATTTACACTTTCGGCAAATCCAACAGCAGCACTTCCGCCAGCAGGCGCGGGTTGACGTTCTTTTCCAGCCGTTCGAGGGCGGCTTCGAGGTCGGCGACTGTTTTGCGGGCAGAGGAAAGGTCCAGCCGTTGCGCCAAGCCTTCGATTTCCAGGTTGCGGTCCGCGTTGACGAGCGGGGTCTCTGCCTGGGCGGTTCTCAGCATCACGTCGCGCCAGTAGGAGAGCCAGAACAGTATCGTTTGCCGCATGGCGTCTTTGTCCTTCGCCAATTGCTCGGCGTATTTGAATTTTTCCACGCGCGAGGCAGGCAGCAGGGAGAGCAAATCGTTCAGGCGTTCTTCGCGTTGACCCAGCAGGGCGTCATCCTGCGCCAGCCGCCGCGCGTAACCGGGACGCCCGCCGGAGATGTGGGCGATCAATTTGGCGCGACCACTTTCCACGCCCTTGCTTTCCAGGTCTCTTTGCACTTCTTGGATAGATAAAGGTCTCAGCCGCAGGATTTCGCAGCGTGAGACGATGGTCGGCAGGAGCTGCTCGGGGTTGTCGGCGGTGAGGATGAGGACGGCGTAGGAGGGGGCTTCTTCGAGCGTTTTCAGCAGGGCGTTGGCGGCGTTATCGTTCGCTTCGTGAAAGCGCAGGAAGAGCGCGACGCGATACTTCGATTGATACGGCTTGAGCGAGAGCAGTTTGCGCGATTCGCGGATTTGATCCACTTTGAGGATGCCGCCCTCCGCATCCGCCTGGACGACGGTCAGGTCGGCGTGCTGCATGGATTCGATTTGGCGGCAGTCGCGGCAAGAGCCGCAGGGGATGCCGGGGGCGGAGGGGGTCGGGCAGTTCAAGGCTTGGGCGAAGCGCAAAGCCAGTGTGCGGCGTCCCAGTCCCGGAGGTCCAGAGAAAAGATACGCATGGCGCGTCGTTCCGTGGATGACGTGCTTCTTGAGCATGTCCACTGCCCATGCGTGACCGGTGATGTTCCAGTTATCGGTGATTGGTGAAGTAGTCATCAGTGTCCAATCGTAAATGGTCAATCGAAAATCGTAAATCCCCAATTCTCTGGTCGCTAGTCTTGTCCCGAACGCAGCCTCAAATACGACTCGTACCGCTCCCGATGCACACGCCCTTCTTTCACTGCGAGTAACACAGCGCAGCCCGGCTCGTGGATATGAGTGCAGTCGCTGAACTGACAGTGCGCCACGAGGTCGCGCAGTTCGGGGAAGTAGGCATCCAGTTCTTCGGGCTGGGTATCCCACAGCGCCAGTGACTTCCAGCCGGGCGTATCGGCAACGTAACCGCCGCCTTCGAGCGGGAACATCTGACGCACGACGGTGGTGTGTTTGCCTTTTTTCATAGCGCGGCTGATTTCCCGCACTGCCAGCCCCAGCCCCGGTTGAATGGCATTGAGCAGGGATGATTTGCCCACGCCGCTGGGTCCGGCGAGGGCGGAGATTTTGCCTTTCAGCGCTTCGCGCAGTTCGTCGAGCCCGGCGCCGGTTTGGGTGGAGGTGTAGAGGACGCGGTAGCCGATGGTTTCATAAAGCCCGAAGATGTCCCGCGGGTTTTTCACCAAGTCGGTTTTGTTGGCGACGATGAGCGGCGGCACGTTTTGTTTTTCGGCGATGACGAGGAAGCGGTCGAGCATACGCAGGCGGGGGGCAGGATGCGCGCAGGCAAAGACGAAGACTGCCTGATCGGGGTTGGCGAGCAAGACCTGCTGATATTCGCCCTGCGGGCGCGGGTCGAGCCGGACGATAGCCCGTTTGCGCTCTTCGACTTTCTCTATCACCCCGCTTCCATCCGGCAGGACGGTGATTTGCACGCGGTCGCCGACGGCGGCGATGTCGCCGCTGGGACGTCCCTGTTTGAGTTTGCCGCGCAGACGGCAGACAATTAAACCTTGCCCGCTTTCTACGGTAAAGAAACCGGACTGGGCTTTGATGATGAGACCGTGTACGAACTTATCTTCCGTCAATGTTCACCACTGAGTTCGCGGAGATCGCAGAGATTTTTGATTTTCGGCTCTTCCGTAATAACAGGAAAGAGCCTAAACACAAAGGACACCAAGTGCACAAAGGGGGAAAAGGCGATGATTTTACGGGCATTTTTCCTTCGTGACCTTTGTGTACTTCGTGTTTGAAAATGGTTCATCCATTAAAAACGGTAGAGCCTGATTTTCTCAATACTCTCTGTGGCGAGTGAATTTACGGCTTCGGCGTTTCGGTGGGGATGCCGCCGAGGGGCGTGGGGGTCTTGGTCACGCCGAAGTTGGATTCGAACCAGTAGAAGGTGCGGGGCGTGCCGTAATAGTAGGTCTCGACGATGCGTTTGAAGACCGGGGCGGCGTAGTCGGAGCCTTCGCCGGCGTTTTCGAGGATGACGACGACGGCAATATCGGGCAGACCGGTGTTTTCCTCCGCCATGGTGAAGCCGGCAAACCAGGCATGGGGCTTGCCGCTCCCCGATTCGGCAGTGCCGGTTTTGCCTGCCACCGGAATTGTCAGCCCGCGCAGGCGGAAGTTGGCTGTGCCGCGCGGGTTCTTGACCACCTCGATCATGGCGTTCTTGATGAACTCCAGGCGGAAGGGCTGGAGGGGCAAAGTGCCGCGCGCTTCGGGCTTGAAGACCTGCACAGCGGCGCTGCCGTCCACCGGCTCGATGCGCTCCACCAGTTGCGGACGGTAGAGCGTGCCGCCGTTGGCGATGGCGGCGATGAAATCTGCCACCTGCAGCGGTGTGACCAGCACATCGCCCTGCCCGATGGACTGATTGACCACGTCAATGTCGGTGGGCGGGTCGTTGATTTGCCCTGCCTCTTCGGGGATTTGCCCGATGCCGGTCGGCTGACCGAGCCCAAAGGCGCGCGCCATGTTGGCAATGTCGTTGGGGCGGTTGTTCCGGTAGAGGGTGTAGCCGATTTCCCAGAAGAAGGGATTGCACGAACGCATCAGCCCTTCGGAGAGCGTTAGCACACCGGAGGGCGTGCTGTCGCTGGTATTGCATTCCTGTCCGGCGGCGAGGCGGTCCTGGCAGTGCTGGTAGGTCCAGTCGTAGCGGATTTGGTCGGGGAGGCGCGTCCAGGTGTATTGGCAGTCATAGGTGCTTTCGGGGATGAAGAGTCCGCTTTCCATGCCGGCTGCCATGGTGATGATCTTGAACACCGAGCCGAGCGGATACTGTCCCTGGGCGGCGCGGTTGAGCAGGGAGCCGGGCACCAGTTCCGCGATTAGGGTTGCGGCGTTGGGGTTGTTCGGTTCGAAGATGTTGGCGTCGAAGCCGGGCGAGGACGCCATCGCCAGCACGCGTCCGGTTTTGACTTCCATCACCACAGCCGCGCCGGTAAATCCCTTGATGGCTTGCTGGGCGTAATACTGGAGGTTGTCGTCAATGGTGAGATAGACCGAGTCGGCGGGTTTGGGCGCGCTCTCGCCCACGCGCGTCACAATCTGACCTGAGGAGGGGTTCACGACATACAACGTGCCTCCATGTTGACCGGCGAGGTAGTCCTCCGCCCACTGTTCGATGCCCGCCGCGCCCACGCGCTCGTCGCCGCGGTAGCCTAGGCGGCGGTATTTCTCCAGATTTTCCGGGGAGATGAATTGGGTGTAGCCGACAATGTTGGAACTCGTTCCCTGGTCGAAGTAAAAGCGCGAGTTGTACTGCACCCATTGCAGACCGGCGGGAGCAATACTGCGGATGCGTTCGGATTCGTCCGCCGAGGCTTCGCACAAGGGAATGGGATAGAGGGCGGGCGTGTTGGCAATTTGCTGCGCCAGCGCTTCCATGCTGTTGCCGCACAGCCGCCAGACTTCGGTGAGCAGAGTGGAGAGACTTTCCTCCGTGACGTTGCCAGGCAGGATGCTGAAGGCGTAGGCGTCGGTCTGGGCGGCGATAACATCGCCGTCACGGTCGTAGATGTTGCCGCGCGAAGGGATGCTGTAATCCATGCGCAGGACGTTTCCACCCGCCAGTTCGGGCAGGATGAGCGAGTCGTCCCATTGCAGTTTCCACACACCGTTTTCGAGCGCCAGCCGGGCGACGATGTTGCGTTGAATCTCGCCGACCAGGGCGGTGTGGTAGGTCACTTTGTAGGCGACTTCGGCAGAGTAGGGGTTGACCAGTGAGGAAAGCACTTCGTAGTCGAAGGAAGCGGCGCTCATTTCGTTGAGCGCGTCGCGGTTGCGTCTGGCAAATTCTTCGAGCGGGAGGGTATCCTGCGTCACCTTGCTGACGAGCGAGTACATGGTGTTGTAGTCATCCGCCTTGTAGGCGTCGAGGTAGGCGGCGAGGGTCAGGCTGGGGTCGGGGGCAGAGATGACGGTCACGGCAGGAGGCGGGAGGGGAGTGTCGGTGACGCCGGCGGGAATCAATCCGCTTCCGCCTGAGCCGCAGGCGCTCAGGAAGGTCATGATGACGATAAGGTGTATCCAGCGGAAAAACTTCATTGGTTGCCTTTCAGTGGTTTTGTTCTGTACTTACGTGGTGGTGCGAGATTCATCTCGCGTTTATAGGCGACATGAACCCCCATCCGGGGACAATGTGTCGCGCTACGGGAAAACTGGGTAACATCAGCTACTCAAGGATGGATGTGAATATTGGACAGTTGTATTCCAGCAATTTCTGGCAATTCGAGGGGACATCTGCCGCAGGGGGGACGTTCATGCGGCGCATCAGGCGGACGACGTGGCAGAGGGGCAGTCCCATGACGCCGGCGTAACAGCCGTCCATGCGGGCGACGGGGCGAAAGCCGTCATGCTGAATGGCGTAGGCGCCCGCCTTGTCGAAGGGGTCGCCGCTGGCAACGTAGGCGCGGATTTCCTCGTCGGTGTAGTTGCGCATGGGCACGTCGGTGACGCAGAGGTCGGTGAGGAGGAGACCGTCGCTTTTTCGGAGCAGGGCAATCCCGGTGTAGACCTGATGCGTGCGTCCGCGCAGACGGGTGAGCATGGCGACGGCTTCGGCTTCATCGGCGGGTTTGCCGAGGATGTCGAGTCCGTCCACGACGGTGGTATCTGCCGCGAGGATGAGGTGTTCGCCGGCGGTGCGTTCGGCGATGGTGCGTGCCTTGGTCTGCGCCAACCTTATAACGTAGTCGGCGGGCGTTTCGTTCTCCAGCGGGGTCTCGTCCACATCGGCAACGGAAACGGTGAACTCCCAACCGGTGATGGCGAGTAGTTGACGCCGGCGCGGCGAGTTGGAGGCAAGGATGAGGGTCACAGGGAAAGATTCTAACACAGGGAAGATAAGGCAAATGTGAATTTGCAAACCGGCGGCGCGCGTTGTAAAATGTCAATAAAATTGTGTGGTCACGGAGGCGGCTATGAAGGAATTGGAGGAACGCATTCTGCGCGATGGGAAGTCACTGGGCGGGGGGATTTTGAAGGTGGACAGTTTCGTCAATCATCAGGTGGACCCTTTGCTGATGGACGCCTGCGGGCGGGAGTTTGCGCGTCTGTTCGCTTCGGTCGGCGCGACGAAGGTGCTGACCGCTGAAATCTCTGGCATTGCCCCTGCGCTGACGACGGCGATTCACCTCGGGCTGCCGGTGGTGTATGCCCGCAAGCACAAACCGATTACGATGCCCGATCAGGTGTACCTGACACTGGCTCCCTCGCATACGAAGGGACGCATGGTGGAGTTGATTGTCTCGCCGGAATACCTGGCAAACGGGGAGAAGGTGCTGATCATTGACGACTTTCTTGCCAGCGGTCAAACCATCCTTGGGTTGGTGCGGCTGGCGGAGGCTTCGGGGGCGAAAATCGTCGGCATCGGGGCATTGATCGAGAAGGTGTTCGAGGGCGGGCGCGCGGCGCTCAAGCCGCTGGGGGTGCCGGTCCATTCGCTGGCGTGCATCACTTCGATGGAAGGCGACCAGATTGTGTTTGGGGAGCCGGAATAAGAGTTGCAGGGGCAGGTTGTGCTTTTTGGTGGATGTGGGTATAATGCCGCCAATCGAAATTCAAAACGCGTTGACCGAGACGAGTAGGTGACGACGGTCTGACAGGGACAAGAAGCCGCAGATTGAGAGCCTCTTGCAGAAACAGTCGCCGAAAACCCCTCGCGAGCGTGGAGCGGAACAGTGATCAGTGTTCAGTAATCAGTAATCAGTAATCGGTGAACAGTGATCAGTCAGTAAGCGAAACGGGTGGCTCCGTTAGAGGCTGAAGAGATGTGCGGCGAGATTCATCTCGCCCCACAAATCGGGTGGAACCGCGTGAATTGAATTCTCGCCCCGTGTGTGGGCGAGAATTTTTATTTGACCTCACCCCCTTCCCCTCTCCTGCACGGAGAGGGGGGTGAAAGAAAGGATGCGAAAATGGCGCAACAAGTTCAGGAAAAATATGAGGAGTCCCATCTGTATCGAATCCGTCACTCGGCGGCGCACATCATGGCGCAAGCCGTGCTGGAGATGTTCCCGGAGGCGAAGTACACGATTGGTCCGCCGGTGGAAAACGGCTTTTACTACGACTTCGACTTGCCGCGCAGCCTGACGCCCGAAGACCTGGAAGCCATCGAAAAGCGGATGCGCCAGATCGTGCAGGGCAAGCACGACTTCATCAAGAAGGTGGTGTCGGCGGATGAGGCGCGTCAAATTTTCAAAGACCAGCCCTACAAACTGGAGTTGATTGATGGACTCGAGCAGGGCGGGTTCGATGAATATGGCAACCCGCTCAAGGAAAAGCCCGAAATCTCCATCTATCAGCACGACACGTTCGTTGACCTGTGCCGCGGTCCGCATGTGGCGAACACGCGCGAGATCAAGCCCGATGCGTTCAAACTGATGAACGTGGCGGGTGCCTACTGGCGCGGCGACGAAAACAACAAGCAGTTACAGCGCATTTACGGCACGGCATGGGAGAACAAACAACAACTGGAGGAATATCTTCATCAGTTGGAAGAGGCGAAGAAGCGCGATCACCGCAAACTGGGCAAGGAACTGGAAATCTTCATCTTCGATGAGGAGGTCGGTCCCGGTCTGCCTTTGTGGCTGCCCAACGGTGGCGTGATGATCGAGGAACTGGAAAAGCTCGCCAAAGAGATGGAGGAAAAGGCGGGCTATGTGCGCGTCCGCACGCCGCACCTGACGAAGGAAGACCTCTTCCTGCGTTCGGGGCATCTTCCCTATTATGCCGAGTCCATGTACCCGCCGATGGAATTGGAGGGCGTGAAGTACTACGTCAAACCGATGAACTGTCCGTTCCACCACAAGATTTTCGGCTCGAAACAGCGCTCCTACCGCGACCTGCCGCTCCGCCTCGCGGAATATGGGACGTGCTACCGCTACGAGAAATCGGGCGAACTCTTTGGCTTGATGCGCGTCCGCTCGATGCAGATGAACGACTCGCACATCTACGTCTCGGAGGAGTTGTTCGAGCAGGAATTTATGGGCGTGGTGGACCTGTACCGCAAATACTTCGACCTGTTCGGCATCGAGAAGTTCGTCATGCGCCTGTCATTGCACTCGAAGGCGGGACTGGGCAAAAAGTACGTGGACAACGAACGTCTGTGGCTGAAGACGGAGGAGATGGTGCGCCGCGCCATGACGAACGGCGGCGTCCCGTTTGTGGAGGCGGAGGACGAAGCCGCTTTCTACGGTCCCAAAATTGACGTGCAAATCTGGTCTGCCATCGGACGCGAGTTCTCGCTGGCGACGAATCAAGTGGATTTCGCCGTCCCTGCCCGCTTCGACCTGAAGTACATCAACAAGGACGGGCAGGAGGAAGTGCCGCTGTGCATCCACCGCGCGCCGCTCTCCACGCACGAGCGCATGATCGGCTTCCTCATCGAGCATTATGCCGGCGCGTTCCCGGTCTGGCTCTCGCCGGAACAGGCGCGTGTCATCCCCATCACAGACGGACAGAACGAGTACGCGGAAAACATCGCAAAGCAGTTGCGCGCAAACGGTATCCGCGCCAGCGCCGACCTGTCTTCCCAGCGCATGAACGCCAAAATCCGCGACGCGCAGATGATGAAAGTGCCGTACATGATCGTGGTCGGTAAAAACGAGATGGAAGCGGGGCAAATCTCGCTGCGCGTGCGCGACGGCAGTCAGCAGAATAACATCCCGCTGGCAGAGTTCATTGCGCGGGCGAAGGACCGCATTGCCAGGCGGGCGAAGGAGTTGTGAAAGGAAAGAAGAAAGATGAAAGAGAACAGGCGGAGGGTTGTGAGGCTCTCCGCCTGTCCGCTTTTACGGGCTATCGGGCGGCGACCAGACCAATGTCCAGGGTCCGATCGGATGATCCACATAAATGTGCAGGGTAAATGTCAAAACACCGGTGGGCAGTTCATTTTCGAAGATGAGCGTCTCTGTTAGATCGGTATAACCATCGCGATCATACACACGTTCGGACAATAATTTGGCATTGCCTTCCTCCAAACGCCAATCGAAAAAAGCCTGTTCGCGTGAAACGGGAGAGCGCAACGTCAAGGTGTACCCGCGCTTCGCCCGCGTGAGGCTTTTCACCGTAAAGGAGTAGCCGCCCGCCTCCACCGTTCGATTCAGGGACCAGGTCTGCCCAACAGCAGGATTTGTCCCAACGTCCACGCGAAATTGGAAAGGATCATCACTGGTCAAGGAAATTTCGGGCAGAGTTATGGTAATGGGCGCATCCAAAGGTTTGCGGACCTCCAGCGCCCATGGGGTCACGTTTGACCAAACTGATGGCGGCATCAGGTCCGGGCGGAAGGAAAAAGAGACGCGTTCCCCATGACGGTCCGTAACGCGGAATTCGTAAGGAATGGACGTTTGCGCTGAACCATTCCACAATGAGCCGGGCAGGTCACCGGTATCCGTGAAATTCCCAATCAACAGATATGAATCCGCCAACTCCACGACCTTCTCCAAATACAATCCTGAACCGTTAGGAACCGGCGTTAGGGTAGCAGGAAACTCAGTGGGATAGGATTGCGTCGGTAATAGCGTTTCAGGACTGGCAGAGGCAAGAGTCGGCAGGAGCGGGCGCGATGATTTAAAGGTTGGCGCAATTTCAGTGGCTGGCAGCACCAACCCCTCCGGTGCGGGGATCAGCCGCAAAGTGAGTAAAGGCAGGTCGCAGGGCGAAACCAGCGTGACCTTCGTCAAATCGTCTGGAAGCGACGGAAAAGTAAAATCCGCATCGAATCGCAGGATGCCATTCTCGCCGCCCACATTGTCCACGTACCCGCCCGTCGATTCAAAACGAACGCCATTTTCGGCGAGCAGGGAAGGGGCTTTCATACATTCCTGTGCGGAGGCATCCTGCATGGATATGCCTTTGACGTGATACATCACCCGCGTTTTGTTCGAATCTACAATGACCTGTTTCATGGTCAGTGTAATTCCCTCCCGTTGAACGCTCGGTTTGTCGGTGAGGATTCGAATCGGTGCGCTCTGGTCCACCAGCCCGACACCCGGAATATAACCGGTCATTTTCCCGATGGCATAGGCTGCGCCGGTCAACAGCGCGAGAGTCAAAAGAACCAACACAAGAGTCAATACGGGTCGGGCGCGAAGCGTCGTCATCAAAGTTCTCCTTTCGAGTCGAGCCGCAAGGGACGGCATCAAATTCACATCCTCCGGCACGCCGCGGCGGGCGATGGCTTCCAACGCGTCTTTCATGCGCTTCTCGTTCATTCCTCGCTCCTTTCCGCAGCAGCAAGCAGACGCCGCAGGCGTTGGCGCGCCGCATTCAACAGCCACTTGATCGTGCCGGCTGCCGCGCCCGATTCCTCCGCCATTTCCTTTTCGCTCATCTCCAAAAAATATCTCTGAACAATGACCGCTCTTTGCCGCGGCGATAACTGCCGCATGGCGTCCCAGATTTGCTCTTGGACTTCAATGGACTTGACCTGCTCTTCAACCGATTCAACCCTCGCGGCGAATTCTGCAAACAGGATTTCATCCGCATCATCCCCGACTGCAACCTGCTTCGCCGACCTCTGCATTGCCTTCACTGAAGCATTGACCACGCTCCGCATGAACCACGGCTCGAAGGGACGCGCCGAATCGAATCCGCGAATGGCGCGATATGCACGGAGAAAACAATCCTGCACCACATCCTCCGCCAAAGCCCGATCGCGCGTGATGAGATATGCCGCGCGGATCGCCTTCACCTGATGACAATTCACCAGGAATTCCAGCCCACTGATGTCGCCGTTTTTGAGTCGTTGAATGGCTTGTTGCTCGTCCATTGTCATCTACTTAATCATATCCGATGCATCCCGAAAAGGTTGGGTCAGGAAACAAAAAAAACAAGAAGGGCGCTTGCATACCCTTCTTGCCGAGTGAAAACAACGGAGGCGGGCTCTCTCTTACGCCAACTGCGCCTTGATTTTCTCCGCCGTCTCCTTGTAGGTGGCGAGTTTGTCGCGCTCCTTTTGGACGACGGCAGGCGGGGCTTTACTGGCGAAATCGCTGGCGAGGAGTTTTTCGAGGCGGGCAATGTGCGCTTCGGTTTCCTTGAGTTCCTTTTCCAGCCGCGCTCTTTCTTCCTCCAGATTCACCATGCCTGCCAGCGGGAGATACACCTCCACCGCGCCGACGACGAGGACAGCGGAATCAGCGGGCTTGTCGGTAAGCGATTGGTAAATGGTAATTTGTGACAGGTCGAGTCCGGCAAGCGACGCAATCACATCAGCCTGGCTTTTTACCAGTTCTGTCTTTGCCCCGCCGACGATGGTCGCAGCCAGTTTCTTCGACGCGGATACGTTCTTCTCCGCGCGCAGATTGCGGATGGAGCGCACGATTTCCTGAATCAACTCGAAATCGGCAACCTTGGCTGCCTCCCAGCCTTCGGGCGGACGCGGCTGGGGCCAGCGGGCAACGATCAACGCATGCGACCAGTCCGAGGCGAGGTGCGAGATCGGAGAGGCGCGGAGGGCGTCGCGCAAGTGTCCCCAAATTTCCTCGGTCACGAACGGCGTGAAGGGATGGAGCAAGCGTAGAACGATGTCCAATATCCTCGCCAAAGTTTTCACAGTCTGAATTCTGAGTTCTGAATTCTGAAGTTGGCTTTTGGCGATCTCCACATACCAATCGGCAAAATCGGACCAGAGGAAATCGTAAATTTGCTGCCCTGCCTGCCCATATTGGAAGTTTTGGAACTGCCGCTCCACATCGCGGATGAGTTGCTGCAGTTTTGCCCAAATCCACGAATCCGCCAGCGTCCACTTGTCCGCCTGTGTACCTGTGTACGTATGTGCTTGTGTACCTGCTTCCAAACCACCGATGGCGTTAATGACGAAGCGTCCCGCATTCCACAACTTGTTGGCAAAGTTGCGGTTTGCTTCCACCTTTTTCACCGAGAGGTTCATGTCGTTGCCGGGCGTGGAGCCCACCAACAGTGTGAAACGCAGCGCATCCGTGCCGAACTCATCCATCACGATGAGCGGGTCAATTACATTGCCCTTGGTCTTCGACATTTTCTGCCCGTGTTCATCGCGCACCAGTCCGTGCAGGTACACGGTATGGAAAGGAATCTGACCGGTGAATTCCAGTCCGCTCATGATCATGCGCGCCACCCAGAAGAACAGGATGTCGTACCCCGTCTCCATGTAGGAGGTGGGATAGAAGTATTTGTAATCGGGCGTTTCCTGGGGCCAGCCGAGCGTGGAGAAGGGCCACAAGCCGGAGGAGAACCACGTATCCAGCACGTCTTCATCCTGATGGATGTCCTTCGAGCCGCAGGCGGCACATTCGGTCGGGTCTTCGCGCGCCACGGTCATGTGACCTTCGGGGCAATACCACACGGGGATGCGGTGTCCCCACCACAACTGACGGCTGATGCACCAGTCCTTGATGTTTTCCATCCAGTTGAAATAGACCTTTTCGAAACGTTCCGGCACAATGCGGATACGCCCGTCCTTCACGGCTTCGATGGCGGCTTTGGCAAGCGGCTCGATTTTGACGAACCACTGTGTGGAAATCATCGGCTCGACGATTTCGCCTCCGCGCTGGGAACGCGGAATGGTGGTGCGGTACGGCTCCTCTTTGATGACGAGACCGGCGGCTTTCATATCTGCCCACAGGTTTTTCCGCGCCTCGAAGCGGTCTTGACCTTTGTACTTGCCGCCGTTTTCGTTGACCTTTGCCTCCGCATCCAGCACGGAGATGACCGGCAGATTGTGGCGCTGGGCGATGGCGTAGTCGTTCGGGTCGTGACCGGGCGTGATTTTGAGCGCGCCGGTGCCGAACTCCATGCTGACGTATTCATCTGCAATGACCGGTATCTCACGTCCGAGAATTGGCACAATGGCGGTGCGCCCGATGTATTTTTTGTAGCGCTCGTCTTCGGGGTGGACCGCCACCGCCGTATCGCCAAGGATGGTCTCCGGGCGGATGGTGGCGACGGGGATGTATTCATCCTTGTAGGGGTCGGGTGACCCAATCCCTACGGGTTTGATCATATATTTGAAATAATACAGCGTCACATCCTCTTCCTCATACTCCACCTCGAGGTCGGAGACGGCGGTCTTGAGTCCCGGCGACCAGTTGATGAGGCGCGGACCGCGGTAGATCAGTCCCTTTTCGTAGAGGCGGACGAATGCTTCCCGCACGGCGCGGCTCAGTCCCTCGTCGAGGGTGAAGCGTTCGCGCGTCCAATCGCAGGAGGCGCCGAGGCGACGAATCTGGGTGGTGATGATGTTCCCGTACTTGCGCTTCCATTCCCAGGTGCGTTTGATGAACTCCTCGCGCCCCAGTTCTTCGCGCCTCACTCCCTCGTTCCTGAGCAGGTCGCGCTCCACCATGAGTTGTGTGGCGATGCCGGCGTGGTCGGTGCCTGGCACCCACAGCGTGGGGATGCCCTTCATGCGGTGATAGCGGATCATCAGGTCTTCGACGCTGACGAACATGGCGTGACCGAGATGCAGTTCGCCGGTCACGTTCGGCGGCGGGATAGAGATGACGAACGGCTTGACGGAGGGGTCGAAGCCCGGCTTGTTGGGGTCGTTCCATGGCTGGAAGTAGCCGCCCGCCTCCCACATCGCGTAGATGCGCGCCTCCGTGGATTTGAAGTCGTAGGTCTTGGGTAGTTCGTGTTTGCTCATTTCTTCTCCTTGTATCGCTTGGATGACCAGTTTCAGTAAATCACGGTTTCAACACTTGAATGACCTGTAGTGGTGACTTTAGTCGCTTTTGGGCTGAAGTTTCTGAACAAATCAACGACTAAAGTCGTTACTACAGCAAACTTGTGATTTACTGAGTCGCCTTACGCAGTTTTCTCGTAGCGCGACATTGATGTCGCCTAAAAGCGCGAGATAAATCTCACGCCACCGCGTAAGGTGAGTTACTGAGTTTAATTTCACGTCGTAGCGCCTCAACCGTTCGTACAGTTCGCCGGTATGCTGTTGAATGTGGCGGATGTTGTAAATCTGCAATTCAAGTTTGTTTGCCAGCGCGGCAAGGTATTGAGATTGAACAATGGCGCGCACATTCATAATTTTGCTCCATCGAAAATAACCGCGATTTACTCTTTGATGAGAATAGAATCCCGAATGGATTGTTCCAGCGTTAGAGACGGTTCCCAGCCCATCTCGCGGCGAATCTTTTCGGACGAGCAGGCTTTATCCACGTTGATTTCTGAGAGGCGGCGGATGCCGGGATTGAGCCTCATCACATCCAGCGCCCAGAGAAAGACATCCATGATTTTCACGCCCCGCCCTGCCAGCGGGAGAATACGCGCCTTTTTGCCTGCCAGCCGCAGGACGATCTGGGTGAAGGCGATCATGTCCTCGTTCCAGGCGGTGACGATATAACGTTCACCGTTTCTGCCCCGCGTCAATGAGAGGAACACCGCGCGCGCCGCATCTCGTACATCCACGAAACTGTTGACGTATTGCAGCATCGGAATGACCGGCAGAAGTCTGACGGCGCGCATGGTCATGTCTATGCGGTCGGAGCCGGGACCAAGAATCACGCTCGGGTTCAAGATGACGACGCGCATGTCGTCTGTCATCTCCCGCAACTCCGCCTCGCTGACCAGTTTGCTGTATCCGTAGGCGTCGGTGCGGCGTTTGGTCTCCAGGTCGGGCATCATCGTCTCATCGGTCAAACCATTGAGGTTGAAGCCGATGGAGGAGATGGAACTGACGAAAACGAAGTTCGGACAGTCTGCCGCGCGCGCCGCTTCCGCCAGGAACCGCGTCCCGTTCACATTGGACCTGACGATTGTCTCCGCTTCCGATTTACGGAACGACACCATCGCCGCGTTATGTACGATTGCATCCACGCCGCGCAGGGCTTCGGTGTAGGTTTCGGGCTGGAGCAAATCTCCGCGCACCCAGGTGACGTGTTTCAGCGTCTCGATTCCGAGGAACGTCTTCCGCGGTGTGCGGACAAGGACGCGCAGTTCAGCCCCGGGGTCGTGATCGTGAATTGTCTTCACGATGTACTGCCCGAGAAACCCCAGTCCGCCGGTGATGAAATATCGGGTCATTTTGGCAAATGCCTGTTAAACAAAAGCGCCTCGTCCGTTATGAGGACGAAGCGTTCCCTTCGATAAACTCAGGGCGGCGACTCCGCGGTACCACCTCAATTTCCCGCACTTGTCTGCGGGACACTCTGTGACTGACGTGTTCATCAGCCTGCGCGATAACGGGCGCACCCGTGCCGTTCTACTAGTCACTGACTACTGATCACTGACTACTGATCACTGGTGACTGATCACTAAATCACTGACGTTCTTCGGCATTCTCTCATTCAGACGACTTCGGCGTTGTTTTCCTGCGGAGACTTCCACCGCGCGTCTCCTTCTCTATCAGGCGACCAACACGCTTACTCCTTCTGAATGGTGCGGATTATACAATACTGCCCGTCTGGTACGCAAGGGGGAGGCGGCGGTCAATCAATTTGGTTGCCTTTTGTCTTAATTGGTTGTACAATGCTTGAAACCCCAAACCAACTCACTCGGAGGAATAAGCCATGGAAACCACAAGCGACGACAAATTGTGGGCAGCGTTGAGTTATGTCATTGCCCCGCTCATCGGCATCATTGTTCTGCTCATGGAAGATAAAAAATCCCGTCCGTTCATCAAGTTCCATGCGGTGCAGTCCATTGCGGCAAGCATTGTCTTTTGGATTTTGTCATCCGTTCTAAGCGTCACAGTGGTCGGTATCATTTGCGTGCCGCTCTTGTGGCTGGTCTTCTTGTACTGGGCGTACAAGGCATATCAGGGCGAGATGGTCGTAATTCCCGTGCTGACCGACTTCATCAAAAATCAAGGCTGGGCATAACCCGCGAAGGCGAATAAAAAAGGCTCACGGTTTGCGTGAGCCTTTTTTATTTTCGTTGAACACAAGTTATTCTACGAATGGTGCAGTGCTTTTGGGCGGTTGTTTCACACCATCCACCGGCAAGAGGAAAATGAAGGTGCTGCCCTTGCCTTCCTCACTTTCCGCCCAGATGCGCCCGCCGTGCAGTTCGATCATGGATTTGGCGACGGAAAGCCCCAGCCCCATCCCGCCGTGCCGGCGCGTGAGATGCGATTCCACCTGGAAGAAGCGGTCGAAGATTTTCGGCAGGTCCCGCGCCGGGATGCCGATGCCGTTATCGCTGACGGTCACCTTCACATAGCCGCTGTCCTCTTCGATGTTGAGCCGCACGGTCCCGCCCGATTCGGTAAATTGAAGCGCGTTCTTCACCAAATTGCTCAAGGCAATGTTGATTTTTGTCTGATCGGCTTCGATGAAATACGGCGTGTTGCCCCATTCGCGCAGCAGGGTAATGTTCTTCGCTTTCGCCTCGTCCTGAAACGTCAGGATGACATCCTCCGCGATCCTCGCCATGGATACTTTATTGCTGCGCACACGCGCGGCGCCAACTTGCACGTTTTCCATATCCGAAATGTTTTCGATGATCTCTTTGAGCCGCGTGGCGTTGCGGATGATGGTTGCCAGTTGCGCCTCGTATTCCTTGCCGGCAATTTCCTTGAGAAAGGTGGCGTGACCGAGAATCAAGCCCAGGGGGGTCCGCAGTTCGTGCGAGGTGATGGCAATAAAGTCCGATTTGAGGCGTTCGAGTTCCGCCAGTTGAATGCGCACGGCTTTGACCTTTCGCTCCAACTGTGCGTTGCGCATCGCCTGACCGGCTATCGCCGCCAGGGTTGCCAGGAGGGTGGTGTCCTCTTCGGTATAATGAGCATTGTCCCGTTTGTTGAGTGCTTCGAGGACGCCGATGGTTTCCCCTTGCACAATGATGGGAACCGCCGCCAGCGAGTGCGTTTCGTGCTTGGTGATGCGATCAATCACCTTGAAGTGACGCTGATCTGCCTTCGTATCCTGAATGATGAGCGGATGCCCCTTGCGGAAGACTTCGCCCGCCACGCTTCCCTCCAGCGGAACCCCCATCGGGCGCAGGATGTCGCGGTCGAACCAGACCGTGGAGAGGAAGCGCAGTTCCTTTGCCTCGGCGTCGTATTCGAGGATGGACGCGAGCTCGCTGTCCGTCATTTCGCTGGCTTCGGCGATGATGGTCTGCAAAAACGATTCGATTTCGGGAGCGGTTGTCAATCCCCGCACCACCTCGAGCAGGCGTTCCAAATCTTCGATGCGCTCATTGGCTGGCATGGCTTGAATTATACAACACCCGCGCACCCACAGCCCGCCGGCGGAAATATGAGAGCGGCTAAAAGGATGGGCTAAACCTTTCTTTGCCACAGAGCCCGCAGAGTTCTCTGAGAAAAAACTCAAAATCTCTATGCACTCTGTGGCTAAGCCTAAAAGATCGGTCACTCTTGAAAACACGCTCGCCGCCCAAAGCGGGTACAATCCTGATAGAAACTACACAAAAGGAGTATCGAAACACATGCCACACAAAAAGGTACGCGTCGCCATCATCGGCGTGGGAAACTGTGCATCCTCTCTCGTCCAGGGAGTGCAATTCTACAAAAACGCCAAAAAGGACGATGTCATTCCCGGCATCATGCACCCCCAACTGGCGGATTACCACATCCGCGACATTGAGTTCACCCTCGGCATTGACGTGAACGTTACCAAAGTCGGCAAGGACCTCTCCGAAGCCATCTTTGCCGAACCCAACAACACCTACAAATTTGCCGAAGTCCCGCACCTCAACGCCCCCGTCGTGCGCGGCATGACCCACGACGGACTCGGCAAATATCTCAGCGGCATCATCCAAAAGGCACCCGGTCCCACCGCCGATATTGTCCGCCTGCTGCGCGAGACCAAAACCGACGTGGTTGTCAACTTCCTGCCGGTCGGCTCCGAAATGGCGACCAAATGGTACGTGGAGCAGGCAATCGAAGCCGGCTGCGCCTTTGTCAACGGCATCCCGGTCTTCATCGCCTCCTCCGAATACTGGGGCAAGCGCTTTGCCGACGCCGGGCTTCCCATCCTCGGCGACGACATCAAAAGCCAGGTGGGCGCCACCATCCTGCACCGCCAACTCGCCACCCTCTTCATTGACCGCGGCGTCAAAATCGAGCGCACCTACCAGCTCAACTTCGGCGGCAACACCGACTTCCTCAACATGCTCGAACGCGAACGCCTCGAAAGCAAAAAAATCTCCAAGACCAACGCCGTCACCAGCATGATCCCCTACGAACTCGACCCCGATAACGTCCATGTCGGTCCCTCCGACCACGTTCCCTGGCTGACCGACCGCAAATGGGCATACATCCGCATGGAAGGCACCACCTTCGGCAACGTGCCGCTCAACGTCGAAGTCAAACTCGAAGTGTGGGACAGCCCCAACTCTGCCGGCGTGATGATTGACGCCATCCGCTGCGCCAAACTTGCCCTCGACCGCGAACTTGCCGGTCCCATCATCGGACCCTCCTCCTACTTCTTCAAGACCCCGCCGGTCCAATTCCGCGACGAAATCGCCAAACAAAAAGTGGAAGACTTCATTTCGGGCAAATCGGAAGAATAATTCGATTTTCGATTTGCGATTTTCGATTGACGATTTTTCTCTCGCACCACTGCTCACTGATCACTGCTCACTGATAACTGATCACTGCTCACTGCTCACTGATAACTGATTATTGATGACTGATACCTCCCTCATGCCCTCCCGCCTCACCCCTACCCTCCTCCTGCTCGCCATCCTATTGAGCGCGTGCGCGCCTCAAGCCTCCGCCCCCACCCTCGACGTGAGCGCCCTCTCCACGCAGGCATACCAGACCGCCCTCGCCGCCCTCCAGCCCACTGCCACCCCCGCGCCCACCGATACCCCCATCCCCTCACCGACCGCCGTCCGCACCCCGCCTGCCCTGCCGGCGCCCTTCACCACCGCCCGCCTCAACCCCCTCGACACCCCGCACACCTACGAAGCCGACACTTGCCGCTACCTCTACAACAAATGGAAATCGGATAACGCCGCCCCCGGCACCGTTGTCATGGTCGTCATGCTTCACGGCATCAAAAGAGACGCGGCGGATGTGACCGCCAACGACATCACCGTCGAAGACTTCCAGCACATGATGAACGACCTGCACGAGCAGGGCTTTCAAGCCATCAGCGCCGCACAACTGGCAGACTTCCTCGACCACAATGCCTACATTCCTCCGCGTTCCGTCCTCCTCATTCAGGACGACCGCCGCACCGGCGAAAACTTCAACACCCACTTCCGCCCCTATTACGAACAATGGGGCTGGGTGGTCGTCAACTCCTGGATCAGCGCCGAAGACGGACCCCGCGCCATCGCCCTGCAGGACAACATCGCCCTCGAAGCCGAAGGCTGGGTGGACCATCAATCGCACGGCTACATCCACAACATCAACATGACCGACGCCTCCACCGACGAATTCATCCGCACCGAATTCGAAAAGTCCATCGCCGACCTTCAGCAGAACTTCCACAAAACCCCGGTTGCCATCATCTGGCCCGGCGGCGGTTTCGGCATCCGTCCCGTGCAAATCGCCCGCGAATACGGCTACCGCCTCGGCTTCACCGTCAATCCGCGCGGACCGGTCATGTACAACTGGATTCCCCTCGCCGACCAGCCCGACCCCGCCCGTCCCTCCTATCTCCCCGAAGGCTACGTCAACGACCCACGTATGGTCATTCCCCGCTACTGGCCCTACCAGGTACGCGCCGAACTCGACAACGTCCGCAACATCGGCAAGGAAGCCGCTGCCTACGCCGAACAAAACAAAGCCGTCGAACTCGAATACTATGACATCGTCTGCGCGCCGCTCTTGGGCGCCATTCCATAGTGCAGTTTGTTTATGCCGCTGGCACATTATCCCCGCATGGGAATTTAGGTCGCCCGAAAATACGAGATACAGCTCGTGCTAACACGTAAGGCGAGATAATTTATAGGCAACTTTTGAGAGCAACAATACAACAGGTTCGCATATGCAACTCCAAATGATAGATAATGTCGAACACAACACTGCCGCTGAGCTTGTCTCTTCTATTAAAGCAGCGAATGATGTTCGCATTGCCGTGGCATTTGTGTCAAGCGACGGTTTATTGCAAATCATGCCTTCAGTACAGACAGCGCTGGCTGCAGGCGCCTATGTTGAATTTCTTGTGGGTATGGATGTGCGCGCTACCGATCCCTCTGCTATAAAAAAATTATATGACTTGACCCATGAAACTTCACAAGTCTCTCTACTGTGTTTTGCATCTCGAAGCGCTTCGGCGATATACCACCCCAAAATGTATTTGATGAGAGATGACCATACCGCTACAGCAATTATTGGCTCGTCAAATTTGACACGGCGCGGGCTAACATCAAACATTGAAGCGAATGTAGTTATCAGAGACAATGTTCAAGCAGAAATCGTATCGGAGATATACAGCACATACAACAGGCTAAAGTACCATCCCGACAGAGTCGTACCTGATGATGAGTTTATTGCCCTGTTTGCGGAGCTGTGCCAACATGAAAAATTGCGCGAGCGTAGGCTGGCAAAGGATTCTGAACTCAAAAAACTGAAAGAAACATTTTTGGGAAAAGCGAACAAACTTCAGCGTCCAAAGCCAACAAAAGCAGACTTGGTTGGCTGGCTTGAACTGGTTTACAGCGCGCTCCCAGAAGACAGGTTTACCAACCGGGAAATTTACGGATACGAGAATAAGTTCAAGCAACACTACCCGCAGAATTTGAATATCAGGGCAAAGATCAGACAGCAATTGCAGATTTTGCATAAACTTGGATTTATCGAACATATAGGCACAGGAATTTGGAGAAAGGTTAGGTGATGTTTTGCCGATGCAGCCTCAACCCTACCTCCCCGGAACGAAGCCGGCGGACCCCGGTCCGCTCTCGCGCTTCACGCCTCCGCTGGAAGAGGGAGTGGTCTCGCGCTGGCTCCCGCTTCACGCCGGACCCGGCGCTTGGGTGCTCGACCCTTTCGGCTTTTCCCCCCGCCTGACCCTCGAAGCCGCCCGCGCCGGTTACCGCGTCCTCGTCACCGTCAACAACCCCATCACCCGCTTCCTGCTGGAGACCGCCGCCCAGCCTCCCGCCGAAGCGGATTTCAAAGCCGCCCTCTCCGAACTGGAGACCTCCAAAAAAGGCGAGGAACGCCTCGGCGTGCATCTCCAATCCCTCTACCTCACCCCCTGTGAAAAATGCGAACGTGAAATTCAGGCGGAAGCCTTCCTCTGGCGCAAAGGCGAAGACACGCCCTACGCCCGCATCTACACCTGTCCGCATTGCGGCGATGCGGGCGAACGCCTCGCCGCTCCACAGGATGTCGATCGCGCCAAGAAGATTGCCGCCACCGACAGCCTGCACCGCTCGCGTGCCTTCGAACGGGTGGCGGCGCTCGACGACGAAGACCGCATCTACGCGGAAGAAGCGATTTCCCATTACCTGCCGCGTCCCCTGTATTTCCTGACCACCGTCATCAACCGCCTCGACTCGCTGCGGTTATCGCCCGAACGAAAACGCGCCTTGAGTGCCCTGCTGCTGGTCGTCTGTGACGCGGGCAACACCCTCTGGGGGCATCCCTCCGAAAGACCGCGCCCCAAACAACTCAACATTCCCGCTCAGTTTCGCGAACACAATCTGTGGATGATGCTCGAGCGTGGACAAAGCCTGTGGGCAGAGACAGGTTCCGGCGTCCCGCTTGAAGCGTGGCCCCGTAAACTTCCAGAGAGCGGGGGGATTTGTCTCTATGAGGGGCGTCTCAAAGAGTTGGCGCGTGAAGTCAAAAAGGAGATTCCGATTGCGGCGGTCATTGGGGCGGTGCCGCGTCCGAATCAAGCGTTTTGGACGCTCTCGGCGCTGTGGGCGGGGTGGCTGTGGGGGCGCGAGGCGGTGGAACCGTTCAAGGTGGCGCTGCGCCGCCGCCGTTACGACTGGGCATGGAATGCCACCGCGTTATATGCGGCGTTTTCGCATCTCTTCGAACTGCTTCCGCTGGGGACGCCGTTTTTGGGTCTCCTGCCCGAACCCGAGCCGGCGTTCCTCACTTCGGCTCTCACCGCCGCGAGCGCCGCCGGCTTCGATCTGACCTCGCTTGCCCTGCGCACGGAACACGACGCCGTGCAGGTGGTCTGGCGGCGCGGCGAGACTCTGAAACGTGAGGCGAATGAAGCGGATACCGCTCTGGTGCGCGAAGCGATGGTTGCATATTTGACCGAACGCGGCGAGCCGGTGGGGTATCTGCACCTTCATGCAGCAGGATTGATTGCGCTGGCAGAGGCGCACGCTCTGAAGAAAAAGGAGCGCGAATTCGATGAGGCGCTGCGCCTGACGCAGTCGGTCATTCAAAAGGCGCTGCTGGAGGATGAACGGTTCGTCCATTATTCGAGCGGGGAGGGCGTCGAGACGGGGTTGTGGGGGCTGACGGCGGCAAGCGGCGAATCGCTTGCGGACCGTGTGGAGGTTGCCGTTGTCACTTTTCTGCAAAAGAATCCCAACAGCATTTACATCGAAATCGAAGACGATGTGTATCCCCGTTTTCCCGGTCTGCTTACGCCCTCCAAAGGGATGATCTACGCCGTGCTGGACTCGTATGCCCTGCGGCAGGGAGCGGCGTTCGTCTTGCGCCCGGAAGATGTCGCTGCCGTGCGGCGCAGGGAGTTGCACACGGTCACGGCTCTGCTCGAGGCAATCGGCAAGCGGCTGAATTACGTCACCCGTCCGGCAGGGAGAAATTATCTCTGGGAGGATGAAAACGGCGGCGTGGTGCGTGCGTTCTATGTTCTTGCTTCCGCTTTGATTGGGCGGGCATTGGAGGAGACGCCTTATCCGCCGGAGCGCACCATCATCGTCATCCCCGGCGGACGGGCGGGGCTGATCGAATACAAAGCCGAACGCGACCCTGCTCTGGCGGCGCGCCTGAAGAAGTATCGCCTTGTCAAATATCGTTTGTTGCGAACCCTGATTGAATTGCCCGTGCTGACGCGCGAGACCTTCGAGGAACAAATCGCCAGCGACCCGCTGGAAAAGTCCGGCGCGCAAAGAATGATGTTTTGAACGTCTGCTGTTGCTTGGCGCGGCATGCTTTTTGATTTGTGACTTTCGTCCATTCTCAAGTGTGCCGAGGGGATGTATCATCATTTTATGTCAGAGAAACGAAATAAAACCGACCTGTTGAAGGACCGCGCTTCGCTGACCCGCTTTGCCTGGCTTTCGGTGGGTGCGGCTGTGGCGACCATCACGCTCAAAACCGCCGCCTACTTTTTGACGGGTTCCGTGGGCTTGCTCTCCGATGCCATCGAGTCGCTGGTCAACCTGGCGGGTGCGCTCATGGCGTTGACCATGCTCTCCATCGCGGCGCGCCCCGCTGATGAAGACCACGTGTACGGTCACAGCAAGGCGGAGTATTTCGCCAGCGTCACGGAAGGGATACTCATCTTCGGCGCGGCGATTGCCATTTTGGTTACGGCTGTGCAAAGATTGATCGAGCCGCGCCCAATCGAACAATTGGGCGTCGGTCTGGGGGTTTCGGTCGTCGCGTCGCTGGTCAATTTCAGCGTTGCGCGCATTCTGCTCGAGGCGGGCAGGAAACGGAACTCCATCACGCTCGAAGCGGATGCGCGTCACCTGATGACCGATGTGTGGACTTCGGTGGGGGTGATTGTCGGCGTTGCGCTGGCAGGCGTTACGGGCTGGGATGCGCTCGATCCGCTCGTTGCCATTCTGGTTGCGCTCAACATTCTCTGGACGGGATTTCAACTCATCCGCCGCTCGGTGATGGGTCTCATGGACGCGGCACTGCCTGAGAACGAACAAAGGCTCATTCAGGATGTCATGGCAAAGTATCAGGAAAAAGGCGTGGGATTCCATGCCCTGCGCACACGGCAGGCGGCGGCGCGCCGGTTCATCTCGGTGCATGTGCTCGTGCCAGGTGATACCACCGTTCACGACGCGCATCACATCGTGGAAGACTTCGAGGACGATATTCGCTCCTCCCTGGGCGGCGCGGTGACGGTCTTCACGCATCTCGAACCCGCCGAAGACGAACTCTCGATGAAAGATATGTATCTGGATCGGTAAGCGTCGTCTTCCGCGTGGCTTCCCCTCACCCCAACCCCTCTTTATTTGGGAGAGGGGCAAGGGATGATGGAAAATTCCATTTGACATATCGAATAAATCTATGTCGAACACAGAACATGGACACAGCAAAATCATCCAGCAGGTGCGCTGGCACGACCACCACGATCCGCATCACGGTGAGTTTCACCTTGCCAATGTGATTCTCGGCGGGCAGGATGGGCTGGTCAACGTGCTGGGCGTCATCCTCGGCGTCGCCGCCGCCACAGCCGATGTCCGCATCGTCATCGCGGCGGGACTGGCGGCGACCTTTGCCGAATCCATTTCGATGGGCGCGGTCGCCTACACTTCCACATTGGCGGAAAACGACCTCTATCACAGCGAACGCGAGCGCGAATACCGCCACATTCATCTTGCCCCCGACGTGGAAGTCGAAGAAATCCGCGACATCTACCGCAAAAAGGGCTTCGACGGCGAGACGCTCGACAAGATTGTGGAGGTCATCACCTCCAACCCGGACGTGTGGGTCAACGTAATGATGTCGGAGGAATTTCAGTTGACGCCGCCGGAAAAGTCGCGGGCGCTCAACTCCGCCCTGCTGGTGGGATTCTCCGCCCTGCTCGGCTCGTTCATCCCCCTCTTCCCGTTCTTCTTCTGGACCGTGAAACTGAGCATCGTTTTCTCGGTCCTCATCGCCGCCCTGACCTTGTTCCTCGTCGGCTTCTACAAAGCCCGCGTAACGGTCGGCAAACCCTTCCGCAGCGGGCTGGAGATGGCAATCATTGGCACGGTCAGCGCGCTGGCAGGCTATGTGGTGGGATTGATCTTCAGAGTACCGACGGTGCCGTGAGAAGAATCCCGGTTTTACTCCATCAAGCACGGGGTATAATTCAATCAAGGTTTTTCAGTCGTGCGCAAAGACACCGCCAATTGGATTGCTCTGGCAGAATATGATGTTGAAACCGCCCATCACATGCTGGCGACGGGACGTTATCTGTACGTCATCTTTCTTTGCCATCTGGCATTGGAAAAGATGCTCAAAGCGCATGTGGCTGAAGTAACCCAATCTGTTCCAATTAAAACACATGACCTCATTTATCTTGTTAGGAAATGCGAATTGAAAATGCCGGCGCAATATCTCGATTTTATCGGCAAAATTAATACTGCCAGTATCCCTACGCGTTATCCGGATGACCTGCAGCGCGCATTGAAGGAATATCCAAAATCTGTCGCTAAAGATTACTTGACCCAAACCGCGGAATTGATCCAATGGTTAAAGCAGCACCCGAACTTAAGCAAGTAATAAAACGCTATCGCTTGCAACTTCAGAAAATGGGCATCCGTCCCACGCGTGTTTTGCTTTACGGTTCACAGGTGGCTGGCGCGGCGCATGAAGGAAGCGATATTGACCTCATTGTAATTTCAGACGATTGGGAAAAATACAATCACCGCCAGCGGCTGGAACTGCTCGGCATAGCCGCCGCACGGATTTTGGAGCCTGTTCAGGCGCAGGGCTTTACGCCAGACGAAATCAAGTTCAAAAAAGTATCTCCTTTCTGGCAGCAGATCATAAAAGAGCAAGCCGTTGTAATCTGACAGTCGCGTAATGCGACTTTCAAGTCGCAGCCCAAAGGCGACATAAATGTCGCGCTACAGAATCTTCGTGATCGGCGCAGTTTTTCAAGACGATACCATAAGCGCCGGCGCTTATCCGTGTGAACATCTGTCAGGCTGTGCAGTGGGGCTGCTCTTCAAAACGCCCATGTCTCCGTAATTCACTTATCCTTCCACACCGTAAAATCCTTCAAAATCGAACCACCCAGAAATTCGCGCAGCAGTGAATTATCTGGCACGAGGTTCATGTCCAGCGGCAGGAACCATTCGAGGAACGCCAGCAGGCGTTTTGCCTCGATGTATTCCGGCGTGCCAAACGGCACCTGCCGCAGAAGCGGTTCCGCCAACGGTTTCAACGCCGCCATTTCATACGCCAGCGCCGAGTTGAACATCACATCCGCGTTCTCCTGAAACGGGAAGATGTGCCGCTTTTCGCCGCGCCGCACCGCCTCCCAGTTGGCGATGGTCTGCGCCGCGTTGTAACCGCGTTCGCGCGCGTCGCGCACGATGCGGCGGATGAGACGCGTGTCGGTGGTGGAGACGCGGTTGTGGCGGTCCAGGTTCAACTGAGTCAGAGCCGAGACGTAAATCCGAAACGCCTCGCCGCGCAGGCTGTCGGGAATGAGGCGCGGATCCATGCCGTGAATCCCCTCCAGAATGATGGGCTGTCCGCGCTTCAACTGGATGACCTTGCCCGGCTCGCTCCTTCCCTCCTTGAAGTTGTAGCGCGGCAATTGAACCTCTTCTCCCCGAATCAGACGCGGCAGTTGTTCCCAGAGCAGAGGCAGGTCAAGGGCGTCAATCGATTCGAAATCGGGTTTGCCGTCTGCGCCGAGGGGAGTTTTGTCGCGGTCGAGGAAATAATTATCGAGTTCGAGAGGAAACGGCGAAATGCCCAGCGCCAGCAGTTGAATGGTGAGGCGCTTCGAGGTGGTGGTCTTGCCTGACGAAGACGGACCCGCGATGAGAATCAGGTGACTCTTGTCGAGATGATTTGCCACCGTGCGGGCAATGTCTGCCAGGTTTTGTTCGTGGAACGCCTCCGAAACCAGCACGATTTCATCGGCGCGTCCCTGCTCGATGGCTTCGTTCAGCGAGCCGACGTTCTCGATGCCGAGGCGCGTCAGCCAGCCGCCGTATTGACGGAACGCCGCCAGCAGTTTGGGATACTCCGGCATGGGCTGAAGTTCGTTGGGTTTGTGCCGGCGCGGGTAGCCGAGGGTAAAGCCGCCGTCGGTTGCCTTGAGGTCGAAGATGCGCAAATATCCTGTGGACGGCACCATGTAGCCGTGGTGGTAATCCAAGTGATCTTCGAGACGGTAGAGGGTGAGGTAATTCTTTTTGCGATACTTCAAGAGCGAAACTTTGTCTTCATATCCCTTTGAACGGAAATGTTCGATGGCTTCCTGCAAAGGGACTTCCATCCGCTCGAAGGGCAAATCTGCCTCGACCAGTTTTTGCATGTGCGCTTTCAACGCCTCGATTTCTTCGTCCGAGAGCGGGGCGCGTCCCGTCACCTGACAGAAATATCCGCCCGAGGCGACAGAGTGATCCACGTACAGCGTCCCTTCGGGGAAGAGGTCGGCAAAGGCTTTTTCGAGCAGGAAGGTCAGCGAGCGGCGGTAGATGCGCGCGCCGTCGGCGGAGTCCATCAGCACAGGTTCGACCTTCGCCTCCATGCGGATGGGGTAGGTTAGTTCGCGCAGTTCGCCGTTGACGATTGCTCCCACCAAAAGCGAGCGATGCTCGACCGCCGAGAGAAATTCTCCAACGCTTGCCCCGCGCGGACCTTCGAGCGTCTGTCCATTGGGCAGGTGGATTTGAACGGTATCGCTGGGTTGTGAAATCTGAATGTTTTTCATTGACTATCCTTTCGCACGTACACTGGACCGATTCCTTCCCATTCGGTCAGCAAATATTCGTTCTGAAACTGTTCCGAAGCCCAAATCTCGCGGTCGCTGATGAATTCGCCGGGCTGGGCATTCAATCCGCGCCCGCCAAAGATGATGATGTCGGGCTTGCGTGATAAAACGTAATCGCCATCGCCGGCTTGATGCGCATACCACAGGCGGTAATCCCGTTTGCCGTGATGGGCAATGTGGGCGTCGTTCAGTCCGAGCATGTCAATGGTGGGAAGTTGGGAGTAGTATGGGATGATCCCCGCCTGATTCAACGCCACCAGCGTATCGGGCGGATAGTGTTCGCGCAGGTACAACCCTGCTTTTTTGCGCGTCTCGAACACTTCGCGCCAGGAGTTGGCTTGTGCTTGAATGCCGGGGCTGGTTACATAGGCGAGCAGCAAAAAGAGTCCCAGCACAAAAGAGGTGGCAGCAATCGCGGTTTGTCCCAGGCGGGCTTGCTGTGCGGTTTTAATCAGGAGGCAGTAAACGATGGGCAGCACCGGCAGGAGAAATCTGCCGCCGACCATGTTGTCTCCACCCTGCACGATGACATAGGTCAGCCAGACGAGCACAATCAACCCGGCGGGCAGGAGAGGCTGTTTGGGCAGGGATTGCCGGCGATGCCGCATGAGCAGGATCAACGCCGCCAGCACGACCAACACGCTCACATATCTGCCGCCGTTGAAAAGGACATAGACCAGCCCCTGCTCCGCATTCGCCAGCCCGGCGCCTCCTTTGACGTACCAGGTGTTGGGAAGCCAATACCCATAATATGCCCGTTTGGCAGCCAGTATCGGCAGCAGGAACAGCGAGAGTTTGATGCCGCACTGCAAGACCAAAGGGAGGGTTTCCTTTTTGAGCGCAATCAGGAAGAACAAGGCGCAAATCAACGCCCCCTCCGGGCGCGTCAAAATCATCACTGCCAGAAGCGCCGGATAGTAATTTGACCGAAGCAAGGTCTCTGGCGGCTTCGAGAGCAGGAGGGACAGGTTGAAGGTCACCAAAGCGGTGAATAAGACCTCCTCCAAACCGACCACTGAATAGAAGGCGAAGTCGCCCGTCAGGGCGAGCAGGAAGGGAGGCATCAATGCCAGCCAGCCCGGCTGAATTTCCATGCTCACGGCGAGACGGTATGCTGCCAGCAGGGCAAGCAAAGCAGATGCCATGCTCAACCCTGCGGCAAGTTCCGGCAGGGGAATGCCCGGCGCGCCAAACAGGGTGAGCAGAAACACCCAAAAGACGCTGGTAAATCCCTCCACTACTGTTCCGTTATACGTCAGCCCGTTGCCGGCAAGGAAATTCCGCACATAGACGAGAAAGATGTACATGTCATCCGAAGGGGCGTAAACGCGCCAGCCGTACATCAGGGCAGCGGGGAAAAGCAAAAGAACAATGACCAGGAACGGCGTATTCTTTCTCATGGCTTGCGCCCGCCCCGGCTCAGGCAGGGAGTTTTTGGAGCAGTCTTTCCGGCTTGCGGGCGAATTCTTCGAGCGGAATTTCCCCCCGCGTCAGCGCCAGCAGGGTCTCGGTCAGCGCTTTGTTGACCGGCGTCGGTACGTTGTATTTTTCGCCGGCGCGCACCACTTCGCCGTGCAGGTATTCGACCTCGCTTTTGCCGCGCCCGGAATGCAGGTCAATGTGAAAGGAGGGCATCTTTGCGCCGCGTCCTGCGCCGGCGGCTTTGCTGAGGAAGGGTTTCGAGAGCCACAACGGCAGTTTGGTCGCAAACGCCAGCGCCCGCACCGGTGTGCCGGGCAGGTCCACCACCTTCAGCCCCTGCGCCTCCATCACCGCCAGGCATTCCTTCAGCATGGCGATTTCGACGCGATAGAGGTCTTTGTTTGCAAAGATTTCGGCGGCGGTCATGTCGAGGATGGCAGAGGTGGGGTTGGCGATGAGGTTGGTCAACATCTTCGACCATTTCATCGAAGCGGCGTCGTCGTACAGGCGCGAGTTGAGATATGCCTTGTTGAAGGCGTCGTTCAACTTTTCGGAGAGCGCATGCCCCCTGGCAATGCCCACGCCGCGCAGTTTTTCGAGGACGATGTCGCCCGGCCCGCGCCGCCCGACGGCAGACGTGACCGTGCCATAGATGACCTTGTCTGCGCCGAGGGCTTCGGCAATGGCGGGTTCATTCGAAACCCCGTTGGAGAGGCACAGAATGGGCGGCATTTTATCGGCAAACGGCTTGATGCCCTCCAGTGCGGCTGAGGTGTCGAACGATTTCAGGGCAAACAGAGCCAGGTCGAAGGGTCCGTAGCGAAGCGCTTCTTCCAGCGAACTTACAATGACGAACGAGGACGCATCCAGAAGGCTTGCCTCTTTCGTCTTCCTTCTTTCATCGAGGGTCAGATCGAGCCGCATGCCGCGCCGCCTCAGTTCTTCGACCACCTTGGGCTGTTCCACAAAAACGAGCGGATGCCCAGCCAGTGCCAGGCTCCCGCCAATGTAGGTGCCGATGGCGCCTGCGCCAAAAGTGAGGACTTTGAGTTTTGCATTGAGGGGGGATGAGGATGAAAGCGCCATGTTTATCCGTTGAAGTTCCAGTGCGCGTGGTCGTTGACGGCGTCTATGACCCAGCGGTGTTGAGGGGGATGGTAGAACACCCGCGCGAAGGCGGTGTTTTCAAAGCGGAAGCGCACGCCGGAAGGGTCCACGTGCGGAGCGATGCCGATGACCGCGTGCATGAGTTGATTGAGCAGCCCGCCATGTGAGACGATGAGGTAACTGCCGGGCGGTCTGCGCAGCAGATTGTGCAGCGCCTGCCCGGCGCGCAGGAACAGCGCCCAATCGCCTTCGCCGTCGCCGCCGACGGGGTCATAGGGTGTGACGTAGGGCGGGCGCGGTTTCTGGCGCACTTCCTCGGCGGTGAGCCCTTCCATCTCGCCGATGGCGCGTTCCAGCCAGATCGAGTCGAACTCGAGCGGCGCTTGCAGCGCCTCGGCGATGATTTCCGCCGTCTCTTTGGCGCGCCCCAGTGGGCTGGAGATGATGAGGTCGAACTTTGCTTGTTCCGCTTTCCAGCGTTCCGCCAGCGCGCGCACTTGGGCGCGTCCCTTGTCGGTGAGGGGGTAATCGGACTGTCCCTGCCAGCGCGACTGCGCGTTGCCCAGCGACTCGCCATGACGCAGAAATACGAATTGATACACAGGCGTATCGTTCATTCCGCCCTCTTTTTGAGATGATAGACCGGTCTTTGCTTGACCTGCTGAAAAATGTAACCGATGTACACGCCGATAAATCCCAGCACAATCAGGATGACGCCGCTGGCAATCAGAATGACGAACATGAGCGAACTCCAGCCCGGCGCCAGCGAGACTGTGTCGCCTTTGAGCCAGAACGAATATACATACACCATCTCGAGCGCGGCGAGACACAGAAAAATCACCCCGGCGCTCATGCCGATATACAACGGCACCAGCGAGAAGGAGAAGATGGCGTCCATAGCCAGACGCACCATCTTGCCCAGCGAATATTTGGAGCGCCCGCCGACGCGTCCCGTTTCATGATAGGGCAGGATGACGCTTTTGTATCCCATCGCCGAGACCATGCCACGCAAAAAGCGGTGATACTCCGGCATGGACTTCAGCGCATCCACCGCCTGACGGCTCAACCCGCGAAAATCCGCCGCGCCGGGCACCATCTGCGTTCCGCTGATGGCGTTGATGATGCGGTAGAACGCCGCCGAGGTCAGGCGTTTGAAAGATGTTCCGCCCGCCTCCACCCGCTGCGCCTGTACCACGTCGTATCCCTGCAGGAACAAGTCAATCATCTGCGGGATCAGCGAGGGCGGATGCTGTCCGTCCGCATCCATCGAAATGACGAAATCACCCTGTGCGGCGTCGAGCCCGGCGGTCAGCGCGGCTTGATGCCCGAAATTGCGGGAAAGTTCCAGAACCACCACGCGCTTGTCCCGTCGGGCAAGCGCATTGAGCGACTCAACAGTGCCGTCTTCCGAGCCGTCGTCCACATAATAGATGGTGAATTTATAGGGAAGCGCGTCAATGACCTTGCGGACATCCTCATAGGTCTGCTCGACCACTCCCTGCTCGTTATAGACGGGGATGACCAAATCAACGCGGAGTTTGGACTTGCGTGGCGACATAGGGCTTTGATTTTACCACCCGCTTCACAAACGGACCCCGTGCCTGTCTGCCAGAATGGACAGCGTTCGCGCCACCTCTGCTTTTTTCTGTTCCTCCGTCCAGCCGAGGGCGGCGGCGAGCGCCTCTGCCAGTTCTTCCAGCCCTGCGCGCGTCAGATGACCCAGCATTGCCAGCATGGAACGCCGCAGGATGAAATCGTCGAGGTGGATGACTTTTTCGTGCGTGGCGATGAATTGAATTTCACGCAGCGAATAATCGGGCAGCGCGGCGAGGGGGCGGTCTGTCCCCTCGGCGATGAAGCCGGCGACGGCTTCGGCGCGCGTGCCGTACCGCTCGAAGAGCGTCTGCACGCGTTCGCGCGGCAAACCGGTCCATGCGGCAAGACTCTGGATTTGACGGCGCGTTTCCTCCTCATTGGCGGGGTAGCCGTGTCCGCCGCCGATGGGCAGGCTGGCGGTGCGTTTGGTGCGTTTGACGCCGAGATACTCGAAGGCTTTGTCTGCCGTCTGCTCGGCGAAGGCGCGGAAGGAGGTCCACTTGCCGCCCACCAGCGAATAGACCGGAAAGGCAAGTTGCGTCCATTCGCCGCTGAGCACTTCGATGTGGTGATCGCGCGAGATTTGCCCGGCGCTCTTTGCCCCTGAGCGGGGGAGCGGACGAACGCCCGAGAATTGGAAAACGATGTTTTGGCGGGTCAGGTTGAGGTCCGGGAAGACGCGTTCGACCATGCCGAGGAAGTACTCGATCTCCTCATCCGTGCAGCGCACGTCGTCGGGGTCATCCACCGGGATGTCCGATGTGCCGATGAGCACACGGTCATAGAGCGGGAAGAGCAGCACGATGCGTCCGTCGTTGTTTTCAAAGAAGAATTCGTATTCGCCGATTGCCCGGCGAAGTTCCTCGTGCTGCACGACGATGTGCGAGCCTTTGGTGCCGCCAATGAAGCGGGAAGACAACCCCAGTTTGCGGTTGGCGAGGTCAATCCATGCGCCGCTGGCGTTGATGACCAGTTTGGGGCGCACCTCGAAGTGTTCGCCGGTGAGTTCGTCGCGCAGGATGACGGTCTCTTCCATGCCGCTGACCATGCTCATGTAGTTGAGGGCGTGAGCGCGCGGGTTTTCCTGTTCGCCGTCGAGCAGCGTTTCGATGGCGAGACGTTCGGGCTGGAGGATGGCGCCATCGTAATACACGGCGGCGTGGACAATTTTGGGGTTCAAGCGTTCCCATTTTTGCAATGCCTTGCGCCGCGGCAAAAAGGTGTGACGAGGCACAGTGCGCTGTTTGCCGGTGTAGGCGTCGTAGAGCATCAAGCCGATTTTGATGACGAACGAGCCGCGCTCGGCGGGTTTATCGAGCGCGCCTAAAAATTTGAGCGGCGCATTGAACAGCCCGGAGAACCATTTGAAGATGGGGATGACGGTGGGCAGAGGCTTGACCAGGTGCGGCGCGTTTTGAATCATGAGGTTGCGTTCGCGCACTGCCTCGCGCACGAGACGAAACTCGCCGTTTTCGAGGTAGCGGATGCCGCCATGCGCCATGTGCGAGGAAGCCGCCGACGCGCCGGAACAGAAGTCGCCGCGTTCCACCAGCAGAACGTCCACGCCGTTCAATGCCAGATCGCGGAATACGCCGATACCGTTGATGCCTCCGCCTACGATCAGCACGGAGACTTCGGGATTTTCTTTGAGGTGAGAGAGGATTTCCTGTCGGTTCATATTTTGTTGCGCATCCCTCCGCGTAAGAGAACGCCGACTACACAAATGTTATTCGACCCAATCGAACGTGCGTGTGACTGCCTTCTTCCAGCCAGAGTATAACTTCTTTCGCGTCTCTGCGTCCATTTTGGGGTGCCATTCCCGCTCCTTTGCCCAGTTGGCGCGCAGTTCGTCGTAGTCCTTCCAAAAGCCGACGGCGAGTCCAGCCGCGTATGCCGCGCCGAGGGCGGTGGTCTCTGCCACTTTGGGGCGGATGACCGGCACATTCAACACGTCTGCCTGAAATTGCATGAGCAGTTCATTGAAGACCATGCCGCCGTCCACTTTGAGGGCGGTCAACTTCACGGCGGAGTCTGTTTCCATGGCGTCGAGCACTTCGCGCGTCTGGAAGGCGGTGGCTTCGAGGGCGGCGCGGGCGATGTGTCCCTTGTTGACGTAGCGCGTCAACCCGACGATAACGCCTCTCGCATTGGACTTCCAATAGGGCGCGAACAGCCCGCTGAAGGCTGGGACAAAGTAGATGCCGCCGTTGTCGTCCACGGTCTGCGCCAGCGCTTCGATGTCCGACGATTTTTCGATCAAGCCGAGATTGTCGCGCAGCCATTGGACGAGCGCACCGGTGATGGCAATCGAACCTTCCAGCGCATACACGGCGAGCTGACCGCCGATTTTGTAGCCGAGCGTGGTGAGCAATCCTGACTTGCTCTGCACAGGTTTCTCACCGGTGTTCATCAACATGAAACAGCCCGTGCCGTAGGTGTTCTTCGCCTCGCCCGGCGTGAAGCAGGTCTGACCGAAGAGCGCCGCCTGCTGGTCGCCGAGGTCGCCTGCAACGGGGATGCCGTTGAAAGCATCTAGTTTCGGTACGGCGGTGGTGGTCGAGTAGCGTTCTTCGCGTATCGAAACCCCGCCGCCTGCTCGACCAGCAGAAATTGTTCCATACACCTCGGAGGAGGATTTGATTTTCGGCAGCATCGCGCGCGGGATGTCCAATTCCTTTAGAATTTCCTCATCCCAATCCAACGTGTGCAGATTCATCAACAGCGTGCGTGAGGCGTTGGTCACATCGGTGACGTGCTCCCCTGTCAAATTCCAGATGAGCCAGGTGTCAATGTTTCCGAAGAGCAATTCTCCGCGTTCGGCTTTGGCGCGCGCGCCTGCTACGTTGTCTAAAATCCATTTGATTTTCGGACCCGAAAAATACGTCGCCAGCGGCAGACCGGTCTTCGAGCGCCAGCGGTCCTGCCCGCCTTGTTTGGCGAGTTCGTTGCAAATCTCATCCGTCCGCGTATCCTGCCAGACGATGGCGTTGTAAATCGGGCGTCCTGTTTCCCGTTCCCACACCACCGTTGTCTCGCGTTGATTCGTGATTCCGATGGCGGCAATCTCACTGCTCACTGTTGACTGATGGCTGCTCACTGTTGACTGCTCACTGCTCACTGATGACTGCTCACTGATCACTGATGACTGATTACTGCTTACTGATGACCGCTCACTCGATAACTTCGCCAGCGCCCCCTGCATTACCTCCTGTGTGCGCTCCCAAATTTCCAGCGGGTCATGCTCCACCCAGCCGGGCTTGGGGTAAATCTGTTGATGTTCCTTTTGATGGACGGCAATCACATTTCCCCCATGATCGAAAATCATGCAACGCGTGCTGGTGGTGCCTTGGTCAATGGCAGCGACGTATTTAGACATGGATGCCCTCCAAATTTGGAAGATGCCCTATTGTAAAACAAAACAGGACTGACTTGCGCCAGTCCTGTTCGAGGTGGAAGAAAAGGTTCGCCCTTTTCGCGTTTTTAGGCAAGGTCGAAGCGGTCGAGGTTCATTACCTTGTTCCAGGCGGCGACGAAATCATGCACGAACTTTTCCTGGTTGTCGTCCTGGGCATAGACTTCGGAGAGGGCGCGCAACTGCGAATTGGCGCCAAAGACCAAGTCCACGCGGGTGCCCGTCCACTTCACTTCGCCGGTCTTGCGGTCATGGGCTTTGAAAATTTGCGCGCTTTCGTCGGCAGGGTACCATTCCACACCCATGTCGGTCAGGTTGACGAAGAAGTCGTTGGTCAGAACGCCGGGGCGTTTGGTGAAGACGCCATGCTGTGACCCGCCGTAGTTGGCGCCCAGCACACGCAAGCCGCCAACGAGGACGGTCATTTCGGGGGCGCTGAGGGTGAGCAGTTGCGCCTTGTCCACGAGCATTTCTTCGGCAGAGACGGAGAACACCGTCTTTTGGTAATTGCGGAAGCCGTCCGCTTCGGGCTCGAGCACGGCGAACGAGTTGACGTCGGTCTGTGCTTGCGAGGCGTCCATGCGCCCCGGGGTGAAGGGGACTTTCACGGCGTAACCTGCCGCCTTCGCCGCGGCTTCCACCGCCGCGCAGCCGCCCAGCACGATCAAATCCGCGAGCGAAACTTTCTTACCGTCCTTTTGCGCGCTGTTGAATTCCTTGCGGATGCGATCCAGCGTCTTGAGAACCTTCGCCAGTTGCGCGGGTTGGTTGACTTCCCAGTCCTTTTGCGGCGCGAGGCGGATGCGCGCACCATTCGCGCCGCCGCGTTTGTCCGAACCGCGGAAGGTGGAGGCGGACGACCAGGCGGTGTAAACCAGTTCAGAGATTGAGAGACCCGAGGCGAGAATCTCCTTCTTCAGCGCGGCGATGTCCTTCGCGCCGATCAACTTATGGTTGACCGCGGGGATGGGGTCCTGCCAGATCAAATCTTCCTTGGGGACTTCGGGACCGAGGTAGCGGGTTTTGGGTCCCATGTCGCGGTGCGTCAGTTTGAACCAGGCGCGGGCGAACGCGTCCGCGAACGCTTCGGGGTCCGCGTGGAAGCGGCGCGAGATCGGCTCGTAGATGGGGTCGAAGCGCAGCGAGAGGTCGGCGGTGGTCATCATCGGTGGATGTCTCTTCGAGGGGTCGTGCGCGTCGGGGATCATGTCTTCGGGTCTGCAATCCACGGGAGTCCATTGTTGCGCGCCCGCCGGGCTTTTGACCAGTTTCCACTCGTAGCGGAAGAGTATGTCGAAGTAGCCCATGTCCCATTTTGTGGGGTTGGGCTTCCACGCGCCTTCGATGCCGCTGGAGGTGGTGTGGATGCCCTTGCCCGTGCCGAATTTGTTCTTCCAGCCCAGCCCCATTTCTTCCAAGGGGGCGGCTTCGGGTTCGGGACCGACCAGTTTCGGGTCGCCCGCGCCGTGCGCCTTGCCGAAGGTGTGACCGCCCGCGACGAGCGCGACGGTCTCTTCATCGTTCATGCCCATGCGGGCGAAGGTCTCGCGCACATCGCGTCCCGAAGCGACCGGGTCGGGGTTGCCGTTGGGTCCTTCGGGGTTGACGTAGATCAAGCCCATCTGCACGGCGGCAAGCGGGTCTTCCAGTTCGCGGTCGCCGCTGTAGCGTTTGTCGCCCAGCCATTCGGCTTCGGAGCCCCAGTAGATGTCTTCTTCGGGCTGCCAGATGTCGGCGCGCCCGCCGCCGAAGCCGAAGGTTTTGAAGCCCATGGTTTCGAGCGCGACGTTACCCGCGAGGATCATCAAGTCTGCCCAGGAGATTTTGTTGCCATATTTCTTTTTGACGGGCCAAAGCAGACGGCGGGCTTTATCGAGGTTGATGTTATCGGGCCAACTGTTGACAGGGGCGAAGCGTTGGTTGCCTCTGCCGCCTCCGCCGCGGCCGTCGCCGATGCGATACGTCCCGGCGCTGTGCCATGCCATGCGGATCATCAAGCCGCCGTAGTGACCCCAGTCGGCGGGCCACCACTCCTGCGAGTCGGTCATCAGTTGGGCAAGGTCTTTCTTGACCGCCGCCAGATCGAGTTTCTTGAATTCCTTGGCGTAGTTGAAATCAGGTCCCAGCGGGTTGGAGGCGGGCGCATGTTGATGCAGAATATTCAGGTTCAGTTGATGGGGCCACCAATCGCGGTTGGACATGCCGCGGCTGGGGGAAGTCATGCCCACGTGGGCAACAGGACATTTGTTTTCTTTGTTCATGGTTTGTTTTCCTTTTGTCATTGGGTGAACGATACGAATCCAATGTGTACGAATACATTGTACGGTTTTCATATATAGATGTAAAATATACGTTGCCTATGTCATTCATAGGAAAAAACTATATATCCCCAAAGGCAGATGCCCCCCGCAAAACCAGCCGAGAGAATCAAAATGGAAATTCACCAACTGACCTACTTTGTTGCCGTTGCCGAAACGGGAAGTTTCAGCCGCGCCGCCGAACGGTGTAACGTCACTCAACCTTCTCTCAGCCAGCAGATTCAAAAACTGGAGCAGGAATTGGGCACGCCTCTCTTTGACCGCCTTCCCCGCCGCGTCGTCCTAACGGACGCAGGGCGTGCTTTGCTTCCCCGCGCCGTCAGCATCCTTGCCGAATTGCAGGACATCAAACATTCGATGAATCAGGAAGCAGATTCCAGCCGCGGCAGGTTAAGTGTCGGCTTTATTCCCACCATTGCGCCTTTTGTCCTGCCGCGCGTCATCAAACGCTTCAACCAGGAATTTCCCGAGGCGCGCCTCTCCGTCCATGAAGATTTGACCGAAGCCCTCGTCCACGATATTGTGGATGGCAAATTGGATGTGGGTATCACCAGCACGCCCATCCACAACAGACTGATCCGGACCGAAGAGTTGTTGAGCGAGCCGTTATTGGTGGCTTCCTCCAAAGCCAACGACATTATCAGCCGCGCGAATATTCACGTCAAAGAATTGGACAAATTCCCTTTTATCGCGTTGAGTGAAGTACATTGCCTTGGCGAGCAGGTGCAATCTTTTTGTTATCAACAGGATTTGGAAATGAAAATTGTCTGTCACACCGCTCAATTATCCACTGTACAAAATTGTGTTGCAATGGGTTTGGGGGTTTCCCTTGTGCCAAAAGCGCTGGCGGTGAGCGATCAATCAAAACAGGTTATCTATCGTGAATTGAGCGGCGCCGCCCCGCAGCGAAAAATTGCCGCGGCGACTCACGTCGAACGGACGCAATCGTTTCTCGCCAAGAAATTCATTGCGATCGTGCGCGAGGAATATCCCGCGTAAAAAAACAGTCCCCGCTGAGAAGCGGGGACGATGACTTTTTCAGCGTATGCTTACTTTTCCATCGAAGGATTCCAGACCTTCCAGACATTGCCCACCAGGTCGGGACCCGGCTTCAGCGTCATATCGCCCGGCATCCAGCCTGCGGGAGTTGCTTCCGCGCCCTTCGTCTCACGGACATGCTGGAACGCCTGAATTTGTCGGATCGTCTCAGCCAGGCGGCGGCCCACCGGCGGAGTCATCACCTCCATTGCCTGGATCACGCCATCGGGGTCAATGATGAAGCGTCCGCGCAGTTCGATGCCCTGGTTCTCGTCCCACACGCCATAGGCGCGTCCCACGTTCCCCGCCTGATCCGAAGCCATGCGGAACGGCACACCGCCCTCCACCATCTTCGACAGTTCGTGGTCGTTCCACATCTTATGCACAAAGTGGCTGTCCACACTTACGGAAATCACCTCCACCCCCATTTTCTGCAATTCGGGATATTTGGCAGCGACCGCTGACACTTCGGTCGCTCAGACAAAGGTGAAATCTCCGGGGTAGAAGCAGAGCAAAATCCATTGCCCCAAAAAGTCGGAAAGCTTGACGCTTCCGAACTTACCCTGATAGTACATGGGCGCCTGGAAATCGGGCGCTTTTTGCCCCACGCGTGCGGTCATAATCGCCTCCTTTTGTGATTGGGTGGTATCGCTTGTTTGTTCGGCGGTCGGTTTTTCCCCCATCACGGTTCCGGTAGTGCGGGCACATCCTTGCGGTTCTTCAGCCATAAGCACTCCTTTCTGCATGTCTTGTGCCGGAAAAATTATATGACCTGTCCGTCATTTTGGGCAGGGTATTCTCATGGACGAAGATGAAATTCAGGCTTCCCAATTGCGCGCGCCGGCGAGGAAGGACTTTCCGCTCATCGGCTTTTTCCCGGCCGGCTGAACTTCGTCGAGGACGAGAACACCGCCTCGCGCCACGACTGCGGGCTGATTCTGGACAATGAGCCTTTGCCCCGCTGATGCCCCTCTCTCTCCCGCGGGGAGAGGGGCAACGTGCGCGCGCTGGATTTTGAGCATCGTGCCGTCGAAGTCCATGAAGGCGCTGGGCCAGGGGTTGAACGCCCGCACTTTGCGTTCCAACTCGTTCACGTCGGCGTGGAAGTCGAGGCGTCCATCTTCTTTTTTGAGCATGGGGGCGTAGGTGACCCCCTCTGCGGGTTGTGGGGTTGGCGTCAGTTTGCCGGCGAGATAATCGGGCAGGGTTTCGAGGAGCAGATCCGCTCCCAGCGTGGATAAGGCTTGGAAGACCGAACCAGCCGTATCGTCCGCTTTGAGGCGGATGGCGCGTTTTGCCAGGATGGGACCGGTGTCGAGCCCGGCGTCCATCTGCATGATGGTCACGCCGGTCTCTTCATCGCCTGCCAGGATGGCGGCTTGAATGGGTGCGGCGCCTCGCCAGCGCGGGAGCAGGGAGGCATGAACGTTGACGCAACCGAAGCGCGGCAGTTCGAGAACCTCGGTGCGGAGGATTTGCCCGAACGCCGCCACGACGATGAGGTCGGGCGCCCAATCGCGCAGTTGCTGCATGGCTTCGGGTTGTTTGAGTTTTTCCGGTTGAATGACGGGAATGCCGAGTTCCTGCGCAAGGGTTTTGACGGGCGGCGGTTTGAGTTCGCGCCCGCGACCGGAGGCGCGGTCGGGCTGGGTGACGACGCCAACGACATCGTAGGTTTTTGCGAGGGCGTGCAGGGTGGGGAGGGCGAAATCGGGCGAGCCCATGAAGACGACGCGGATCATGGTGTGATTTTACCAGTCTGTGCGAAGGAAGATGAGCGCCTCGTGCGGTTATGGAAGAAATGCCAAAATGAAACGAGAGTGTCTAAAAGAATGGGCTAAAGATTTTTCTGCCACAGAGCTCACAGAGATCTCTGAGAAAAATCTCAAAATCTCTGCGCTCTCTGTGGCTAAACCCACGACATTGGGCGCTCCCCCACTGCGAATATAACCAGTTGCTTCATCCACCCAAAAGCATCTTTTCTTGCACATCACCGTATAACCCCATATAATCAGCGCATGGAACAAACCGTCCCCCGCACCAAAGCCGACCTCCTCGCCCGCTGGCTCCTTCCCCTTGCCGCCCTCCTCGCATTCGGCGTTTGGTTCTACATCGCGCCACCGGGCATCCTCGGTAAAGCGGATGCCATCGGCTACGCCGTCTGTCACCGCATTGACGAACGCTCCTTTCACCTCTTCGGACGACAGTTACCGCTCTGCGCACGTTGTACCGGCGAATTCTACGCAGCCGGTCTCACGCTTCTCTTCCTGTCACTCACCAGCCCCAAGAAAAGCGGCATGCCCGGCTGGAAACTCGGCGCGCCGCTCCTCTTCTTTCTCTTTGCCTTCGCCCTCGATGGCTCGAACTCCTACCTCTACCTGCTCAAGCAAACTTCACCGGGCATATTCGAAAACATTCCTAATCTCTATGTTCCCAACAACATCCTGCGGCTCTTCAGCGGCAGCGGCATGGGCATCGCCCTGGGGTCCATCCTCTACCCCGCCTTCAACAGTTCTGCATGGAAGACCTACAACCCCGCTCCCGCCCTCGACTGGAAAAAACTCGGCATCCTCATCGGCATTGTTCTGGTCGTTGACCTGCTCATCCTCACCGAACATCCCGCCGTTCTCTACCCCATTGCCATCGTCAGCGTGCTGGGAGTGTTATCTCTGCTCATCATCGTCTTCAGCATGGTTTGGGTGCTGATGATGCGCCTCGAAAACACCTTCGAGACGCTGATACAGATGTGGATGCCCCTCCTTGCCGGCTTGACCCTCGCCCTGCTCCTCATCACCCTCATTGACCTGCTTCGCTTCCGCCTTACCGGAACCTGGGGAGGTTTTCCCCTGGGCTGATTCTCACCCCGACTCTGGAGACTCTATGGAACTACTGACCGGAATTTTCACCGCCTTTGGGCTTTCTGCCAGCGCCGGCTTGAACGCCTACATCCCCCTGCTCGTCGTCGGTTTGCTGGCGCACTACACCAACCTCATCACCCTCAACAAGCCCTGGGATACCCTCTCCAACCCCTGGATCATCCTGCTGTTGTGCATCCTTGTCATCATCGAAATGCTGGCAGACAAGGTCCCCGCCGTCAACCACCTCAACGACCTGATTCAAACCTTCGTGCGTCCCACGGCCGGCGCCATCGTTTTTGCCGCCAGCGCGGACGTGGTGACCGATGTTCATCCCGTCCTTGCGCTTGCGGCGGGTCTGCTCGTGGCAGGGACGGTGCACCTCACCAAGTCGGGCATCGTGCGCCCCGCCGTCACCGCGACGACGGGCGGCGCAGGTAACGTCCCCGTCAGCATCGCGGAGGATGTCACTTCCACGGTGTTGTCCATTGTGGCGGTTGTTCTGCCCATTCTCATCGGCACCCTGCTGGTCGTCATCGCTTCCTTCATCGTCTGGCGCATCTGGAAAAGAATGGACAAAAACGTTCCCTGATATAATCCCCAAAATCATTCATGCAAAGGAGAGAACTCATGAACGAGCAAATGCCCCCCACCGTTGAAGAGCCCAAAAAGAAGAACACCACCATCATCATCATTGCTGTTGTTGCCGTTGTCCTGCTTTGCTGTTGTTGTGTAGGCTTGTGGGCAGCCTGGACGTATGGTGATGCCATCCTGCAAAGCCTGAATTTCTAAATTCATCGCACACGCCACTCGCGGGCATAAAAATCCTCCGTCATCACCGCGGAGGATTTTTTGACGCAAAATATTCCTTCAATTCATCCAGTCCTTTTCGAGCGCGAACCCTCACTTCCTCATCCAATACCAATTCTGAAAATTCATCTTCGTCCAAAACGGTTTGCTTCCCGTCTGCCGAAACCCACAAATCGAGGGCAAGGTCAACATAGGAAACAATCCCATCTTCGATCACGGCAGGCATGCCCACATTGCAATACCAGCCTTTGACCCGCCCGTTGTCACGGTCATAAATCTCGAAGATGTTGTACCAGCGGTCGGAATAATAGAACTCGACAAAGCGGTCGCCCTTTTTCAGAGTGGTATCCATGAAAGGGAGGTCGTCGCGGTCGAACAGCGCCTCAATCGTGACGGAAGTCTCATCACGATGCAGCACCACGCCCTCGTACTTCCAGATCACTTCGCCGGCGAGATTCTTTTTCAGCACAGTGACATTCATGCGAGACATTCTACCTTAACCCGCACGGCAAGTTTTTCCCCCATCTTCGGCGGCGCATCCAGATAGACGAACAGACCGTCCTCGAACGTGACTTTATACCGATCCTGCTGGAAGATCACATCTGCGGCTGTACCTGAAATGACATTCGCTTCATCCCGGACCTCGAACGGGCGCGCCAGCAAATGGACTTTTTCTCCCTCCTGATGTTTATGCCCGCATTCGACGTGCAAGATACCGGCATCGCTTTCCACTTTCCATCTTTGCCCTTTCGTCTTTTCTTTGATCCTCCCTTCGAGGACATTTCCCAACCCAAGAAACCTCGCCACATACGCCGACTGCGGATTCGCCCACACATCGTCCGGCGTCCCCTCGCGGAAGATGCGTCCCTCGTGAAGAATGAGTACACGGTCTGCGATGGTGAAGGCTTCCTCCTGGTCGTGGGTCACATAAATGGCGGGGATTTGGGTCTTGTGCAGAATCTTCCGCAGTTCGCCGAGCAGGTCTTCACGCAGGAAACGGTCGAGTGCGCCGAGGGGCTCATCGAACATAATCAGGCGGGGACGAATGGCAAGGGCGCGGGCTAACGCCACACGTTGCTGCTCGCCGCCCGAAAGGTCGGTGACCCGCCGCTCACCAAACTCTCCCAGGTTCACTATTTTCAGAGACTTGGCTACACGCTCCCTGATTTCGTCCGGCGGCAGGCGGCGCATCCGCAATCCGAAGGCGACATTCTCGTTGACGTTGAGGTGAGGAAAAAGCGCGTAGTCCTGAAAGACCAAGCCAAAGTCCCGAAGATGAGGCGGGGTGGAGGCGAGGTCCATGCCGTTGAAGAGGATGCTGCCCGAGTCGGGAGTCTCCAATCCAGCAATCATCCGCAAAAGCGTGGATTTGCCGCTCCCCGATGCGCCCAGCAGGCAGATCGTCTCGCCGGAGTGGACGGTGAAGGAGATGTCGGTGAGGAGCGGTTTGCCCTCATAGGTTTTGTAGATGTGGCGAAGTTCGAGCATGGATTTCCTTTTGCACGCTAGAGAGCGTGCAGTACGCTGCTAAAAGTCTCCCGTATTGGGGAGGCGGAATTTTTCGATGAGGAGAATGCTGATTGTCGTGAGAAGCATGAGGAGGGTTGCCATCGCCATGGCTTGACCGTAGTTGAGTCCGCCGGGCTGGGAGAGGAAGCGTTCGATGGCGACAGGGATGGTGGGATATTCAGGACGTGCGATGAGGAGGGTGGCGCCAAATTCGCCGAGCGAGACGGTGAAGGCAAAGGTGGCGGCGGCAAGCGCGGCGCGGCGAAGGATGGGCAGATCTATGTTTTTCCAAACTTCGAAGGGCGAGGCGCCGAGGGTAGAGGCGGCATCCCGCAGGCGCTGGGGGATGGAGGCAATAGCGGGCTGCAGTGTGCGGATGACGAAGGGGAGCGCGACGAGCGTATGCGCGAACGGGACGAGCAGCGGCGAGGTGAGCCATTTGCCATACGCGATGATGAATCCCAGCCCCAGCATGACGGCAGACGAGCCGAGCGGGAGCATGATGAGCGGGTCGAGGATTTTTTCGAGGCGGGTGGATTTGGCGAGGGCAAAGGCAGCGGGGAAGCCAAGGAGGAGGGAAAGAACAACTGTCGCAGAGGCGTAGGCGAGGGAGTTGAACGCCGCGCGAATGGGCGGGACATAGAAGACCGAGCCGCGGCGGTTGATGAAGAGTTCAGTGTAATAGTCGGTGGTAAAGCCATATTGGACTTCGGCGCGTTGTCCGCGGTTGGCTTCGAGGCGGAGGAGGGAGCGGGCGGGGAGGGAGGCGAGGGGTAGAAAGTAGAAAGTAGAAAGTAAAAGGATGAGAGAGAAGACAAAGAGTTTTTGCCGGAGGGTGCGGGGCTTGGCGGTAACGGAGCGAGGGGTTAATGGATATGAGTTGCGAGTTATGAAGTGCGAGTAGAGAATGGAAAATGTGAGCGTGCAGAGGAGTTGAATGACGGAGAGGAACGCCGCAAGCGGAAGGTTGAGGAGTTTGACGGCTTGCAGGTAGATTTCCACTTCGAGGGTGGCGTATTGAGAGCCGCCAAGAAGCAGGATCACGCCGAAGGAGGTGAAGTCGAAGAGGAAGACGAGGAGTGAGGCGGCGAGGATGGACGAGCGGAGAAGAGGCAGGGTGACGTTCGTCCAGACGCGGAGGGAGTCCGCGCCGAGGGAACGGGCGGTCTGCTCGAGTTTGGGGTCGAGGTTGGAGAGGGCGGCGCCGACGATGCGGATGACGATGGTGGTGTTGTAGAAGACGTGGGCGAGGAGGATGAGGGCAAAAGGAGAGGGAGTGAAAGTTGGTAACTGGTAATTGGTAATTAGTGTATTGAGCAGTCCGCGGGGACCGAGGAGGGAGTTGAAGGCGGCGGCAACGACAACGGTCGGGAGCATGAAGGGGACGGCGGTGATGGCGCGCAGCAGGGGTTTGCCGCGAAAGTCGAAACGGGCGAAGAGGTAGGCGGAGGGCAGTCCGAGGAAAAGGGTGAGAAGGGTGGAGAGGAAGGCTTGGTAAAAAGTAAAACGCAGTGCGTGAGTGGTAACTTGTAAATTTTGAGACGTGATGACTTCGGGGGAGAAGGTGAGGGCGAGGATGCGGGAAAGTGGAAAGAAGAAAAAGACGACGAGGAAGGTGAGGGGGAGCAGCCAGAGGGTCACAGAAGACAGGTAAACACGTAAACGGGTAGACAGGGATTGTTTTCCAAGTTTACCTGTTTCCTTGTATACGTGTTTACCTGTTTCCATAATTTATTTCATCACCGCATCGGTCCACTCTTGAATCCAGCGGTCGCGGTGGGCGGCGATGTCTTCGGGGGAGAGGGCGGCGGTCTGCGAAGGCGCCTGGGCATATTTGACGAATGCATCAGGCAGGACAGCGTTCGGGTTGACGGGATAGACGAACATTTGCAGAGGCACGTCTTCCTGAAATTGTTTGCCGAGCATGAAGTCCACGAATTTTTCGGCGAGGGCGCGGTTTTGAGTCCCTTTGAGGATGCCGACAAATTCGATTTGGCGGAAGCAGGTATCAGGTCCAAGAATGGAGGCGGTGGGGGCGTCGTCCACAGGCGGGTCGGCGTAGATGACTTCTGCGGCAGGGGATGTCCCATAGGAGACAACCATCGGCTGAGGTCCGCGCCCGGAGGAGGCGCTGAAGTTGGTGTAGTAGGCGGTCTCCCAGCCGTCCACCACCACGACGCCGTTGGCTTTGAGGTCACGCCAGTAGTCGAGGTAGCCGTCCTCGCCAAAGTGAGCAACGGTGGCAAGCAGGAAGGCAAGCCCGGTGGAGGAGGTGGCGGGGTTTTCGACGACGAGCAAATTGGCGTATTCGGGTTTGGTCAGGTCTTCGAGCGATTGCGGTACGGCGAGGGCATGTTCGGAAAAATATTTCTTGTCGTAGTTGATGCACACGTCGCCGTAATCCACAGGCAGGGCGCGGTTGGAGGGGTCAAGTTGGAAGGCGGCGGGGATGTTCGCCAGTGCGGGCGAGGCGTAGGGTTCAAAAATTTCCGCTTCGAGGGCGCGGGAGAGGAAGGTGTTGTCCACGCCGAAAAGCACGTCGGCAAGCGGGGCTTCTTTGGCGAGGATGGCTTTGTTGAGCATGGAGCCGGCGTCGCCGCTTTGGAGGAAGGTAACCTTGGCGTTGTTTGCCGTTTCAAATGCCGCCACCACTTCTTCGCTGACGGAGAATGAGTCGTGGGTCATGACGGTGAGGGTTTGAGGGGAGGCAGGTTGAGGGGGTTCCGTTGCCTGAGGGGCGCAGGAGGAAAGAAGAAGGCTTGCACTGAGCACAGCCGAAGTGAGGAAAGTGGTGAGGAGGAGAGTGAGTTTTTTCATGGGGAACCTCATTTCGATTTGCGATTTGCGATTGGTGAGCGGTAATTGGTAATTGGTAATTGGTAATTAGGAGGCGCGGCGGTGGAGGATGAGGAGGAGTCCCGATTGGATTTCAACGGTTGCCGTACTGCTCGTCATTTCGTTGCTGATGCCGCGCGTTTTTTCGGGGTAGAGGGTTTCGCCGCTCAACTGCCATTTGAGATTTTCGGTGCGGACGCCCGTGACCGCTCCACCCCAAGGGAGGAGGGAGACGGTATCGCCGCTTCGTCCTTTGACCTGAGACCGGGTGCGGCAAAAGAAGAGTTCTTCCACGCCGTCATCGAGTCGAATGTCGAACGTCGAAAGTCGAACGTCACTGAGCAGGGCGATGTTGGCGAGGGTCTGGTCCATGCGACCGCCGAGGGCGGCGAGGATAAGGATTTCCGGCGGGTCGAGTTCGATGGCTTTGTGGATGGCGAGTTCGAGGTCGGTTTCGTCTTTGTCGCGCGGGAAGAGTTCGATGGGAACGCCCTCGGCTTGCAGGGTTTGGAGGAAGGCGCTTTCGGCGGAGTCGAGGTCTCCGATGACGAGGGCAGGCTTGAGGTCCAGGGCAGAGGCGTGGCGGGTGCCGCCGTCAGCGCAGATGATGTAATCCCCGTCCCGAAGCAGGGCGCGGGCTTTATCGAGGTCGGGCAGTTCGCCGTTGGCGAAGATGACGATGCGGTTCATGGTTGCGGTCACTGGCAGGTGTTCGCAAGATAAATCTTGCGGCACAAAAAATCCTCCAAGGGCGGAGGATGGTGGTGGATGAAGTATGTTCCCTCCGCCAGTATGATCTGGATCAGGTGATGCGGGTCGAGCGCTTCACGCTCCTCTCAGCCCCGTGCGGCGGGGCTCCCCGTTTGGTTGTGAGGCAGTTATATGACGATGGGACGGTTTTGTCAATGCAAAAACGCAAGCCCAGGACTTGCGTTACATCATCAGCGGACGCGGCGCTTCCATTCGTCCTTCATTTGCAGTTCGCTGGGGCTGATGCCCGAGGGCAGGGCGAGGAAGTCGGTGAGCAGGCGGTTGAATTTGGCGGTCTCTTCGAGCATGGGGAAGTGTCCCAAGCCGTCCAGCACAATTTGATGGGTAAAGGTGGAGGTGGCGGATTCGTAGGGGGGAACGGTGATGGCGGGGTCTTTTTCGCCATAGACCAGCAGGCAGGGGATGTCCAACTCGCGGAATGCCCCGAACAGGTTATCCGCCTGGAAGGCAGCCACAGAGGCGGCAATGGCTTTGGGGTCGGCTTTGGGGGCGTCGGAGAGGGCGGCAGAGGCTTCGGGGGTGCGGTTCGAGAGCCAGTCGGAGAGTTCTTGCGGGGGGGTGGTCTTCAGCCGCGCATGAACCGCATCGTAGGTAAGCGGGCAGTTGACCGCCATGATGCGGTCCACGCTCTGGCGGGAACGGGAGGCAAATTTCATGCCGACCAGCGCTCCAAGCCCGTGACCGACGAGGGCGATTTTGCCGATGCCCAGTTCGTTGAGGAAGGCTTCGAGCAGTCGGGCTTGTTCGTCGAGGGAATATTTCAGTTCGTTGTGCGCGGTGTCGCCGAAACCCCACAGGTCGAGGGCGTAGGCGCGGTAGGAGGTCGAAGCGACCTGCATGGAGGCGATCCAGTACTTCCATGAACCGACCCAGCCGTGCAGGAAGATGACCGGGCGTCCGCGTCCCAGCACTTCGTAATGCACAATGGAGTTATCGAGAAGAACAGCGCTCAAAGGTCACTTTCCGAATTTGGCAAGAATGGCTTTGACGCGTGCGGTCAACTGGTCGGGAGCGAAGGGTTTGAGCAGGTATTCTTCCGCGCCCGCGTCCATGCCTTGTTTGATTTCGCTTTCCTGTCCTTTGGCGGAGAGGAAGACCACCGGGATGTCTTTCAGGCTGGGGGTCTGTTTCATGATGCGGCAAGCCTCGTAGCCGGTCATGCGCGGCATGCGCACGTCCATCAGAATCAGGTCGGGGTTGACTTTGGGAGCCATCGCCACCGCCTCCTCCCCGTTGGTGGCGGCGAAGACTTCGTACCCGGCAAAACGCAGGGTAAAAGCAATCAGGTCTCGAATATCGCGTTCGTCTTCTGCAATCAGTATCTTTGCCATTCACGCCTCATTTTTTTCGTAGAGCGGCAGGGTGAAGGAAAACACGCTGCCTTCGCCGGGGACGCCGCTGCTTTTCATCCAAATGCGTCCCTTGTGCATCTCCACGATTTGTTTCACGATGGAGAGTCCCAGCCCCGTTCCGGGGGTTGCCAGAACGAGGGGATGTTCGCCGCGGTAGAACCGTTCGAAGATGCGCTCCTGGTCTTCGCGCGGGATGCCCACGCCGTTGTCTTCCACATCCACCTGCACCTGGTTCTCGCCGTTCAGGGGATGGATGTGCACCGTGATGGTGCCGTTTTCCGGCGTGTAGTGGTAGGAATTGAAAACGAGATTGCTCAACACCTGACGCACGCGCTCCATATCGCCATAGACGAGGGGCAGTTTTTTGGGCGCATCGAGGGAGAGCGCCATCGGTTTGTTCTCCTCTTGGGAACGGCGCAACACGTCTTCGATGACATCTTCCGCCAGTTCGCGCAGGTCGAGCGCCTGCGGAGAGAGGGTCACACGTCCCGATTCGATGCGGGAAATGTCGAGCAGGTCGTTCACCAGAATGTTCAGGCGTTCGGTGTTGCTCTTGATGATGTTCAGGAAGTGAACCTGGTTCTCGTTCAAAGCGCCCGCCGCGCCCATGAGCAGCACGTCGGTGTAGCCGCGGATGGATGTCATGGGGGTGCGAAGTTCATGGCTGACTGTCGCCACGAATTCGGACTTGAGGCGGTCCACTTCGACTTCGTGAGTGATGTCGCGGAAGATGGAGACGGTTCCCAAAAAGTCATGCTGGAAGATGACCGGAGCAAGGTGAACGAGGATGATGCGTCCGTTTTGCAGATCGAGCTGTTCGGCGTAGGTCTCGCCCTTTTGATATTTGGAGGGCGATTCGGACCAGGTGCGGATGGTCTGCATCCACGCGCCAGCCGCCTTGCCGAACAGACCGGCGAACACATCCAGCGGCTGTCCGACCACGCGTTCCGCTTCGAGTTCGAGGATTTTTTCGGCGGAATTGTTGAGGAAGGTGATGCGGTTGTCGGGGCCGGTCACCAGCACGCCGTCTGCCACGGCTTCGAGGATGGCTTGCGAGCGGCTGGCTTCCTCCTGCTCGCGTCGGAGCATGGAGCCCAGGCGTTCCGCCTGATCGCGGATGAGTTCGTAGAGGTGGGCGTTGTTGATTGCCACCGAAACCTGCCCGGCGATGGCTTTGACCATGTTCAACCGTTCGGGGCTGAAGAAATTGGCTTTGCGGTGGAAGACCATCAGCACGCCGATGACATCCTCCCCCACCATCAGCGGGACAACGATGGCGCTGCGATGTTCGCGCGAGGAGGAGGGATTGGTCACCCAGCGGGGGTCTTTCAACAGGTCGCCCACCAGCACCGGCTCGCGGTTTGCCACCACCCAGCCCGCCAGCCCTTCGCCGATTTTGAGTTTGAAGCCGCGCCGTTCACCGCTCATCATGCTGGAGAGGTAACCGTAGCCGGCGCGGTAATGAAGCATGTTGTCTTCGGCGTCGCGCAGCATGATGGTGCCTTGTTCCGCGCCAATGGCGTCGTTCAACAGGGCAAGCGTGCGGTTGAGGGCGCGGTCCAGGTCGAGGCTGGAGGAGACTTCGGTCAGAATGCGGAGCAGGGTTTCGGTGTTTTGTTTTTCGCGTTCCAGTTCCGCTGTGCGTTCGACGACGCGCTGTTCCAGTTCCTGCGCGAGGCGGCGGGTTTCGTTGAGCAGGCGTCCGTTTTGGATGGCAACCATCGCCTGGTTGGCAAGCGTGCTGAGGATTTGCAGGTCGTCTTCGGTATAGACGTTCGGCTGGTAACTTTGGGCGGAAAGCATGCCCAGCGCCCGTCCGCCGAGGAGCATGGGAACGGCAAGGATGGATTGCGGCGTTTCGGGTCTGCCATAGGGAACGCCGCCCAACTCATCCACAGCGGCGGCGCCGTGAATGAGCAGAGGTTGAGCGGTGGAAATGACGCGCCCGCTCAAGCCCTGGTCGCGCGGGATGCGGGCGACGGGAGCGCGTTTGTCGCCATCCACCAGGTACACGCCTTCGATTTCGTTCGTCTCTTCATCCAGCAGGCTGATGACGAAGGATTCGACCGGCATGAGCCGCTGGGCGGCGCGATGGACGGCGACGTAAATTTGCTCCGGGTCGAGGCTGGCGCCAACCTGATAACTGGATTGGTTGAGAATGGCAAATCGTTCCGCCGTGGAAAGGGTGGACTGGTAAAGGCGGGCGTTTTCGAGCGCAATGCTCGCCTGATTGGTGAGGGTGAGCGCCAGTTCGAGTTCGGCGTGGCTGAAGCGCATGGCTTCGTTTTGTTGGACAAAGATCAGCGCTCTTAGATTCGAACTGCTGGCAAGCGGCAGGATGAGCAGCGATTTGGTATTTTCGCCCAGGAAGCCGGCGAGGGGCGCCAGGTCCGCTTCACTCTTGACCGAATCGGTGGTGAACACACCCAGCGATTCGCGCAGACGCTGGAAGATGGGAGCATCGGGCAGGGTTTGCGGCAGTTTGCGGGTGGGTTTCGGGTTGGAGAATTTCCACACCGCTTTGCCGCGCTCGAATACCACCACCGAGACCCGCGCGGCATTGGCAGCATCCTGGATTTCGTTGGCGGTGAGTTGCAGGATTTTGTCCTCATCGAGCAGGAAACCCAGCGATGAGGAGAAACGGTTGAGGAGCGCCAGGCGTTTGGAACGCTGGTCGAGTTCGGAGGCGCGGCTCAGGCTTTCCTCGAAGAGGCGGGCGTTTTCCAACGCCACAGCCGCCTGGCTTGCAAAGGTTGTGCCGACCTGAATATGTTCGCGGGTGTAGAAGTACGCCTGCCATTTTTCGAGCGCCAGCACACCGATGACTTCCTTCTTCGAGACCAGCGGTAAGCCCAGCCAGGAAAGCCGCGGCGCTTCGAGCGGCGGGAAACGCGGGTCCTGCCGCACGTCGCCGACGGAGATGCCCTGACCGGTACGAATCATTTCCTTGAACAGGGCGCTGTCTTCCGCGGCAATGGTCAAGCCGAGGCGCCGTTCGGTGTCGGGGAAGCCGCGCGCGGCGGCGACGGTGAGGCGGTCTTTTTCGCGGATCCACAGGGTCGCCGTATCGAAGGGGATGACCGGTCCCAGTTGATCGAGGAGGGTCTCCATGAGTTCGGTGCTTTTCAGGCTGGAGGTCAGGTTGGTGGCGGCGGCGGTGAGGGCTTCCAGCTGGGCAGCGCGTTCCTGGGTCGCCTGTACGAGGTGAACGTTTTGGAGCGAAAGCCCAACCTGCTGGGCAAGCGAAAGGAGCAGGGTCTCGTCCTCTTCATGGAAGGCGGCGGGGGTGTTGAAGTTATCCAGCACCACCACCCCCACGCGCTGGTCGCCCGATTGGATGGGGATGAGCAAACTCGAAACGGGCAAACGTCCGCCGGTGGCTTGACGGTAGAGCAGCTGCCCTTCGGTGGTGAAGGTGTAATCGCGCGTGAACTGCACTTCGTCCACCCGCAGGGGACGGTTGGTTTCGAAGACCTGCCCCGGCAGAGATTCGCCGGAGCGGTAGGCGATCTTTTTCATCGCTTCGTTGTCGGCATAGCCAGCCACGGCTTTGGGAATGAGTTGAGCGGTGTGCTCGTTCCAAATCAACACCACGCCGGCGTGCGCCGTGTTCAAGGCTTTGCGGGCGCTCTCCAACAGCGCCTTGACGATGTGGTCGGCATCGAGTCCGCGCAGTTGACGGCTGAAATCGAGCAGCAGGTTGACTTCCTGCAGGCGGCGGCGGGTTTCGCTGAGCAGGGAAATGTTTTGCAGGATGACGGAGGTCTGCCGCGCGATTTGGTGATAGACCTGCAGGTCTTCGCTGGTGAAGGCAGGCATCGGTTCGGGGCTGACCGCCATCATCGCTGCCACGGTGCGCTTGTCTATGCGGAGGGGCAGGCAGATGACGGATTTTGCCCGCAGAGCAGTCAGCAGAGGCGTATCGCGCCATTCGACGTTTTCGTCCAAGGCGGCAATGAGGATGGCTTCGCCGCTTTGCAGGGTAGCGCGGAGCGGGTTTCTTTGACCGAACAGCGCCTCCGGGTTGGTGGCGCGCGGAATGTTGCCCAGGATGTGAGTCAAACGCGGACCTTCGGGCGAGGCTTCCGCCACCAGCGCGGCAGACATACCCAACTGCGTGAGGGTCTCACGCGCCAATGCCTGAAGGGCAGAGGAGGCGTCCAACTGGCGGCTGACCGATTCGGTGATGGCAAGCCCCGCGCGGACACGCTGCGCCCGCTGGTCGAGGTTTTGGATGGCGATGGTCTGGTCAAGGTCTTTGCGGAGCAGAACGGGCAGGTCGTTTTGGGTGTTGGCAAGCAGACGCTGCTGGCGTTCGAGCCCGGCTTTCAGCGCATCCACCTGATTGCGGAGTTCCGTGATGCGGGTATGACCGATGATCGCCAGTGAGGCTTGCGCCGCAAAGAGTTCCAGCGCTTCGATGGCGGCGCGGTCCGGGCGCAGACCGTCGCGGGGCGCATCCACGCTGATGATTCCAATCGGTTTTCCCTCGTTGTCCTCCAGAACGGTCACAAGGGTATCGTCCGGGTCCCAGGCGTTGGGGCTGTTCTGCTGGCGCTCCTGCGATTGAAGAGTGACGAGGTGGATATCGGCGGGGACGATGGGAGACTGGTCAGCCGGGATGAAGTAGGAACGGCTGATGCGGAACTGCGGTTTGAGGAGTTGTTTCAGGCTGGAAAATGGCTGTTTGCGTGCCATGAATTCCGCCATGATTTCCGGCGGAAAGCCCACACCGGTAACGCGCCGCAACATGCCGCTCTGCGGCTCCAGCACACTGATGAGAACGGCGCGAAAGGCGGTCGCTTCGCTGATGTTGACGGCAATCTGGCGCAGGGTTTGTTCCAGCGGCTGTTCAAAATCCAGCGAACCGCTTTCGGATAAACGCGCAGCCGCACCCGCGCGCCGGCGCAGGAGTTCCGCCTGGCGCACCTGCTCCTGATAGCGGCGCACGTTGACAACGGCAACTGCGGCTTGCGCCGCCAGCGTTTGGACGACTTCGAGGGAGGACGCGTCGAAAGCGCCGGGTTTGTCGGAGTGCAGGTGAATCAGCCCTACGGTTCTTCCCTGACTGAGAATGGGGACGACCAAGAGGGCTTTCACTCCCTCGTGGGAGACAGCATAGGGCGTCTGCGCGGTGTTTTCGATAAGCTGCGGTTCGCCGCTGTGGAAGGCGTGTTTTTCGAGCGCAGAAAGAGTCTCAGGGAAGGGACAGCCAACGGTGAGAGAGACAGGCAGAGGGTCGGTGGAAGCGTTTTCGTCGAAGAGCAGGATGGTGCCGCATTTGGCGCGGGTGATACGCAGGCTTTCGCTGTGAATGACATCCAGCAGAGAGCGCAGGTCGGAGGCGGCGCTGAGTTCACGGCTGACGCGCGCAATGGCAGTCAGTTGTTCGACACGGCGGCGCAAAGTTTCGTCGGTGAGGGTGGCGCGGGAGGCGTCTTCGAGGGCGGAGGCAAGTTGACCGGCGGCGGTGGAGATGATTTGCAGGTCGTATTCGTTGAAGAATTCGGCTTTGCGGCTTCCGAGCATGAGTTCGCCCAGGCTGCGGTCGCGGACGACGAGAGGAACCACCACCGCCGATTCGACCTGCAGGGTGGTGACCAGCGGCAGGTAGGCGGCGAGGATGCGGCGGTCGGCGCTGAGCCGCCCGGAGAGGAAGGGCTTTTGGCTGCCGGAGACGGTGAAGCGGTATTGAGAGGCGTCCACATGCAGGCGGCTGAGGGTGTTGATTTCTTCGGGTTTGGCGCCAAAGACCGATTCCTTGTGCAGGGTCAGTTCGCCGCGCTCTTCGTCGCGCAGGAAGATGGCGGCGAGGTCGCCTTGAAAGAGACGCGCCAGTTCCTGAACCGAGAAGCGCAGGATTTCATCTATGGTGGCGTTGGAGGCGGCAAGGCTGGCAATGCGGCGCAGAGCGTCGGAACGGAGGGCGCGCTGACGGGTCTGCTCGGTGGTGAGGGCAGTTTCGAGAATACCCGCCGCCTGACGGGCAATCGTTTCGATGAGGCGGATTTCCGCCTCGGAGAATTCGGCGAAGCCGCCTTTGCGGTTGGAAACCTGCAAATATCCCACCAGATGGTCATCGGCGACCATGGGAGCAAGGACCGATTCTCGCAGGCTGGCGGCTTGTGCGAGAGTGTGAAGCCCAAGTTCACGCCAGTGTGGGTCGGCGGCGGCGTTGGAGGCAACGATGGTTTTCTTTTCGAGGATGAATTTTTCGACGGGGCTGTTGGGGGGGACGGACGCCCGGTACATATCCACGATTTGCGGAGGCAATCCCTGAAAAGGAGACTGGGCTTCCAGCGTTCCTTTGCCCGGGTCGTATAACAGGAAACCAAGAATATCGAAGGGTAACAGAGGGGCAACGCTTTGAATCAGCCGCCGCAAAATGTCTTTGTAATCGCGGGAAACGCTCACCGCTTGGGCAAGGCTGGCAAGCCCGCTCAATTCGGCGGCGCGTTTTTGTTCCGTCTGGTGCAGAATGGCGTTGCGAATGCTGAAGGCAATTTGCGATGCCATCAACTGGATCAGGTCCAGGTCTTCCTGGCGGAGGGCGGCAGGGGTGAAGCGTCCCAGTTCCAGCGTTCCGATTCGTTGCTGGTCGGCGAGGAGGGGCAAGCCGAGATAGGAACGAATCGGGGAGTTCTCAACCTGGAGTTGAGGCGGAAGCGAAGGCGTGGTGGTGTCGGTCAGAAGGACGGGTTTATTCTGTTGGAGAAGATAGGCAGTGAAGCCGTTGAATTGGGAAAAGGGGGCGCGTTGAACGCCGGCGCGACCAATGGGATCGAGGATGAACGGCGTCAGTTGTTTGGTTTCGGGGTCCTCGAGTTTGAGTTCCAGAATATCGGGCGAAAGCAACTGCGAGATGTTCAACAGGACGGCGTGCAGCACATCCTCCAGCGCCAGGCTGGCAGACAGACTGCGGCTGAAGTCGGTGAGGAGGCGCAGGATAGAAGAATGCGCTCCCGCTTCCTGCAAATTTTTCGAAAATTCGACCGCCTGCATTGCCACGAGCGTCTGTGCATGGACACCCGGCAGAGGGTAGGAGGCGGCTTCCACCAGTTGACCGCCAATGGAGAGGCGTTTGCGGGAGGGGCTGGCGCACAGGCGGAAAAATTCCTCGGAGGGACGGACGCGGCGCGCCAGCAATTCCAGGTCGGGCGGTTCCTCGGGGCGCAAGCCAAACCATTCCCGCGCGAGTTCGTTGAGGTATTCCACCCGCCCGCCGGGCTGGATGAGCAAAATCGCTTCGTTGAGTTTTTGAGAAGAATCGGGGGAAGAAAGGGAAGGGTCGGTTTGTGGAGGGAGAGAGGGTTTTCGAAAGGCGCGGCGGAACGCGACAACCGCCAGCACCGGCAGTAAAAATGCCAGCGCCAGCAGAATTAAATAGTGACCGAGTCCCAAACCGTCAAACATCCTCTTCCATCAGCCTGCTTTCCCTGCCGATGGGGTATCCTGACGGCGGGCTTCCGCCGCAAGTTCGGTGATTTCACGAATATCGGCAAAGGAATGTTCCAAAGGCGAGACCACCCCCACCGACATGGTCATGAAAGGCACTTGGGTGGTCGTCCCGTCGGGAGAGGGCGCCATGATGAAGCCCTGCTGGCGGTCCATGAAGTTGTAGTGCGTCTGCACTTCTTCGTTGAAGCGCGCTTTGAGGCGCTCGCGGATGGCGGCGGCTTTTTCGGCTTTGGTGATGATGATGAAGTTGTCGCCTCCGGCGTGACCGATGAAATCGGAGGCGGTGCCCAGTTCATCCACCACTTCGCCGATGAGCATGGCAGTGAAGCGTAGAACGTCGTCGCCTGCCACAAAACCATAAACATCCTTGAACGGCTCGAAGTGGTTGACCCGCGCGTCAATCAGCGCCCAGTCCTTTTCGCGGATGATGCGGCGGAGTTGTTCCTCGATCAAACGCCCGGCAGGAAGACCGGAACGGGGGTCGGTGAGGCTCTCACGTTCGGCGCGGCGGATGGCGCCCTGTACGCGCAGTTTGAGTTCCTCAATGTCGAAGGGCTTGGTGATGTAATCGTCCGCGCCCAGTTCCAGTCCCTGGAGTTTGTCGCTGCGCTCATCCTTCTGGGTGAGAAAGATGACCGGGATGTGGCTGGTACGCATGTTCATGCGCAGGTTGCGGCACACTTCATAGCCGTCAATGTCGGGCAGCATGATGTCCAGCACGATCAGATGGGGCAGCACCTGCTTGGTCTTCTCCAGCGCATCCGAACCGCGCACTGCGACATCCACATCGAAACCCAGCCCGCTGAAGTAAATCTTCAGCATGTTTCCGATGTCGAGGTCATCTTCCACAACCAACAATCGTGATTTTCCCATACATAACCTCCGAAATTACGTATGCGCCGCGCGCAATTTTCTTGCCTGCGCCGCGTTACGCCTCACAGTTTCAATTTGTTCGGGTGTTACTTCGCGTTCGAACGAACGAAAGCCGCTCAAGCGGAAGCCATGCTTCCTGGCAATCGAACCGATTTCTTCGACGCGTTCCCTGGTGATGTGTTTGCCGAGCGTGTAATCCTCGAAACGTCCCTCCAGCGCCAGGGCAATCGTCTCCGCCATGCAGGCATACGCCTTACCCGGCGGGAAACCGAAATTAAAATGGAAATCAACGGGTCCTGGCACATCCACCATTCCGCCGTCAATCACTAATATATCATCTCTCACCCGTGCCACCATTGCAGAAACATCACGGGGGCGGGCGACATCGCACACCACACTGCCGGGCTGCAAATGTTCCGGGCGGATGACCTCGTGGATGGCGCTCGTCACCGTCAGAATCAACTGCGCCTCGGAGAGGACTTCCATCCGTGTGCTGGCGATCAATTCGGCTCTTGCGCGGACCTTCAGCCTGTCCCGCAGTTCCTCGAGTTTTTCCTGCCTGCGGCCGATCAAAAAGAGACGCTGCACGTCGTCTGCCAGCAGTTCGGCACACACCTGACCGATGGCGCCCGTCGCGCCTACTACAGCGGCGGTGGCGCCTGCCAGCGGAATGTCCATCAGCCGCGCCGCCTCCCGCACCGCTTCCACAGCCACCGTCACGGTGTAGGAATCGCCGGTCGTCACCGGCACATCTAGGGCTTTGGCAATGGTGATGCCGGCATCTCCCACCACCGATGTAAACGCTCCCAAGCCCAGAATTTGCGCGCCGAGTTTTTCCGCCAGCCTGCCGGTCTGGATAATCTTACGATAAACCGTCTGCTCCGGCAACTCCATCATCCGCCGCGGCGTGTAGGGACAGGCGATGAACCAGCCTTTGATTTCCTTGCCCGTCGCCTCCGAGCGTATCCCTTCGATTTCGGAAATGTACACCGGCGGAAAGAACGTGGAGAAAAAGTCAATCTGTCTTTCGCTCAACAACCGCCCCAAAAGCGGAAACTTGCGGCTGACATCCCGTTTGGGGTCAATGGGATGAATGATGAACGCGAAGGTATCCATGTGCTACCATGATTCCAGCGCCTGCACTTCTCTGCTTTTGGGGTCGTACAGCCGCTTATGCAGCCCGGGATACTTGAACTTGTGGTGGTCGCTGTCTTCATAGCGGATGTTGCGGTCAATGACGCGCCGTTCTTTCGACGCCGCCAGCACCACGTCTGATTCGATGGTGCGTGCGGGGTACACAATCATCCCTGAACCGATGCGGCAGTTATGCCCCACGGCGCTGCCAATAACAGGACGGTTGGCATAACTCAGGTTGCCATGCCCGTCCAGCGCACGGATGGGCGTGGGGACGAGGTTATAGTCGGTAAAAGTGGAGCCGGCGCCGATGAAGGTGTTACGCCCAACGACGCACATCTGCAAACAGGTGTTTTGCGCAATCATGCTGTTGTCCATCACGGTGGTCATGAACAGGGCGGCGCGGAAGGGTAGAAACGTGCCATCCCCCACCACCGAAAGCATCAACTGCACATCCTGCGAGATGTTGACGTTATTCCCAATGATGCAATTTTCGATGACCGCGCCGGCGTTGATGGTCACGTTATCGCCGATGGTGGTCGGTCCGTGGATGACGGCGCGGGGGTCAATGACGCAGTTTTTGCCCACCTTCACCAGTTCCGAACATTCGAGCACCTGCCGTCCTTCGTAGAGTGCCTTGCTCAAAATTCTCAACTTGAATGCCAAGTCTTCGTTCAGGCGTTTCTCGAAACGTGCGCCTCGCGAAAACAGACCGAACACAATATCGGCAATGAAGATATGCACCCACGAGTCAATTGCCAGAAGGGCGCGCAGAGGCACTTGAAAGGTCAGGTCGCCGCTCTGGTCAGCCATGTAGGTGGGGACGTGATAATAACCGAGTTCGCGCGCCTCCAGGTCAATGACGAGCGGTTCCACGTCTGCCACCGGTCCCTGGGGGTAATACCACAAGTCAGCCAAGTACAAATTGCCCGCCAGCGTGTAGGAGGTGGACAGCGGCAGGGCATGTTCCTTGAAGGCCGGGTCTTCGGCGGAGAATGCCGCCCGCACTGCCCGTTTCCGCTTGCGCGCGGCGGAAATGAACGCCTTGATGTATTCCTCGTCGAAAAACAGGTTGTTGCGATAAACGAGCATTTCCACCCGCTCGTTGGGAAGATGCTCCCTGGGTTCGAGTTCCTTTTCGCGGGTGGTGTAAGGCGCAAGGACATTCCTCTGATGCAGCCAGAGGGGATTGTTTTGAATGCGCAAATCGCGCGCAGGCTCGTTAAAGGGGGCGATCAACCGCGAATCGGGAATGATGATTTTATACATAACCTGCTGTATTATTCCATAAAACTGGAAAAACTGGAAATGCAAACCCGCCGTTTCCCCTGCCGGCAGTTTTGTTGGGAGCGTTGCGCCTTCGTTACTTCAACCCCTCCCTGCCCCGCAGGGGGACAAACGCCACAGGGAGCAGGGTCTCGTGCGTAAACTTCTCTCCCTCCCGCCGCCACAACTCCAGCACCTGAGCGCCGCGCTCACCGACAGGCAGCACCATGCGCCCGCCGTCGGCAAGTTGTTTCAGCAGAGGCGGCGGCACACGCGGACCGGCGGCAGTGACCAGAATGGCATCGTAAGGGGCGGCTTCTTCCCAACCCAGCGACCCATCGCCAATGTGAATGAAAACGTTGGTCACGCCGATTTGCTCGAGGGTCTGGCGGGCGCGTTCTGCCAGGGCGGGGATGAGTTCGATGGTGTGCACTTCAGCCGTCAGGGCGGAAAGAATCGCCGCCTGATAGCCGGAGCCGGTCCCCACTTCGAGCACACGTTCATCGCCGCTCAAATCCAGCAGTTGAGTCATGTAGGCAACGATGAAAGGCTGGGAGATAGTCTGGCTGAATCCAATGGGAAGCGGACCGTCTTCGTATGCCAAATGGCGGTATTCCTCGGGGACGAAGAGATGGCGCGGCACGGTTTCGAACGCATCCAACACACGCCGGTCGCTGATTCCACGTCCCCGCAGTTGACGCTCCACCATGAGCCTTCGTTCTGTCACAAAATCCTGCTCCATGCCGCCCTCCTGCGGATGTTTCCATTTGAAATTATACGCCCGTCTACAAAAGCGCGGCAAAATTTACTCACTGATGTTACGCAGTTTTCTCGTAGCGCGACATTCATGTCGCTTGAAAACGCGAGATGAATCTCGCGCCACCGCGTAAGGTGAGTTACTCACTGATGTTAAGCACCGTCCCGAAGGTTTTATCGTTCCATAAGGCTCTTTTCAGAGAACCTTCGGGACGTTCTGCGTAAGGTGAGTTACTCAGGAAACCCCGATTAACGAAATTGACAGGTGATAGTACCCCGGTAATGTCTATGCTATACTATCCGCAACGGAGGAAAACATGTTAGATGCCGTGCAAATCCCCATCCTTTTGAAAGCGATAGACTTTGTGTTCGACGAAGGACGCCGCATCCTCGAAGAGCGGCGGGAGCGGCGAAAAGCGGAAGCCAACGCAGCGCAGACGCAAGTTCCTCAAACAGAGGCGGAGGTTCTGCCGCTGCCACCTGAACAGGCGGAAGCGGCAAAAAATGACCTGACCGCCGCCAAAATTGACGAATTGCTGTGGCAAAACCATGAGGCAGAGGTGCGGCATCTGGTGACTCTGCTGGAGACGTATTCCCGCAACTATCATCTTTCCAAAGAGCAATACGCCAAATGGGGAAGCGCGCTGGTTCCTCCCATCATCGTTCATAACCTGACCGAAGCGGAAAACGCCATGCTGAACACGCTCAAGCAGTTGGAAGCGGCGCTGTCCAAGGTCTATAAAAAGGACATTCAAGCCACCCAATAAGCGGATGGCTGTGACAGCGTAAAAACCGACGCCAGAGAGCGTCTCCTGCACCGCCAGCCCACTTTTCGCTGTAATTTAGAGAGCAAGTGAGATATGGACAAGGAAGAAATCACTCACCTCGAACGGCTGATCGAACTTCACAAGAAGAATCTCTACACGCTCGAAGAAATGCTGGCAAAATACGGCGCCGACCAGCCCCTGCATCTCATTAACAGCGTGACGATGGAAAAGGAGGCGATTGCCCGTTATACCAAGCAAATCGAGCATCTGACCTCCACTGGCAAAGAGCGCGAAAAGAGTGTCCTGCTGGCAAGCCTGCCGCGGCGCCCTTTCTTTGTAGGGCGGGAGCAGGAAATCAAGACCATCCTCCAGTCCCTTCAGCCCGATAACCGCACGTTCATCATCGGCATCGAGGGCATCGGCGGAGTGGGAAAATCGGCGCTTGCCATCGAAGTCAGCCACCGCTGTGTGGAGGAGGAACTCTTCGAGTCGGTCATCTGGATTTCGGCGAAGGAAACCGTGCTTACGCTACACGGCGTCGAGCCGATCATCCCGGAAGCCAAATCACTGACCGACATCCTCATCACCATCGGCGCGGCGCTGGGGAATCCCACCATTGGCAACCTGTCGCTGCCGGAGCAAATCCGCCGCGCCTACAACCTGCTTGCCCGCCGCACCACGCTTCTCGTTCTGGACAACTTCGAGTCGCTCTCCCGCAAGGAACAAAATGACATCCTGGAGTTTCTGCGCCGCTCACCCATCACCCTCAAAGTGATTGTCACCTCGCGCGAGCGCGTCGCGGAGGGGCAGATCATCCGCTTGCAGGGCTTGACGGAGGATGAAAGCACCGCCCTGCTGAAATGGGACGCCCAGCAGAAGAACATCCACCTGACCGACGAACAAAACAAGCAGTTGATTGAGCTGACCGGCGGGCTTCCCCTGGCGTTGTTGTGGGTGCAGGGGCAAATCGCCGTGCTGGGGTATTCCGTCACACAGGTGCTGGATAAACTCAGCCTCGATTCGAGCATCCCCATCCTGCAATATTGCTTCAATCACAGTTGGAACCTGCTGAAGGACGGCAACCAAAAGAAACTGTTGTTCATCTTGGCGCTTCAGCCGGAGGCGGTCTCGCGGGAGGCGCTCAAAGAAATTTCCGGCATCGAGGACGAAGAAGAGTTCGAAAGCGCCCTCAGCGACCTGCTGCAACTCACGCTCACTGAACACGAACCGGACCGCGACTATTTCAGCATCCTGCCGCTTACGCGCCGCTTCATCCGCACGCAGTTTGCAAACAACCGTAAATTCATCCAGCAGGCGGAGTGGCGGACCGCCCAGTATTACAGCCGGCTGGTGGCACAGATGAGCAGCTTCAAAGAGTGGCGCGGCTACGAAAAACTCCTGCTCGACCGCAACAACATCCTGAGCGCCGCCCAATGGTGTTATAAAGCCATCCAAAAGAAGTCCGCTTCGAGCGCTCTCACAAAACGCACGCGCGACATCGCCGCCGCGCTGGTCCAAATTGGTCTTCAGTTCGGCAGTGTGCTGTGGCAGCGCGCCTACTGGTATGACCGCCTGACCCTCGCCCACGCCGCCATCAAAGCCGCCGACCTGCTTTCGGATTGGAAATCCCTCAGCACCTTTGCCCGCAACATCAGTTGGATTTACTTCTACCAGGGCGACTATCTGCGGGCGCTGCGCTGGGCGGAGGAAGCGCTCTCCGCCACGACCCTGACCGAGGACAAACTGCTGATTGCCGCCGCCAAACGTTCGCTCGGGACCGTGGAACTGCGCCTCGGCAATTTCGACCGCTCCCGCGCCCTGCTCATGGACGTGCTTCAGACCACCGAGGAATTTCCCAAAGACGACTACGGCATTTACAGCCGCGGCTTCGTGCAATACGGTCTCGGCGACCTCGAATACGAACTGGGAAACCTGGAAAAAGCGCGGGAGTGGTATCAAAAAGCGTTGGAAACGTGGCAGGACCCGGCGCGGAAAGACCCGATCCGTCATGTCAGTTACGCACTCAACGGGCTGGGCTTTGTCGCGTTAAAGCAGAAAAAGTACGCCGAAGCGGAGCACTACTTCCGCGAGGGCATCCGCTCCGCCGAAGAGTTTGGGCGGGTGGACGAACTGGCGCGGGGACAGTTCGGTCTGGCGTCTGTGTACTTCGAAGCAGACAGCAACCTGGATGCGGCTCTCATGCTCGTCAACGACGCATTGGATAGTTTCCAGCGTCAGGGTATGCAGCACGAGATTCGGCAAAGCCAGGAATTGCACGAGAAGATCCTGGAGATTTTGTCGCGCAAACGACTTTCGCAATCTGCTCATGGATAACGAACTGAAGATTTTCCTGCAATCCTTCAAGGAACTGGAAAATCTTTTTCAAGCGCTGCCCATCAGCGAAAGCCAAATTCAGGAGTTGAAGCGCCTGGTTTCTGTCGCGTTGAAAAACGCCAAGGGACTGGCGCTTTACGATTCGATCACGCACGCCTTGAACACACGGGCAGAAAAATGGCTGATTCCTCCCGACCAGGTGCGGGGAATGGCAAGGGTGGATATTTACGACCTGCGGCAGGCAAATAAAGTGTACGGCGCGCTGGTGGTGGATGCAGAATTGCGCAAACTGGCGTTTAAGTTCATGTCGGCGTTCAGCCTCGATACGGGCGATTTCGTCCGCCGCGCGCCGGGCAGCGACGAATTCCGCATTGTCTCCACCACCAAGACCCCGCGTGAAATGAACAGCATCCTCGCCAAAATGTATCACCGGCAGGAGGCAGAATCTCTGCTCACCTGGGATTACGGGGTGGGCACCACCGACACCGAAGCCGAAAACGAACTTCAAAAACAACGCAAAAAGTACCGCCCTGTGGTGCTGCGGCAGACCATCATCGAGAGCCACTCCGAGATCCCGCGGCGCATCGAGGACAACGACGGCTATCAAAGTTGGAATGAGTTTAACATGCCCTACGCCAATCTTGTGGCTAAAATTCAGTCGCTAAACCTGCCCACTACACTGAAACAGCAAGCCGTGACGCAGGTTCAAATCACCCAGAACATCGCCGAAAGCGTCGTCACCAAGGAATATTTGACCGGCACGCTCAATGGATTGGGAGCCAAATGGTATTTGGAGAATAAGACCATTCAAGGCGTGGCGCTGACCGACATGCTCAACATGCACGAAGGAAACGCCCGCTACGGCAGTTCTGCCATTGACCAGGACCTTAAACGCTTCTCGAACCTGCTGCTTACGTGTTTCCCCAAAAAAGAAGGGTTCTTTGTTTTCCGCTCGGAACGCGCCGGCGATGAATTCAAAATCGTTTCATTGCAGCACAGCCTGGCGGAATTGAAAGAAAGAATCCATGCCGTGTGGCAAAACGACCAGCACCGCGGACTGCTGGCATGGAACTATGGCGTCGGAAGAAATGACGTTGAGGCGCACATGAACTTGTACAAGAACAGGCTCAAGGAAATAGAACGTATGCAAGCATCCAGCCCAAACGGCAAAGCCACCTTCATCATCCTCCGTCCCGAAAGTGAGGCATACTCCCGCCTGTTCAAACTTTCGGAAGAGACCGCCAAAATCACCGACGGCGCGCCCATCATTGACCTGCATCTGACTGTGCAGGCGATCCGCAACGTGGAAGATTTCGACGCCGTCAAAAAGCGCCTTGCGGAATACGCCCGCCAGATGAAACCCTTCCAAATTACAGTGAACAACATCGCCCGCATGAATGTCAACAACCAGCAGGGCAGGTTGTGGCTGTTAGCAGAAAGAAGCGCCGAACTCGAAAAGATGTATAACGACATCAGTAACCTCGCCGCTGAAATGGGGTGTGAAAGCTATCCTTATCAATCGCAGAACTGGCTCCCTCACATCAAAATCGTCGAACTCCCCGAAAACCACTCCACGCGCATCAAAGATCCCACCTTTGGCGCCCGTGACCCGATTACATTCACCGTCAACCGCTTCGAATGGACCGTGCAAACCGCCGAGGAACGCTGGGAACTGCTCCATCAATTCTCTTTCGGCGAATAACTCGAAAATTTGCGTAAACAAATTCGGCTCTCCCGTTTCTGACGGGATCACGCCTCATGAGTAAGATTTTATGCCACGAATTTACACGGATTTTCACGAATTTTTGTAACTGCTCAGCCATATCGTTCTGCCCTGTTTCGGCGGACTAAAGTCCTGCCTCAGCGCATAAAAGTCGGTTGAAACCGACTCGTTGCGCCAGTCCGAAGGACTTCCATAAACTGAGCAGGCGGCTTTCGCGAAGCACCCTTTAGGGCAGCCCCGCTCACCCAGTCGGTCTGAGTAGTTACGAATTTTTAGACAATCCGTGTGAATTCCTGAAATCCGTGGCTAAGGGTTTTGGGCTTTCCCGTTAAAAACGGTAGAACCACAAATTCCTGATAAATTTGAAAGGGGGGATGTTCCCCATCCGGCTTTGCCGGGCAACTGTGCTATGATTTTTGCTGAACCTCCCTGCCGGGGAACACACAACTCTCATCAAGGGATGTCATCGAATGGCAACCATACTCGTCGTAGACACCAACGCAACAGACCGTAACATGTATGTCGCCTTGCTGGGGAACTTTGGACATCGCATCATCGAAGCCAACAACGGAGCCGAGGCGCTCGAAATCGCCCGCGACCAACTCCCCGATCTGGTCATCACCGATATCATCATGCCCAACATGGACGGCTTCACCCTCACGCGCCGTCTGCGCGCCGAACCCCTGCTCATGAAGGTGCCGGTGGTCTTCCACACCGCCAATTACGACGACACCGAAATCCACAAACTGGCGCGGGCGAGCGGCATCCGTCACATCCTTCGCAAACCCAGCGAGCCGCACGAAATCCTGCGCGTCGTCAACGACGCCCTCAAGCACCCCGCCGCGCCCGCCCGTTTGCCCCAAACCGGGCAGCTTCAGCGCGAGCACCTTCAGGTGCTTGCCAACAAACTCTACGAAAAAGTCACCGAACTCGAAGCCGCCAACGAACGCCTGCGCAGCCTTTCCCTCACTGATGGGTTGACCGGGCTCAACAACCGCCGTGGTTTCATGGTCCTCGCCACCGGGCTGATGAAATTCGCCCGCCGCGCCGGCTACTCCCTGTGCCTGCTTTACATAGACCTGGACAGCCTCAAACACCTCAACGACACCCTCGGTCACGCCGCCGGCGACGCCCTCATCCTGCGCTTCGCCCGCATTCTCACCGACACCTTCCGCGAATCCGATGTCCTCGGGCGATTGGGCGGCGATGAATTCGTCGTCCTCATGGCAGACGCCACCGAAAGCGACGTTGAAGCCATGCGCCAACGCCTTCAGCAAAACGTGGATGCCTACAACCGCCAGGCGGGGCAGGCGCTCATCACCTTCAGCCTGGGCGTCATCCGTGTGCCGCCCGAATCCACCATCACCATGGAAGAACTGCTCGCCCAGGCAGACAAGGCGATGTACGAACACAAACAACGCCGCCGCCAAAAGGCATGAGGAGGGACGCTTCTTTCCGCCCCTCAGCCTGTTCCCCCCAAACGGCATTCCCCTCCCCGGAACCAGTTACGCCCGCCACGCCTCCAGCGGATTTCCTCCGCGCAGCAGCAGGCGTCCATGCAGAAGCAGGCTGAACTGAGAAAGACCGAACCAGAACAGAAAGAGGGACAGAATGATCGAGGCGCGGTCCATCCAAGCGGGAAGCGCATCCCTCAAATCCCCAATCTGTTCTCGCCAACCCGTCACCTTTCCCTGATACGCTTCCACCACCGAAAGAAAATTCTGCAGGTTATCCCGCGTCTCCGTCAGGTCGCCGCCCAGCAGGTACGAGGTGTCGCTCACGAAGGTCGAGGCGCGTTTTGCCAGATCTTCGGCGCCGGCAATTTGCGCATCGAGCGTTTCGGTGGAGGCAATCAGGTCGGTGAGGATTTGATCGGGAAACTTCAAGTCGAGGAAGGGCAGCGAACCGACGCTCTGGAGGAGGGCACGCAGGCTCTCGAGCGCGGCGCGGGCGGCGGCGAGGCGTTCGCGGGTCGTCCGCAGTTCTGGGAGAAGCTGATCGTCCAGCGAAGACTGGATGCCATCGAGCAGGCTATCGGCGCTGGCAGTTTGCGCGGCAAGTTTTTCCAGCGCCGCCTGCGCCGCATCCAAAATGCGCAGGGCGCGTTCGAGTTCCGCTTTTGTAGATGACAGGGTGGCTTCTGCCTGCGCCAATTCGCCGTCCACCTCTTCGAGTTGAGAGACTGCCCGGTGGGTCAGCGGTTCGTTATAGACCCACGCCGCCGCGGTGCCGGCAGCGCTCAGCAGCAAAAACAGCGAACTGAAGAGGATCAACAGCCACGCCAGGATGTTTCGGGTCATGGGGGTCTCCTTTGCGGCGATTATACGCCGGGAAAGTTTGGAAACGTGCATAAAAGGCAAATAATGCCTCTTGACAGCCGGAAAGATTTAGACTATTATCTAATTAGACATCGGTCTAAAAAAGGCATTCGCCTAACCAACCGCTTTATTCGAGGAGAGAACAGCCATGTCTACCAATCAGGTCTTGGAAGAAATGACCCTTACAGAACTCAAAAACGAAAAGAAGCCCCACAAAACTCCTCTCACCCACCAGACCGGACAGGTGCTGTTGACGTTCGGGATGATCTTCAAGCACGTTCCGCCCTTCAACGAGACAATTGACGAAAACACGGGTGAGACGCTGATCTCCCTCGGCAAAAAACTGCTTTCCAGGTGATTTCAGGAGCGGCAAGACATTTATGGAGCCAATGACCAACAAGCCTGCCTTCTCCCCTGCCATTGAATGGGACTGCGGCACAGCCTACGAACTGTTCATCAGCCTGCATGTGTTGATCGAGCCGGAGTATTTCGGCATCCGTCCCGCTTACGCTGCCAGCGTCCGCGCCCGCATCCCGACCACGGAGCGCAAACTCCTGGAGGACCTGTATCCGCTTCTCGGCGTGCCGCTCAAGTGGCTCCACACCCTGCCGGCGCCCAAGGACGCCATCAGCGCGCTTTGGTCGCTCAAGCAGATTCCGCCTGCCGAACGGATGATGCTCCTGTACCGCGTCAACGAAACCTACGAAAGCGACGGCACCCCCGATTCGGAAAACCACAAAAAATTCAACGAAAGTCTCCGCCGCATCGCTGAAACAGGCACATGGTCCAGTGATGACGCCGATTTTTTGCTGAAGATGCTCGGCAAGAAGAACAAAAACATCAAGCGCGAGTCCGTCGAATACGCTCTGGATTGGTGGAGCAAACCGGCGGAACTCGGCGAAGCATATCTGCAAGCGTTCCAGTCCTACTATCAGGCATTTTTCGAGGAGGAGGAAAAACGGGTCGCTCCCGTCCTGCAAGCGGCGCTGGAACGCGCACAGGCGCTCTCCACCTCGATGAGTTTCGAGAAGTTCTTCACCGAAATCACCCAGGGGCTGCAACTGGGGGATGAGTTCACCGTCTCGCGCTTCATCATTGCTCCGGCGTTTTGGATCACCCCGCTGGTCTTCTTCGAAAAGTTAGACAACGACACCATTCTGCTGGCGTTTGGCGCACGCCCGGCAGATATGTCCGTCATCCCCGGCGAGGTGGTGCCCGATGCCCTCGTCCGTTCGCTCAAGGCGCTCGCCGACCCGACCCGTCTGAAGATTCTGCGTTACCTCACCAGCGAAAGCCTCACCCCTTCTGAAATTGCCCGCCGCCTGCAGCTCCGCCCGCCGACCGTCACCCACCATTTGAAGGAACTGCGCCTTGCCAGCCTGGTGGAACTCTCGCTCCTGCACGAGGAAAACCGCTACACCGTCCGCAGGCAGGCGCTCGACGCGCTATTCGGAAGCCTGAAATCATTTTTGGAAAATACCTCTACAACCGAATGAACATCCCCATCTTTCGCCCATTTCGTCTGCTGGGCGAATATGCATCCCACGTCCGCGCCTTTACGCCGAACGCACGGCTCTACCTGCTCAACGTCATTTTGACCGGCGCGGTGATGGGCGGCTTTCGCCTCATCTTCAACTTCTATGTGTTGAGCCTCGGCTTCGACGAGGCGCTGCTCGGCAGTCTCATCACTGCCAGCAGTTTCGTCGCCCTGCTCGCCGCCCTGCCCATGGGCTACCTGGCAGATCTGCTGGGACGCAAAGGGTCGCTGCTCCTCTCCGGCGCGCTGTTGAGCCTGTCCATCCTCGTCATGGCGGTCTGGCAGACGGAAACATCCTTCTACTCGATGAACATCCTCTCCGGCATTGCCCAAAGCCTGGCAGGCGTGACCATGTCGCCCTTCCTGATGGAGAACAGCAGTGAAAAGGAGCGCACCTATCTCTTCAGTTTTGGTCAGGGTTTGCAGATGACCATGGCATCCGTCGGCAACTGGATTGGCGGCTACCTGCCCACCTGGATGGGACAGGCGCAGGGCGTTTCCCCCACCGACAGTCTGGCATACGGGAACTCGGTGCTCGTCATCGGCATCGGCGCGGGACTTGCCATCCTGCCGCTTCTCTTTTTGCGGACCCCGAAACTGGGACGCAGTCAACGCGCCGTATTCGCCCCCTTTCAGTATGCCGCCCAACAGCCCCTCCTGCTGACCAAACTCATCCTCCCCATGCTGTTGACCTCCCTCGGCGCGGGGCTGGTCATGCCGTTCATGAACGTCTTCTTCCGCGTGGTGCATCACCAGCCCGACCCGGTCATCGGGACGCTGTTCGCCTGGGGGTCGCTGGCGATGGGTATTGGGCTTTTGATTGCCCCTCCGCTCGCCGAACGGACCGGCAAGATTCAACTGGTAGTCATCTCGCAGGCGCTTTCGATTCCCTTCCTCATCCTGCTGGGTTTTTCGCCGGTCTTTTGGGTGGGCGCCGCCACCTACTACATCCGCGTTGCGCTGATGAACATGAGTTCGCCCGTCTATCAGACCTTCATCATGGAACACGTGGACCCTTCTGCCCGCGCCACGGTTGCCAGCCTGACCAGCATGGCATGGAACTTCGGCTGGGCGTTCAGTCCCACCATCAGCGGCTGGCTGCAAGTGCGCTATGGGTTTGGTCCGCCCTTCATCGGGACAATCATTCTCTACACCATTTCGGTGGTCATGTACTGGGCGTTCTTCTGGCGCGGACAGCCCAAGCCCGCTCCCGTCACCGCCGCCGCAGACTAACATTACAGCGCAAGGTTAGGCGGACGTAAGAGAACGTCCGCTACGCCCGCTAGCCGGCTTCCAGCCGGCTTTGTACGAATAGCACGGACGTTCACGTCCGTGCGGGCTATAATAGACGCGAC